>JBOGFT010000056.1:0-8662 GCA_050701895.1 Acidimicrobiales bacterium
CAGGTCACGGCGCTGGCCGAGTGCGTGCACTTCGCTGAGCGCCTTGGCGTCGACAGCGACCAATTGCTCAGCGTGCTCAACTCCGGTCAGATGGCGAGTGACATCTCACGGGTAAAGCTGCCCAAACTCCTCGCCCGCGACTTCACGGTGCAGGCGAGGATCTCCGACGTGCTTGAGAACAATCGCCTCATCGTCGAGGCCGCCGCCGACGCGAGCATTGCCGCGCCACTGCTCGAACTCTGTCACGAGCTCTTCAGCGAGACCATGGCGAGTGGACTCGGCGACGCCGACATGGTGGCGGTGCTGCGAGCCATCGAGGAGCGCACTTCACGGAGATAGGCGCTATCAGACAAGTGAAGCTACCCACGTCGCCATGTTCACGATCCGGCGAGACGTTCGACGATCTCAGCGGCGGGCAACGCGCGCGCCCTCGCAAACCCGGTGCCGGCCCAGAGACTCATGCGCTGCAGGTCGCCCTTCTTCGCGGCCGCTGTGCGAAGGGGCCGCGTGACGCGGTTGATCTCGGGATACGCGGCCGGTGCGCCGGCGTGCTCGGCAACGAATCGATTGAGAAGTGCGCGCGCCGGTCGACCGCTAAACGCCCGCGTGATCACGGTCTCGTCAAAGAGCCCACTCGCCAGAGCGTCCTGGTGAAACTGACTCGCGCCGCTCTCAAAGGAGCGCAGGAATGCCGTCCCGCACTGCGCCGCAATAGCCCCAGCTTCCAGGACCGACCGTACATCGGATGCTTCCATCACTCCCCCGGCGCCGATCAGCGCGACGTCGGTCACACGCGACACCTCGTGCAGCAGGGTGAGGATGCCGTCTCCGTGCATCGCCGCTTCGTCATTGACGAACGTCGCCCGGTGCGCGCCCGCTTCGATTCCTTGCACACAGAGGCCATCCGCACCCAGAGCGCTTGCCATCAGCGCTTCGTCCGGGCTAGTCACCGTGACCACGACTGTCGCTCCCGCGTGCTGTAGGGCGTCAACGACTTCGCGCTCGGGACAGCCAAAGGTGAAACTCACCACGGCGGGCGTGTCCGCTAGGAGTACCTCGATCTTGGCCGAGTATTCGTCGTCGTCCCATTCGGGCTCGCCCGACTGGGTGTCGAGCACCGCGGCGTCATCTGCCATCGTTGCGACGAATGACGCGACCTCTTCGCGATGGGCGGTCGGCTGGCCCGGCACAAAGACGTTCACGCCAAACGTGGCGCAGTTGAGCGAGCGAAGAGTCACGATCTCTTCGCTTAGGGCACGCGACGTCTTGTAGCCCGCGGCGAGGAAGCCCAGAGCTCTTGCCTGGCTGACCGCATAGACGAGCTCTGGAGTGCTCGGCCCGCCCGCCATCGGCGCGAGCATGACCGGACCACGAAGTACATCGCAAAGCGCAGAGCGCGTCACGGGTCGTCCGATAAGAAGACATGTCGACTCGATCTCACCGCCGCGTCGAGCCGAGAGTAGGGGCCGGAGTCGCGGCACCCACTCGAGCCCGCCATTTCACTCGCATCCCGCACCCGTTCCCTTCCGCGCCCACTCCATACTGGAGATCTTGGATCCTTAGACCCGTAAACGCAATCTAAACTGCGCGCGAACTTCTTCTCTCCCGCCGCGACCCGCCTACGTCACGTCGGCACGAGCCTCGCGCCAAAAAACTAGATCCAGATCTCTGGGGCGATGAGCTGTCGTTCCTGCGGCGACCCGGCCTGGCCAACATTCAGACAGACCTATTCTTCGACTACCAAACGAACGCCGCCGCCTACCCGACATGGCAGGAGTGGCTTCAGGCTCACCAGCCATCGGTATTGGTGACTTGGGGTCATTATGACCCCTCCTTGTAGGCCGCGGCCTACAAGCGCAGACGTGCCCATCGCTGAGGTGCGCTTGGTCGACGGCGATTACTTCGCCTTCGCGGAACATTGATCATTTTCCCCTGACCGTGGTATAATATGAAAAGTCATATAAAAGGGATCAGGATGACCACAGCACAGTTAGTTAGGGAAGCTAGAAGAGCCAGCAACCTCACCCAACAGGCCCTCGCCGACCGTTCCGGCGTATCTCAACCCTCAATTGCCGATATTGAACGGTCCGCCCACGACACGCGAGTCGAAAACTTGAGTCGTCTCCTCGGTGCTGCGGGACATCGCATCATCGCCATTCCTACGCTCGCCGGGACCGCCGCCGAATGGGGTGACTACATTCGCGCAGAGCTCAACTCAGAGCGCCGCAGCGAGGACGCCGCGTTCCGATCGCTCATCGGTCTGAGTGACGATCTCACTTCGGCATCGGTAACGATCCGATCGGCACTGTGCGTCACGGAACCCGCCAACACAGGTGACGTACGTTTTGACGCCGCTATTGCGGCAGTGGTCGACCATCACCTATCGAGCGCCGACCTGCCTGTGCCTGAGTGGGTTCAGTTGCCCTCCAGGAAACTCAAAAATATTTGGAGAGTGTCCCGCTTCACCGACGACGCAGATGTTCCCCCAGCGTTTCGACGTCATGGAGTTCACCTGGCTGAATCTGAATTGGCGAGCGTCTAATCGTGCAATTCTCAACTGACGACATCGAAGAGGGCTTGCGCTCTCTGGTCGCGGAGCTGGTATCGGTCAACGCTGAATCGACCATCCATGTCGTGGGAGGTGCCGCCGTCGCCCTTCTAGTCGGCCGAGAAGAACTTACGCGAGACGTTGATACTCTCCACAACCCGTCCCCCGCCATTGGCGAAGCCGTAAAGCGGGTCGCGCACGCGAAGGGATGGCCGGAGACATGGCTCAACGACAGTGCGAAGATGTACGACAGTCACTTCCACACCGAGGCGGATTGGGAACCACTCATCGAAGATAACGGCGTGATCGTCTGCATCGCGGGACCGAAACTACTCCTCGCAATGAAGCTCCTCGCCGGGCGCGGCCGGCGCGACGAGACCGACATCGAGAGATTGCTCGACACGTGCGAGATTTCGTCGCTTGATGAGGCGATCGCCGTGTTTGACCACTACTACCCGACTGAAGTGATCAAGTCGAATGCGATGCGTCAACTCGAATCACGATTCTCCGAGTAATCGCCGCGGTCTGAAAACTGTTTTGGACCCCTGGCGCTGAACAGCCCAATTCTCTTCTCAACTAGCGCTGTTGCGGCCAACATCTCAATTCGACACTGACCGCCAGGTCGCAGTTTGCAAGAAGACCGGGTAATTCATAACGTCAGGACGTGGGTTCGTCGGCATCATCACCAAAGGGCTGTCGGCAACGCTCGAAAACTGAACACTTTCGACGGTGAAAAGTGAACACCTGAAAATGGAGGGTGATCACTTTGGAAGACTGGGCAATTATTCGAAGGCTGGCGGCCGAGGGAATACCCAACGCGCGCATCGCTGAGAGGCTGGGCGTCTCTCGAACGACCGTGGTGAAGGCGGTGCGATCGTCGAACCCGCCGAACTACCAACGAACTCCGACGGCGACGTCCTTCGTCACCGTCGAGCCCCGGGTGAGAACCCTCTTAGAGGAGTTCCCCGACATGCCGGGCTCGGTGCTCGCCGAACGCGTCGAGTGGACCGGGTCGATGACCTGGTTTCGCGAGAACGTGGCGCGCCTTCGACCCGACTATCGAAAGATCGACCCGGCCGACCGGCTCAGGTGGGACCCTGGCGATGCCGCCCAGTGTGATCTGTGGTTCCCACCGAGCAAGATCCCCCTCGAGGACGGTTCCTCACGACTCTGTCCGGTGCTGGTGATCACGCTCGCGCACTCGCGTTACGTGCTGGCTCGCATGATCCCCACGCGCACCACCGAGGACCTCCTGCTCGGCACCTGGGAGCTCTTGAACGAGCTCGGTCGAGTGCCGCGCCGACTGATCTGGGACAACGAGGGCGGCATCGGGCGCGGACGCCGTCACGCCGAAGGCGTCGACTCGTTCATGGGCACCCTCGCCACGACGCTGGTGACGCTGCCCCCGAGGGACCCGGAGTCCAAGGGGATCGTCGAACGGCGCAACGGCCACTTCGAGACCTCCTTCATGCCCGGACGACACTTCATCTCGCCCGCCGACTTCAACGCCCAGTTCACCCAGTGGCTGAGCCGCGCCAATGCCCGCGTGGTGAGAACGACGCGCGCCGCACCACGCGAGCGCCTCGAGGCCGACTTGGCCGCGATGCGCCCACTACCGCCGCGGCCACTTCACCTGGGCTGGCACCAGCGCGTTCGCCTGCCTCGCGACTACTACGTGCGCCTGGACACCAACGACTACTCGGTCGATCCGCGCGCCATTGGTCGCCTCGTCGACGTCGCGGCGGACCTAGAGCGCGTGAGGGTGCGCGTCGAGGGACCTGGTCGCCGAGCACGCTCGCGTGTGGGCGAAGGGTCTGACCCTCAGTGACGACGCCCACGTGGCGCGCGCGGCGTTATTGCGCAAGGACTTCCAGCGACCCCGGGTTGCTGCGAGCGACGAGCTCACCCGTGACCTCTTCGACTACGACCGGGCCTTTGGACTGACGGGAGAGGCGTGATGGACCAGAACGATTCCACCAAGCAGATCTCCTACCTGGCCGCGGCCCTGAAGGCCCCACGCGTCGCCGACGCGGCGTCACGACTCGCCAACCAAGCGCGTGACGCCAACTGGTCCTTCGAGGACTACCTGGCGGCGGTGTTGGAGCGCGAGGTCAGTGCGCGACAGGCCTCGGGGTCCGAGCTGCGCATCCGCGCCGCCGGCCTGCCGACACGCAAGAGCCTCGAGGACTTCGACTTCGATGTCCAGTCAGGTGTTCGAGCATCGGTGTCGGCACTGGCGTCAGGGGCCTACCTGCACGAGGCGCGCAACGTCGTCCTCTTGGGACCGCCCGGGACCGGCAAGACCCACCTCGCAATCGCACTCGCGATCGCGGCCGCGCGCCAGGGACACCGCGTCCTCTTCGCCTCGGCGAGCGAGTGGGTCACTCGTCTCAGCGAGGCCCACCAGCGCGGACGACTGGGACCAGAGTTGGCGCGACTTCGTCGCTACCCCCTGCTCGTCGTCGACGAGGTGGGCTATCTGCCCTTCGAGCAGGAGGCGGCCAACCTGTTCTTCCAACTCGTCTCCTCGCGTTACGAGCACGCCTCGATCGTGCTCACGAGCAACCTGCCCTTCTCGGGCTGGGGTGGCGTGTTCGGAGACCAAGTGGTCGCGGCCGCGATGATCGACCGCATCGTCCATCACGCCGACGTGCTCAACCTCAAGGGAGCCAGTTACCGACTGCGGGGACGAGGTGTCGACAGCCTGCCGAGCGTGATGTTGACCACCGACGACAAGAGTTAGAGTGTCCGAAACTGTTCACTTTTCGAGCGTTGGAACTGTTCAGTTTTCGAGCGTCGTCCACAAGGGCATCCGCTTCTTTGGGTACTGGACGTACGCCTTGGACCCCTAAGAGGCGCTCGTAGTTGTCCTCGGTAACTTAGATCGAGTTCCGTGAATGACTGAATCACCGTGGAAGGCTTCGCCCCGGGATTCTTTATGGAACCTCACGGGGTGATGGCGCCACCAACGACCTCAGCCTCGGGTAGCAGTAAATTGCCTATGGTCCAAACGATTGAGAGGCTTATATTTTGAAGAAATAACTGTCGAATTCTCGTTCGACGTTCGACGTCTTTGCATAGCAACATTCAGATAAAGGAGTTTCAGAGATGCCCCAGTATGCGATCTTCCTGTACGCAGATTTCGATCGACCCAGTTCGGATGTCCAGCCAGGCGAGCGTGAAGAGCACGAGGCTTTTTCAGACGAGCTCATGTCTGAGGGCAACATGCGCGCCGCGATCGTTCTCGAAGATGTCACAACTGCGACTTCTTTGCGAGCCGACGTGATCTCCGACGGACCGTTCGTAGAGGCGAAGGAGGCCATTGCTGGTCTCTTCATCCTCGACGCCGACGACCTTGACGAGGCCATCGCGACCGCTCGTCGCAACCCCATCCTTCTTCAAGGTGGTGGCTTAGAGATACGACCGATCAGTGGCTTCGGCGTATGGCCAAAGGACTATGACGGCGCCCCATTCCGTTGGTAGCGCCGTCGCCGACGCTCATCGACGCGACTGGGGCGTCGTGCTCGCCACGACCGCACGACTAACGCGAAACCTGGACTTGGCAGAGGAGTGCGTGCAAGAGGCGTACGCCCAGGCACTTGAATCATGGCCGACGACGGGTATCCCGAGCAATCCGGCCGCGTGGCTGACCGTTGCTGCCCGTCGACGAGCGGTGGACGCCCTTCGACGCCACGCCCGTCTCACCCCGAAATTGCAACTGCTTGTTGCTTCAAGTGACGACGAACAGTTCAGCGACGACAATGCACCCGTCGAAGACCAACGGCTAGGGCTTCTCTCGATGTGCTGTCACCCGGCACTAAACGTCGAAGCACAAGTTGCGCTGACCTTGCGACTCGTGTGCGGGGTGCCGACGGCGGATATCGCGCGCGCGCTCCTCGTCTCGGAGCCGACTATGTCGGCACGACTCACTCGGGCGAAGCGGAAGATCGCCATCTCCGTTATTCCGATGCGGGTGCCCGCCATCAATGACTGGCCCGAGCGCCAGGACGGGATCCTTGGCGTTGTCTTTCTCTTGTTCACGATGAGCCATACCTCTCAGACGGGATCAGAACTCGTACGTGTGGACATGGTTGAGGAAGCATTCCGACTAATTCGAGTTCTTCGGATGCTTTTGCCCGGCGACAACGAGGTTCGCGGACTTCTCGCGCTTTTTCTCGCGATAGACGCTCGGAGAGCGTCGCGCCTTGATGAGTTTGGTATACCCGTGCTGTTGGCTCAACAGGATCGAACGAAGTGGGATCGGGCTGCCATTACTGAAGCACGTGACCTTCTCTCGTCGAACTCATCAAGTGGCCCGAAAGGTCGCTTCGAACTCCAGGCCGAGATCGCGCTGTGTCACGCTGACGTCGAGACTGATGGACCAACCAACTGGAATCGAATCAGGGAACTCTACGACGAACTGCTCGCCGTCTGGCCCTCACCAACGGCCCTTCTCAGTCGAGCCGTCGCCACCTCAATGATCAAGGGACCTGAAGAGGCGCTCGCTGAAGTCGATCAGGTCGAACGCGATAGCCGTATGGCGACGTACCCATACCTTCCGAAGCTCAAGGCCGATCTGTTGACGCAATTGAATCGACGCGGCGAAGCCGCGGTTGAACTGTCCAAAGCGATCTCACTGACTTCAAATGAGGTCGAACGAGCGCAAATGAAGCGAATGCTTGACGAGCGCCTTGATACGCAGAGTGCGCCCGTCCGTCTGTAGTCGGAACCACCACCCTCCCAGAGGAATCCAGTATCAAGAATGGAGATTAGTTGGACGGTGCTGGTGAAGGTTCTGATGTCAAACTCTCACTCGGCAGCCGTCTCAGATCAGTAAGTTTTAAAAATGAGACGAGCACATGAGAACCTGAGCGAGCAGTAGAAAGTTCAATTTATTCAATGGGCTCGGCAGTGTTCCACGAGGGCTTACGTACGATCCACTAACTGGCATCGGTAGACAATCTAGTGCAGTGATTCAGTTTTAATTGGTGATTGCTTCGAGGGCCACGCGACCGCGACTCACCTTCTCCAAGATGCTCTCCGCTGAAGCGACCCACACGAAGGGCTTGGGGTCGTCGTTGTGCGCGTTGAGGTAGTTCTCGATCGCGCTGATGAGATCGGGCACCGACGGAAAGACGCCGCGACGGATCGCCTTGTCGGTAATCTCGCGGAACCAACGTTCGACGAGATTGAGCCACGAGCTCGACGTCGGCGTGAAGTGCAGGTGGAAACGAGGGTGTTTGTCGAGCCAGTTCTTCACGTCGGGGTGCTTGTGGGTGGCGTAGTTGTCCAGGATCAGGTGGATCTGCAGGGCCTTGGGAACTTCGCGGTCGATCTTCTTGAGGAACTTCAAGAACTCCTCGTGACGATGGCGTGGCCGACACTCACCGATCACCGCTCCCGAGGCGACGTTGAGGGCGGCGAAGAGTGTGGTGGTGCCGTGACGCTTGTAGTCGTGGGTCATGGTGCCCGCACGCCCCTTCTTCATTGGTAGTGAGGGTTGGGTGCGATCGAGGGCCTGGATCTGGCTCTTTTCATCCATGCACAGCACCACGGCCTGCTCGGGTGGGTTCAAGTACAGACCCACCACGTCGATGAGCTTCTCTTCGAAGTGCGGGTCGTTCGACAGCTTGAAGGTCTTCACCAGGTGCGGCTTGAGTCCTCGCGCCGACCAGACCCGCTGGACCGTGGCGGGACTCACGCCCGTGACTTTGGCCATGGAGCGACAGCTCCAGTGGGTCTCACCCTCGGGAGTCGTCTCTTGGGTCAAGCGCACGATCTCGTCGATCGTCCCTTGGGGGATCTCGGGCTTACGACCCCGACCGGGACGAACTCGTCCGATCTTGGCGACACCCTCTTCGACGAAGCGCGCTCGCCACGTCACCACACTCGCGGGCGACACCTGCAGTTGGCCAGCGATCGCGGTGCTGGCCATTCCCTCACTGGCCATGAGCAACGCCCTGGCGCGAGTCACCTCGCGGTGCGCGGCGGTGTGGGACTTCGCGAGCTTCTCCAAGATCGCGCGTTGACCTTCTTCAATCGTCAGCGGCGGTGACGCGTGTCGCATACCTCACGATACCACAATCACCACCTAATTACGAGACACTACACTAG
>JBOGFT010000057.1:0-3310 GCA_050701895.1 Acidimicrobiales bacterium
GGACAACCTCGAGAACACCCGTGCCCTCAGCACGGATGGCTGAGTCCGGTCAGCGTTCGGTCCCAGGTCTCCCGTTACTTCGGCTAGTTCGGCGCGCCTACCTTAACGTGGTGACGGAAGCGCTCCCAAGCTGCTCTGTGACGAATTTCTCCAACGTGCGAAGAGCTTGACCAACCGATGTGTTCGGATTATCCACGAACTCGCCTGTCGCTTCGTTCATGCCCTGCGCCCAAATTGGATACTTGGGGCTGGTCGGCGTCTCGATGCCGTGACGGACGATCTTCGCGAAATCTGCACTGAAGGGCGGGGCGAACTTCGTGTACCCGCGAAGCGCCCAATCTGATTTAACGGGCGGCACCCATCCGGCCCAGTCCGCGGAATCGACCACGTTGGAGGGCTCTTGGGCAACGCTGATGAAGTCGTAGGCGGTCTTTGGATCTGGAGCCCGTGAGGAGATCGCGAGGTCCCAACCCGAGAGCGCGCTCGCGATGCCCGTACCCGCTTCGTTCGGCAAGCTGGCGACGCCGATCGTTGAGGCGGCGCGCGGCCAATAAGGAGTGCCCACGAGCTTGGTCCAATCCCCACCATCAGCGTTCGACCCGATGGCGATGCCAATCTTTCCTGCCTTCAACAGACTCGGAAGGTCGGCTGCCGCGTTTGGATTGAGCAGCGCCCTTTCGCTTGGACCGAGTCCGTCGGCGTACACCTGCCGGTAGAAGCCAAGAGCCGCTCTAATACCGGGGCTGTCGATCACCATTTTGCCAGCCAAAGTCTGAATCGTCGGTGTCGACGAACCGGCGATGAAATTGTTGATGCCCTCCAAGAGCCCCACCTCGCCCGAATCCGTACCTCCGTCCAACCACAGCGGCGTCACGTTCGCCATTCGGCTCTTGATCCTTTTGGCAGTCGTGATGATGTCCTGCCACGAGGTGGGCGTCCACGGAACCGCGATGCCCACTTTTTTGAATATCGCCTCGTTGTACATGAGGGCGTTATCATTCTCGCCAGCGTTCACCGCGTAGATTTTTCCGTTGAACTCTCCCTCCTCCTTAATAACTTTCGGATATTTCCGAAACCAGGACGACGTCTTCAGGTACGAGTTCAGGGGGAGTAGGTAGTCCGATGACGACCATTGATCAAGCTGCGCAGAGGGCAGCTCAGCGACGTCGGGCGCCGTCGAGGCTGAGCGGTAGAGCGCGCTGAGGCTATTGACATAGTCCTGGTAACTACCGGGAATCGCAATGTATTTGACCGTAACGTTCGGGTACGCCTCGGAAAAATCTACTTTGACCTGGTCCCACCACTTCGTCGCCAGCGGGCCGGAGTCAAATGCGCAGACGCTCGGGTACGCCACGGTGAGCGTGGACTGAGTAGACGCGCTCGCCGGGAGCGCCCCCGCCATCGCGGCTCCCATGATCGCCAGCGCGATTCCGGCCGAGATCAACCTCGGCGGCCGGGCGTGTTTCATTTTCTTTGTCAACCTCTTCACCGCCGTCTACCTAAATTGCACCTTGGCAAAACCTGCCCGCTCGTCAACGCGGTGACGGAGCGATCGTTCGCCCGTAACGGGGTCCTCCCCCGCTTTTGTCTGAGCGGTCGAGGGTCGCTGAAACTTGCGTGGTGGTTCGCTCGCTCTTCTCACGTCAACCTGCACCGCCGATGACGGGAGATAATTGCGTTCCTCTATCCGCCGACCTTACGACCTCTCGGTCCTTCGCGGCGGGCGACGTTGAAGAAACGCTCCATCATGGCCGGCTAGAGCGTCACGCTGGTGCTCGTCCCCGTGGCTAGGGTCTCTGAGGAGTCGGTCGCGGTCAGGGTGCAACTGGTGCCGGCGGTGATCGTGACGGCGCTGAAGGTCGCCACCCCATCCGCGGCTACCACCGAGTCGGTCCCGCCCAGGGTGCAGCTCGAGGTGAGAGCGATCGTGTCGGTCGCCCCCGTGTTGCCGGTCGTCTCCACGTTGCCATTGGTGTCCACGATCGAGACCGAAAAGGATGCGAGCGTGGCACCGGCCGTGGTCGTCGCGGGCGGCTCAGTGGTGAAGACCACGCTGGAGGGCGCACCGGGGCCGTCTGGCGTCGCAGAGGTGGCCGCGCCACCCCAAATCCACTTTTGCACGTCTGCCGTTTCACCACACGAGTCATAACAGGTCGACGTCAGATATCCATTGGGTGGATTGTCGTCGAATCCAACTTCAGCGAAGAGAAAGGGGCTGGCCTCACAGTCCTGCGCCGCGGTGTTCGGACTGGACAGCTCCAAAGTGCTCTCCTCGCACGTGTAGAACGTCACCTCGCGGGTGATCTGAGCCGGAACCGTCTGGGTCGTCGAACACCAGACGGCCATGGTGTAACCCATCGATGAGTTACTGGACCACAAGCCGCTCGTATTTGCGCCAGCCGGTGCATTAAAGCAGTTTCCCGGGCCGGGAGCTGTCGAGGCCTCGTAGGGGGTGTAGCGAATATCGGCGATCGCGACGTCGGTCGCGGCAGTTGCCGCGTAATCAAGCGCGCTCGCCGACTGGAAATGTCCGGTGTTGATCAGGTCGTCATTGACCCAACTCGCCAATGCTCCTACCACCAGCCCGATTGCCACGATATACACCAGCGCGAGGATGAGTGACGCGCCAGCCTCCGATCGGCAGTATTTTCGATCGTGACGCCTCAACCGCCCGTACCCGAAAGGGTTCTCCCGAACTCCTGCCCGGGCGCTCGAGGGTCTCGGAAACTTGCCCGACGGTTCGCTCGCTCTTCTCATGTCAACCTGCTCTGCTTTCGACGATGAAATAACGCGGTTCTTGTTCTAAGCGGCCATGAACTCTCAGTCCTTCGCGGCGACCGACGTTGAAGAAACGTTCAATCATGGCCAGCTAGAGCGTCACGCTGGTGCTCGTCGCCGTGGCGAGGGTCTCTGAGGAGTCGGTCGCAGTCAAGGTGCAGCTCGTGCCGGCGGTGATCGTGACGGCGCTGAAGGTGGCCACGCCGTTCCTGGTAGTTACGTGGTCGGTGCCACCCAGGGTGCACCCTACAGAAGTGGTGGTCAGAGTGATCCTGTCGAAATTGACGGTCGTCTCCACGTCGCCATAGGCGTCCTCGATCGAGACCGCGAAGGTGGTGAGGTCCGTGCCGGCCGTGGCCGTCGTGGGTGGCTCGGTGGTGAAGACGACCTTGCTGGCTGCGCCCGGGCTCACGGTGGTCGCCGGGCTGCTGGTCGCCGTGGTGAGAGCCCGCGTGGAGTCGGTCGCGGTCAAGGTGCAGGAGCCGATGCTGGTGAAGTCCACGTTGGCAAAGGTGGCCACCCCGTTAACGGC
>JBOGFT010000058.1:0-42803 GCA_050701895.1 Acidimicrobiales bacterium
ACTAGTTTCTGGCCCCGGATACTTCTCGAGGATGCCTCCGCGTCGCTCCTGGTCGTGGAGTGGTCGTTCGTAGTGCAATTCGTGATTATGAAAAGTGGGTGAAGTGCACACATGTTTTCGTACGGAGACACTAAAATCGCTGCAAGTATCGCCGACATCAATGGCCGGTTGGTATTTAGTAGTTGAACTCCAATATTTCACAAAGGACGGCCATAGTGACGCGCGAGAACTCTCGCTCCTTACGAGCCTTAGACGACCAGGTTGCATCCTGGCCCCGTCGAGTTCAGCCCCTGATGGCCTCGCGTCTCGCCGAATCGAACTTCATCGGCATCCCCAATCAAGACACGCTCGAGGCGTTGTTTCCGCCCATCGCCGACTACGCGTTCCTCTCGGACTGCGAAAATAGCCTGCTCGTAGCCCCCACCGGGGCGATCGAGTGGATGTGCATCCCCAAGCCCAACGACCCGAGCATCTTCGGCACGAT
The DNA here is from genome assembly GCA_050701895.1 of Acidimicrobiales bacterium. GTDB lineage: Bacteria > Actinomycetota > Acidimicrobiia > Acidimicrobiales > RAAP-2 > RAAP-2. The sequence goes on from JBOGFT010000058.1 coordinate 485, forward strand.
TCTTGACCGCGCCGCAGGCTCGTATCGCCTCGCCCCGGTTGACAGTGCCGTTCCCGCTCACCGTCAGTACGTGCCGGGAACGATGGTGCTCGCCACCACCTGGCAGACGCGAAGTGGGTGGCTGATTGTCAATGACTTCTTGGCGGTCGCTCCCTGGTATCGCACGGGTGAGCGATCAGAACATCACCGCAGAACCCCCGGTGACTTCGACGCCAAGCACGTTCTCATCCGAACGGCCACGTGTTTGCATGGCAGCGTCGACATCTTGCTCAACTGCGAGCCCTCCTTCGACTATGGGCGCGTCGACGCGGAGTGGACGTACGACGGATCCGCGTACGACACCGTTCGCACGACCAATCCGAATCTGCCCCGCCTGACCCTGACGGGCGACATGCGATTTGGCATTGAGGGTCGAGCGGTCCGCGCTCGACACCGTCTCACAGAGGGCGAGACGTCCTTCGCGGTTCTCAGTTGGACCGAGGCGGCGGCGCCGACAAGCCGGGCTGAAGTTGACACCTGTCGCGCGGAGACGAGTCGCTTCTGGCGCGATTGGATCGACGGCGGCCGCTTTCCCGACCACCCGTGGCGTGAGTATCTCCAGCGCAGCGCATTGACTCTGAAGGGCTTGACCTACGCACCGTCAGGGGCCTTGTTGGCGGCGCCGACGACGTCACTGCCCGAGACCCTCGGCGGCACTCGCAACTGGGACTACCGCTACACCTGGGTCCGCGACGCCGCGTTCACCTTGCGCGCACTGCACGCTCTGGGCTTCGATACCGAGGCCGACGACTTCTTGGCGTTCCTCGGTGACGTCCTCGAGCCGCCGGGCGGCATCATGCAGGCCAAGCGGCTTCGCGCGAACCTTCAGGTTCTCTATCCCGTGGATGATCCCGCGGCACCGATCGAAAGCGAGCTCGATCATTGGACGGGCTACGCCGGCAGTCGACCGGTGCGCGTAGGCAACGCCGCGTACAACCAAGTTCAGTTCGATATCCTTGGGGCGATTGTGGACTGCGTGTTCGAGCACACACGCTCGCGCGACTCTCTGAGCGAGCGGTCCTGGCGCATCGTCATCCAGGCCGTCGAGATGGCGTTGAAATACTGGCGAGAGCCGGACCGCGGGATCTGGGAGGTGCGCGGGGAGCCTCAGCACTTCACGTTTTCCAAGGTCATGTGCTGGGTCGCCGCCGATCGCGGCGCGCGCCTCGCGGCGCTGCGCGGTGAGCGTGATCGTGCCGACAGTTGGTGGAACGCCGCACAGGAGATCCACCAAGAGGTCTGCGCGAAAGCCATCGACGACCAGGGCCGGTTCACCCAGTACTACGGCTCGGATCAGCTAGACGCCTCGCTCCTACTCTTGCCGCTCGTCGGATTCCTACCGGCGAAGGATGAGCGCATTCGCGCGACGGTGCTGGCCATTGCTGAGGAGTTGAGCGCCGGACCCTTCGTCTATCGCTACCGCGCCCAAAGGACCGACGACGGTATCGGGGGAGAGGACGAGGGAACCTTCACCGTTTGCTCGTTCTGGCTCGTGTCGGCGCTCGTGGAAATCGGTGAGTTGGAGTGGGCGCGCACCAACTGTGAGAAATTGATGGGTGCGGCAAGTGTGCTTGGACTCTACGGAGAAGAGCTCGACCCCAAGACCGCTCGACACTTGGGCAACTTTCCTCAAGCGCTGACCCACCTCGCACTGATCAACGCGGTGCTGACCGTCATCGAGGCCGACCAGCGCGCCACTGAATCAGTCATCGGACCCGCAGGATCGCCCAGTTGGTGGAACGCGGCCGGGAAGGATGAGCGCGGGACTACCATGACCTGAGGTGACGGGGTATCTACTCGGGTCACCTCGTTGCAGCCTCCCGCAACGCAGGTCGGGGGCATTAGGCTTTTGATCAGGTAGCGACCATGATGGAACAAGCCCGCAACGCAGGTGACGCGACGACCGTCAAGAATCGTCCAGCCACTCGCAGTTCCCCCAAAGCAGATCTCGTGGTTGTCGCCAATCGACTTCCCGTGCGACACACGGGCACGAATGGCACAGGCGTCTGGCAGCCAAGTCCTGGAGGACTGGTCTCGGCGTTGACGGCGGTACTGCAAAATCGAAACGGGCTGTGGATCGGCTGGCCCGGCACGTCCGACTACGAGACTCCACCGACGAACTACGAAGGCATCCGCCTCAAGGCGGTCGACATCTCCGACGAAGAGTACGAGAACTTCTACCTCGGGTTTTCGAACGCCACCTTGTGGCCCCTTTACCACGACGCCATTAGAGCCCCGACGTTTCACCGGCACTGGTGGCAGGCCTATACCCAGGTGAACATGCGCTACGCCGCGTCGGTCGCCGAAGAGGTCGCACCCAATGGGACCGTCTGGATTCACGACTACCAGCTGCAGTTGGTGCCCCAGATGTTGCGCCAGTTGCGGCCCGACGTGCTCATCGGCTTCTTCTTGCACATCCCCTTTCCGCCCATCGAGCTCTTCATGCAACTGCCCTGGCGACGCGAGATTCTGGCTGGGCTCCTCGGCGCCGATTTGATCGGCTTCCAGGTTTCCCAAGCGGCCTCAAACTTTTCGCGAATGGCCCGGCGCCAGAGCGCCGCCACGGGCACTGACTCGGTGCTGGACTACAACGGGCGCACCATCAGGGTGGGGGCCTACCCGATCTCGGTGGACTGCGAGCAGATCGTGACGCTGGCCAATGATCCCCCTATCCGCGCCCGCGCGAAGGAGATCCGAAAGGATTTGGGGGACCCCGAGCTCGTTCTCCTGGGCGTTGACCGGCTCGACTACACCAAGGGAATTCAACAGCGCATCAAGGCCGTGTCGGAGATGTACAAGGACGGCTCCCTGGTTCCGGGCAAGCACGTGATGGTCCAGGTCGCCGTGCCGAGCCGCGAGACCGACGCGCACTACGAGCGAGAGCGCCACCAACTAGAGCAGGCCATCAGCGAGATGAACGGGGAGTTCGGTCAAGTTGGCAGCCCCGTCGTCCACTATTTACACCAGAACCTGCCCTTCGCCGAGTTGGTGGCGCTGTATCTGGTGGCCGACGTCATGCTGGTGACGCCCTTTCGCGACGGCATGAATCTCGTGGCCAAGGAGTACGTCATGAGCCGCACCGACCTCACCGGGCGACTCGTCTTGAGTGAGTTCGCCGGCGCGGCGGCGGAGCTTCGCGGGGCCTTCATGGTGAATCCTCACGACCTCGAAGGCGTGAAGGAGGCGATTCGCTTGGCGGTCAACGCTGGCCCCAAGGAGGCCAAGGACCGCATGACGCGCATGCGTCGCAAGACCTACCGGCGCGACGTGTACGACTGGGCGGCATCGTTCCTGCTGGCCCTGCAGCAGACGGGCGCCGAGGCGACTACTTCAACTCATCGATGAGATCGGCGACGGAGTTCACGACGCGAGAGGGTTGATACGCGTAGCGCCCGATCTCCTCTGGTTGGGTAAACCCAGACAACACGAGGATCGTCTCGACGCCCGCCTCCACGCCGGCGACGACGTCGGTGTCCATGCGATCACCGACCATGACCGTGGATTTGGAGTGGGCGCCCAGGATGTTGAGGGCGTCACGAATCATGACGGGGTTGGGCTTACCGACGAAATACGGTCGCACTCCGGTGGCGCTTTGGATGAGGGCCGCCAAGGCGCCGCAACCGGGAAGAAGTCCGTGGGGCGTCGTGCCGTTCGTTTCGGGGTTGGTTGCGACGAACTTGCATCCGTCATCGATGAGCCGGATGGCCTTGGTGATCTCATCGAAAGAGTAGTTCCACGTCTCGCCGAGGACCACGTAGTCAGGGTTCGTAGCGTCTTCGACGTAGCCCACGTTGCTCACGGCCTCGTGCAGGCTCGTCTCTCCAATGACGAACGCGCGACCCTTGGGCTGCTGGTCGTGGATGAACTGGGCGGTTGCCAGGGCCGACGTCCACAGCTGGTTCTCTCGCACATGGACACCGAGCGAGCTCAGTCTCTCTTGGAGTTGGGCGGGGGTGAACAGCGCGTTGTTGGTGAGGACCAGGAACTCGCGCTCGCTCGCGCGCAGTTGGTCGACGAACCGATCAGCGCCGGGCACCATCTGATTGTCATTGATGAGCACGCCATCCATGTCGCACAGCCAACTCACGGGGCTCGCCACTGTTGTCATCTCTCCACTACGAAGGCTTCCTCTGCGCGCTTGGTGCGCTGCCCTCAACTTATCGGAAGAGACTGCGACGCCGCCCCTCCGAACACCCTGGACGATTGGCGTTCGCGGGGGCGGCGCGACTGAGGGGAACTGACTAGCGGAAGTTGCCTTGGGAACCTCCACCAAAGCCACCGCCAAATCTGCCAGTCTCACCGTGGTGGTGCCCGCGGTGAGACTGGCCGGAGCCGTCGAACCCCGACTGCTGATTGCCCTGTTGGGGCGAGTTGGTGTTCACGTAGATATCAACGTTCAGCGCGTCGAGCGTCGTTCCGTTGGCATCGACCAGCCCTTCGGCGCGGATGTGCGCACCAACCAACAGAGTGGCGGGAATGACGCCTGGGTTGGCGCCATCGTAGGTGGTCGTGGTTCCCACGAGAATCAACCGCGTGAAGCCCTGGTGGTCACTGATCGTGATGGTGTCGCCGCTGACGGCCGTCACGACTCCGCTGATGTGAGCGAGCTCGACCCAGATGCCCACCGCCGTGGTGTCCGCGGTCGTATTGAACTCAACGCCAGCGTGCTCATTGACTCGAAGGTCCAACGAGGTCAGCGCGACCGAGTTGTGTCCGATGGCGTCGACCGGCGTGGTGGTCGCGAAGGTGAACGTCGTTAACGTCCCACTTTCGCTCTGCACGGTGATCGACGACGTCGTCACGGCCGTGATCACGCCCCAGGTGAAGCCCATCTGGCCAGTCGAGGTCGAAGCGAACGTGATACTCAGAGCGTCAAGGGTCGTTCCGTTAGAGTCCACCGCTCCCTGGGCGAAGATCTTGGTGCCCGCCACCAGAGATGTCGGGACGACGCCAGTACTTCCACCGTTGAAGGTGGTCGTGCTACCGACGACGATCATCCGCGTAAAGCCCTGCTGATCGGTGATGGTGATGTCGTCGCCGCTGACGGCCGTGACCTTTCCACATAACGCGGCATCTCCGTGGGTCGAGACGCTAAAGGGGGCAAGTCCGCGGCTTGGACCGTTGCCTCCCCAATTGCCCCAGCCCTGCGCCCCGGCGATGGTGGCCGAGCCAATGGTGAGTGCAGCGCCGAGTGCGAGGGCACTAACCGCTCGGCTCACTATCTTCATCGACGTCATAGGCGTCCTCTCTGAATGATCGTCCTTGCGAACGTCTTCAGTTTTATGGGGTGACCCTTTGAAGTGTCTGTGAGACCCCTGTGAGTGTCCTGTGTCATTGACGAAGCGTCGCGAGGCGCGCGTGTGAATGGACGAACATACGTTGAAGATCCCTGGTCAGGAGGAACGCGGGAGTGAATCGGGCGCACCGCGCGCGAGCGCGTGGCGAAAGGTTTGTCCGTATCTTTACTTTGAACACCGCGTGTACGCGATGCGACCATTGCATTGAGTGAGGAATATTCGCTGCGTGGTTCACCTGTTGCTTTTCTGTGCCTTACACCTATAGTTTCAGATGCCCTTCGACGACGAGAGAGGTCAAAATGCCTGCCGTGACGCCTGAGAAGTGGAGTGAGCTGGCTCACTTCGACGTTGTTGATATTTCTGAAAGCGTCGAGCGTGCGGTGAAGTCGGTGACGACGGCGCCCCAAGGTCTCGAAGGCGAAGGGTTTCCCGTTCGCCGGGCTTTCGCTGGACTTTTGCTCCAGGATCTAGATCCCTTTGTTCACATGGATCAGATGGGCGAGGTGGACTACGCGCCTGGTGAGCCCAAAGGCACCCCATGGCACCCGCATCGGGGTTTCGAGACCGTGACCTACATGATGGACGGCACATTCGAGCATCAGGACTCCCACGGAGGAGGCGGGCTCATCCAAAATGGCGCTACCCAGTGGATGACCGCCGGCAAGGGCATACTGCACATCGAGACGCCCCCCGAGAAGCTGGTCGTTTCGGGCGGACTGTTCCACGGCATACAGCTGTGGGTCAACCTGCCGGCGAAGCAGAAGATGATCCCTCCCGCGTACCAAGGTCTCGAAGCGCAGGACGTCGTATTCGTGTCGCCGTTGGACGGTGAGTCACTGGTGCGCATCATCGCGGGGAACATCGCCGGACATAAAGGCCCAGGTTCCACCCACACGCCCATGGCCATGACCCACGTATCAGTCTCACCGGGCTCGCAACTCGACCTGCCCTGGGATCCCACCTTCAACGCACTGCTCTACGTTCTCGCCGGTAGCGGATACGTAGGAAGTGAGCGACGTTCCGTCGAGATGGGCCAACTCGCCGCCTTCGGATCAGGTGACTGGTTGCGGGTGGGGGCAGACGCCCAGCAAGACTCTCGCACCGAGAGCTTCGAGTGCCTCGTCATCGGTGGTCAGCCGATCGGCGAGCACGTCGAACACTACGGGCCATTTGTCATGAATACGCGATCTGAGATCGTCCAGGCGCTGCAAGATTTTGAAGCCGGTCGCCTCGGGGTCATACCACCCAACGCGCTGATGCCCCACGTGCCCGATCCCAACCCCGTGCGAGTCGAGCACACGGGCATCTAGGTCGCGGCAGCGCTTGACGGGCGGGCGTGTTGCAGGAGCGCGCCTAAAGTGTTCCTGTTGGCCTAGCGAAAGGGACACTCGTGGATGACGAAACGATTCTCCAGCGCATCGAGAAACTGTCGAACGAAGAGCAAGCCCTTGAAGAGTCGCACCACGGTGAGCCACTCGACAATGATCAGCAGGCTCGTCTGAAGACAGTGGAAGTTGAGTTGGATCAGGCGTACGACCTTCTGCGCCAGCGCAGGGCTCGTCGCTCGGCGGGCCAAGACCCCGACGAGGCCGCCACTCGCTCCGAGACCGTCGTCGAGAACTATCTCCAGTAGCGGCGAAAGCACACCAGTGGACCTTGACCTGAACAGACGCGCGTACCTAATTACCGGTGGGAGCGACGGACTCGGTCTGGCCCTGGCGACGCGACTCGTCGAGGAAGGTGCGCGAGTCGCTGTGTGTGGCCGCGATCGAGAGCGCCTGGCGCAGGCGCAGCGATTGCTGGGCGCGGATGCACTCTGCTTTCGCGCGGACGTGAGCATCGGAGCAGAGTTGGACGACTTCATCGACGCCACACTCGCTCGCTTTGTTCGCCTCGATGGCGCCGTCAACAACGCGGGTCAGTCCAACGCTGCTTCGATCGCTGGCTCGAGCGACGAGCAGTGGCGCGAGGACTACGAACTGAAAGTGATTGCCGCCCTGCACCTGTCGCGCCGTGTTCTCAACGTGCTCGGCGAGAACGGTGGGGCGATTGTGAACGTCCTGGCCATCATGGCACGTACGCCCGGCGCGAACTCGACTCCCACGGCGGCGTCTCGCGCGGCCGGACTCGCGCTCACGAAGGCCCTTTCCCACGAAGCCGGGCCCCTAGGCGTGCGGGTGAACGCGATCCTCATCGGTCTGATCGAATCGGGGCAGTGGGTCCGTCGGGCGAAGGAGGCGAAGATGCCTCTCGACGAGTACTACGCCGCCATGGCCAAGAGCCAGAAGATTCCCCTCGGTCGGATGGGGACGGCCCGCGAGTTTGCGGATCTCGCGACGTACCTGCTCTCGTCTCGCGCCAGTTACATCACTGGCGTGGGCGTCAGCCTGGACGGTGGACTTTCGCCGGTGATCTAAACGCCCGAGGGCGGGCGAGGAAGCTGGCCCACCAGTGTACGAATTGACGTCGCGACTTCACTGGCCGTCGCGTACGGGGCCACGACGCTGCCCGCTCGACCATGTAGATGCGCTGCGAGCGCGGCGGCTTCGAAGGGGTCGTGACCTCGCGCGATCGTGGCGGCGATGAGGCCCGAAAGAACGTCACCCGTGCCCGCGGTCGCGAGAGATGTCGTACCCGAGGTGACCACGCGCAGTGCGCCACTGGGGTGGGCGATGACCGTTCGAGGACCTTTGAGCAGGACCACGCAGCCGGTAGCTTTCGCTAGTTGGCGCACGACGCCGAAGCGGTCGTCGCCCACCGGGTGACCGGCCAGGCGCTCGAACTCTCCCGCGTGCGGCGTGAGTACCCAGGAACCGTCGTGCGGTGCGCAGTCATCGATGAAGGGGCGATCGAGTCCGTCGGCGTCGAGCACCACCGGGCACTTCGCGTTGAACAGGCCCTCGCGGAGCCACGCGGGAGCGTCTGACCCCAGACCAGGTCCGGCGACCACTGCTTTGCAGCGCTCATCGACCTTGGATTCCTGCACGTGAACGACTTCGGGCGGTACGCGAACCTGGGCGGCGACGTCGCCACGACTAGCCAGGCGGATCATCGACGCGCCACCAGCCAGCGCACCGCGCACCGCCAGTTCCGCGGCTCCGGGCATGAGTGTTGATCCAACGAAGGCCTGGAGCGCATGGCTCCATTTGTGATCGTCGACATCGAAGGCGACGAGGTGCGCGAGGTCGTCATCCTCGACGAGGCCATCGGTGCTGTGAGTGACGATGCCCAGTCCCGCGAAGTGGAGGGCGCCGACGATCTCGGCCGAAGGCCCTGAGAAGTGAGCGGGCTTGAACGCGCCCAGAGCAAGGGTGGCGCTGGCCTTCATCGGCGCGCCAAGAAGAGCGCCCGTGTCAGCGTCAACGCCCGAGGGCAGATCGACGGCGAGCACGAGAGTGTCGGGCGATATCTGCGGTGCGACGTAGGGCCGCGACGCACCCGTGCCGAATGCGGCGTCCACAACGAGGTCGTAACCCTCTAGTCGGGTGGGTGCTTGGTTGTAGGGGAGTACTGTCACGAGGGCTCCGCGAGAGGTCAACCACGCGGCAGCCACACGGCCGTCGGCTCCGTTGAGTCCGGGTCCGACAACCACGCACACGCGTCGCGCATAACTGTGATCGAGCAGTCGTTGGGCGCAGAGAGCGACGGCGGTGCCAGCGTCTTTCACCAACGCGTCGGCTCCTCTCGCTTTCACGGCGATCGCGTCAGCGTCGCGCATCTCTTTCGACGTCAGAAGTGGGATCACGCGCCCTCCAGTGGCTTATGGGCCACTCACAATGCTACTGAGGGGCGTCACGGCTCCAGCAATTGTCTCCTGCTCGAGTGTCGACGACGTCACCTTCGCCCACCTCATTGACGCTCGATTTTCTAGGGTGCGCAGCAAGAGAAGCCGGCAACGTCGAACCCCCTCGATGCCAGGCACCGAGGGGGTTCGACATGCGCACTACGTCAAATGACTACTTCAGCCAGGATGGTATTCCCGTGCTCAATTTCTTCACTACGGTGATCGGGCCAGAAAGGCTATCGGTGGCGTAGACGGTTCCGGTAATTGCCTTCTCCGCCGTAGCGCTGGTGACGGTGGCGAGCTCGCCTCCGTTGAGGCCTTGGTGGTCCAGAGTGGTGTACCGCAGCGGCGCGAGTGACGGCGTCTGCGAGAATGTCGTGCTGTTCAAAGTCTTCACGAAACTTGCGCGCGTGAACGTCTTGCCCGCCGCCTTGAGCGCTTCAACAAAGGCGACGCCAAAGCCGATGCCGTACTCCATGTTTCCGTCCAATGGGGTGGCCGAGGTGAAGCCCGGAAAGTCAGTTGGGTCGGCCTCTAGAACCTTGTACATCCACGGAATCCAAGGACTTGAGCTCGTGGTGGTTGGTAGATAGGTCATAGTGGTCGCGCCGACTTCAGGGTCGATCCCGAGCTTGGCGAACGGGCCGTCGACCGTGACCGGGTCGGCTCCGACGTTTGAGATCACCCAGTGCGGCGAGTAGCTGAGCTGAAGCGCAGCGCCGAGGGCTGCTTCGGTGGCTCCGGGAATGGTGTCTAGAACAACGACGGTGCACTTGTCAGACTGAAAGCTCTGGATGTACGGCGCAATGGACGCGCCATTCGTAGTCACCAAGGCGCCCACTGAGTACAGGTCCGTGGCCGTCGGCTGTACACCGCCGGCGATGAGACCGGCCAGGCCGTCAGATCCGAAGTCGTCGCCTTGGCCGAGGAAGCACACGTTGTCACCCGCATAGGTGGCGTTGATGTACTTCGCAAAGATCTTGCTCTCCTCGTTGTAACTGGTTTGCCAACCGAAGAGTCCGGGGTACTCCGAGGGGTCGTTCCAGTCCAGCGAGCCCGAGTTCACGAAGAGCTGAGGAACGCCGTTCGCTTTCAGCAGGGATCGCACCAAGTCCTGGGTAGGTGTGCCCAGCGAACCCACGGTGGCGAAGACTGGAATGGACAGCAGCGCGTGGGTCTGAGCCACCGTGCTCGGGTTACCGGTGCAGCCAAAGCCCGGAGTCCCGTAGCAGTCGTCCTTCAACACATATTTGATCTTGCGGCCGTTGATCCCACCCAGAGAGTTCACGAACTTGAATACGGCGTTGGCGGCTTTGCCCACCTCGTTGTATCCCTGCGATGCGATACCCGTGAGCGGGACCGTCGCGCCAATCGTGATCTGGGTCTTTGTGACGCCCGGCACCTTGATCGTTCTGGTCGAGGCACTGGCCGCGACTATCGACGAACCTGCGGTGACGAGGCCCATGCACAAGAAAAGCGCCGCCCCCGTGGTCGCGAGACGCCGAAACTTAGCTTTTGCCATTGTTCGTATTCCCCCCTATAGTACTTCTCTCTGTCGCGAGCGTACGGCCAGCGGCGGCTGGTTGCAAGTCACCCCGCGATCGCGCCCTGAGTTTGTGGTTATGCCACATATGGCGGACCATGCCCACGATGCCTAAGGGGGAGAACAACATGGTCAAGATCAAGAGCCCGCCAAAGATGATGCCGTCCAACTGGCTCGCCAAGTTGCCCTGAGGGTTCAGCCCAGTGTGAGCGGTGAACCAAGTAATGACGTTGGTTGAGTAGGCGTAGATGATGCCGCCGATGAGGGCCCCGGGGATCGTTCCAATTCCGCCGATGACAATCAACGACAGAATCGTGATCGAAAGTGCGAAGGAGTACGTCGAGGGAGAGACAGAGTTGTTAATGAGTGTCCACATCGCCCCGCCCAGCGCTGCGTAGGACGACGACACGATAAAAGCGATTACTCGGGTGCGAGGCAAGGAGACTCCCACGAGTTCGGCGGCAACGTCATTGTCTCGAATGAGCCGCATGGCCCGTCCGGTGCGGCTCGAGAACAAGTTGGCCATGAAGAAGAAGGCGACGCCGGTCACGACGATGGTTATGTCAGTGAGCCACAGCGTGCTGGTGGTGATGAGTGAAGTTCCCGAGTGAAAGAAGCTGACAAGCCAATGCGGCGGTGACGCTTCGGAAGTGAGCTGCAGGCCCGAATCGCCACCCGTCCATGAACTGAAGGAGTTCAGGATCGAGGGGAAGGCCAGGGCGAAGGCCAGTGTCATTCCCGCAAGATACGGACCGCGAAGGCGCGTCGCGGGCAGGCCTAGGAGCAACCCGACCACCGCGCCCGCAGCCACGGCGAGCAACAGGGTGACAACGATTGGGGTGGTGGCGTGGTGATTCGCCCAAATCGCCATCGTGAAGCCGCCGACGCCCATGAACGCGCCATTGCCGAGGGAGATCTGGCCCGAGGCGCCGGTCAGAAAGGAGAGCCCCAAAAGCACGATGGCCATTGCGGCACCGGTCGCGAGGTTGAAGTTGGTGGGCTCGGAGAAAAAGAACGTGGCAAAGAGAGCGACGTCGAGTAATACCACAGTGATCACCGCCCTCGCCACCACCGGGTGACTCGAGTGAAGGGTGGTGATCGAAAGGGTCGCGACGCCCGCAAGAGCCAGTGCGATGGCGATGGCGATTGCCACACCCTCACGCAGTGTCGGAGCGGCGATAAGCGTAATGACGCTCGCGATCGCAATCAGTCCTGGGGTCAGGGTCAGGCGAAGGCGATTTGAGATCGACGGCATCAGACTCGCCTCGCGGAGCTTCTCGTGAACAGCCCGTTCGGGCGCGCCATCAGCGAGACAATGAGGATCCCCAGGGCGACCAAGATGATGGCGTTTGAGTTGAGGTAGCTGCCCACGAACTGCAGCAGAATTCCTAAGGTGACCCCAGACACGATGGCGCCGATGGGGCTGTCAAGACCGCTGACGGCTGCCGCAATGAAGCCAAAGGTGAAGATCCCATCCATGACTTGAGGGTTGAGGCCAGTGAAGAAGTAGGACGCGACGAGTATCGCGGTCACCGTACCCACCGCATTTGAAAGCATCCAGCCGAGCGTGAGCATTCGCCCTACACGCACACCCAAAAGCCGCGAGACTTCTGGAGCCAGCGCTGACGCCCGGAGTTGAAGTCCCAGCTTCGTGAATCGAAAGAGCAGGGCTACCGCACACATCACGCAGAGGGCCGTGACGATCTCAAAGACGGTAAAAGGCGATAGACCTACCGGTTTGCCACCTAACTGCCAGTCAATGGAGGAGAAGGGACTGGGCAACCCCCGCGGCGTCGTCGACCAGATGGAGGCGGCCACCGCCTCCAGGACGATCAAAAAGCCCACCATGACAACAATCGGGTTGATCTCGGGCTTGCCGTAGAGAGGTCGCACCAGTACTCGCTCAGTGGCGCCACCGACGGCAAAGCCCGCGACGAGGCACACCACTACACAGGTCCAGTAGCCAAAGTGATACGAGAGCAATCCCATGCCGAGGTAGGCGGCAAACATGGCCATGGCGCCCTGGGCGAAGTTCAAGATTCGCGTAGTGCGCCAAATAAGGACCAGGCTGAGCGCTACCAAGCCGTAGATCATTCCATTCGTGAGTCCACCGAGGACGTTGGTAATGAATCGCGACGTCAAAAAGGCGTCCATTACTCCATCATCCCGAGGTAGTACTGGCGGAGTCTCTCGTCCGCAGCCACCGATTCTGCGCTGTCGTCCGCGACGACCGTGCCGACGTTTAGCACCACCGCATGGTGAGCGATGCGCAGGGCCGACGAGGCGTTCTGCTCGACGAGAATCACGGTTAAGTCATGAGATGCGCAGAGATTCTGAATGGTGTGCATCAGTTGTGCGGTGACGATCGGCGCAAGTCCGAGTGACGGCTCGTCGAGCAGCAGCACCGTGGGCTTGGCGATCATCGCGCGAGCCATTGCGAGCATTTGGCGTTCGCCGCCCGAGAGCTTGGCGGCGTGCTGCTTACGTCGCTCGCCCAACACGGGGAAGAGCTCGTACTGCTCATCCAGTCCAGCTTTCAAGGTCACCTTGGCCATCATCGCGCCGAGGCGGAGATTCTCCTCCACCGTGAACTCACCGATGACGCCTCGACCTTCGGGAACGTGCCCGATACCCAGGCGCGCAATATCCTCAGGCTTTCGATGTGTCAACGACTTGCCGTCTAGGTGAATTGACCCGCTTTGGGGCTGCTTGAGTCCGCTGATGGTGCGCAGGAGTGTCGTCTTACCCGCCCCGTTGGCGCCAAGCACCGCAGTGATCTTGCCGGTCTCGGCGTGCACCGAGGCCCCGCGTAGCGCCTGGACGGCCCCGTAGGTGACCGTGAGCTTTTCGACGGTGATCATTCGTTCACCCCGAGGTACGCCTCAATCACGGCGAGGTTCTCGCGCACTTCACTCGGAACGCCCGTGGCTATTACTTCGCCGAAGTTGAGAACAACGAGTCGATCAACTAGTGGCATCACGAACTCCATATTGTGCTCGACGAGTAGGACGCCCATCGACGCGCGAAGTTCTACTATGTGCGACGCAAACTCTTCGAGTTCCGCCTCGTCCAGGCCAGAGGCCGGCTCGTCGAGTAAGAGCAGACTTGGCTCGCACATAAGGGCGCGCGCCATGGATACCTTCTTCGCGGTGCCGTAGGGGATCGCCGTGGGCAACCTCGACGCCACGTCGGCGATGCCGAGGCGCTCGAGCATGGCGAAGGCGTCACGTCGAAGAGCGTGCTCGGCGCGCACGCCTTTGGGAAGGGCGAGGAAACTTGCCAGGAAGCCTCCGTCGGGCCGGATCTGGGCACCCGCCATCACATTTTCCAAGACACTGCAGTGGGGGAAGAGGCCCACTCCCTGGAGGGTTCGTGCGACGCCAGTCTTGGCTAAGTGACTTGTCTTGAGATTCGACTTTTCCGACGCCGGAAAGAGCACTCGCCCGCTGGAGGGCTTGACAAAGCCGCAGGCGACATTGAACGCTGTGGTCTTGCCCGCGCCGTTGGGCCCGATGAGCCCGACAATCTCACCCGAGGAAACGTCGAAGGATACATCAGTCAGCGCCCTCAGCCCTTCGAAATGCACCGACACGTTCTCCAGAGCCAAAATTGGCCGAGTGGCCGAGTCAGTCATAGCGGTTAAAACTAGCCCGACGAGAGGTCAGCGTTGAATCAAACGGCGACCAGACGTTGTCACCGCGGTCACTGCTCGAGGTCGCTCGCGCAGTGCAGGCACTTCTTGGCCGCGACCGGCAAGTCAGAGCTAAGGCACTCGGGACAAGTCTTGGTAGGCGCGGGAGGACTCGGTGCGGCAAATACCGGGGTCCCGATCTTCCTCATGTAGTTCCGGTAGGGCACGACGAGCACGAAGTACACCACCGCCATGAATATGACGAAGTAGATCAGCGCGCTGATGAAGGTTCCCAACGCGATGAACTGTCCGTTGACGCGCCAACCGAGGCCTTGGTTGTTGGCCGTCTTGCCCACGACGGCGTTGATGAGCGGCGTGATGATGCTGGTCGTGAATGCCGTAATGAGCGTGCTGACCGCGAGCGCCACGACCAGGCCGACGGCAATGACGATCAAATTACCTTGCAAGAGAAACGAACGAAATCCCTTGAACATGAATCCCCCTATTAACAGCTTCGACCTGACCTTAGTGAATGCCGAGGTGCGCTGTGGGGCCTAATCGGTGCGTTGTGAGGAGGACGGGATATGACTGCGGTGATGGTGGCGACGATCTCGTCGGCCCCGGCGCCCGGTCCAAAGACGGCCGTGACACCCAGCGATTTCAGCTCGTCCACGTCCTTTGGCGGAATGATCCCGCCAACCACCACTGGGATGTCCGAGCCGCGAGAGCGCAGGGCCTCGACGACGAGGGGCGCGAGGGTCATGTGAGCGCCGGACAGCAGTGAGATTCCGACGACGTCGACGTCTTCTTGGATCGCTGCCGTCGCTACTGACTCAGGCGTTTGAAACAACCCCGTATAGACCACCTCCATACCCGCGTCTCGCAGCATGCGCGCAACGACCTTGATGCCGCGATCATGGCCGTCGAGTCCGACCTTCGCGACTAGTACCCGACGGCTCACAGCGAGGGAACCTCGACGTAGCGTCCGAACACCTCGGCCAGGGTCGACGTCATCTCACCCACGGTGGCGTACGTCGTGGCGGCGTCGATGAGGGCGGGCATGAGGTTTACCTCAGAGTCCTGAGCCTCGCGGCGTAGCCGCTCGAGCGCCCGGCGAACTTGTTCATGGTCACGGTCTTGGCGCACCTTGACCAATCGAGCCAGCTGTTTACGTTCGTCCTCGTTCGTGATCTGCAACGTCGCGAGGTCCTCGTCATCATTGCCTTCGAGGAAGTCGTTCACGCCAACCACGATGCGCTCGCCACTGTTGAAGGAGCGTTCGAGTTCGTAGGCGGAGTCCGCGATGCGCCCCTGGAACCAGTTCTCCTCGATGCCGCGAATACACCCCTCGAGCATCGATCCTTCACCCATTTTCATGATGTCCGCGAAGAGGATCTCGGCCTCACGCTCCATCTCATCGGTCAGCGCCTCGACAAACCACGAGCCGCCGAGGGGATCGGCAACGCTGGTGACATTGGTCTCGTGCGCGATGATCTGCTGGGTGCGCAGCGCGATACGTGCGGCCTTCTCTGAGGGCAGCGCCAAGGCCTCGTCCATCGAGTTGGTGTGCAGCGACTGCGTGCCTCCGAGCACGCCCGCGAGGGCCTCGATGGCGGTGCGCGCAATGTTGATCTCTGGTTGCTGGGCGGTGAGAGACACACCCGCAGTTTGGGTGTGGAAGCGCAACTGCCAGGAACGTTCGTCGCTGGCCCCATAGCGGTCTCTCATCCACTTGGCCCAAATCCGACGCGCCGCGCGGTACTTAGCGATCTCTTCGAAGAAGTCGATGTGCGCATTGAAGAAGAAGGACAGGCGCGGTGCGACCGCGTCGACACCCAACCCAGCTTGGGCCGCGAGTTCGACGTAGGCAAATCCGTTCGCCAGGGTGAAGGCCAGCTCTTCGGCGGCTGTCGAGCCCGCCTCGCGAATGTGGTATCCCGACACCGAGATGGAGTTCCACTTGGGCATCTCGGCTGCGGTGAAGGCGATGGTGTCACGCACCAGACGCATCGACTGGCGAGGGGGAAAGACGAACTCCTTTTGAGCTTGGTACTCCTTCAAGATGTCGTTCTGCAGTGTGCCCCCGAGTAGTGCTCGGTCGACTCCCGACCCTTCGGCTTGGGCGACGAACATCGCTAGCATCACCGCCGCGGGGGAGTTGATGGTCATCGACGTGGTGATCTGGGCGAGGTCGATACCGGCGAAGAGGTCGCGGACGTCGGCGAGCGAGTCAATGGCGACCCCGCACCGGCCGACTTCGCCGATCGCCATCGGGTCATCGGAGTCGAGTCCGAGCAGAGTCGGCATATCAAAGGCCGTCGAGAGTCCCGTGCCGCCGGAGCGGATGATCTCGCGGAATCGCTCGTTCGTGTCCGTCGCCGTGCCAAAGCCCGCGAACATGCGCATCGTCCAGAGTCTCGTGCGGTACATCGAGGAATGCACGCCCCGGGTGTACGGATAGATCCCCGGGTACTCCGAGTCGTAGGTTCCGTACACCGGAGCGAGGGGGATCCCCGACATGGTCGCGAAAGCACTGGAACGTAGAGCCGCCGTCCCATAGAGACGTCGCCAGCGGTCCTGGGCGTTCTCTTCGCTCACGCCATCTCCTTGATTAAGAACTCGGGTATCAGCATAGAGTCCGCCCGTTCGCGGGCTTATTCGCGTTGGAGTCGAGCGGGGGTGACGTCTAGTCGTCGGTATCAGGTTCGCGCAGCGACTCGTGGTGAGCGAGCTGCTCTTTTTCGCGTTCGACCAGTTCGTCATCGGGAGCCACTTCCAACTTGACCGCCCGATCATCGGCCAGAGGACTGGAGCGAATGAGTTCGTCAAGCTTCAACTGAAGGACGAGCTGATGACGACTCTGAGTGTGCTGAATGATGAACAACATGATCAGCGTGACGATGTCGGCGATCGCCGCGAACGTGGTCAGCCAGGTCGTCGGGAAGCCCTCGATGCCGAGAATGAGGAGAAAGACCAGTAGCACGAGAGCGACCGCGATCGCGGCACTCGCCTTCGAAGTTGCCTCTCCGATCCCGCGCAGGAACTTGCTGATCCTCTGTAGGGGCGCTCCGTGTTCCATGATTCTCCATTCGCCATGCGTCAGTGTCGAGGTTACGAGAACCAGAAGCCTCTACCCAAGAGGCTGCGACCCTCTCAGTGGCGCTCTAGCTACGGGTCAGCGATGGCCAGTGCCAATAGGGGAGCGGATGCTTTGTTAAGGCACTCGTGATACTCAAAGGCCGGCTGGCTGTCCGCGACGATTCCTCCGCCAGCTTGAACTGTCGCCACGCCATCGCGCAAGGAGACCGTGCGAATGGTGATCGCGAAGTCGGCGTTGCCCGAGAGCGAGAAGTAGCCAACGGCCCCGCCGTAGGGGCCGCGGTATACGGACTCGAATTCGTCGATCAACTCCATGGCTCGCACTTTGGGTGCCCCGGTCAAAGTGCCGGCAGGAAATAGGGCGTCAAAGGCGGCAAAGGCGTCGAGCCCGTCGCGAAGTTCACCGTCCACGTGGCTCACGAGGTGCATGAGATGCGAGAAGCGCTCGACGTGAGCGAGGCGTTCCACGTGCACGGATCCGGGTACTGCGACGCGGCCGACGTCGTTGCGCCCAAGATCGACCAGCATGACGTGCTCGGCGATCTCCTTCTCATCGACGAGCATCTCGGCCTCGAGCGCGAAGTCCTCAGCGTCACTGGTTCCGCGCGGCCGCGTGCCCGCGATGGGCCGGGTGCTGACTACGCCGTTGTGCACCCGCATCAGCATCTCGGGTGACGCGCCCACGATCTGACTGTCCCCCGAGTCGAGGAGGTACATGTACGGCGAGGGATTGAGCGCGCGAAGCACTCGATACAGGGTGAGAGGGTTGACCGAGCTGGCTTGGCGAAACTGCTGGCTCGGCACGACTTGGAAGACCTCACCCGCGACGATATATTCCTTGGCGCGTTCAACGACATCGCCATACCCATCGGCCGAAAAGTTCGAGAGCCCCTGGGCGAGGGTGCGAATGTCCACGTTGTCGCGTTGCTGGGGCGCGGTGGCGACGAGCCGCTCGGTCGCGGGGTCCGTCGCGGGCGCGGGACCGAGCAGGAGGGCGACCAACTCGTTCAGCCGCTCGATGGCGTGGTGATAGACGCGCGCAGGATCGTCATCATCGACGACGCCGAGGACGACCACGGTCGTCGAGTGGCGGAGGTGGTCGCAGATCAGGGTGGCGTCAGGGAATGAAAAGTCGACGTCGGGCCAGTTGGGGTGGGCGTCTCGCCCCGGGAGCCGCTCGAGGCGGCGCACATAGTCATACGTCACGAAGCCGACGGCGCCACCGACAAAGTCGGGTAAGTCGCTTGACGCGTGCGTGCGATATGTCCCGAGCAGGCGACGAAGCTCGTCCAGGGGCGAGAGCTCGCTCTCGGTCGCGGTCGCACCCTCGATAACGGTGGCGTCATCGTGCGTCGTCAGGCGCCAGCGGCGGTCGAGTCCGATGAAGGAGTATCGGCCGGTCGCTTCGCCGAGCGCGGCGCTCTCGAGCAGAAAGATGGCCCGATCACCCAATCGCTGGTAGAGCGAGACTGGTGTCTCGCGATCGAGTTGCAAGGTGACGTGAAGGGGAACGACGTTGAAGCCCTCGTCGATGAGGTCGAGGAAGGGATGAAGCTCCAGGGGTTCCATGGCGAAAGGTTAGTAAGTCGGAGTCGTAGGATAACCTCCAATGTCGCCCGGACCCTCGATTCTCGTCGTCGACAACTACGACTCGTTCGTCTACAACCTCGTGCAGTACCTGGGCGAGCTCGAGGCCCGGGTCACTGTGAGGCGTAACGACGACGTCGGCGCCTCGGACCTCGAGGCGCTCGGTGTGGATGGCGTACTTATTTCTCCGGGCCCCGGACGGCCCAATACCGCAGGAAACTGTCTCGCCATCGTTCGCCAGTGCGGCGATCTGTCGCTGCCGATGCTCGGGGTGTGCCTGGGACATCAAGTGCTCGCCGAGGCGTACGGCGGGCGGGTCGACGTGGCGCCAGAGCTGCTGCACGGACGCGCCAGCGTCGTCACCCACGACGGCGCCGGCGTCTTCGCGGGAGTGTCGAACCCGCTCGTCGTTGGCCGGTACCACTCACTGGTCGTCATGGAAGACTCGTTGCCCGACGTATTCGAGGTCAGCGCGACGTCAAACGACTTAATCATGGGCGTGCGCCACCGCTCGCTCGATCTCGAAGGGGTGCAGTTCCACCCCGAGTCGGTCTTGACGCAAGACGGCTACTTGATCCTTGCCAACTGGCTCGAGCGATGCGGGGCAGTGGGCGCGGTGGAGAGAGCCTCAACCCTGGCTCGTCGCGCGGACGACGTGCGCGCCGCTCTTCCCCAACCGCGTCGTTAGCGAAGGACTCCGTCGACCCGCTGGGGAACGCCCTGGGGATTCTGATCGCGCAACGCCTCTGGGAGGAGACCGTCGGGAACGTCTTGGTAGGTCACGGGTCGCAGCCAGCGCTCGATACTGGCCGCCCCGACGGAGGTCGTCGACGGCGCCGTGGTGGCCGGCCAAGGTCCACCGTGCTCCATCGACCAACTCACCGCGACCCCGGTCGGATATCCATCGATGATGACTCGACCGGCGCGCGACTGCGCGAACTCCACGAGCCACGCTTCGTCGTGGTCGGGGCTCCCACGAAAGATGCTGAAGGTCAAAGACGGTCCCGTCGCAGCCAGGGCCGACGCCAACTCGTCACGGTCGTGATATCGAACGACCAGTGCCAGGGGTCCGAAGCATTCGTCGCGAAGATGGCTCGCCGAAGGGTCGCGAAAGTTTTCGGCCGACACTTCGAAGAGTTGTGCTCCAACGTGTGCGCCCTCGCCCTCGGGCGAGCTCATCGTGTGGGCAACCCCCGGGGCGTCTTCGTAGCCACTCACTCCGGAGCGAAACTGCGCCGCTATGGCATCGCTCAGCATTATCAGTGTGGGAAGTTTTTGAAGCTCGCCGACGAGCGACGCGACGACGGTGTCACCGTTGGCGTTGGCCGGAACGAACAGCAGCCCCGGCTTCGTGCAGAACTGTCCCACGCCCAGGCTCATGGACGCAGCGATCCCGGTGCCGATGCTCTGTGCTTGGGCGGCCGCGGCGGCGACGGTGATGACGAGAGGATTGGCCGAACCGAGCTCGCCGAAAAAGGGGATAGGTGTCGGGCGGTCGTTGGCTCGACGCCACAAAGACTGCCCGGCCGAGACGGAGCCGGTGAACCCGACGGCCCTAATGGGCGGGGCGTCGACGAGAGCCACTCCCGCGTCGACGCCATACACCAGTGCCAGCAGTCCAGCGGGAGCGTCCAAGGAGTGCGCTGCGCGCGCGAGTGCTTGAAAGGCGGCCAGGCTCGTTGCCGGATGGGAGGGATGAGCCTTGATCACAACGGGACAGCCGGCAGCGAGCGCGGATGCCGTGTCGCCACCAGGAACAGAGAAGGCGAAGGGAAAGTTCGAACTACCGAAGACTCCGACCGGGCCGAGGGGCACGCGGACGCGGCGTAGATCGGGCAAAGGTCCCATAGGGGAGTCCTTGGCGTGATCAATGGAGGCTTGAAGGAAACTAGCGTCAAGCACGACCTCGGCGAAGAACCGAAATTGGAATGCGGCGCGACGGAGCTCTCCTATGAGCCGGGCCTGCGTGAGGGCCGTCTCGCGACCCGCGAGCTCAACGAGATTGTGGGCGTCGGTTTCGAGTTCGTCGGCCATGGCGCGTAGCAACTTCGCGCGCCACGAGAGTGGACGATTGGCGTAGTCGCGCGCGATGGACGCCGCCCGCTCGCTGAGTTCGAGGACCTCGGCACGAGGAGTCTCCTCCGCCACTAACTCGACACTCTCTCCGGTGGCCGGGTTCACACTCGTGATGTGGGTCACGAGGACTTCCTTCGAAGCGTCGCTCCGGTCTTCGCGTCGAAGAAGTGAGCGTGTTCGGGGGAGATCTGCACGGACAGCACGTCGCCCGCCGTAACTTTCACGCGTGGTCCCAGTTTTGCGATCAGCGAGCTAGGCCTAGAGAGATCCTGGCGCAGTTGCTCGCCCGCAGAAAGGGACGGGTCAACGGCGTCGGCGTGCGTGAGGTGGACAAGTATCTCCGAACCGAGCGCCTCGGAGCGCTCAACTCGCGTCTTAATGGTGTTCGTGGCGACGGCGTCAGTGATGAGAACGTCTTCGGGGCGCACGCCCAGAACCACGTTCGCACCGGCGGGGGGTAGATGGTGGGAGTCCAGGTAGCTGAGGGGCAGTTCCACGGTTTGATCGCCAAAGTTCACTTCCACGCGGTCTGCGCCGGGGCGAATCTGACAGGGGAGCAAGTTCATCGGCGGCGATCCCATGAATCCCGCGACGAATTCGTTGGCGGGCCGGTCGTAAAGGTCTTGGGGAGTGTCGACTTGCTGGAGTCTTCCGTCGCGCATCACAGCCACGCGGTCGCCCATGGTCATCGCCTCCACTTGGTCGTGGGTGACGTAGACCGTGGCGACATTGAGCAAGCGTTGGATGCGCGCAATCTCTAGGCGCATCTCGACGCGAAGCTTGGCGTCAAGGTTGGAGAGCGGCTCGTCCATCAAGAACGCCTGGGGACTGCGTACGATGGCTCGCCCCATGGCCACGCGCTGGCGCTGTCCGCCCGAGAGCGCCTTCGGTCGGCGATCGAGATAGTCCTCAAGGCGGAGAATGGCGGCGGCCTCGGCGACCTTGCGAGCGATCTCACTCTTGGGGTCTCCGCGGACCTTGAGGGCGAAGCCGATGTTCCTGGCGACGGACATGTGCGGATACAGGGCGTAGTTCTGAAAGACCATGGCGACGTCGCGGTCCTTGGGCAACATGTTGTTCACGACCGCGCCACCGATCTTGAGCGTGCCCGAGGTGATCTCCTCGAGCCCGGCGAGCATTCGAAGCGCCGTGGTCTTGCCGCACCCTGATGGTCCCACCAACACCATGAACTCGCCGTCGTTGATGTGCAGCGAGAGTTGGTCCACGGCTGGCGCACCGCCGCCGAAGACCTTCGTGACGCTGTCGAAGTCAATCTCAGCCATGGGCCGATTCTCCTTTATTGAATGATGGAAGAGAGGTCATCGGTCGATGCCCATCGTGAGGCCCTTTACGAGATGTCGCTGGAAGATGAGGTACACGATCATGGCGGGCAACGCACTAATCAAGGAGCCGGCCATGAGCGCGGGGATCGAGGTCGTACGACCCGCCGCCAACACCGCAAGGCCCACGGTGATCGGCCGCTCATTCGAGTTTTGAATGAAGAGCAGGCCGACGAGAAGATCGTCCCAGATCTGAATGAACTGCAGCACCGTCACGGTCGCGATGGCGGGGATGGCTATGGGAACGACGAGACGCCAGAGAGCGCCGAAATACCCCAGCCCGTCGACGATGCCCGCTTCGATCAGCTCGTCGGGCACCCCGCGGAAGTAGGTGGCGAAGAGGAAGACGGAAAAGGGTGTCCCCAGCGATGCGTAGACCAGGATCGCTCCGAAGTAGCCACCGGTCAAGCCGAGCCTGGTGACGTTGACGAACTCGGGCATCAGGATCGCCTGCAGAGGGACCATCATCGCGCTGACGATGATGAGAAAGACCAAGGTAGAGGCGCGAAAGCGCAGCTTGGAAAAGGCGAAGCCCGCCGGGAGTCCCACCACGAGAATGACGGCGATCGACGCCGAGCAGACAATCGTTGAGCTCAGGACCTCTTGGCCCACCGGGATGACCGACGTGAGAGTGCTCCAACTGAGCCACGAGAACCCGCCGGTACCAGAGAGAAACTGAGTCGCCGACTGAAGGCTGGTTGCGATCATGACCCAGAACGGGTACAGCATGACCACGGCGATGGCCACCATGACGCCAAACAGCGCCCAGCGCGCGACCTTCGGTCGCGACCGAGGTTGACGTGGCGCCAACTCCTCTGTGACGTTGGGATCCTGTGGTGGTGTCTGCAGCGTGGTCATTCGTTCGATCCGATGAGGCGCAGTTGGATGATGCCGACGATGGCGGTGATCACGAAGAGGATGATGCCGTAGAGCGCAGCCGTACCGAAGGCTCCTTGGTCGAAGCCGGTCTGATAGATCAAGAACTCCATCGTGGTGGTGGCGTAGCCCGGACCGCCGCCGGTCATAACGAAGATGAGACTGAAGAGCGCGCTAAAGAGGGCGATCACCGTCATGACGAAAGCCAACTGTATGAAGCGCGCGAGATGCGGCAACGTGATGCTTCGAAATATCCGCCATTTACCAGCACCGTCGATGCGCGCCGCCTCCTCGAGCGTGGGATCGAGCGTGGCGAGACCGGTGAGAAAGAGCATGGTATTCGTGCCGATCATCGTGAAGATGAATGTGATGCCGAGCGCGGTCAAGGCCGTGGACTCGTAGCCCAGCAGATTGGTATTGGAGTGGGCGAACCCGAAGAAGTGGATGATCGAGTTCAATGTGCCCTGAAAGGCGAAGAATCGTTCGGCCACGAGGCCGAGCACGACCCACGAAATGGCTGTCGGCAAGAAGTAGATCGATCGAAATATCTTCCAGCCAGCCACGCGTTGGTGGAGGAGGACGGCGATGCAGAGCGGTAGGGCCAAGGCGAAGGGGACGGCGATGAGCAGCTTGGCGTTGTTCTCAAGGGCGGTCCATAGGTTCGAGTTATGAAAGGCCTGGGACCACGCGGACGGCCCGATCCAGGTTGAGGTGATGCCGTCCCATTGGGTGAAGGAGTAATACACGGCCTGCCCGATAGGTATGCCGATGAAGCCCACCACGAGTGCGATCGCCGGCAGGGCGAAGAGAAATCCCGACATCTGGCGTCGACGACGCAGGGTCATTCGGCGTGTCCGCGTGCGTGGGACACGGGCGAGACTACTAGTGGTGATGTCGGTCACAAAATGTATTTCCCCGGAGAGTGATTCTCCCTCCACCCGAACCGAGGCCGGGTGGAGGGAGAATCGAATCTTGCTATCCAGCGAAGTCTGACTTACTTCGCTGGGCCGCGGGCAGTTGCTGCCAGGCTTGAGCCATATTCTCTAGCGCGGCCTTGGGGGTCTCTTGGCCCGCCAGGACCGCGGGCAGGACTTTGTCAGCGGCGTCGCCCACGTTGACCTGGACGTAGTTGTCCATCATCGGATACGGCGTCATGTGATCGACGTTGACGAAGTTCAGCATCTCTTGGTTGACCGGGTTGGTCGTGGTCAGACCCTTGATGTCGGGAATGAGGCCAGCCTTGTTGATGATGTTGCCCGCTTGGGTCGTCGTCATGAAGTCCAAGAACTCGAAGTCTTGCTTTTGGTGCTTGGACCACTTCATGACCGAGAATCCGTCACCGGGGTACTCGACCACGCCCTTGATCGGGGTGCTGGAGTACGGCGGTACGAAGGCGGCGACGTTGGTTCCCATCGCGCCGGTGTACTGAGCCGTGTCCCAGGTGCCATCGACGAGCATGGCGGCCTTGCCCTTTTCGAACTGCTGGATGTTGGTGGTGTTCGTCAACACGTCAGAGTTGGTGTAGCCGTCCTTCTCCAGCTTCGCCCAGTTGGACAGTTGAGCCTCGTTGACCGACGACGTCCACGGGGTCGCCCCGTCGTACAGGCTCTTCCACGAAGTGAGCGGGTGCGCGCCGATCATCATGTAGCTCATGTCGTACCACGGGTAGAACTCTGTGCTGATCGCTTGGCCGCCGTTGCCGTACACCAGGGGCTGGATCCCCTTGGCCTTGAGTAACTTGCAGTCGGCGAACAGTTGGGTCCAGTCCGTGGGAACGCTGGTGATCCCCGCCTCCTTGAAGAGCGCCTTGTTGTAGAAGCCGATGTAGAACTGGGTCTCGAGCGGCATCACGTACTCCCCGAGTGACGTATTGAAGTTCGGCGCCTCCCATTGGAGGCCTTCCATCTTACCGATGTCCAAAGAGGGTACGTTGCCCTTCAGGTTAACCAGGAAGCTGGAGTACTGAAGGTCGTAGATGCCGGTCCACATGACCGCCAGGTCCGGCCCGTTGCCCGAGATGGCGTCAGACTGCAGCAGTTGGAAGTAGTTCGTGCCGGGCTCCGAGACATCGTTGATCGTGATGTTGGGATGCAGCTTCTCGAAGGCCGCGATGAGGTTCTTCGTGGCCACCGCGTTCTGCTCGGTGCCGTAGTTTTGCCATAGCGTCAACGTCACTTTCGAGCTGGCGGAGGCGGGTGTGACGGCGTAAAACATCCCCGCCACCATCAAAGCGGCGGCCACCGCTCCGATTCCCCTGGTTCGTATCCGTTTCAAGTTTGATTCCCCCTAACTATCTCGAAGTTCACGGTGAACTCCAAATTCTCGTGAAGCATGCACTTCTCAAGACCTCCCCACTACCGGCTCCACCAGTCGCGGCGTCTCCCCGCGCGGCGTGGCCAAGAAATCAAAGTCGCACCCCTCGGGTGCTTGGGTGACGTGGCGTCGATAGAGCTCGACGTAGCCGCGTCCTGCCGGCGAAGTACTTCGAGTGCTCGCTGTGCGTTGTGCGAGTTCCTTCTCGTCCACTTCAAGTTCGATCTCGCCCGCGTCAGCGTCCACGCGGATCATGTCGCCGTCTCTCACGAGGCCAAGGACACCGCCCGCGGCCGCCTCTGGGGCCACGTGCAAGAAGACGGTGCCAAAGCTCGTGCCACTCATGCGGGCGTCGGTCACGCGAACCATGTCGGTCACGCCGCGCTCCAGCAGTGGTTCGGGGATCGGGATCATGCCCCACTCAGGCATGCCCGGTCCGCCAATCGGCCCCGCTCCGCCCAAGACCAGCACGGCATTCTCGGGGCAGGATGAGTCGTGGCCCGTGCGCGCGGGTACGTCATTCACGTCAATCACATAAGCGGGACCGCGATGCGCGAGGAGGGCACTCGTCGCAGCGGAGCGCTTGATCAGCGCTCCGTCGGGCGCGAGATTCCCGCGCACGACGCGGAACGCGCCGGCGGCGTCAACGGGTTCGTCGAGATCGTGGATCACGCCGCTCGGAACCGCGGCGCCCGACTGAACCTCTTTCATGGTCCGCCCGTCGGCGAGGATTGCGTCACCGTCGAGGAGCGAGTCGAGAGCTCGAAAGAGACTCGGGAATCCTCCGGCTTTGTCAAGATCTTCGAGGAGTCCCGAGCCAGACGGCTCGACGTCGACGAGCACTGGGGTGCTTCGTCCCACCCGATCGATGTCATCGAGGGACAGGTCGTGGCCGAGGCGCTTCGCCATGGCGGTCAGATGGATGACCGCGTTGGTGGAACCGCCGACCGCCGCGAGCACCACGAGCGCATTCTCGATGGACGCGGGGGAGACTTGTGAGACCGCCGAGCGCTGGTTCGCTGCGAGGGCGACGCTGCGCTCGCCCACGAGAAGCGCGACGCCGTAATGGCGGCGATTGTCGGCGGGGATGGATGTCGATCCGGGCCACGCGAGTCCGAGGGCCTCGCTGAGCGCCCCCATGGTCGACGCGGTCCCCATGGTGTTGCACGATCCTTTGCCAAGGGTCAGCGCGCGTTCGAGTTCGGCCCAGCGTTCGTCGGAGAGTTCGCCTGCGCGACGCTGGTCCCAGAGGCGCCAGAGGTCGGTGCCAGTGCCGATCCGTCGGCCTTCGAAGTGGGCGACGGGACGCGGACCAGACACCAGTAGCAACGTCGGAAGATTTGTGCTGAAGGCGCCCATCAGCGCCCCTGGGACGGACTTGTCACAGGCCGCCAAGACAATGACGGCGTCGAGCGGTTGGCTCCGCAAAGACTCCTCGAGTTCCATCGCGACGAGATTGCGGTAGAGCATCGACGAGGGTTTCATCAGATCCTCGCCCAGGGACATCACCGGAAACTCGACTGCGATGCCTCCGGCCTTTTCTATTCCGTCCTTGAGCGGAGCGACCATTTCGCTCAGAGGTTGATTGCAGGGGTTGAGGTCGCTCGCGGAGTTGGCGATTCCGATGATCGGCCGGCCTCCCGCGGCGTTCACCGGTGCGCCGCCCATGCGCAAAGCGACGCGGCTGTCCAAGGCGACCTCGTCGTCGCCTCGCACCCATCGGTCGCTTCGTAGGGTCATGGCTCGGGTACCCCGATGCCTTCGGCTCCCGGCTTGGAGATCGTGAGGTCCAGGGCCGAGTCGTCCAGCCACTCGAGGGCGATTTGGGCGCGGCGGACCTTCTCGCGCACGTTGCCCACGACGTCGCCACGCAGATGTTCACCAGCCGGATAGACCGGTCGAGCATTGCGCAGTCCGAATTTTGCGTACAGCGGCGCCGCTACGTTGGCGATCTCGCCCAACTCGTGCCCGCGCACGACGCCACCCATGGCGTCGGGCGCTTCGAGGTAGAGATCAATCGGTGCATCGCTCAATGTGCGGATCTCTGCCAGTTCCACCAGCGAGATGTCACTTGGCACGTTCACAGTCGTGCCCCCCTGGGCTACGAGCTGGCGAAACGTGACGGGGTTCGATGGAGCCAAGACCGCAGAGATCTTCCAGACGATGGTGCTCGGCAGCTCGCCGACCTCGACCATGGCGTGCAGAATCTCCATGAGCCCCGTGTCGGCGACGAGGAATCCGCGGATCCCTTGATCGACGGCGCGCTGGACGTCCTCTAGGGCGAAGCGCAACTGATGAAACCCGCGAAGGCGTCCAGAGAAGATCAGGCCTTCGGGAGCCTTGACCGCGCCACCGATTCCATACTCCTCTCGTGGTCCGACGAACAGGCTGATTTCGAGGCCTTCGTCGGCGCCGATCTGGGCCATCTCGGCCAACTCCGTCTTGGAGAGTAACATCGCGCCGCTGCCCTGCGACGCGCGGTGGATGGGGACCTTTCGTTCGCGGGCTTCATCGACCGCAGCCTTCAGGGCAGCGGGGTCTTCGACACTTGGTATTTCGATTCGAAAGTGGGCGCCGTCGGGAAAACGCGCCGCGCTCGCAGCCGGTGACCTGCCGACCGTGCCGACGTGTCGAGAGAGAGCGGCGGATCCGCGTGGACTGCCCGCACCGTTGTTCATGTTGGTCCTTTCACTGGACTTACAAAACTTTGACCGCACTGCGCCGGAACCCTTGAGGACCCTCTACGAGCGGCCACGATGGTGTCGCGGTGAGAATCTCGAGGCTCTCACCGACGAGGTAGGTCTCTTCTATCTTGGCGCCACCGCGCAGACTGGGATTCCACGCCACGGCGGTGTTTGGGAGGCGATTCGCCGACCAGAACACCGAATGGCGTTGGTGGGGGGCGAGTTCGTACTCGCGCTGCTCGAAGCCCATAGGCCCGCCGTGGAAGTGCTCGCGCCACGCGTCGTGGTACCCCGCAGAGTCGTAGGCGTCGGCGAGGGCGGTCATTGTCTCGCCCCAGGTCCCGCCTGGGAGTGACGCTTCGAGCACGGTGTCGTGGATTGTCGCCAACGACTTGTCGAGAGTAATGATGTCGTCGTCCGCGCTTGTCGTGCAGAGCCGAGTCGCGGCGGCGTGCATCCCCGCGCGCTTCGCGACCACGACGGTCATCAGCGCTTCGCGCACCACGTCGCCCACGGCCAAGGGATGACGGACACTTCGCAGCCGCTCGTCGCCTCCCACGATGAGGCACACGGCGTTCGCCCCCTCCGACTCGAGAGCGGCACTGATGGCAGCGGCGCTCTCATAGTCCGTCGATATGCCAGGTCGCCAGGCATCAATTCCCGCCCCGAGAGCCCTCCCGACCAGGTCGCCGAGTTCTCGGAGGTCGTCTCGCTCGGGTTCGCTCAGTACGAGGCGTTCGCGCGTGATCACGTGTTTGATATTGCGGCCGATGCCCACGGTGTCGCTAAGTAGCGCAATGGGCGCGACGTCAGCAAAGTCGCAGGCGAGGGCGAGTCGCGAGTCGTCGTCGAACCAGGGGACGGTCAAGAGCGCCCAGCCCATGTCGGTAACGTGAAAATCGCGCTCGAGTCGTGGCGCTTCTATCTCATTGGTGATGAGCGCTGACCCGGCGTCGCACTCGAGGACCCAGACAGGATCGCTGCTCGACGTGAGGTCGATCGCATCGGACAGGCCGCCCGTGCGCCACGCCACCGAACCTGGCGTCGTCAGCAGGAGAGCGCGACCCTCAAAGTTTGTTCGAACCTTGTACGAAACGCGTCGCGCTTCGTGAGCTCGGCGGCGGATGCGAGACTCTCTGTTCGGCAGTACAAAACGGGTGTCGGAATTGATATATGCATCCAAGCACGTGATTGCAACACCGTCAAGTTCATGTTCCACACCGTTGCAAAGAATCCGTATAGTGTTCTGTCGTGCCGAACAACGCGGGAATGATTGATGACGGTCGTTATCAAGTGCAGTCGGTTGCTCGCGCCGCTCTTCTCCTGAACGAAATCGCTGACCACGGTCCGCGTGGACTCACCGTCACCGAAATTGCGGATCGACTCGGCGTTGCAAAGAGCACGGCTCTCGCTCTGGCGCGAACTCTCACGACGGCGGGACTCTTGCGCGGCGTCGATCCGGGCCCTCGATACGTACTCGGCCTGAACCTCTTGCGACTGGGGGACCTTGTGGGCCAGCAGACGTCGATCGCCGAACTCGCTCTGCCGACGCTGCGCGACTTGTCATCGAAAACCCGCATGACCGCCCGTCTCGCCACCAACGAGTCCGGGTATCCGGTCTTTCTAGAGCGCATCGATGGTGAGGGATCGATTCGGTTTCATGCGCCCTTGGGACAACGAGAACAGCCCCACGCCACGGCCGCCGGGAAAGCGATTCTGGCGTATCTGGATGAGGGTGACGTGCGTCACGTCATCGGCGAGGCGGGAATGACGCGCCACACCCCCAAGACGTTGACAGAGGTGAGCGATTTGCTCGCCGAACTCGAGCGCGTGCGCGCTGAAGGGTACGCCCTTGACGACGAAGAGGAGGCCGAGGGCGTGTTCTGCGTGGGAGCGGCGTTCTTCGATCACCAGGGATCGTGCGCGGGAGCATTGAGCGTGACCGGACTCAAGGTGGACGTCTCGCTTCGAGAAGTTCGCGAGCTCGGGTTGCGCGTTCGAGAGCATGCCGATCGCGTGAGTTCGATGCTGGGCGGAGTTCGCCCGAAGTTCGTGGCGTAAGCGTCGTGAGAGCCTTCGTCGTCACAGAGCCGGGTTTGAGCGCCGTCCAGGACTGGCCGAATCCGGGCGTCGTCGCGGGGGAGGTGCTCGTTCGAACAGTGCTCGTCGGTATGTGCGGTACCGACCTCGAATTGATTGACGGGGCCCTTGACCCGGCGTACGTTCGATATCCGCTAGTTCTCGGTCACGAGTGGGTGGGGAAACTCGTGAGTGACTCCGACGTTGGACCAGCCAACGCCTCTGTTGTGGTCGAGGGCGTCATTCCTTGTGGGCAGTGTGGTGAGTGTCGTCGAGGCGCGAGCAATCTGTGTGCCACCTATGACGAGGTCGGGTTCACACGAGCCGGCGCGATCGCCGATCTGATCAGCGTCCCGTCCTTTCTCGTTCATCGTCTCAACAGCGACGTTGATCCGAGCGATGCGGTGCTCGTTGAACCAATGGCTGTTGTCTGGAGGGCACTCACTCGCTTGCCTCTTCGCAGCGGGCTTCGAGTTGCCATCGTCGGCGACGGAACGATCGCACTCTTGGCTACGTACCTGGTGGGGCTGTTCAAGCCTTCTCACGTGATCGTCATCGCCCAAAGAGCCGAGCAGCGAGAGTTGGCGTTTCGCGCGGGGGCGCACGAGTTCGTGACGGAGCTACCGGTGGGGAAATTCGACCTCATCATTGAGGCCGCTGGCAACGCGACCGCGGTGACGAGCGCACTCGGCCTCGGTGCTCGCGGTGCGATGGTTGTGCTATTGGGCCTCCCGCCTCACGGAACGCGGGTGGAGATCGCGCCTGATGACCTCGTCAATAACGATGTGATCATCCAGGCGAGCTTCTCCTACACGAGGACATCCTTCGCCGAGGTCGTCGAACTACTGAACTCGAAGAAGCTTCAGCCCTCGTTCCTCATCACGCATCGTTTCACGGTGAACGACGCGTCTTTTGCCGTGGCGACATTGCGCGGAGGCTCCGCTATCGGACCGCGTGGGAAAGTCATCGTCGAGGTCTCGGTCTAGCTGAACCGCCCGTGAACGAGGACGAGTTGAGCCATGCGTAGTATTCGTGGCACACCCAGCGAAGGAGCTCTATGGCCACGAGCGAAGCCGACGTCGACGTTCTGATCGACGATCTCCTTGCCACCGTCCCGGTCGAGTCGACCGATCCCGTCGCGTTCCTTGGCGAGCAGTTCGATCGGGGGCTCGCGTGGGTGCACTTTCCCAATGGACACGGGGGGCTGGGTCTCTCTCCCTCGGACCAGCTCCACGCGATGCGACGGTTCTCCAGTATCGGTGCGCCGAACGCGGCCATGCGCAACATCATTGGCTACGGGATGGTGGCTCCCACGATCGTGATCCACGGGACCGACGAGCAGAAGTCTCGCTTCTTACGCCCACTCTTCACCGGGGAGGAGATCTGGTGCCAGTTATTCTCCGAGCCGAGCGCCGGATCCGACGTGGCGGCGCTGGCCACGCGGGCCGATCGAGACGGCGACGAGTGGCTCATGACGGGGCAGAAAGTCTGGACGACTCTTGCCCACATTGCCTCTTACGGCCTCATCATCGCCCGCACCAACCCCGACGTTCCCAAGCACAAGGGGATCACCGCGTTTCTCGTGGATATGCACGCGCCCGGCGTCGACGTTCGTCCGTTGTACCAGGTGACCGGCGAAGCTGAGTTCAACGAGTGCTTCTTCAACGAAGTGCGCATCCCCGACACGCGTCGTCTGGGGGGTGTCGGCGATGGTTGGGGCGTGTCCATCACGACATTGATGAACGAACGGGTGTCCATCGGCGGGATGGTTCCCCCGCGCAGCTCAGGACTCATCGGGGAGGCGCTGAAAATTTGGAAGGCTCACTGGGCGGCGCGTGGCGATGCGCAGGCCATGGCGGTTCGCAGTGACCTTATGCGCGCGTGGGTGCGCAACGAGGTGGGGCGCCTAACGAATTGGCGCGCCAGTGACCTGCGGCGCGCCGGAACCCCGGGTCCCGAAGGTTCAGTCGCGAAGTTGTCCTTCGCCGAGGAGAATCAACGAACGAGCGAACTGTGTGTTGACCTCATGGGAACGGCGGGCATGCTCTATGGATCGAGCTACCCGCTGGTTCGACCGACCGAGTCGGCCATGAGCGGCGGGGACATGCGCAAGGCCTTCTTGCGCATGCGCGCGAACTCCATCGAGGGGGGCACCAGTGAGGTGATGCGCAACATCATTGGCGAGCGCGTGCTCGGCCTCTCGGGCGAGCCACGAAACGACAAGGACGTGGCCTGGAAGGACGTCCCGCGAAGCTAGAGGTGAACCGAGATCAACTGGGCGTTGAGGAACTCCTTGGTTCGTTCGTCTGCGTCAGCGCTCGCTTTTGCGTTGTAGTTGCTGGCTCGCGCAGCGCAGTGGAAACCGTGACCGGCATCGGGATAGCGAACGATCTCCGTGACGACGCTGAGTTCGCTCGTGAGGACTCGTAGATCTTCAACCTCCGAGATCGGAATCCCCGCGTCGAGATCGCCGTACAGTCCAAGCCAAGGGGAACGCAGGTGCTCGGCCTCTTCGAGCAGGGGCGCGAGCCCCATTCGACCGGTGGCGATGCCCCCTCCGTAGTACGTCACGGCTGCGCCCACAGTTCCCAGGGTCGCCGCGTATAGGGCAACCGAGCCGCCCGTGCAAAAGCCCACGACGCCGACCGACGCTGGGTTGAAGCCGTGCGACGAGAGGAAGTCGGTGGTCGCGTTGAGGTCGTTGGTGAGACCCGTTTTGGTGAGCGTCGACATAACGGCCATCGCCCGCTCAACATCGTCGTAGGGAATCTCGGGCGACCCCTCGCGGTGATAGAGATGCGGGGCGATCACGAAGTAGTCCTCGTCGGAGTAACGATCGGCCAGGTTGCGAATGTGGTCGTTGACGCCGAAACCTTCTTGCAGGACGATGAGCGCGCGCGTGGAGTCGGTCGAGCCGGTGACGTAGACGGGAAAACCGGGAGTATTTGGGATGATGCTCAGTCGAAGCTCGGCTCGCTGGTGCGGGTTCGCTTGAGTTCGTAGAACCCCGGTGTGCTCGCCACCAGCATGAGACCGTCAAACAGCTTTCCCGCGGCCTCACCCTTGGGAGCGGGGGTGACGATCGGGCCGAAGATTGCGACGTCGCCCACGTGGATCACAGGGGTGCCCACCTCGTATCCGACGGGGTCCATGCCCGCGTGGTGGCTCTTGCGCAGCGCTTCGTCGTAGTCGGTCGAGGTCGCCGCGAGTGCTAAGTCGGCCTTCAGGCCCACGTCGCTCAGTGCTCCCGCGATGACCTCGTCGAGATTCTCGATGTCCTGCACGTGGCGGCGCGTTCCCATCGCGCTGTAGAGGGGCTCGACGATCTCGTTGCCGTGGCGTTCCTCGGCGGCGATGAGAACGCGAACGGGTCCCCAACCCTTCTCAAGGGCGTCCTTGTACCTTGGAGAGAGGTCGCGACCCTCATTCAAGACCGAGAGGCTCATGACGTGAAACTCGACGTCCAAGTTACGGACTTTGGCTGCTTCGAGGAGCCATCGCGATGTCAACCAAGCCCAGGGACAGAGAGGATCGACCCACAGATCAACGTGATTGGTCATGACCAGTCCTTACTTTTTGCGTGCGCCTCCAACACAGTAACGACCATGTTCGACACGCCAACCACCATCGGCAGATCCAGCATCTCGTCGATGGCGTGAGCGTTGGACTCGGGCCCATCGACCCCGGTGGCGACGAATTGCACGCCGGGATAGCGCGTCGCGAGTGAACCGAGGAAAGGTATTGAGCCGCCCTCGCCGGTGAAGCCCACCGATCGGCCGAAGTAGTCAAGGGAGGAAGCTTCGAGGGCGGGAGCGAGCCACGTCGCGAGTTCGGGCGAGACCCATCCGTTGCCCGGATGCACGTTGGTCACGGTGACCTGAGCGTGGGAGGGGACGTCGCTCGTCAGCATGCGCGTGATGGTGTTTGCCGCGGCGAAGGCGTCGACGCTCGGAGGTAGGCGAAACGACAGCGTCGCCGTGGTGTAGGGGCGAAGGACGTTGCCGGCGATGTCGGGCGCGGGGATTCCGCCCATGCCGATGACCGAAAGAGTGGGGTGCCAGTTGCGCCGAAGGATTCGCTCCTCGGCGTTCGCGCCCATGAGTTCCACTCCCTCGAGAGTCGGAAAGTCATCAGCCATGAAATCACCAAACTCATTGGCGATATCGTGCGCCGACTTGGCGTGTGATTCGGGTATGTCCGCGTGCAACTCCTCGATGAGTATCTCGCCGGTGGTTGAGTCCTCGAATCGATCGAGGAGTTGACGCAGGACTCGAAACGACGACGGAACGACCCCACTCGCCGAACCGCTGTGACGACCATCTTGGAGCACGGCCACCTTGACTTCGAGATTCACCACGCCGCGTAAAGAGGTGGTGACCCAGAGTCGGTCGTAGGTGAGAGCGCCCGAGTCGAGGCAGATGAGGAGCTCGACGTTCCCGAGGTGATCGGCCAGATCGTCGAGCCACGCTTCCAGGTCGGTGCTGCCGCTTTCCTCGCTGGCTTCGATCAGGACGACGCAGCGCCCGTGGGGGATGTCGTTTGCCTCCATGGCCTCAATGGCGCTCACGGCGGAGAAGAAAGCGTACCCGTCGTCGGCAACGCCCCGGGCGTAGAGGCGATCGCCTCGGCGCACCGGCTTATAGGGGTCGAGTCCACTGGACCAATCGCCCAAAGGGGGTTGCTTGTCGAGGTGACCGTACAGCACCACGGTGTCGGTCTCGCCGGCCGTGGAGTCAACGGTCACCACCAGCATCGGAGTACGACCTTGGCGCCGATGGATCGTGATATCAGCACTCTTCAGCCTGCGCTGGTGCGCCCAAGTGGCGAGCAGTTCGGCGGCGGAGTCAAGGAAGCCATCCTCTTCCCACTGCGCGTCGAACGTTGGCGAAAGGGAGGGAATTGTTGCGAACTCCTCCAGCACGGGTAGGGCGTCGCGTTCGAAGTCTTCGAGAGAAATTATTGGCATAGGTGCGAGATTACTTTGCGCGCGCGACGTGAACGGCGTGCCAGCAATACCAGGCGACGTCCGAGCGGACGCCGATGAAGGCGTCCCCGTGACCCTTGAGGTCAATTGCGGTGACCATCTCATCGAGTCGGTGCAACAGCGACCATCCATTGCGAACACCGAGGTCACCCGCGGGCCATACGTCGTGACGGCCAAGCGTGTGCATCAGGTACATCTGGGCGGTCCACTGTCCGATGCCGCGAACCGCGACAACATCGTTGAGCACATCATCATCGCTCATTCGCCCGTGACGGGCCAAGTGAATTCTCCCGTCGCGAGTGCGCTCCGCGAGGTCCAACATCGCGGCGGCTTTCGCGTTTGACAGGCCCA
Organism: Acidimicrobiales bacterium; assembly: GCA_050701895.1. Taxonomy (GTDB): domain Bacteria; phylum Actinomycetota; class Acidimicrobiia; order Acidimicrobiales; family RAAP-2; genus RAAP-2. The sequence goes on from JBOGFT010000058.1 coordinate 36,168, forward strand.
CTCCTCGTAGGCGTGCGTGGCCGGCCGTCGTGATCGACTCGGGATTCACCTCCCCGCCGCAGATGTCGATCACCCGACGGTAGATGGTGTCGGCGGCCTTGGTGGCGAGAAGTTGGAAGGTGATGGAGCGGGCAAGGTCACCAAAGCGATCAGCGACTGGTGCGCTTCGTCTCCGTGGCGGAGGACCGACGACGTCAATGAATGTCGCGAACGCTCGATCGCGCTTTCCGATGGTCTGAGCGATGTCCTTTGGCGTCATGGTTGAAGTCACTGAGGGACTATTGCATACCCTTGTCACGGCATTCGTCCTGAGCGTGGGGTGACTGTATTCCTGCAACCATGCGCGCACGGTGGAGCTTTAGCGTATTTAGCCTCTGACCTGGTTGTACCCAACGCCTCGGCGCTCAGAGTGTTGGGCCTCTACGCCGACGTGGCCGCAATAGGGAGGTAGACGCCGTCGGGCGGATTGGACGCGTTGGCCACCACGTCTTCGAGGAGAGCGTGAATCGCTCGCACGGGTGCCGGGGGGAAGCCAAAGCGTCGACTGACCAGCACGACCCGCCTCTTGGCGATGTGCTCGATGGGCAAGCCCACGAAGTTCGTGCGAAGGTGCGGCGAGAGCATGGTCGCGGGAAGAATGGACGGTCCGTGACCGTCGAAGGTCATCGAGGCAATAGTGCGTAGACCGTCCAGCTCGACCAGTGGATGCAACTCCACCCCCGCCAAGCGGGAGGCTTCGTCGATCTCTCGTCGAATAGGGGTGCCCCGCATGGGTAGGAGGATGTCGTGCTCCGCCAGAACCGAAAAGGGGAGCGGTCCTTCGTAGTGAGTTAGGGGGTGATCGCGATGGGCAATCACCACGAGATCTTCGGTGAAGAGATCGACTTCGATCAGCTCGTCGGCCAGTACCGGCCAGGCCAGTACCGCCAGGTCGAGCTGGCCGTTGACGAGGCGGGGCTCGAGCGCGGAGTTCGTGCCTTCACTTATACGAAGGTTGATGTGACGATAACGTTCGCGGACGTTCTCCAGAAGCAACGGAACAAGCCACCGTCCGGCTGAGCCGATCATCCCGAGTGTGACTTGGCCTCGAATCTCGGAGTTCAACTCGTGCACGTCCGAGGCGATGGCCCGCAACTCGTTGAGGATTCGTCGCGCGCGCTCAACCACGATGACGCCCGACTCGGTGAGCGTTCCAGAGGTGCGGTTCACCAGTTCGGTGCCTAGTTCGGCCTCCAACCGGGCAATTCGGTTCGAGATGTTGGACTGGACCGTTCCCAAGGATTCCGCGGCGTTGGAGAAGGTACCGTGTTCGGCAATGCCAATCAAGGCCTCCAATTGGCGTATTTCCACGTATCCATTATACGGATGGAGAGTATCAAAAGTATTCACTTGAAAGATACCGCGGGAGAGTGCATACTGGGTTGAACCTGCATTGCTAGAGCCCCCCCTTTAGTAATCACAGGATTTTGCAAAAGGACCAACCTCCCCCCGGTTGGTCCTTTTGCGTTTTTGGGAACGTTAGCGTTGGCCTAATGCCGCCGATCCCCTCCCTTCGCGACGCCGTCGCAACGAGAGCGGTTCGCGCGGTGAATGTGCTCTCTCGCTTGACTGTGGGGGGATCGGGCACGGTGATTGGCGGGCGCGTGGGTCTGGCCATGGCCCCGCGATTACTCGACGATTTGTCTCGTACCCGCACCGTGGCGCTGGTGAGTGGCACGAACGGCAAGACCACCACGACTGCGATGATTGCTGCGGGATGGGGAGGCGACGTCGCCACCAACGAAACCGGCTCGAACATGCCTGCGGGCCACGTGGCGGCCCTCGTGGCGTCGAACTCCCGCTCGGCGGTGTTGGAAGTCGACGAGGCGTGGTTGGCGAAAGCGACGACCGCCACGAAGCCTCGCGTCATCACGTTATTGAACCTCTCACGTGATCAACTCGATCGCGCCAGCGAGGTTCGTCAACTCTCCGAACGGTGGCGAGCGTTGCTCACGGGCTATGACGGCGCAACGATCGTGGCGAACGCCAACGATCCTCTTGTCGTGTACGCCGCGGAGCTCGCCACTCACGTCGCGTGGTGCGCCGTGCCAACTCCCTGGAACATCGACGCCGTGTCGTGTCCTCGCTGCACCTTGCCGCTTCGCTTCCTCAACGATTCCTGGTGGAGCGTGTGCGGCTTCTCCAAGCCCTTGAACATTGCGACGACCCTGGGCGATGGTCTCGTCGTTCGCGGCACGCGTCTAGATCTCGATCTCCATTTGCCCGGGGAGTTCAACGAGTCGAACGCGGCCATGGCCCTCACGGCACTGTCGTATCTCGGCGTGGACCTGCCCGACGCGCTGGCGAGGGTCAACGCCCTTGCGAGTGTGGCGGGTCGATTCGGCATCCGGCGATGGCGAGGACACAAGCTGAGACTATTACTCGCTAAGAATCCCGCGGGTTTTTCGGCCATCTTGAGCACTTTGAAAGACGATGACCTTGATGTGTGGGTTGCGATCAACGCCCGAGTGGCTGACGGCCTCGACCCGTCATGGCTCTACGACGTGCCCTTCGAGCGTTTGAGGGGGCACATGGTGTACTGCTTCGGTGATCGGCGCCTGGATCTCGCCACGCGTCTGTACTACGCGGGCGTCGAGTGCGTGGTGGTGCAAGATGAGGCGTCACTGCCCGCGTCCAGTGACGTGATCAACGTGCTCGCCAACTACACCGCCTTTCAAGTGTGGCGAGAGAGGTCCGGGCCATGCTGAGTATCGCGCTGGTCTATCCCGAGTTGCTCGGGACCTACGGGGACGGGGGCAACGCCGTCGTTCTCGTCGAAAGGGCGAGACGTCGTGGGATCGACGCCGAGGTGATCCAGGTCGGCATTGGCGACCAGATGCCCGACGCATCCCTCTACCTTCTTGGCGGGGGTGAAGACGGCCCTCAACGACTCGGCGCTGACCTACTGCGCGAGTCGTCCTTCGCTTCGAAGGTGCGCGACGGTAAGCACGTTCTGGCAGTGTGCGCCGGACTGCAAGTCCTGGGCACGACATTCACCGTCGAGGGCGAAGAGGAGTACCCGGGACTGGGGCTGGTGAGGGCGGTGACGCGACGCGGTCTGACGCGAGCGGTGGGCGAGCTCCTGGTGCGCCGCGACCGCGACGTGCTCGTAGGATTCGAAAACCACGGAGGGCGCACGGAGCTGGGTGTCGGCGTGGAACCGTTTGGGAACGTGGAGATTGGCCGAGGCAACGATGGCGTCGTGGATGGCTTTCGTACCAAGACAATGTGGGCGACATACGCCCACGGCCCAGTCCTAGCGATGAACCCGTGGCTCGCCGATGAGATTCTCTCGACCGTCCTCGCTCGCGACCTTGAGCCGCTCAGCACGGTGGCCGACGATCTCTATGCGCAGCGTCGCGCGGCCATTGCTCACTCGGCGGGGTCCTCGCGCCGACCGTAAGAAGGATCGCCGCTCACCGCCCGACCGAGCGCCTCGACAGCCTGCTCAATACGGACACCGAAGTGGCGCATATTCTCGCCCTCGTCGCAGCGCATGGCGGAGCCGAAGGCAACGATGACGTGATGTCGTCGCTCGTTCGCGTCGACGTAGATCGGAGCCTTGGCGTACTTGGCACCCTTTAAGTATCCGGACTCATGGATGTAGGTGGGAACGACCGTTGCCTTGGAACGTTCGGCCAGGTAGGCGGCGCCGCCCTTGAACTCTTGGAGATGGCCGTCCGGCGTTCGGCCACCCTCGGGGTAGATGACGAGATTCCAGCCGTCCTCAACGAGTTCTAGGGCCAACTGGGCGCTTCGTCGATTTACCTTGAGGCGATCAACGGGAATGGCGTTGAAGTACAGCACGGTCATGATGGCCTGGCGATAGTCCATGAAGAAGCTGTCCATCGCCGCCGCGACGACGGTACGTCGACGTTCCTTCGCGGGAATCGCCGTGAGCAGCAAGATCGTGTCGGAGTGGCTGGCGTGGTTCGCGACAAATATGTAAGGTCGCTCCCCGGCCACGTTCTCGCTTCCGCGCACCTCAAGGGTCGAGAGGTAACGGGCGTAGGGCGACATGAAGCATGTCTGAATGACGTCGCGCGCGAATCGCGCTGTGTACCCACGTCCCCATTTCGTCGGAAAATCCAGGCCCAGTTTGCTCATGTTTTAGTGACGTTTACGCGGCGGCTTCTTTGGCGTATAGCGCTTGGACGCTTCGGGCGTGGTCGACTTGCTCGGCGCGGTCTTGGCGGACTTACCTGGTGCGCTGGTCGCTCCAGTTGTTTGGGTCGTTCCGCTGTACGGTTCGATGTTTGGCGCACGGCCTTCCTTTCGAGCCGTCGCCATCTCCCTCGCCACTCGATTTGAGCCGCGCATCGTTGGCACGCCGTACTTCTGCAACCGATAGGCGCGAATGATCAGCCAGCCGCCCATGACGAAGAAGACCAGCCCCGAACTGAGTCCTAGCCCGAGGCCGAGAAATATGGCGAAGGTCGCAACACCCGCTCGCTTGCGAGACAGCGAGAAGGCCAATATGCACAATGCCACGATGATGATGAAGAAGAATTTGATTTCCCATTCAGTCCTCGTGGTCTTGACGATGTGCTCGCACAGGGCATGGACGAGCTTCGGATAGGCCTTGGGACAGGTTTTTCCTTTCGTGTGCGTCACCGTGGTGATCGATGGAAGATTCCTCTTCCATCCGATGGCCGTGACGATGGCCAGCACCAGGGCGAAGCAGCTTCCGAGGAGGCCTATAGCACGTTCGAGTGGATCGAGCCCGAGAACGGCCTCTCGCGGTGCGAGCGACTGACGTCGACCCGCGCGGCTTCTAAACGATCTCCTCGGGATCGAGTCACTGTTATCTGACACGTGGTGAAGGCTACTTCGCAGCGCAAACGACATGATGATCTCGCACGGATAGCATTGGAGGCTCGGGCGCTTAGCTCAGTTGGTTAGAGCGCAGCCTTCACACGGCTGAGGTCAGAGGTTCGAGTCCTCTAGCGCCCACCGACGGGGACGGTGCGCGAACCGCACTGCCGCCATGACGTCGCCAGCCAAAGGCACGCGAAAGACAGGTTGAATGGCGTTGCGGCTGTCTACTCGAATTTCGTGGATGAGGGCTTGCAAGAGTGATTTGACCAGGGCTGGTGAACCTCCGGCGATGGCTTCGCTCACTCGGTCGCGCAGTGTCGAAAGCTCCTCAGGCGACGCACAGGTGATATCGGCTTGTTCTATCTTCTCGCTCAACTCCTCGCTTCGGGCTCGAAGAACGGTGGCGCGAGTGGCGAGTTCCTTCACTCGTTCACCGCAGAGGACCTCGGGCATGGAACCCGATTCGAAGGCTCGTAGGTAGCGATCAATACTGGCGTCGACCTTGGCGAGTTCGTTGGTGACGGCGCGAAGTTCGTCGTCGTGACGCGAATGACCGGCGCGCGCTTGGTCCTGTGCTTCGCCCACGGCGGCTCGGAAGAGGTTCGAATCCTCGTAGGCGGCGAGCAGCGATTCGATGATGGCGCTATCGAGCACATCGGCGGGCAGCCGGTCGGCATCACAGGTCTTGGTGCCGTAGCGCTGGCGCGAACCGCAGGTGTAGTAGCGGTAGGTCTCGTGGCGACCGGTCGCGCGAGTGCCACTGAAGCGCTGGCCGCAGTGCGAACAGACGACGAGTCCGGTGAGCAGGTAGTCCGAGGCGTTGGTGGCGCGTTTCGTGACGTCCTCGGCGCGCTCAGTGAGGATCACTTGCGCGGCGTCGAAGAGCTCCTCATCAATGAGGGCCGGATGACTGCCCTCGCACCACCCGTCGCGGTAGCGGACCTGGCCGAGGTAGACCCGACTGCGCAGCACCGTCAGTACTGACTTGAAGGACCAGGGCCTGCCCGACCTCGTCACCAGACCCGCCTCGTTGAGCCAGTGGGCGACGGCGTGACTGCCGAGGTGCTGGTTGGCGTAGAGGTCGAAGAGCACCGGCACGAGGGGGGCTTCTAACTCATCGACGCTGAGGCGACCCTCGCCCTTCACCGCGCGGTAGCCGTAGGGGGCGACGCCGCCGCACCAGCCGCCCAGGCTGGCCTTGCGGTCCATGCCCGCGATCACCCGGTCAATGATGGTGGCTCGTTCGAACTCAGCGAAGACCCCGAGCATCTGGACCATCATGCGCCCGGTCGGTGAGGTCGTGTCGAAGGGTTCGGTGGCCGAGCGAAAGCCCACGTTCACTTGGTCGAGCGTCTCCAAGATCTCGGAGAGTCCGCGCACGCCGTGCGCTACGCCACCCTCGACCTCTCGGGTCCCTACCGCAGCGTCTTTAACAGGACCGTGCCCCACGCGACCCAGATCGCCGACCCCTTCCACGTCGTCAAGCTCGCCAACTTGAAGCTCGACGAGTGTCGTCGACGGGTGCAGAACGAACTCTTCGGACACCGCGGTCGCAAGCACGATCCGCTCTATCGAGCCCGACTGCTGCTCACCAAAGCCGACGAGCGACTGAGCGAGAACGGACGCGAGAGGTTGATGGGACTCCTCAACGCCGGTGATCCCAAGGTCGAGGTGCTGGCCACCTGGCGGGCCCTGGAACTGGTGCGCGGTCTCTACGACCACAGCGACGCCGCCTTGGCTCTCGAGTTCGTCCGACGCCTCGGCAACGATCTCCAACCC
>JBOGFT010000059.1:0-15800 GCA_050701895.1 Acidimicrobiales bacterium
GAGTGGCCTGGTGCACGGTCCTGTTAAAGACGCTGCGGTAGGGACCCGAGAGGTCGAGGGTGGCGTAGCGCACGTGGGCGAGCCACTCGAGACCCTGGGCCTGCAACCACTGCGTCGGTGCGGCCCCGCTTCGACCAGGCACGACGTCGAGCAGTTGTCCGCGCTCGACGTCGACGATTTGGGTGGAGAAACACTGGCGGTGGTACTCGCCCTCGCGCACGAAGTGGACTTCGTCCAGACCCAGTGCCTCGACGACCCCGAAACGAGTGGCGTCGTCGTCCACGAGGGCTTCGCCATAGCGCGTAAGAGTGTCGTTGACGGTGTGCCAATCACAGCCCAGCTCGTTGGCGATCTCTTGGACGCTGCGACCATTCTCGCCGATCTGACGAGTCAGCCAGCGACCCGCGCGATCGGTGACGAGCAGGCGAGGAAAGCCAATGCGGGTATCGACCTCGCTCCACGAGCCCGTGGGGCACAGCGCGTCGGGGCAGACGAAGCGACGCTTGTGCCACACGACCCTCGTCGCACGTCCGTTCATGGGCAGGTCCACCAGGGTCACCGCGTGACGATCCTTCACCCGGGCCAGCACTCCGCACTCACTACACCCCACCTCGACCCGCCGGCATTCGAAATGAACGGTCACGAAATCTCGGTGTCGACTTTCGACTCCCAGGATGTTCACGTCGAGTAAGTCGACCAGCATCTCGCACATGCGGGTAGGGTCTGTTTCCACGGGGGTTCCTCCAATCTGAAGGAGTCAACTATCAACAGAATTGCAGAGCCCCCGCCTTTCGTTGAACCACCGCCTGATCGCGACTCAGTCTCCTAGACCCGCTCATATCCGAAGTGCCACATTACTCGTGCGTAACGGCGTCACGTCAAACTTAGAGCCGAGTCACTGCTTCATCGTACGACGATAAGGTTGATCGCTGGGGGTAGCTAAGGAGCGTCAATGATCGGCGAAGAACTGATCCAGTTAGTGACACCTGAGGGAGAGCGCGTTTCGAACCCGCAGTACGAGTCGACATTGAGCGGCGAAGCGATCTTTGGCATGTATCGCGACATGGTGATCATTCGCCGGCTTGACTCGGAGTCGACTTCGCTGCAACGCCAAGGCCAGTTGGCTCTCTGGGCTCCGGTGCAGGGTCAAGAGGCGGCACAGATCGGCGCCGGTCGCGCTCTGGCGCCGATGGACTTCACCTTTCCGACCTACCGCGAGCACGGCATCGCCTGGTGTCGCGGAGTTCCTCCTGAGGACATGCTTCGCCTCTTTCGCGCCACGTCCAACGGCGGCTGGGACGCTCAGAAGTATCGCCATTCGGTGCCCACCGTCGTCCTGGGCAACCAGGTTCTGAACGCCGTGGGATACGCCATGGGAGTTCAGCGCGACGGCGCCGAGGAGGCCGTTATGGCGTTCTTTGGTGACGGCGCCTCCAGCCAGGGCGACGTCCTTGAGGCCTTCGTGTGGGCCGCGTCGTTCAACACCCCCGTCGTCTTCTTTTGTCAGAACAACCAGTGGGGCATCTCGACGCCGATGTCCATCCAATCGAAGATTCCTCTCTACCACCGCGCTCCGGGCTTTGGCTTTCCCGGTATCCGCGTGGACGGCAACGACGTGCTCGCCGTCTATGAGGTCACCAAGCGCGCCTTGGATCAGGCGCGCGTCGGCGGTGGGCCTACGCTGATCGAGGCCTACACCTATCGAGTCGGCGCCCACACCACTTCAGATGACCCGACGCGTTATCGCATCGACGCCGAGGTCGAAGTGTGGAAGCACCGCGATCCCATTGAGCGCGTGAAGGCCCTGCTCGTGCGCGAATACCACGTCAAGAGCGCTCAGATTGACGAGGTCACCGCGGAGGCTGAGGCGATGGCGCTTAAGTTACGCGAGGACGTGTTGGCGATGGATCGGCCCGACCCGATCACCATGTTCGACAACGCCTACGCCGCCGAGCACCCCCTCATCGAAGAGGGACGGCGCGAGATGATCGATCTCGGCGTAAGTGGAGGTCGCTGATGACCACGACTTCGATGACCATGGCTAAGGCTCTCAACGAGGGGCTCCGCAAGGCCATGGAGAAGAACAAGAAGGTCCTCATCATGGGCGAGGACGTCGGCAAGCTGGGCGGCGTGTTTCGCATCACCGACGGTCTGCAGAAGGACTTCGGGGAGGATCGCGTCATCGACTCGCCCTTGGCGGAGTCGGCCATCGTCGGCACGGCGGTCGGACTCGCCATTCGCGGGTACCGCACAGTGTGCGAGATCCAGTTCGACGGTTTCGTCTACCCCGCCTTCGACCAGATCGTCTCCCAGGTGGCCAAACTCCACAAGCGTTCTGACGGCGTATACGCGATGAGCCTGGTGATTCGCATTCCTTTCCAGGGCGGTATCGGCGCGATCGAGCACCACTCTGAGAGTCCTGAGGCCTACTTCGCGGCGACGGCCGGGCTGCGCGTGGTCTCGTGCTCCACGCCCAATGACGCCTACTGGATGATTCAAGAGTCCATCGAGCACGATGACCCGATCATCTTCTGTGAGCCCAAGAGCCGCTACTGGGAAAAGGGCGACGTCGATCTCGACAACCCGCCCGGCGGGCTCTTCGACGCGGCGCTTCGCCGCGAGGGCAGCGACGTGACCGTCGTGGGATACGGGGCATCGATGAAGACGATCCTGCGAGCGGCCGAGACGGCGGCGGTCGAGGGGATATCGGTCGAGGTGATCGATGCGCGCAGTATCGCGCCGCTTGATCTGGACACCATGGCGGCGTCGCTGAACAAGACTGGGCGACTCGTCGTGGTGCAGGAAGCTCCCCACATGGCGTCGATCGGTTCGGAGATCGTCGCAGAGTTGACACAACGCTGCTTCTATTCGATGAGCGCCCCTGGTCTTCGCGTGAGCGGGTATCACGTGCCCTATCCGCCAACGAGGATCGAGGAGGACTACCGTCCCACGGTCGACCGTATCCTGGACGCCGTGGATCGAGTTTTGGAGTTCGAGAGTTGAGCGAAGAGATTTTTCTTTTACCCGACGTCGGCGAAGGTCTGGTCGAGGCCGAGATCGTCACCTGGAAGGTCAACGTGGGCGACACCGTCGCGTTGAATCAACCCCTCGTCGACATCGAGACCGCAAAGGCGACCGTCGAACTACCGAGCCCCTACGCGGGGAAAGTGGTTGCCCTGCACGGCAAGGTGGGCGACGTCATGGAAGTGCACAGACCTCTGATCACCTTCGAAGTTGGCGGCAGTGGCGCGGCGCCCGTTAGCGTTGCGACCACAGCCAGCGAGGCAGAGGCCGCGAGCGAGTTGATCGAACAGAGTCCCGCCGCGATCGGCGAAGGCCGAGAGGCGGTTCTCGTGGGCTACGGGGTCGCTAACGAAGACGGGGTAGCGACGCGCAAACATCGCCGCGGGCGCGCTGGCACCACCAGCGCACCTCCCGCCCCGACGCCAAGCCCCTCGTCCGCTCCGAAAGCGACTTCCGCGTTCGCCCTGCGCTGCACGCCGCCCGTTCGACTGTACGCAAAGCAGCACGGGGTTGATCTGACGACGGTCGCCCCCACCGGTCGCGACGGGCTCATCACGCGCGGCGACGTCGAGAAGGCCCTGGCCGGTGCCCCCGCCGCCGCGAGAGTGGCGCCCGCGCAGACACCGGTGACCACCGGTCCCACAACGATGTCGCGCTTCGTTGGCCGCGACATCGAGTCGTGGTCGACTGGCCCCAAAGAGGAGCGCATCCCCGTCAAGGGCGTACTTCGCTCAATGTCCGAAGCCATGGTGCAGAGCGCCTTCAGTGCCCCGCACGCAGCGGTGTGGGTGCGCCTCGACGCCACCAAGACCATGGAACTTCTGGCTTCGCTGAAGAAGCAGGCCAGTCTTCAAGACGTCCGACTCTCGCCCCTCACCGTCGTTGCGATGGCGATCTGTGACGCGGCGCGCCACTATCCAGGGGTCAACTCGAGTTTTGACGCGGCCGCGGGAGAGGTCGTGGTGCGGCGCAGTGTGAACTTGGGCATCGCGGCCGATACGCCGCGCGGGCTCATTGTGCCCAATGTCAAAGGCGCCGATCAACTTGATCTTGTGTCGATGGCCCAAGCGCTCAACATTCTGGTCGACAAGGCTCGCAACGGGACGACCACGCCCAACGAGATGATCGGCACGACGCTCACGATCACGAACGTCGGGCCTTTCGGGGTGGATGCGGCGGTGCCGATCCTGCCGCCGGGCACCGGCGCGATCCTGGCGATCGGCCAGATCGCGAAGGCACCGTGGGTCGTCGACGACGAGGTGGTCGTGCGTCAGGTCTGTGAGATCGCCATGGCCTTTGACCATCGTCAGATTGACGGCGCGCTCGCCTCCCGCGTGCTCGCACACGTGGCGAGGTTTCTCGAGGACCCCGCCGCGGCCCTGATCGCCGGTTAAGTGCGAAGCGCCTCGAGCGCGCGGTCCGCGTGAGAGTTCATGCTGACTTCGCTCGTGATGACGTCGCGCACGCGTAGGTCTTGCCCGATGACGAACGTTGCGCGCTTGACCTTGAGAAAACCGAGCGAGCGCTTGACGCCGTAGCGCCGGGCCACCTCGCCGTCTTCGTCAGCCAGGAGCGGAAAGCCGAGCCCGTTTCTCTTGTCGAACTGAGCTTGGCGATCGGCACTGTCCATGGAGATGCCCACAGGCTGAGCGCCGAGCTCCTCGAACTCCTTGGCGAGGTCGCGAAAGTGGCACGACTCCTTGGTGCAGCCCGGGCTCAACGCGGCCGGATAGAAGAAGAGGACGACGGGACCATCCTTCACTATCTCAGAAAGTGTCCGGTCGTTGCCGTCTTGGTCTTTCAGTCTGAAGTCGTAGACGACCTCGTCTTTTCGCACGCGATCAGGCTACGCGTCAAGTCGAAAACCCACGCCGCGACTGGTGATCAGGGGGCGTGGGTTCGCGGGGTTCTCTGCGATCTTCTGTCGCCGTCGCTCGACGTGCGTGTTTGAGAGTTCTGGCGTGGGGCGGTTTCACGCCCCACCACAAGGGTCGAGGCATGCCTCCCGGGTGTCCACTTGACCAAGGTGCGTCGCGAAGAGTGCCAGGAGTGAATGAAGGTGCTCCTTGGTGGGCCAGGAGATTAAACTTTCTCGGTCCTTATAGGGTGCGTCTAGCGTCCGATGGTGAAGCCCTCGTAGGTGTCCGGACCTCTCAAATAGCTGCCCACGCCGACGCAGGAGGTGGCGCTGGCGCAGTCGATGGCGTATATCCCGCCGTCGACACCGACGCTGCCCGACCCAGCGGGAAGGGTGACTTCGGCACCTCGTTGCCAGATTCCGTTGAGTTCACTGACCACCACCGCCTGGTAGTTCCCGTTGGTGTCGAGGTAGGAACCGCTCGCCTGGCAGGCTCCGTCACTGGGGCAGCTGAGCGCCACGATGCCCCCGTTCTGACCCCCCGAGTTGCCGTTGGCGGGAAGAGCCAACTCCACCGCGGGCGACCATGCACCGTTCACTTCGTTCGCCAGGAAGCCCTGGTAGACCCCCGCGGTGTCCTTGTACTGCCCCCCGACACTGCAGTTGTCTGAGGAGGAGCAGGCGATTCCGCCGAAGCCAAAGAGAAAGGTGTGCGGGTTGATGTCGGCGTTCTCTGGCACGGTCAGTTCGCTCGCCGAGCCCCAGACCCCGTTCGTCTCGCTGGCGCTCATGGGCTCAATGGCGCCAGTCGTCGAGTCGAAGCTGCCAAAGGCGGCGCACGATGAGACGGTGAGACAAGTCACTTCAGTCACCGAGGCAGCGGCGAATCGGCTCGCGGTGCTTGGCAGCGCGAGCGCCTCGCCGCGTTGCCACACTCCATCGACCTCGTCCACGACGAGCGCCTCGGTCACGGCGTTGGCGTCAATGAATGAGCCCACCCCGGCGCAGTCGAGACTCGATGAGCAGGCGATCTGGGTGATCGAGACGAAGGGATTGAAGTTGCTTGAGGGAAGCTCGATCTGATGAGCCCGACCCCACACGCCACTGCGCTCGTTGACCACGAAGCCCTCGGTGCGCGAGCCGATCGGATTGTTGTCCTGGTAGGTGCCAATGGCGCTGCAGGCGTCGGCGCCGTGACACGACACGGCGCGCACGAGAGCGTCCTGTCCTTTGACCAGAGCGTTCCCTGGCAGCGCCACTGCCAGAGCGCGCTGCCAGTGTGCCCCGCGCTCATCGTCGACGAAGCCCTCGATGGCGCCGCTTCGATTCTGGTAGCTGCCGACCGCGGCGCAGTTGCCCATGGCGCCACAGGACACCTCGTAGACCGATTCGCCGGGATTCCCTGCGGCGCCCGCGGGCGCCAGGAGGCTGACCGGAGCAGTCCAACGCCCCTTGGACTCGGTGGCGATGAGCCCTTGCACCTGACCGCCGGTATTGGAGTAGGAGCCTGCTGCGTCGCAGTTGCCCGAACTCGCGCAACTCAGGGACGAAAAGAAGCCGTCAGGGATACCCGTGGCTCCCTTGGGAAGGGCGACCTGGCGAGCGCTCGTCCAGTTTGGTGAAGAAACGGCTGACGCGGGCAGGGTCATCGCCAAAGAGATCATCGCAGCCGTCATCGCGGCCTTGCGCAGATATCTCATCGTTGGTACCCCAGTTTCGAGAGCGTCAGTGCCATGGGACACCCATTCGCTACGACGAACACTCGTGCAAAGCTACGTAGTCCGACGACCAGTATAAAGACGGCGGGCCGAGCGAAAGAGGGCCGCTTTAGAGGATTCTTACGCGCCAGCACGTGACTACGGGAGCTGACTGGTGGGCGGGCTGGAGGAACTCGACACATAGCCGCCGCCGTTAATGCCCCAGATTTCAATATCCAGTAGTCGCGGATCAGTGCTCTCAAGTCTGGTGTACAGCGAGATCTTGAGGTGCGGCGCGAACAGTTTCGAGCGAGGATCCCACACCCAGAGGGTGACGGGTTCACTGCGCCAATGCCCGGCGACGCAGGTGGGCGTGCAGTCGTTCCAGCGGGCCTCGCCAGTCGCGTAGGCGGTTTCATCTCCCCAGCCGCTCCAGTGAAGATCGGTGTACTCCGAGTTCGCGTCCGCGCAGGAAATTACGTAGGTCGAGGGCTTGACGGCCAAGTCCTTCGTCGGGCCCCCGACGCAGGGGAGGAGCAACCTGGTGGACGATCCCGACGCGGTTGACTGTTGGTAGGAGACCAATGCGAAGACTCCCGCCACTATGACGAGAACACCAAGCAGGGCGTAAGGAATCTGTCGACGCACTCGGCAAGTGTAAAGCCCCACCGAGCGCCCGTTACTTCTCGTTGCTAACTCGGGACGTCCACGATTCGACAAGGGATCGGGGAGTTCTCGTTCAGCCAGTAGCTTGCGCACACGCGGTGATATCCATCGGCGATAACGAGATTTCGATCCTTCAGAAATCGTCCACGCACCAGCAGTATTGGCGACAGCTTCTCGCCTCGCTTCACCTTGAGGAGGTCGATTGCGACATGCATGTTGTCCTGGGCCAGCAAGGGGAGGTTGCTCGCGCGAAGCAGATCCTTGGCTTCGTAGGTGCTGGCGGGAGCGCGTTCGAGGAGTTTGACGAGTTTGGCGGCGAGAGGGGGCTCAGCGATCAGGCTGAGATATGTCCGGGCCGCTGGAAAATCGTGCGCGGCAGGCTCGTTCTGCCAGTGTTCAGCGTTCACGGGGACCGTCATGACCAGAGCCTACCTATGGGCACAATTGGGCGTCGAGTACCGACTTTGCGACCACCGTCGTTAACTACCCTGGTTGGTAAAGAGGAGTCGGCTCTATGAAGAGAAGGTCTGTTGTGCGCCGTTCGGCGCTCGTCGTTACGGTGGCGTCGTTGACGATGGCTCTCGCCCTAAGCGTGAGCGCGGCCGGCGCGTCGCCGGTGGCGGCTCCGCACTCGGTGCGCGCAAGTGGGACGTCGACGTCGATCCTCGTGAGATGGTCTCGACCCGCGGGAGTTGCCGTCAAGGATTACGTTGTGACCTCGCGGCCTTCGAATAGATCGTGCGTAACCAAGTCGACCAGTTGCTACGTCAAAGGTCTTCGCGCTGGCACGAGATACACCTTCAGCGTCGTGGCCAAGAGTTCCACGGGCACGAGTGCGCCCTCGGCGCCGTCTAACCACGTGCGGGTCGCGACGGCGAGCGCCTACTTCGTCAACACCTTGGACGTGTTCGGCACTCAGATTTCCGCCTACGAAACCGACTATGAGAACGCAGCCACGGTGGCTAAGGGCCAGCCCTACCTCACAAAGCTATCCCGGGCCTTCGCCACGTTCGCTACGGCGTTGAATCTCGAAGCGTGGCCGAGCGGCGCGACGAGCGATCTGACGGCGTTCATCGCGACCATTCGTTCTCTTGGGACCGACACGATCAACGAGCTAAACGCCAAAACGACCGCCGGCGCGCAGGAAGCAACGTACACCTTGCAGTCCGACACTAACAAAGAAGTCTTGAACGAGGCCAGTGTGCGCACGGCGCTCTCTCTTAACCAGCTCATCAACCCGCCGATCGCCGTGACGCCCACCGCGGTCGCCCTGGGCACGAGTCAGACCCTTCACGACTTCTTCGGGGACGCCTTCTCGGTGATCGCCAGTCAAATCATCGACCCGGCCGCGGCGGCATCGGATTCGGGCCTGCCCGACTCCGGTTACCGATTCGTCGCGGTCGACCTGAGTCTGGTGAACGACAGCAACCAAGAGATCGACAGCGATGCGAACTTCACGACGATCGTCACCGGCAGCGACGGCCAGACTTACACGGCGGACTTCGGGTCGGTGTCCCAGTGCGGGAACTTTATTGAGGGCATCGGTTCATTCCAACTGCCCCCTGGCGATAGCTCCAACGGGTGCGTCATCTTCGAAGTGCCCACCAGCGTCAACGTGGCGACGATATCGTTCTCTCTCGCGCCCGGGTACCTCGACACCGCGGAGTGGTCGGGCTAACTCGCCTCGCCGCGGCTCTCACCGCTTGTTTGCGGCGGCGTTCCTTTCAAGAGGTCTCGACGTTGGGTGAATTCAGCAGCATCAATCTCCCCGCGAGCGAAGCGCTCGCGCAAGATCTTCATCGCCTCTGAGGTCTGTGGTCCGGGTTCGTGGGCAAAATGGCCGGGTTCGTGGGGGTGAGGGTGCGCGTGTGCGCCTCCTACCCAGGGACCGCGATGGGGGTGTTGATGGCTGGTGACAGCCACGATGCAGCACACCGCGAGGGCGATGATCACTAAGAGGAAAAGGGCATAGAGGACCTTTTCTTTCTCCTAGTCCTACGCGACGGCGAGTCGTAGCGCAAGTGCGGCTGAGAGGCCCGGGGGTGCGGTCGAAGGCTCGCGCCAGAATGGACCGATGGATCGGTGGTCTTGACGTGACTCTTCTTGACGATGCGCAGGCTATCTCGTCGCGGTGGATGGCAGAGTTGAACCTTGCGACACTCATTGAAGGCTGTCTGGATGAGTCTGCGACCCTCGAAGGCAGTGTCGATCTCGTCGCCATCGGCAAGGCGTCGCGCGAAATGACCCGCGCGTCGCGTGCGGCACTCGGCACTCGAGTCCGACGCGAGATCGTGGTGAGTGACAACGCGGTGGACTTCGTCTTCACCGGCCAGACACTGGTGGGCGAGCATCCCGTGCCGGGCGAAGGAAGTCTTCGCGCAGGTCTCGCTGTTGTGACGTTTCTTGAGAGCGACGATCACGCTGACATGACGCTCGTTTTGTTGTCGGGGGGTGCCTCAAGTCTCTGCGTACTCCCAGCTGGGCCGCTGACGTTGGACGACCTTGGCGAGATCTGGCACGCGGCACTTCGAGCGGGGGTCGATATCACCACGTTGAATCAGATTCGTGCGACCAGCTCGCTCATCGCCGGCGGGGCGCTCCTTCGCTACGTGCGAACTCGGCGCTCCACCAGCCTCATTCTCGTTGACAACGTGGTCTCGGGCGCTCCGTGGGTGGCGTCGGCGATGACGTACGACTATCAGCCCTCTAGCGCCGACGTCCTGGCCTTGTGGAAGTCGATCGACGTCGTTACGCCGCTGCGGCGCAAGATGGTCCAGGCACTCGAGGATCGAACGAGGTTGATGTCCAGGCCCGTGGAGTCTGTCCACTCCAACGTGGTGGTCGCCGAACCGTCCCTCATGTTGGATCGGGCCATGGCTGAAGCGTCTCGACGCGGATACGGCGTCGTCAACATGGGGGCACGCGTGATCGGCGACGTTACCGCGGCGGCGAGGGAGTGGGGAGAGGTTGTACGAAACGCGGACCCGCAGACAGCTGTCATTGGCGTGGGCGAGGTGACCGTTCAAGTGAACGACGCCGGCGAGGGTGGACGGTGTCAGGAGTTCGCGTGGCTCATGGCTAAAGAGCTCAGCCACGATGACCGATCCAGCGCGTTTGTTGCCCGGGCCTCGGACGGTCGCGATTATCTGCCAGGCGTTGCCGGCGCCTGGGTTGACGAGACCACCTTGACTCGAATGGACGAGCACGGTCTTGACTGGTCGGAGGTCGCCGAGGCACACGACACGTACCCGGCGCTGCGCGCACTGGGACAGCTCATCGATGGCGGACATACCGGCTGGAACTTGTGCGACCTCTACGTCGCGCTGGTCGAGTAACTATCCGGGGTCCGGCTCGGTGTACGGACCACCCAGGAGCTTCCACTTCGGCTGAACACCGGCGATCTCACTCGCGTAGTCCTCGGCGTTGTCGATGGGCTCATAGCCAATGGCCCGTCCCTCGTCCAGAGACACCGCGGCGCGACTGTTCGCCGACACGCCCCAGACCACTCGGAAGCCCGGAGTGGGCGTGGCGAGAGCCGCCTCGACGAGGCGGGTGCAGTCGCCAGGTGAGAGCCACGTCGAAAGAGATCGCAGATCGAAGGGTCGATCGCGGTAGGACCCGATGCGCAGACAGATTGCGCCGAGTCCGTGGCGGTCGTGGTACAGGCTGAGAAGGCCCTCGCTCGCCGCCTTCGAGACCCCGTAGTACGTGTCGGGCCGAGGGAACTCATAGTCCGGTATGACGCCGTCGTCGCGAAGCGGGACAAAGCCAGCCGCGTGATTTGAGCTCGCGTACACAATGCGTTCGACGTCGGCGCGGTAGGCCGCGTCGGCCAGGACGTACGTGCCGTGAATGTTCACCTCGAGATACTCGGGCCACGAGAATCCCCGGTGTGAGAGCCCTCCGAGGTGCACGATGGCGCGAGCCCCGCGACACGCGTTGGCCATAATCTCCGCGTCAAGGAACGAGCCCGAGATTAGCTCGGCGTCCTCGTCGGGTTCGAGTGGCGAGAGGGGCGCGATATCGAGCAGGCGCAGGTGCCGCCCGGCCCGGCGAAGCGAGTGACGCAGCATCGAGCCAATGGATCCCTGGGCGCCGATGATGAGGATGATCTCATCCATCGTTCAATGACTCCTCAACTTGGTCTATCAGTGCGTCGCCGTCGCGTGACTTCCACGCCGTGACCATATGCGCGGCGGTGGCGGCGCTCGCCTGTGACAGCAGTCCCAAGTGATAAAGGTGCAATTCTTTCACCCCTAAACTCGCATACCGCGCGAGGTCCTCGCCTACGCGGCCCCACTCACGATCGAGGCGCAGGTACGCCCCGAGTTCGCGCGTCATCGCGGCCAGTCCGGCGACTTCGCGCTGGGCGCCTCCCGGGTCCCAGCAGTTCGCGACGGCGCCGTTCGCCACGGCCAGAGTCTCACGTGACGTCGTTGAGAACGAACCGGTTGCCCAGGGATTCGCGCTGGCGTGCAATGTGATGGTGGCGCTGGGCTGCACTTCGCGCGCCGCCTCCATGAGTTCACGTTGAAAGCTCGTGGCCACGGAGACTCGATAGTCTGCGACGGGGTTGGCGTAATCGCCCAGCGCTTCTTCCATGGACGTGACGCGCGACGTGAGCGCTTCGCGGGTTCGGCGCGCGACGTCGGCGGGGTCAATGCCGGCGCCGGACAAGCCGACCTCGCACGTTGGGCAAAAGCAGATGGACAATAGCTGGCGTTCTACCTCGCTCCACCCGGCCAGGTCGACCCTGTCGTGCGCACTGCCGTGGTCGACACCCATAGGCCCGGAGGCTTCGAGCACGACGCCGCGGAGCCCGCTATTTCGGAGCACTTCTTGGACCAACGTGCGACAGTAATCGCGCACGTCCTCTGCGCTCGGGCAGAGTGCGTAGGAGTATGACTCGCTGAAGGCGTTTCGAACCAGAAGATCTCGATGGTCCGCGCCGAGGTCGTCGTCATGAGTGAGCACAATCCATCCGTCGACGGCTAGACCTTCGCGCGTGAGAGCGTCTCGTGCTCGATCGAAGGAGTCGGGTCCAACCCAGGCCTCTGGAGCGCGCGGATGTAGGCGATGATGTCGCCAGACTTGGTCACGGATGGGGGCGTACACAGCGGAGTGTGGCACTTCGGTGATCCGACGCGTGGAGTGAAGGGGGGTGGCCACACGGGTGGCGTGGTACGTGGCCGCCAGGGCGACGACCTCAACTCCGAGGGACGCCGCGTGCGCCGGAGCTCCCTCGTCATCGAGGCAGTCCCAGGGGTAGGCGTAGCCGGTGACGCTCACCAGCGTGGCAGCGTCGCGTCAAACGAGGGCTGTATCGATTGCATGTACCGCGTGTCGCTGCGCTCGGTGATGGCGCACTTGACGTACTGCTCATGAAGGTGGGCGAGGGCGTCGCGGTCCAGCTCGACGCCGAGACCGGGTGCAGTCGGCACTGCAAGTGAACCGTCGCAAAAAGTGAAGGCGTCAACGATGACGTCCTCTCTCTTCCAGGGCCAGTGGGTGTCGAGGGCGTACGTGAGATTTGGCACGACCGCCGCGACGTGGGTCATGGCCGCAAGGCTGATGCCCAGGTGCGAGTTCGAATGCATGGAGAGCCCGAGGTCAAGGGTGTCACAGATGGCGGCCAGGTCCTGAACCTTGCGCAGGCCACCCCAGTAGTGGTGATCAGAGAGAATGACGCCAACGGCGCGCTGTGCCACGGCCGACGCGATGTCGTCGCCGCCCACGACGCACATGTTGGTCGCGAGCGGCATAGGCACTTCACGCGCTACCGCAGCCATTGCTTCCAACCCGGGCGTGGGATCCTCCAGATATTCGAGCACCCCAGCGAGTGCCGTGCCCACCTTGATGGACGTGGCGGTGCTCCAGGCCGTGTTGGGATCGAGACGCAGTGGCACGTCAGGGAACGCGTCGCGCAACGCGATGATTGCCTCTACTTCTGACGTCGGCTCAACGACTCCGCCCTTCAACTTGATGGCCCGGAAGCCGTAGGCGCTCAGCATCCAACGCGCCTGGGCCACAATGTCCTCAGGCGTCAGCGCCTCGCCGAACTCGTCGGGCTCGTGACCAGGGTGCGCCGCCCACTTATAGAAGAGGTAGGCCGAATACGGCACGCTCGTGCGAACCGCGCCGCCGAGCAGGTCACACACGGGGCGTCCGACGAGCTTGCCCTGGATGTCGAGCGCGGCGACCTCGAACGCGCTGAAGGTGCGAAGCACCGTGCCCGCCGCGGTGATCGAGCCCGTGAGGCCGTGCGCGTCACTTCCGACGGCTCCACTCAGTGCTGTCTCGGTGAGCGCCAGCATCCTTTGCGTGCCAAAGACGTCGACTCCGCGCAGGGCCTCGCCGACCCGACGTACTCGCTCTACGTGACCGGCGTCCCCGTACGTCTCGCCCAGCCCGATCACTTCCGCGTCCGTCTCGACCTCGATGATGGAGCGAAGTGCGAATGGCTCGTGCACTCCAACGGCGTTCAACAACGGCGGGTCACGAAAGGCCACGGGCGTGACGATGACGTTGGTAATTCGAGTGGAGTTCAAAGTTTGGCACCCGTTGTCGCGAGGAGAGTTGGCGGTTCCTCATCCGTGATGGAAGACTAACGCATGACCTTTTTTGCTGGTTCACTCGTGCGCGTCGCGCCCCGTTCGCTCGCGGTCGCATCATGACGACGCTTCGCGAACGGGTGCGCAGCGGCGAAACTACCCGTGGCACGTTTCTCAACCTGGGCTCACCGGGTGTCGCCGAAGTCTGCGCGCTCAGCGGATTTGACTGGCTGCTCGTCGACCTTGAGCATGGTGCGGGTGGCGAGGAGGGTCTGACGGGTCAACTCCTTGCGGGGTCGGCCCACGGAGTACCCGTTCTCGCGCGCGTCGAGTCCTCGGCGCGCATCCGTGTCGGTCACGTGTTGGATCTCGGCGTCGCTGGAGTTATGTTTCCCCGCCTCGACACGCCCGACGAAGTGCGCGAGGCGATCAGTCACTTGTGGTACCCGCCGCAGGGTGATCGAGGAATGGCCACCTACAATCGGGCGCGACAGTTTGGCGGCGACGGGCGCGACATGGAAACCGTTAACGACTCCATTCTCGGGGTGGTGCAGATCGAGACATCGCGCGCGCTCGAAAATGTGAGCGAAATCGCGAGAGTACCGGGCGTCGATGTCTTGTTTGTCGGACCGAGCGACCTGTCCATGTCACTCGGGATTCCGGGCCAGTTCGACAATCCCGTTCTGCTTGAGGCGTTCGATGCGGTGGTTGCCGCCGCCCGTGACGCGGAGATCGCGACAGGAATTCTCGCTCTCGCGCTTGATCGAGTGGGTGCTCTCGCCTCGCGCGGATTCACGTTCATTGGTGTTGGTTCCGATGCCTCATTGTTGCGAGGAGCCGCCCAAGAAGCGGCCCAGCGCTGAATCTCCGTCCTCGAGGTTCGCGCCTCCTGAATATGAGGGTGGACCGTCTTTTTGACTAAATGTCCAAGGTGTCGGTGGCGAGAATATTCACATATTTTCGTCTCGTCAAAATCCGCGCTTTTGAAACTCACCCAGCGTAAAATGAGTAGTACGAGGATACGAAGGGATTATGACCGAACTTCTTTCCAACTCAGTTCGTTCCGAGGTTTCTCCAATCGTGGGCACTCGCACTCTCGCATCTGGACCTTGTAAATGCTCGCGTTCCACGTGCTGGCATCAACGCCAATGCAAGTCAAATGGCATGGTGCGGATACTTCGCGCTGCTAAGTCCGAGGAAGAGACTCGAAAGTCTGTGGTGCTCTGTCGCGAGTGCGCAGCGCCGACGCGGCGTCAACGCGTTGCCTAGCTAGGCGCTTCGCTTCGCCCCCCTGCCTTTCCAGCGATGATTGGCTCTTACGTCGCCAGGGATTCGCATGGAAGTATGGCTTCACTCGGGACTCTTGTTGGTCTCGTCTCGCGGGTACGATTCTCGGTCTGACGCCGTATCGAAAGGGTTAATCGTGAGTACGTCCGACAGGACCGATAACAAATCACACATCGGGTTCGTGGGACTCGGAACAATGGGTCACTTCATGGCTGCGAATCTGGTGAAGTCCGGGTTTAGCGTAACGGTCTGGAATCGCACGCCCGAGCGCGCCGAAGCGCTTGTGGAACTTGGCGCGACGCGGGCGAACTCTCCCGCGGACGTCGCGCGAGTGAGCGATATCGTGGTGTCGTGTCTGACCGATTCACCTCAAGTCGAAGAGGTGCTGTTCGGTCTTGATGGACTGGCGGAGGGTTTCTCTTCCGGTGCGTTATTCGTTGACTGCTCCACGCTGAGTCCGCTGAAGGCAATGGAGTTCGCCGATCGGCTCGCGACCCGAGGGGTCACGATGCTCGACGCGCCGGTGTCAGGTGGGTCAGAAGGGGCCAAAAACGCGACGCTCTCGATCATGGTTGGCGGCACCGACGTTGAGTTCGAGCGCGCACGGGACGTGTTGAACGCGATGGGTCGCACGATTACCCACCTTGGCGATGTTGGTGCGGGCCAGTGGGCAAAGGCCATCAATCAAGTGATTTTGTCCGGAATATACCTCGGCGT
>JBOGFT010000060.1:0-10366 GCA_050701895.1 Acidimicrobiales bacterium
AGGTTGTCCAGCGCGACAACGTCGTGACCACGACCTAGCAACAGTTCGGTCGTGGTTGATCCAATGAATCCGGCCGCACCAGTCACAAGAACTCTCACGCTCACCCCACTTTCCACCGGGTCGACCATCACCACCCTGGTGAGCGGTACTTTCCTTTGATCACTGTCGATTCAAAGAGCTCGAACTCAATAGAACCCGTCGCGCCCCACGATACCTGGCGCCGCAACCGGCGAAATTGGGAGGCCCGCTAAGAGGCCCGTGCGTCAGATACCTGCTCGATGACGTGCCTTCGCCAATCAACGCCCGGCCAACTATCTAGAATTACCCTCGAAACGGATAGCGTCGCCGAAAATCGACACGGAGGTGGCTCCGGTCATGGCTAAGTCACCAAGGAAGCGGTAGGACATGGGAAGTGAATCGACGGAGCCAACCTCAGACGACCACGACTTAGCGTCGGCCCTTGAAACTCAGCAATTCTTCTTGGTGTACCAACCCACCATCGACCTTGAGACCAACGGCTTCGCCGGCGTGGAGGCTCTCATCCGTTGGCGTCACCCCACCCGCGGCGTACTGAGCCCGGAGGTCTTCATCGACGAACTCGAGGCGAGCGGTGAGATCGTGCCCGTGGGCCGCTGGGCCCTCATGACCGCCTGCAGCCACGGGGCCGCCTGGCACGACAAGGGCTACCGGTTCAACGTCTCGGTGAACGTCTCTCCGCGCCAGTTTGGCTATCCCGGCTTCTACGACGACGTGGCCAGCGCGCTCGGCGAGAGCCGCTTCGATCCAACGTTGTTCGTCCTGGAGTTCGCCCAAGGGACGTTGACGGCCGACCGCGTCAACACCCTTGAGCGTCTGGGCCGACTGCGCGAACTTGGGGTGAAATTCGCCGTGGACGACTTCGAGCCCGGCGAGTCGGCCCTCGAGGAGCTCCTGGAGTTCGCCATTGACATCGTGAAGCTCGATCGCGACTTCATCGCCACGCTCGCTACCTCGAACGATGCCGCGTCATTGGTCCATCGGTTGGTCCAACTGAGCGAGTCACGCCATCTGCAAGTGATCGCGGCCGGTATCGAGGACTCTGACCAGCGCGCGCGCCTGCAGAACGAACGAGTTCAAGTCGGCCAGGGTTATCTGTTCTCCAAGCCCCACGAGGCCGAGGAGATCGACCGGTACCTCGAGGACTTCGCCATCTTCTCCGGGAAGCCGCTGTAGATCACCTCATGAGCGCCCGAGGATAGGCCGTGGCCCGGCCAAGCGACAAGATCGAGCCGCTCGAGTCGCGTCGTACGGAGATCAGCGAGACCACCGAGCGCGAGGCGATTCGCTCCGCTCAGCGAATCGCCAGTCAACTCCACCAGTTGATCGCGGCGTCACTCACGGTGGCCGGACTGCGCGACGAGCGCGACATCGTCGAAAGTCTCGCTGGTAGCGCCCGGCGTGTTTTCGACGCCGATGACGCCGTCCTGTCGCTCGAGACCGGGGCCGCCTCGCCTCTGCGTGGTGTGGCGCAACGTTCGCGAGCGGTCACGAGCTTTGGCGCCGACCACGACGATCTGGACGTTCCCGGGCTGCGCGGCGGCACGAGTGCCACCTGGACCGACCGTGACTGGCTGGTGGCGCCCATCGTCGAGGGCCGGGGTGCGGCGCGCGGCGTTCTGGCCGTTCGTCGCGCCGACGCCGAGTTTCGAGCCGAAGACCCCGAGGTACTGACACTGCTCGCCCAGATGGCGGCGACCGCACTGGGGGCGACCGAACTCAGTCGCGAGATCGAGAGCAGCGAGACGCGCCTGCGCACGCTGGTCGACACCGCGCCCGCGGGCATCGTGGAGGTCGATTTAGAGGGAACGGTGCAATGGTGGAATCGAGCGGCGCACCAGATTTTCGCCTGGCCCGCCTACGCGATTGACCTCGACATCGCACCGATGTTTCCAGAATCAGCGAGGCAAGAACTGAGCGCGCTCTGGAGTCAAGTTCGCAAGCAGTCGGCACCGGCCAACCGCGATCTCGTCGAGGTGGAGATTCGCGGCCGGCGTCGCGACCTCACGGCGTCCGCCGTCTTGTTGCCGTCGCCCGATCGATCCCCCAGCATCTTGATGCTGGTCGACGACGTCACGGATCACCGACAGTTGAAGGCTGAGGTGCAACACGCCCAGCAGATGGAGATTCGCGGACGAGTCGCCAGCAGCGTCGCGCACGATTTCAACAACCTGCTCACCCTGATCTCGGGTTACGCCGAGATCCTTGTGAGCGAGCTGAGCGCAGACGGCCCTTCGCTGGAAATGGTCAAGGACATTCAGGCCACAGCGTCACGGGCATCGGCCCTGACCGCTCAGTTGCAGACCATCGGGCGAACGCCATCATTGGAACCTGTCATTATCGATCCCGTGGCGATGCTGGAGGATAACGCAGATGTCATCGAACGAATCGTGGGCGAGTCAATCCACACACGCTGGTCACTGGATCTTGACGCGGGCACCATTCACGTCGACGTCGGCCAATTTGAACAGATGATGCTGAATCTCGTCATGAATGCGCGCGACGCCATGGCCGAGGGCGGAGAACTCCTCGTCAGCGTCGAGTTAGTAGAAGTTGACGCCGAGCGCGCGAAGCTGTTGAACGTTTATCCTGGTCCGCACGTCGAAATTCATGTCGCCGACACCGGCGTGGGCATGGACGCCGAGACGCTCGCCAAGTGCTTCGACACCTTCTTCACCACCAAGGGCCCCTTCAAGGGAACGGGCATGGGTCTCGCGGCGGCGCGGCGTCTGGTCGAAGGCAGCCACGGCGCGATCACCGCTCGGAGCGAAGTCAGCGTCGGCACCGACTTTGAGATCCTCTTTCCCGCTCTGGGCCCTGCCGTGCTCGCACCCGAACCCCGCGGCGTTGCTCGCGAAGCGGAAGTGGCGACGGTGTTAGTGGCCGAGGATGACGACGATCTCCGTCGCCTGATGGCCCAGGTACTTCGACGAAACGGATTCAACGTTCTCGTCACGGCATCCGGTGAGACGGCCCTCGAGGAGAGCCGATCGTTCGAGAGCGCCATCGAACTTCTTGTGAGCGATGTCCTGATGGGTGAAGTTTCAGGACCGGAACTCGCCGCCACCTTGCAGAAGCAACGACCGGAACTGCGAATTCTTCTGATTTCGGGCACAGCGGACAAGTCCGTCACGGCTCACTTAACTACGGGCACGAGCGCCTTCCTTGCAAAACCGTTTCGTCCCAGTGAGTTCATCGACCTCGTCCATAATCTGCTCGCTCGCGAACTTTGACGTGACCTTTTCATTCTGACTCAGGTATACGAGGTGCCCGTCTCAATGCCGTCACGGTACGACGATGTTCATTCTCTACTCTGATCCGTATTCTCCCGCTTCTCCTCTCGCTTCAACGGCAACCGACTCAAGGTCGACCGGTGACGGGAGTACCTTCTGCATTTCGGGGGAGAGCTCGCTATACGTGTGCCCGACGACGGCGATCCGACGCCGCGCAGCGAGTAGTCGACCACGAGGTTAGACCTCGAAGCGCACGGTAGAAGTTCAACTTGCCCGCGTACTCGGGCTTGAACTCGTCGATCTTCAACTCGAACACCACGAGTGGCGCAAGAGATGGTGGTAGAAGAGTAGGTCGAGAAAGAATTCCTGACCGGCATCATGACGATCTTTGAGAGTGAGGCGATGCTGTCGGCCGACGTAGTAAAAACCGACTCCTAGTTCCTGGAGCGTTTTGGCGAGGTTGGCCACCAGTGCGTTCTCGACGTCGCGTTCGGCAGCAGCCGATGCCAGCGTGAGGAACTCGAAGTTGTAGTGATCCTTGACCATCTGAGAGACAAGCTCGGAACTCTCCTTGGGAAGGGAGAGGTCAAAGTTGGAAGAAGCCGAACCCGCACGCAGATGCAGGGAACTCCTGATCTGGTTGAGCAACACCGCCCGACTCCAACCCTCTTCGGCGGCTTCTCGGCGTAGAACAGTCTCGTCTCCCAGACGGTGGAGGCTCAGTCGCCTTGAGAGAAGTGTGGGTGATCGTTGCGAAGCCGTTGGAGCGGTACGGTCTTGGAGATGCCTTTCGTAGAAACCGTCTTCAATCCCTTTGACACCGACTTTATGTCGGTGCCGGGCTCGGTGCTCGCCCAGGCACGCGACGAGTCTCCCGTCTTCTTCAGTCCGATCATGAACGCCTGGGTGGTGACGCGCTACGACGACATAGCAGCGATACTTCGCGAGCCGGGCCGGTTCACCTCCAAAGAGGTCCTCTCAATCGTGGATCTCCTAAGCCCCGAGATCGTTGAACTCTTCGGCGACGAGATCCCCATGGAAGGCACGCTCACCGGAGTAGACGAACCCGATCACGGACGGCTACGAAAAGTACTTCAACCAGGACTTTCTCCTGACGCGGTGGCGGCCTACGAGCCGATGATACGAGCACGGTGCAACATCCTCCTTGACGAGATGATGCGAGCGCGCGAGGGCGATCTGGTGACGCAGTTCGCCTATCCCCTGCCCCTCAACGTGATCTCGGAGATAATCGGTATGCCCCGGGCCATGGCGGCCGACCTGCGCCAGGTCGTCGAGGATTGGGCCGCGCTCGCCACCGCGCAGCTTTTCGGCGTGACCCTCGAGGAGCAGATCGTCCTCGCCAGGAGAATCCTCGAAGCCCACCGCCTGTGTGCTCGACTGATCGAGCAGCGCTACCGCAATCCGCGAGGCGATCTGCTCTCATTGGTGGCCGCGGGCCGCGACAGCTACCAGCTCACTCCGAGAGAGATGCTCTCGCTCGTGCCCGGATTGTTTCTGGCCGGCCACGAGCCATCGGCCAACATCATCACCGCCATGTTTTGGCAGCTGCTCTGCGTGCCGGAGCGCTACGAAGCGCTTCTCGCTGATCCTGATCTGGGACCACGGTATCTGGAGGAGACGCTCCGACTCGAGGCGCCGGTCTTTGGGATGTGGAGAATTGCGTCCGAGGAGGCGGTGGTGGGCGACCAGCCAGTGGCGGCCGGTGAGCGTCTTTTCTTGGCGTACCTCTCGGCCAATCGAGACGCCACGCACTACTCAGATCCCGACGATTTCTCGCTCGAGCACGAGCGCGTGGCTCCACACCTCGCCTTCGGGCGAGGCATTCACAGTTGCATCGGGGCGCCGCTCGCGAGACTCGAGGGCAAGGTGGTCCTCGACATCATCACCACACGGATGCCCGGGCTACAGCTAAGAGAAGGCTTCTCTCCGACGTACCAACCGCACCCGTTCCTGCGGGGCATGACTGAGTTGCCAGTGACGTGGTGAGAGCCGCTCATTTATTCTAGTAGCAAGGATAATCACGAGAGATCCTGAGCTCGGATCCCGTTGAATCTAAAGAGAGAGCCTAGTTGAGTTGAGGCTCGAATCGATAGCCGACTCCGCGCACTGTCTTGATCCACTTCGGGTGATCCGGGTCAGTCTCTATCTTCGCGCGCAATCGCCGAATGTGCTCGGTCACCGTTGCCTCGTTCTGCCACTCACTGGAGGAGGCCCATACGTGCTCGAGGAGTTGGGAACGCGTGTAGACCTGACGAGGGGTTGTGGCGATGAAGCTCAGAAGCGCGAACTCCTTCGAGGTCAGGTCGAGCAAATCTCCGGCGAGGCGCACCTCGTGGGTGTTCTCGTTGATCTGCAGGTCGCCGTAGCTGATATCTGGCGCCTCTATCGAGTGCTGTGCGGAGTTGACGCCCGAACGACGCAGGACCGTCTCAATACGCGCCGACACTTCGCCGAGGGAAAAGGGTTTGACGATGTAGTCGTCCGCTCCCAATTTGAGTCCCGCGATGCGCTCGGTCTCCAGACCGCGACCCGTGAGAAAAATGACTGGCACGTCACTGATGAGACGCAGGTCGCGCAGAACCTCGCGACCGTCCTCGACGCCGATCACGATGTCGAGCAGCACGAGTTCTGGCTCCGACGCGGACGCGGCGGTGAGAGCGGCGGCCCCGTTAGTCGCCACAGTCACTTGATACCCCTCGTTAGAGAGGAATTTCTCCAGCAACCGGGTGATTTCGGGGTCGTCGTCGACGACGAGAATCCGGGTCATCGATGGGCCTCGGGGCCACGCGCAGTGTCGCGAGTCGCACTAGGTCCACGTGACGTCATGACGGCCATTCTACGAAGTCTCTTCGCCCTTATCGCAGTTCCGGGCAAGTTTTCTCCTCGACTTTATTGATCTTTAATCGATCGACGCGTCCTTGGAGATGTATCGGTTCAGGGCGTCCAAGGTCGCCATCGCGGCCGAGGTGACGTCGTTGTCGGCCTGGGCGATGCCGAACATGTCGGCACCGTCGGCGAACGGCCTCAGGGTCACGATCACCGGCCACCCACGAACCGTCGCGACGCTGATGACGGTCAAGAGGTAGAAGGGCAGGTTGTATCCGAGATCACGTAGTGCCACAAGGGTTGCCTCGGCGCCACCAAAGAGCTGACCACTGCCGGCGCGACCGTACCCGTTCTTGCCGTGAACCGAGAGTTCCACGTCACATCCGCCCGAGACGGAGTTGAACTCCGCTCGCATGAGGGCCACGCGCACCGCCTGGACCTCACGCGGGGCCAAGGCGCGACTGGCGTCTTCAACGATGACTGAGGCGTCGGTGTAGTACAGGTTGACGATCTGGGTGGCCATGACACGAATGGCGCCGGGGTCCTGTCCGTGGGTGATGAGGGTCACCGCGTCGACGTCGCCGTTCTCACGATGGCGTATCTCGACGTTCATGACTCCCGACAGGCTGCGGAGCTCGAGCTCGAAGTCTTCTTCAGTGGGTGACATCATCGGTGGCTAAAACCCTTCTTCTCATACAGCCGGGCGTCGGCGATGCGAAACAGCTCCGCGGGGTCGGTCGAGTCACGCGGGGAGGACGCGGTGCCGATGGTGAAGCCCACCAGCTCACGCGCCGAACCCAGATGGCTGCGCAGGCGATCAGTGAAGCCGGAAGAGTCGTGACCGTCGGCGTTGGACAGGATGACCGCGAACTCGTCCCCGCCGATCCTCGCCGCCACGTCGCCGCTACGCACCGAGCGGCGCATAGCCAGGCCGAACTGGCGCAAGAGGTCGTCGCCAATGGCGTGACCCAGTGAGTCGTTGATCGCCTTGAAGCCATTAAGGTCCGCCAGCACCAGCGTGAAAGCCCAGCCATAGCGAGAGCTACGCACGCACGAGGCCTGCAGGGCGCTGTCAAAGGTGCGGCGGTTCGCGATGTTGGTCAGAGCGTCGTGCGCCGCGCTGAACCGTGCCAGGTGCAACGAAAGAGACAATTGGCACGCGGTGCGCACGGCGTCGCGCTCCACGTTGGGCACGATGTCGGGATCACAGTAGACACCTGGGGCGCCGCCGAGCCGCGAGGCCAGGTCGACGCTGATGGCTTGGCCCCCGGCGCGGAACATCTGGGGGCCAAAGGACTCGTGGCTCAAGATCACCACCGCGTCGTTGAGCGCGTAGCGCTTCACCAGGACGTCGAGCACCGAGTAGATGAAGCCGATCCCAAGCTCGGACACCGACAGCTCGTCGAGCATGGTCTGGAACAGCCAGGGTTCGTACGCCTGCTGGTCGGGGCCGGTCGCGTCTTCGGACGCTCCTTCAAGAAGTGGGCTCAAAATGTTGTACTCGCTAGTCCAAGGGTGAGTTCTTCGGGTCGAAGCAACGATGCCGGAACCTTACCGGCATCGAGCAGTTGATGCAGGTCGTTGGGCGCCACCGGACGCGAGATGAGATATCCCTGGCCACGGTGGCAGCCGAGTCGCAGCAGCTCCTCGATGGTGTCGACGCGCTCGATGCCCTCGGCGGTAACGCCGAGGTTCAGGACCTGTCCGAGGCGGATGATCGACTCCACGATGGCCCGGTC
Organism: Acidimicrobiales bacterium; assembly: GCA_050701895.1. GTDB lineage: Bacteria > Actinomycetota > Acidimicrobiia > Acidimicrobiales > RAAP-2 > RAAP-2. Next base: position 7,856 of record JBOGFT010000060.1, read on the forward strand.
GTAGGCGTCGGTGGTGATGCCCTCGACGAAGCTCATGTCCAGTTTCAAGAGGTCGGCCGGCAGGTGCTTCAGCTCGGTCATCGACGCGAAGCCCGTGCCGAAGTCGTCGATGGCGACTTCGACGCCGATCTCTTGGAACCCTCGTAGAATGCTGGCCGTCTTCTCGGGCTCGTCGACGACCGCGTACTCGGTGATCTCGATGCAGAGTCGCTCGCCGGGGATGTCGTTCGCCGCCAAGCAGCCCTCGACGAACTCGACCAGGTCGGTCGCGGCGAACTCCGCGGGCGACATATTCACCCGCACAATGAGCGGGAGATCCGGATAGTTTGCGCGCCACTCGGCTAGTTGGCGACAGGCCTCGGCGAAGACCCAGCGCCCGATGGTCAGAACGAGCCCGGTCTCTTCGGCCACGGTGATGAACTCAGCCGCGTTCAATAGTCCCTTGGTCGGGTGCGCCCAACGAACGAGCGCCTCAACGGACAGCAATCGACCACTTCGCAAGTCCACTTCGGGCTGGTAGTGCAGTCGCAGTTCGCCGTTTTCCAGGGCCTCTCGGAGCATCAGCTCCATGGCCGAGCGTTCGTCGAGGTCGGCGCGCATCTTTTCGTCCAGCAGCACGGCCTTGTTGCGGCCGCCGGCCTTGGCGACGTACATCGCGCCGTCAGCATTGGCGAGGACGTCCGAGTCAGTATCGGTGGACTTGGTGTCGGCGATGGCGATCCCGATGCTGGCGGTGTGAGAAACCAGTTGGCCGCCGAGGTCGACTGGAGCCGCGACCAGTTCGAGCAATCGGTACGCGCTCGAGAGGACTTCCATTTCGCTGTTGGCCTCATCGAGCAACACGACGAACTCGTCACCTCCTAGACGCGCGCAGTAGTCGTTCACGCGAATGCTGGTGCGAATACGGTCCGCGATCGTGACGAGCAAGCGGTCGCCGTTGGCGTGGCCGAGGAAGTCGTTCATCACCTTAAAGCGGTCAAGGTCGATGATGAGGACCGCAGTGTCGCGCGCCGCAGCGCGACGAAACTTCAACTCGCGCAATAACGCCCGGCGATTGGGTAAGTCCGTCAGGTCGTCGTGCAATGCGATGTAGGCGGTGCGCTCCTCCGCGTCGATGCGGGCCTGGAGTTGCACCAGCATCGAGGCGACGGCCTGCAAGGCGTTGATTTCTGAGGTCTTCCACGCGCGCAGTTCGAAGTGGATGAACCCGAGTACGCCCCAGGTCGAGTCACCGAGCAGCAACGGGACCGCGGCGCCCATGACTACGGTTTCGCCCCCGCCCTCTTCCACCCGCTCCAAGAACTCATCGGTGGTGTCGTCAAGGCCGGCCAGGTAGGGCCCCCGGAGGTCCTTCGTCGCCATAAAGAGGGGGTCTGAGTCAAAGCGGACTTCGCCGAGCGGATCGGGGCCGGTGTAATCGGTGCGAACAGGCCATTCGCCCTCAAGGATGCTAAGACCCCGAACGTGGTCGTTACGGCGCAGAAAGGCCACGTCGGAGTCGAGGAATTCGGCAAGCACTCGGGTTGTCCAGTTAAGGGCCTCCGCGCGCGTGGCGGCCGTCGCCGACATCAGTCGCTCTGCGACTTGGCTGACCAGTTCGTCCAGGCGGCGCTGGTGTAGGAGAACGCCTTCACGAGTGCTTTGGGAAGCCACCTTGCCGAACAGTCCACCGAAGGCTTTGACGGTGGAGATCTCCCGCTGGCTCCACACCCGTCCGTGCCGGGCCACCAGCAGGGCTCCGACGATCTGGCCGCTCACCAACTCGATCGGCTCGACGAGGATGCCCCACTCGGTCTCGTCGATCGTCCAGGTGAATGATCTGAACTGTTCTTTGCCGTTGAGCTGAAGTTGGACCCTCTCGCGGATGAGTTCGAAGGCGTCTTTTGCTTCGGTGTTGACGATCGGGTCGACGTGAAAACCCGGAATCGGCCGGTCGGAGGTTGTGATGACAGCCACAATCTCAGCCCGAGGCGTCACGTGGTGGAGGGTCTCCACGACTAGTCGGGTTTCTTCCCCCATTCTCAAAGGGTCTGATTGCGTGAGATCACCCACGTCCGAACCGCCTTCTTCTACTCAGGCCCTTGAAATATCAACGTTAGCAGGACTCCCCTAGGCCGTGAAAGGGGGAATTGTCAATAATTTTAGAGTTTCGTGCTCTGGCGACCGCGGCAAACTCACATTTTGTATGAATTTACGGCCATATTGGCGCCACTAACCCCGCCCACGCTGGTCCCATTACTAGACGCCACGTCGAGATTTCGGCTCAGAACGTGGCTCAGAGGGCGCCGAATGCTGTGCACCGAGGGAGGGGATGCGTGTATCACCCGCAGCACCATCGCCATGGTTTCACCCTCCTCCAGGTCCCACGCCTCGCGGAAGCGATTGGAGAGTGCGTACATCTCGTCCAGGTAACGCTCGCCACCAAGACCGAAAAGGTCCGCCTCGGTGGTGGCGTAGAGAAAGAGTGGTGAGACCGGTTGCGTCCCCAGTCCCTCAGACTCAGCGCTCAAC
>JBOGFT010000061.1:0-3377 GCA_050701895.1 Acidimicrobiales bacterium
CGTGCACTTGCTGGCGGACCTCGGAGTTACCAAGTCGCACTCGCGACCCCACGTCTCCAACGACAACCCCTACTCCGAGAGCCAGTTTCGCACCTTCAAATACCGACCGGACTTTCCCGACCGGTTCAGACTACGCCGGATCCCTGATGCAACCGTTCAGTCCCCGAAAGCCCATCGTGGCCCATGTGGCTCCGGCACCGGGATACACCTGCTACACTTGCGGAAACAAAGGAGATAGTCCGTGAGGCTTGCTCGGAGTGATGTGAATGATGTTAAAGCAAACGAAATTGCAAAGGACCTTCGCTCGGGCCGTCCTGTTTCGATTCCCTCAGGAACCGTCGCGAACTTTCTGGCCTCAGTGCTCGAGATAGCGAGCAGTAGTGGCGCCGTGGTGCTGCGTGAGGAAGAAATGTTGACCCCGTCGCAGACGGCGCGCGTCCTCGGTGTGTCGCGGCCGACGGTCTATGCCTATCTGGAGCGCGGCCTCCTTGAGGATCGTCGAGTTGGCGTCGATCATCGCATTCCGATTGAGTCAGTCGAGGAGTTTATCCAAACTCGCAATGAGGCAGAGGACGAAGCACTTCGTCTACGCACCGAAGAAACTGACTCACCGAGGGTGGTCGCAGCGTTGTCTCGAGTACGGGAGCGACGGTCTCGTCGTTAGTGGACCCTGCTTATCCGCCAGTACCCGATCCCGCGAAGATATGGGAGTTACGCTTCACGCTTACGGCGCTTGAGGACCTGAGATGCAGTGGAATCGCGGCAAACGACTTCGACCGAATCGAGGCCTCGACTCCGTGGCCTCAGGTCATCGATGCCTTCAGGACCCTTCGATCCGTGTCTCCCGTGTCTTCCGGTGGTCAGCTTCACCGAGTCGGTCGCGGCGACATCGCCCCGCTTCACGCCCGGGCGGGCGGGCGGGCGTGCACATGGTTCGACAGGGAGACCAACGTGTGCTGGTTCTTGGGGTTCACACCCGAGCACGACTATGAACTCTTCGAGACGCGCGCGAGGACCGGCGATCTCCTGCCTTCGGAAGAGGACGAACATCAGTGGGAGCTCGCTCGCGAAGAGATGGACTTCAGGACCAGGGTGCGTGAAGGACTCAGGGAGTTGGTTGCCGAGGGAATTGAACACCCCCTCGTTCCGCAGCGGGGCACTGTTGGGGACATCTTGCGAATCGAGATCACGGCGGTAGTCGTCGAGATTGACGCGCTAGCGCTGGCCGATGTGTATCTGTGCGTTGCTCTTCCAATCGATCACTCGATGGCGCTTCACGGCTGGCCCGGCAAAGAGTTACTTGAACGCTTGGCGTCATTGGTGAGTGAGTCGTCCGAAGTCGAAGTTCCAACGGTCATACCAACCCTGAGCGGCCAGCGGCCCGTGAATAGGGGCAATGAAGTTGCGGTTGTCGTACGCAACGTAGAGCCGTTGACATCGTGATTGTTCCAATCGCGTCGATATCGCTCCACGACGAGGCGACGTCAGTCGAGTAGCCGACATAGAGCTCGCGTACGATCATCATGGGTTGGACAACCGCAGGTGGCCATTACGGCTGCAGTCATGGCGGTTGCCACTTTTTACTTGGCGTTGACTTCAGCAACCTTCCATGACCCCCCGTCATGGCGAGGGTGGACGCGAGTCGGCGTTTGAGGTGCTATACAAACTCCGGGACGGAAAGCACGATCACGACGCGCAACATTGCTGAATGATCGACACGGAGTGGTGGAAATAAATCCCACGTTTCATCCCACAAACTCTCACGACATCACCGGATCGGACCGACACCAGGGGACGGGGTTCCCTTTAAAAACCGGATGAATCCAGCATCACCAGACCAGTCCGACCGGCCTCAGTTCCCTCATAATCCCTCGGTCGTGGGTTCGATCTCCACCGGCCCTACTTCGGGGTCTTAGCAAAATAGGCTCATCGGAAGTTAGCGGGCTCACGCCCGTGAGTGGGTCCCCCAGACGTGAACAAAGGTGCTTCACGCTGGAGTTGTGAGAAACCAAAGTCGAAGCACCTTTGTCGTCACCGAACCTAGCGAGATCCTCGAAGCCCTGGTGGGTCTCAAAGACGTTCGGGTGCTGCACTATCAGCGGCGCCGAGAGGACGTCGAGTTGATGATCGAGCAGGTGGTGCAGGAAGTTCGATGTCCGAGCTGTCACGAGTTAGCCCAGGTCAAAGAGCGTCGCATCGTGCGCTACGTCGATCTACGCGTCTTCGGGGTGCCCATGCATCTGGCGTGGAAGAAACACCGGATGCGCTGCGTGAACCCCACGTGCACCGAGCGTTCCTGGACCCTCCAAGATCACCGCATCGCCGCCAAGAACTGCCTGCTCACCACCAGAGCCGCCAAGTGGGCGACCGAGCAGGTGGGCACCGGCCGCACGGTGGAGGAGGTGGCCAAAGACCTCGACTGTGACTGGCACACCATCAATGATGCCGTCATCACCTACGGCAGAGCCTTGCTCGAGGCCGACAAGAAGCGACTCAACCAGACCAGTGCCCTCGGCCTCGATGAGACCGCCTTCGTGAAGCTCGGAACCAGGCACCACAAGGACTACGCCACGACGGTGTGTGACGTTCAGAACCACCAGCTGATCGAGATCCTCCCGACCAGGAGGTTCGAGGATGTCGCCCGCTGGGTCGACGCCCAAGGCGACCCCTGGAAGGAGAGGATCCGCTTCGGGGCCCTCGACATGTCCACCGCTTACGCGGCCGTCTACTCGGTGACCCTGCCCCGGGCCTTGCAGGTGGTCGACGCCTTTCACTGCGTGCAGCTGGCCAACCGGTGCCTCGATGCCGTTCGACGACGGGTCCAGAGTGAGACGACCGGCCACCGCGGACGACGCGACGATCCGCTCTATCGCACGCGCCGAGTATTGCTCACGGGTGAAGAGAAACTCGATGCGCAAGCGAAGGAGCGTCTCTTCTCGCTGCTCTCCTTAGGCGACCCCGACGCCGAAGTGGCGATTGCCTATCGGATCAAGGAACGCCTTCGTGACTTCTATCGAGAGAGCGATCCCACCGTCGCCCGAGCGATCCTCTTTGACCTGATGAACCACTGTCTCAAGCGCGCCATGCCACTGGAGGTGCAAAAGTTGGGCAAGACGATCCGCCAATGGTTCGAGAAGATCTGCAATTACCACGTGGCCCGAGTGAGTAACGGACCCACCGAAGCGCTGAATAACTTGATCAAACGCATCAAGCGGATCGGCTTCGGTTTCCGCAACTTCGAAAACTACCGAAAGGGCTATATAGGTAACTACGCGGACACAAGATGTAGTGCACGGATTCTCACGCGAGAGTCTCGCCGCCCGTCGGCTTGCGGTGATAGGGGCGCACCGATCGTCCCCGCTCTTTAGCCTCGTCGC
>JBOGFT010000062.1:0-16803 GCA_050701895.1 Acidimicrobiales bacterium
CGTGGCGACGACCACGTCCTCGATCTGATCGACGGTGATCGACGCCGGTCGTCCCGGGCGCGGGTCGTCACTCAGTCCCTCGAGGCGCAGTTCGACAAAGCGTGCCCGCCACTTGCCCACCGTTGGCTGAGAGACTCGCTCACGCGGCCACCTCTTTATTAGAGAACCCCGCGGCGCAGTCGAGCACGATCCGCGAGCGCGTCGCCAGACCTTGGGCCGACTTTCGTCGCCGCGCCCAACGCTGGAGTTGCTCACGCTCCTCGTCACTCAACTCCAATACGGCCTTTGGACGTCCGTTTCTTGGCATACTTCCATGTTACAACATATCTAATGAACTTCTGGCGCGGGACACTAGCCACGAGTTCAATTCTGAGAGCATCTCCACGCACGTGGATGGATCGTCCACCTTGTCAGGGCCGGTTAGATGAGCGCGAGTTCGACACGATCGCGGTCCGTTGAGTTTGAACTCACGATAATCCGGCCACGTCAAGACGTATGCAGAGCGAAAAGTCCATCCAAAATCGAATCAGCGTCTTCTGGCGCCTCGACTTCGAGCCAGATGGAGTTGGAGAGCACGACGAGTCGGAAGTCGAAGAAGGCGCAGCACGCCTTTTCGCGTCGAGAAAGCTCGATCGACCGGAGCACAGCTTCGTCATTGCTTCGTAGTCGAAACCGAACGCTGGTGCTCGTTCTGACGGCTTCCAGCACGTCGCCAACTAGGAGGGCTCGCCACTCCTCAATACGACCGGACGCCGCATCGGATCCGAGCGTGCAAGCAATCGGGACACGGGCCACCTTTTCAGCGTACGCTCACCTCACCAATTCCCGACGACGATCGTATGCCGCGCTCTGGCCGACGCAGCCCGGGGCCCGGAGAGTTTCCTTATCCCTCGCGTGGTTAGTCCTCGACCACGAAGACGCAGAACGGATGGCCCGCGGGATCAGTGAGGACGAAAAGAGGTTCCGCCGCGTCACCATATCGGTCCAATAGAACTGTTCCTCCCAACTCTTTCGCATGGTCTACGGCATCGCGAAGCTCAGCTTTTGAGCGAACGCTCAGGTCAAGGTGAAGTTGCCGTGGAACCGTTGCGTCGGGCCACGTGGGCGGCGTCATGGTCTCGACGTTTTGAAATGCGAGAAAAGCCTGGCCATCGTTCGTCAGAAGATTCAGCCAATCTCCACCGACTTGATCCGGTGCCCCGTTCGGAGGCGGCTCATGGCCAGCCCGGTAGGTCAACCCTAAGAACTGGCGCCAGAACTCGGCACTCATCCTCGGATCGGTGGTGTCAAGAACTACTTGTCGAAATCGCGGCGCGACCACACTGCGACACTAACTCTCGCCTTGGCTCGTCGACGAATGGTGTCGATTGGTCGCACACTTACCAAGTCTCGCGCCACATCGGTTCGCTAGACCGCCCTATTGGCTCCATGCGGCGCGACCAATTTCAGATCTTCATGTTGGCGAAACCACGAGGAAGCCCGCCGCTGCAGCGGCAGAGCACAGGCGCGAATCATACGCAACGAATTCGGTCAGATCTGATTGTAGGGACAGCGCACTCGCCAGATGGACTGCGTCGAGGCTGCGTAGCTCGCGAGGAGCAACGACCGCAGCCTGCTCCACGACCTCACGATCGATGGGAAGTAGGTCGATCCCGGCGAGGAGTCGTCGAGCATCATCAAGTACGTCGTCGTCGATACGATGACACGCGCGCAGCAGTTCAACCGTCGATAGATCGCTGGTCACCATGGCGGTGTCAGTCCTTGAAGTGAGCCAGTTGGAGAGCGCAAGGCTTTCACGCTCCTCGAACAGTAACTTCACAAGCGCCGAGGTGTCGACGTAAATCACCCGAGTCGCTCCTGGCGGATCTCTTCGAGCTCCTCGGAAGCTGTGCGTTGGCCATTCGCGACATGTCGGCGTTTCGGTAGGCTTAGCGCAGCCCGTGCTGGAATGAGGCGGCCCGACATTATGAGGCGGTCTCGCGAAGTCGCGGCCGGGGTTGGTGCAACCAGGAGCGCAACGAGCTTTCCGCGCTCAGTGACCTCCACCACTTCACCCGCCTTCACCTGCTCCAGGTACCGGCTGGCGTGTTGTCGCAATTCTCGGATTCCGATTCTCGTCATCTCCGAAGTGTAGCACATGATGTGCTACATGACGAAGCGCCGATCTCGCTCGCGATATTGGCGGATAGGAGGCACCCTCGGGGTCTCTCCAACGTTGCCATCGGGACCAAACCAGCCCACGCGTGCTCGACGGGATCGAGGCAGATCACCTGGAGTCAAACCGGCCCCAAGGGCCCAAGTGGCGCCCACGGTGCGACCGGAGTCGCTGGTGCGAGCGGCGCTACTAGTGCGACCGGTGCACCCGGGCCCGAAGGTGCGCCCGGTGCGCGGGGCTCACAGACGAGACAGATCGTCGTTTACCTCCTACGCCACGCGCCAATCCTCCAGTCGCAGATTGTGTAGATCTGCTCCGAGGGGAACCCACACTGAAAGTCAGTCAACGCGTGATCAGCACGCTTGAGGCCAGCCAGCAATTAACGATCAAGCAATGGATCGCTTGGTCGACGTCTTTTCTCGTCTACGCTTTCGCGCGCGCGCCACGCGACCCCGCCGAGGGCTTCGAGCACCACCCGATTTGCCAAGTACGCGGTGATCTCCGCGTGGTCGTAGGGCGGAGCCACCTCGACGACATCGACCCCCACGACCGGCACGCTCATGGCGATTCGCCGGACGGCATCGAGCAGTTGGCGACTCGTGAGCCCACCGGGCTCGGGGGTTCCCGTCCCTGGCGCCGAACCGGGATCAACAACGTCAACATCGACCGAGAGAAAGACTCCATCGCAGTCGTCCATGGATAGTTCCAACGACTCACTCAGGACGTCGTCCAGGCCGCGCGCGACGATCTCGCTCATCTCAAAGGAACGCATCTGTTGCTCGGCCATCCAATCGAGAGTCTCTGGCTCAGGCCAATATCCACGCAGTCCGATCTGCAGGAATCGATCTCCGCGGCAGGCGCCGGATTCGATGAGTCGCCGCATCGGCGTGCCATGACCGTAGAGCGAGCCCAGCTGGCTCTGGCCGGTGTCAGCGTGCGCGTCGAAATGGATCACCGAGACTCGACCGAAACCGACGTGATGCGCGACGCCCGTCACGTCTGGGAGGGCAATCGTGTGGTCTCCGCCGAGGATGATGGGAATCACGCCGTGGCGTGCCACCATCGCCACCCGATCCTCCAGCAGCGCCAACGATCTCTCGGTCTCACCCGAGGGCATCTCGACGTCTCCAAGATCGACCACTCGAAGTTCGATGAGCGGATCGAGTCCGAGAGCGAGTGAGGGGCGCATCCCGTCATGGGGCAAGTAGTCCGTGGTGCGGATGGCCTGGGGGCCGAATCTCGCGCCGGGACGATGCGAGGTGCCCCCGTCAAAAGGCGCCCCGATGATGACGGCCGCCGCCTTCGACCACTGGCCCACCTCGTCGGGGTCGGCCGCCGGGACGCCAAGAAACGTGACGTCAGGGCCGTAGAGATTGCCAAGTCGGGTCACGAGATGATCTTCACAGCGCCAGAAGCGCTGCGGCGACTTCGTTTGGGTGATTCATGAATATCGAGAGGTGGCCCTCCGCGGGGTGATGAGTCGCGGTCGCCTTCAAGACGTGAGTCGATAACCAGCGACCGTGCGACGGGGGGACCATGAGGTCTTCGTCCCCGTAGAACATGTGGACCGGCATGGCGATGTCCTCGACGTCAAAGCCCCACGGTGCGATGATCGCAAGGTTATCGTCGTAGTAGCCCCGCCACCCGTTCACGAACGCATGCCTCGTGGCTTCAACAAAGAGCTCTCGCTCCTGGTCGTCCGCGAGCACCTCTCGATCAGGTCGGCCCAGTAGCCCGCCGATCATCTCGACGAAGTTGTCCTTCGTCGCCTCGCCCATTAATGCTCCGGTCGCGGCCATCAGTTCCTCGTAGACCGCGCCACCCTCCTTGGCGAGCGCGAACTCCTCTACGTTCTCTGGACCCATGCCCTCGGTCCATTCGAAGTCCGCGTCCGCGGGCGCCACACTCGCCAGCGTGACCGCGCCGCGACAATGCGGATCAAGGGCGGCACTGGCGAGAGCGTGCGGCCCCCCGCCCGACCATCCAAGAGCGATGTACTTGTCGCGGCCGAAGTGCGCCAGCGCAGGCCCGACGTCATCGATGACCGAAGAGATCGACCTGTCCGCGCGGCGCGACGACTGTCCGTACCCGGGACGCGACGCGCTAACCAGATAGAAGTCGCCGTACTCCAAGAGGCCCCCGAAGGACTTCGTGGTGCGAGTCGTGCCAGGAGTTCCGTGGTGGAGGTACACCGTCGCGCCGGCCGGACTGCCCATAGTCGCCACCTCCAACGTTCGCCCGTCGTCGAGGTCAATGAGTTCTTCACGGTACGCCATGAGTCTCCCTTCGAGGTACGTCCGTACGATACGCCGCGGCGAGGCCTTATCTACCTGGTAATGCTGAGGGCCACACCGACGTTCAACAACTCAACCCAGGTCTGGCCGGGGGTGAGGCGAATCGTGGCGCCGTGTGAGGTGAGGTACTGGATGATGTCGCCCTTGGACGGGCCGCGCGACCAGGTTCCCACGATCTCACGACCGCCGCTAAAGACCATCGCCGTCCCAGAACCCTGGAGGTCGGCGTAAGAGTTCTCGGTGCCGATGCCGTTCACGTAGTTGACGTACATGACAATCACGTTCTTGGGCGATTCGCGCTGGCCCGTGCCGGTGACATCGGGCATGCCAAAGAGCGTGCGATCCCACGAGTTCGTGGCGCCGTCCCAGGTCCAGGTGGCCGCGTAGATGCTCGGAAAGGGCACCACGAAACTGGTGACGGGGGCGCCCAGCGGCGTCGCGTTCGCCGCGCGGTAGCTAAACAGTGCCGGCGGCGGAGTCGGGGTGCCCTTGAAGGCGAACAGCGCCGGCGCGCTCGCGAAGAGATTGTGCGGCGCCTCCAAGTTGGGGTCGCGAAACATCGCGGCCCCGGCCGAGCTTTCGTCAATCAACTTCACCGGCGCCGTCGAGATGCTGGCGATGGCGTACGGAGCGCCGCCCGAGAAGGCAATGATCCCTCCGAGGGGCCAGACGACCTGAGTGTCCGTTGGACGCACCGAGCGCACCGGACCGACTTTCGTGGGGGCGTGAGAGTTGAAGACCGAGGCGAGGCGCGTGATGCCGCCATTCACGATCTCTTCGTATACCACGTCAGCCTCGCTAATTCCCCACTGCGGTAAGGCCTGAGGCGTGTTCTCGATCTTGACGGTGAGGGCGGGACGCGTCAGTGAGACCCCGGTCGGGTCCGGCACTCCCGTCAGCGGGGCGATGGGACTAGTGGGCGCGGTAGTTGTCGTGGTCGAGGTGGTGGTCGTCGTCGAAACGGCGGGGGACTTGTGAATGTGGGGGTAGATCAGGACCGCGGCGACGACGAAAGCGACCGCTATCAGCAAGAGCACGTATTTTCGCATTCCTACAAACTTAGTGAATCTGGAGATCAGGCCGAGGCCGCGCTCACTTCGTCGCCGATAACTTTGGCGACCTTGTGGTGGGGCAGTTGCGTTTCGACGCTGATGTTCTCTGAGCCGGGAACTATCTCCCAGCCAGTCGCCTCATAGAATCCAAGCGCAGTGTCGCGGGCGTTCGCCCATAGTTGTTCGGCCCCAACGTCACGCAACGCCTTTTCGGCGACCGCGAGAACCTCCGTGCCGTACCCGTGACCTTGCGCATCAAAGTCGACCGCCATGAAGCGCAGTTGGTAACTCGCGAGCTCGTCTCGTATCGGTGCGACGCTTGGGTAGAACGACGCGCTGACGACCACGCGACCGTCAAGGAGCCCGGCGAAGTGCATCGAGGCCGCCTCCGCGTCTCGCGCATCGCCGGCGAAGGCGGTGGGGTCGTTCTGACGCAGCACCCGACGCCGAAGTCCGCGCAACTTCGTGGCGTCGACTCGACTGACTCGAAACTCGCCCTCGATCGATTTAGCCATCGTGTACATCGTGACCCTCGGATCTCTCTCCATGGGGAAAGGCTCGCCCGTCACGGTGAAACCGTTCTTCTCATAGAACCCGCGGGCACGGTGGGCCCCGGAGGCGACGTGAAGGTGGATCTCGCGCGCACTCTCGGTCCGCGCCCAATCGCTAACGGCTCTCACCAGCAGTTCTGCCGCACCGCTACCGCGCGCCGCGGGCGTGACGTACATGCCATAGAGCCAGTGCGTCCCGGGATACTGGTCGCTGAATCCACCTGACGCCATGCCGACGACCGCGCCATCACGCTCGGCTAGGAAATAGTGCGTCGTGGTCGCCTTCTCGCGCCACTGGCGATCGGACAGTCGGCGCGCGCCGTCCAGGGTCGAACCAAAGGCCTGGGGCGCGTCGCCGAGAGCTTCGAGTCGAATCTCGCGAAGCGCCGCCCGGTCGGCGCGCTCGATGCGCCGAACAGTTATGGGGCCCTCAGCCACGAGAGGGTCCATCGTTGGACCGTCCATCCCTACAGTCTTTCATTCGGTGCCCGGCACGAGCAGTCGCTAGGTCTCTGGATCAGGCTCGCGCGGAGGCAGACGGGCTGAGTAGATGGAGTAGCCGTCAATCTGGCGCACGAGCAGCGTCGCGATCACCGTGGCGGCCATCATCGGGATGCTGATGTTGAACCCTCCGTGGGTGAGTTCCAAGACCAGGACCAAACCGGCGAGCGGAGCCTGCATCGCCGCGCCGATCATGGCGGCCGCACCAACCAACGCGAACGCGCCCACTGGCGTGCCCGGCCAGAGGTGAATCCACGCGGCGCCGAGGAAGGCGCCGAGCATGGCGCCCGTTGAGAGAAACGGCGTGAAGAGCCCTCCCGACGCCCCACTACCCAGCGTGAGGGTGGTGACAAGTGGCTTCAGCGCGAAGAGGGCGAAAAACAGCCCAATCCCACCAACGCCGAGGAAGGCTTCATGGGCCATGTCCTTGCCGTTGCCAAAGAGCTGCGGGTACCAGATGCCGATCACCCCGACCAGCGCAAAGACCAACGGCAACGTCCAAAAGATGTTGGCGCCCTTGGCGCGATAAAACGACGCCAGGCCGATCAGGCGGACGTATCCCACGGCGAGCAGGCCAATCACGACTCCCGCCAAGAGAGACCAAATCATGAGTGACGTGCTGAAGCGGTAGTTCGGAACGTTGACATACGTTGCGTGCCTGGGCAGATACACCCACGAGACGGCAGTAGCAACGAACGTCGTGGCCAGAGCGGGGAACACAACAGGAAGCGCGAAGCTGCCATAGAGCACCTCGACGGTGAAGAGCGCTCCGCCGAGCGGCACGTTATAGACCGCGGCGAGGCCGGCGCCCCCACCACAGGCGACGAGCAAGCGCTTCTGAGCACTCGTCAAATTGAACCATCGAGCGATCAAGGAACCCGACGCGCCACCCATCAGCTTCGGCGCGGCCTCTCGGCCAATCGACGCGCCCGCCCCCACGACGACCTCGGACACGATCGAGGTAAGAAAACTTCGCCTCAACGAGAGTTCGCCGTCGCCGTTCCACACCGCCTCGTCGATCTCAGAGCTCTCATTCTTGAAGTAGCGCCGGATGAGATACCACGAGACCGCCCCGATGGCCCCCGCGACAAGTAGCGAGACCACGCGCTGAACCCCCGACACCGCGACGACCGCCGCCTGATAGCTGCCCGAGTGGTAGTTGAAGGCCACGCGCTCAGCGGCGGCCAGTATCCACATGAGCAGGTCGCCAAACAGGCCCGCGGCGACACCGGTGAGAAGGACGGCCAGCCAGAACCTCGGGGTAAGACGCGCCTCACCGTCGTGGGTGACATTGGGCTGCTCCATGGCGCCGCGCCCCGAGGGGATACGGCGCTTGATGAGCGGGGGTGGCACTCGCCGGCGCTCGTTCTCGGCCTTGGACTTAGCCACTCTTTTCACCTTGACTCAACGGAAGCGTAATCGTGAGCCTCGCAGGTTTCGTATCTCGACAATTGCGACATTCCCAATGGAAGAAGTGGTTACCGGTCCGTGAGGTTGAGCGGACCCTCCCCAAAGTCCGGTTCGTCGGACCCCGTAAGTGGATGGGGCCACAGCGTGCGCCACGGCAACTGCGCTCGCCCGACCAGCGGGCGCGCCAGTGGCGTTCGCGCGAACAAGGCGCTGAACAGCCAACCCAAGAAGTACGTCACGACTACGGCTGCCAGGGTGAGCGCGAGCCAGGGCACGCGTTGGTGCAAGTTGTAGTGCGCAATCCATCGCTGCTCGACGATGATCCACACCATCTGTGAGACGTAGATGCCGTAGGCGGCTTCAGATCCCGACGCGGTGATAGCCCGCGTGCGGGCGCTTCGGCGCGGACTGACCAGATAGACCCCGAGAAGATAGACGGCCAGGATGGCGCCGACGTCGTAGGGGATGACCAGGGCGGCAAAAGGATTCGCTCCCGGCACGAGAGTGCCCGACAACTTGACGCCGTGATCAGAGAGATAGTCCACCACGAGAGGCACCACCGCGACCAGGACGGTGGACGCGAGGATCCCCTTTCGATGACGCACGATCCAATCGTGAAAGTTCTCGAGGTAGAAGGCGCACACCACTCCGCCCAGCAGGTACAGCGGGTACGAGATGACGAGGCGCGTCTCAATTTTGGGGGACATGATGATGCCAATCCAGTCTCGGCGCACGATGATCGGATAGAAGATCTGCCATACCAGCGCTCCCGCGACGACCGCGAGGCGAGCGTTGGGGTAGCGCTTCAGGCACCAAAACACGTAAGGGAAGACGAGATAGAACTGCAGCAGGACGAGCAGGAAGTAGAGGTGGTAGTACCCCGTCGCGAAGTTGAAGAGCAGGGTGTGCAACCCCGAAAGGCTAAAGACCGCCGAGCCGGGTATTCTCAAGTACGGAAAGCTAGTGCTGCCTCGGGCTGCGGCGAGAGGGAAGTAGATCAGCGTCCACACGAGGTAGACCGAGCCCACGGCCACGAATCGCCGCTTCCAGTAGGGGCCTATTGCGACCCCATCGCTGTCGCGATAGCTGTAGGCCAGCATGCAGGCCGAGACGAAGAGGAAGGCGTCGCGCGAGAAGTGCGTGAGGGTCAGCATGCTCGCCGCGGCGAAACTTGTCGCAAGCGGGGAGAAGTAGATGAGCGCGTGCGTCGAAATGACCGCCGTTTGTTTGATCGGGCGCATGGCGTCGACGTGCTCCAGGCGCTGGCGCGTGCCTCGCGGCGTCTCGGTAGCAGGAGCGACGGCGTTCGCACTGTCTTCGACGTGTTCGGACGACGTCAAAGGCGGTCCTCGAAGATGACCGCGACCTCGCCCTCACGCAGACTCGAGGTGCGAATCTTGCCCGTGGCGAGTTGGGGAAGGGTGCGCACCACTTTCGCCAGCTCCGGTCGAAGGACTGAGGGGAGTCTCTCGCCCACAACCCGTCGCACTCTCGCCACGAGAGCCGCGAGCTCCTCAAGTGAGCTCAAGGTCACGTCGTCGGTGGGCTGGAGGAACGCCACCGGGACCTGACCGAAAACGTCGTCGGGGCGGGCGATGACGGCAGCGCGGGCCACTCCTTCGACACTTTCGAGCACCTGTTCGATCTCTAGGGGGTAGATCTTCTCGCCGCCGCGATTGATGACGTCGTCTTCTCGACCCACGATGAAAAGGTAGTGATCCTCATCGAAGTACCCAAGGTCGCCCGTCCTCAGCCAACCGTCGTCGAAACGCCCCTCGTACCCGAGACTCTCGTAGCGGCCGATCACCGTTGGCCCCTTGATTTCGATGGGCCCGACCTCTGGGGCCGTCGAGCCTACGCGGACCTCGACGCCCGCCGCCACACCTACCGAACCAGCCTTTCGAACCCCGTCGACTGGGGTTACGCAGATTTGGCTCGCCGCTTCGGTCATTCCATAGGACTGGATGATGGGCAGGCCAACGTCGGCCTCGAAACGCTCAAACAGCGCGGGGGCCAGCGGCGCCGAGGCCGATCGCACGAAGCGAATCCGACGCGAGGGCGACTCCCCGTCGCCAAGTACTGAGAGTCGCGCAATGATGGCGGGTACGGCGTTGATCCACGTCACGTTAAAACTGTTGACCAGATTCCAGAAGCCGGTCCGATGAAACCGCTGGTCGAGGACAAGTGACGAGCCAGCCACGAGCGCAGCGAGGAGACCGACGACTTCGGCGTTGACGTGCCACAGCGGCAATGGATTGAATCCTCGATCGGACTCGACAAGGTGGTGGTGCGTCCCGATCAAAGTGGCCGCAGCCAGGAGTTGATCGACGTCGAGTGCCATTACTTTGGGCGCACCCGTCGTGCCAGACGACGACAGCACGACGCCCCCCTTCGCGCCAGCGTCCTCGAGAGGGACCGCGTCCGCGTCGAGCGCGTCGGTTGAGTACCACTCGATCATTGCTCCCTGAGGCGCCTCCCGGTCGCTCACGACCAATGACGCCCCTAGGGCCGTTGCGCGCGCGCTCGACGCCACGGAGTTTTCGGGCGTCGGGTCAAGAGGGGCCACCCACATGCCTGACGCGATTCCCGCCAGGAACCACGAGGCAAAAGTCAGAGGATCCCCCACGACGAGGGCAAACCGGCCGCCGGACGTGAGGCCTCGCGAGCGAAGTTGGCGTCGATGCTCGTCGATCTCTTGGCTCAGTTGGTCGAACCGGAGTACGCGAGTGCTCCGAGCGTCGAGGAGGTAGGGCTTGGTCGAATGCGTGAGCGACTGGCGGCGGATCAGACCCAGGAGGGGGTCACCGGTGGGAGAAGAGCCAGAGTACATCGACGGGTCACTCAGTACATCATGCGATGGTCGCGGTAGTGCTTGAACTCGATGAGATTGGATGACGGATCACACACCACGAAGGTCTGGTGAACTTCGACCCGTCCCTCGAATCGCTCGCTCACGTCGCTGAAGAACGCCACGTCGCGCTGCTGGCACAGTTGGTAGAGCCCATCAAAATCTCTCTGCTCGCGAAACGTCACGCCAAAGTGACGCGGATACATGGCCAGGTCACTGAGGGGAACACGGTCGACGGGTGCGTCGCTCAAGTGGCACACCAATTGATCGCCGAAGAAATCGAAGGTCACCCGATCGGCGTATCGTCGGGCCAGTTTCGTGCCCAGCTTCGTGACGTAGAACTCGACCGTCTCGTCTAGGTCGTACGCCGGGATGGCGAGATGAAATACGTCGCGACTCTCCCTCATGACTAGAAGTCGTCGTGATCCCGGGGCTCGAAGACCAAGAGCGTCTCGCTACGCAGACCGAGACGAATGGTTTCCAGAGGAATGACGTCTGTGGTGGCAATGTTGCCGAGATTGACGTCGGGACCCACTCGTTGCACGAAGTACGTCTGCAACTCCGTCGAGGGCGCTTCAAAGAGCAGATTGCGGTGATCGACCTTCGAAGTCAGTATCTCTTCGATGAGGCCATAGCGAAGTTCGCCATTCGAGCGGCAAATCCCGCCTTTTCCGCCCTCTCTGGTCTCTAAAGTCACCAACGCTGCGCCGGCGTCAAGGTCGGCTCGGATGTAGCTCACCCACGCATTGGGGGCCATCATGTCCGAGGCGTTTTGATCCTTTGAGCCCACCTCGGAGATGACTAAGAAATCGTCCGAGAGCCGTTTGACGTACTCGTCCTTGGCATCATTCGTAATGTCGATGGTCCCATTGGACACTTCGACGAAGCTGCAACCGTAGCTTTGGCACAGCGATCGGAACTCGTCGAAGCGATCCTGCTGCACGTACTTCTCGAACAACGTGCCGCCAAGATAGAAGTCGACATTGGTTGCCCGCAGAACGTCAAGCTTGACCGAGAAGTCCTTGGTGACTACCGACGTTCCCCAGCCGAACTTGATGAAGTCGATGAGTTCGCCGTGGCTCTCGACAAGATCCTCGAACTGTCGTGTAGTGGCGCCTTTGTCGATGACCATCGTGAGGCCAGACGAGCGAGGCTTGGTGCTTCGCGTGGGCAGGGTCAACGACACAGTGCCATGGTATCGGCGAGTTATTTATTTTCTTATATGCGGGGTTGAATTCGCCGAGGTTCCGCTTTGAAATTACTGTGAATTACGTGGTTGTGCGATCAGGCACGACGAGAACAACATATTCAGGCGAGAGTGGAGAGATCCCATCGACTCACTAACCTGGTCCAGATGAACACACTGCGTCGCGGCGGCTCGGCCACTTTGGTTCGTCACGCAGAGAGTTCCTGGAACGAACGTGCGCTCATCCAAGGGCAGAGCGACCTCTCCCAACTCACCGACGTCGGCCGGGCTCAGGCGCGCGAAATAGCAGAATCCCTGAAATCATTGGGGTTTGACCAACTGATGACGAGCGACCTCGCCCGCGCCCGCCAGACTGCCGAGATAGTCGGAGCTCAGCTCGGTCTCACTCCGGTCCCCGACGTTCTGCTGCGCGAGCGCTGCTTCGGTGTTCTCGAAGGCGAGCCAACTGAGTTGCTCGACTCCGTGAGCAGCGGCATCGTCAATGGCGTGCTCGTCGATCCCGATGCTCGGCCCCCAGGGGGCGAATCCTTTCGCGACGTTGTCTCGCGAGCCGGAGTATTCGTCGACGCGAAGAGAGACGCCGGCCACGCCGAGCGACTCCTCGTCGTCACTCACGGCGGCATGATCCGAGCCCTGCGCGCGTACGTCGAAGGCCAGCCCCTTCTGGGGTTGGAAGCATTCGCAGTCGCCAACTGCAGCGTGTGGAACCTTTACCCCAGTTCAGTGACCTGACCGTTGGATCAAATCAACGCCAGCGAACAGGCGAGGGTGGCCACGGCAATCACCGCGCCGACCCTCGCGAACGTGAGAATCGAGGGGTGGGAGTCGTTCTGACGGGCAATGCGCAGCCACAAAAGTGAGGAGAGTGCACCGGTGACGAAGATGTTCGGTCCGAGATCGAGTCCGAGCAGCAACGCAATCGGGTGAGTGACTCCGCGCGCCGCAAACAACGAGGCTGCCGGAAGATTATTGATAACGAGCGCCGCCCCCGATGCAACCGCGGCGGTGACGAGCGCACTCGTGTGGTGCAAGAGGTGGGCGCTCACCGTTGTGGCTCGCGCCACGGCGCCGATCCCTACCGCAATCAGGAATAGCGCGCCCAAAGTGCGCGCATTGACCGCTGAGAGGACGCTGGTCAGTGTCACACGCCGACGCCCGAGCGTCACGATTTCAATGAGCACGCCGATCGCGAAGACCCACGGAGCGGGGTTAGACAACATGAGCATCGCCACGACCGCGCACAGTACGGCGACGAGTCCCGGCCCCACTTTGAACGAACTGTCCGTCGATACCGGTCGAGCGGGTCTCCCCAGCGCTCGCCAGCGCCACACTCCCACGACGAGTGCGGTCACCGATATCGAGACGATCCAGGGCCACGCCATGTGACTAGCGAACGTCGCCCCCGACGCTCGTCGATGAGACCAGACGAGCAAGTTGGTGAGGTTCGACCCGGGAAGTAATAGCGACGCGGAGTTCGACATGAAGATTGTTCCGAATAGGAACGCCGTCTCGTCGACGCCCTTTGAACGCGCCGCCTGCAGGGCGACGGGCGTCATAAAGACCACCGACGTGTCAAGATTGAGCACTGCGGTAACGAGAGCGACGACAGCCATCGTCACGAAGAACATGCCGTGAGCTCCACCAGGCGCCCGACCGCACCACGATCCGAGCTGCTTGAACAGTCCTTCACTCGATGCGATATGCCCGATGAGCAACAACCCCGCGACCAACACGAAAGGTGGCCACGTAGATTGCAGAGTCGATACCACGTGGTGCATCACGCCACGTTAGATGTCGCGATCACAATGGCTCGAAAGGCGGTCAGTTCGCGATTGGCAAACCAGGTCGGCGAAGCTGTGCCTTCATTCTTCGGCGCGGCGTCGACGAACGCCGTAGTGTCACATCGTGAGTTGGCCGCACGCGGAGTTACGCGTCAATGAGGAACTGGTGCGTCACCTCCTTCGAACTCAGTTCCCCGCGATCGCCGAGCAGGAGTGCTGGCACATCGGAGAAGGCTTCGACAACTTCCTCTGGCGCGTAGGCGACCACCTCATCGTTCGTCTCCCGCGTCGTGAAGCCGCCGTGACGCC
Organism: Acidimicrobiales bacterium; assembly: GCA_050701895.1. GTDB lineage: Bacteria > Actinomycetota > Acidimicrobiia > Acidimicrobiales > RAAP-2 > RAAP-2. Next base: position 14,109 of record JBOGFT010000062.1, read on the forward strand.
CCTCGTCAACGAGATCAACTGGCTCAACGTCTTGGCGCAACACCTCAGCGTGCGCACACCGGCGCCCCTTTTGGCCGGCGTGCCCAGCGAGCGTTTCGCGTGGCCATGGATCATTGGGCGATGGATCGACGGCGTGCCCGGTGACGAGATCGACTTCGAGGTAGATGATGCGGCGGCTCGCGTCATGGCGACCTTTCTGCACCAGCTGCACCATGAGGCGCCGCCCGATGCGCCGACGAACCTGTGGCGAGGTGTCCCCCTTACTCAACGCACGGTCGACTTCGAACGCCGCGCCCGCGAGCTGGAGGGAGAGATCAATCTCGCCTCCCTCCTCGTACAGTGGCAACGGGCGTGCGCCGCGCCAGAGTGGGATCAAGCTCCGCGTTGGCTGCACGGTGACTTCCATCCAGGCAACATGGTGTACCGAGACGGCGAACTGGTAGGCGTCGTGGACTTCGGCGACCTGTGCGCGGGAGATCCGGCCACCGACCTCGCGGGAGGCTTGATGTCACTGCCCTATGAGTCCCTGGGCGAGTTCTTTTCCACCTACGGCGTGTCCGATGAGGCGACGCTGCAACGTAGTGTCGGCTGGGCCCTCTTCTTTGGCGTCTTTATGACGTATCTGGGACTCCACGAGCGCCCCAGCTACCTCGACGTCGGTCGGCGCGCTCTGGTGAACGCAACGGCGTTGGCGGCAGCGCTCTCATGACCTGGCTGCATAACCCAGGGCGCGATCGCCGCGACTAGTTTACGTCGAGGGGGTTCGTGGCGTCTCGCGCATATTTGGAAGAGGGCGGGAGCTCGGTGTTCGCCGCCTCCTTGGACTGGCCCGGCTGGTGTCGTCGGGCGAAAAACGCAGATCTTGCTCTCGAAGCGCTCGAGGACTATCGCGAGCGATACGCGAAGATCGTGTCGATCCCCTTCGACGCGGGAATCCTGAACGTCATCGGTGCCGTTGCGGGAAACGCCACCACCGACTTTGGCGCACCCGACGCACTCGGGCCGTGGGACGACGCCATGCTGTCACCCAAGGAGCTGACTCGTCAGCTCTCGATTCTCCAGGACTGCTGGAACTACTTCGATGACGTCGTCAACCATGCGCCCGCCGCTCTTCAGCGTGGCCCGAGGGGCGGAGGACGCGACCGCGACAAGATCGTCGATCACGTGCGCGAAGCCGAGCGGGCGTACTGCTCGCGCGCTGGGTTTCGCGTCGCTGCGCGAACCCCGTGGGACGAACAACGCGACATCGTGATGACCACGCTGCGCGCCAACACGCACGCGGCGAAATGGCCCGCTGGCTACGCCATCCGTCGCTGCGCCTGGCACGTCGTCGACCACGCGTGGGAGATCGAGGACAAAAGCCAAGTGAGTTAGAAGCGAAGCTCCGACGTCCGATCCGCGGCGGCAAAGCCAAGGCGCCGGTGCAGGGGAAAGGACCTCTCTGTTGGGTGCACGCCGACGTAGTTCAGATTCATCGCACGCGCGTCGTCGATGACGAAGTGAAACGAGATCCGCGCCTACCCCTACATTGCCTTGCGCCGGTCGCACGTAGACGCTCTGCAGAGCGCCCGCTCGACGGACGAACGTCTCGGGCCCTGGGACCCGATCAACGATGCAGAGCCAGGCGCAGCCCACCGCCGCGCCCTCGTGCGCCGCGATGCGTGCTGCGATGTTCGTCCATCCCCTCGAGCAGCCGTGACTCAAACTCACGAGCGTCGAGACCGTGTTCGCCTCGCTCGGCGCGCCACTCAAAGCGCAGAGCCGCTAGGTCGCGGAGATCGTCGGTCCCCGCGCGACGGCACGAGGCGTCGCTCACGGCGCGTCAACTCGTATGAACTCCAAGTGCGTCACCAGCTCTCCGGGGATCTCACGACCCCTCTCGTACCCAACGGGCCAACGCTCGAGCGCTGAGAAGAGTCGTTCGCCCGCACCGAGCTGCACGGGCACGATGGCCAGCCACATCTCGTCTATGAGCCGTGCATCGAGCAGCATGCGAATAGTCGCCACGCCACCGCCAACGTGAATGTCGCCGTCGCCGGCGGCCTCGCGCGCTTGAGCAAGCGCCTCTTTGAGGCCACCGGTGACGAAATGAAAGGTGGTGTCACCCATGACTAGGTCTGAACGCTCGTAATGGGTGAGGACGAAGACCGGATTGTGAAACGGCGGTTCGTCACCCCACCAGCCGCGCCAATCGCGGTCTCCCCACGGGCCGCGCACTGGGCCGAACATGTTGCGGCCCATGATCGTCGAACCGTGAATCTCGAGATTGCCCTTGAACATGGCGTCGTCCACGCCGACTGAGCCGCCCGTCTCACCGATCATCCGTCGGCCCGACGACGTAGCGAAGATCCAGTCGTGCAGTTGACGTCCGCCCACCCCGAGTGGATTCGCCTCGCCTTGCTGTGGGCCTGCTCCGAATCCGTCGAGAGACACGCTGAACGAACCGACGCGGACTCTGGTCACCGACCCTCCCAACGTTGTCGGTCCCACCATATCGAGCGCCCCTTGGGCGGCACAAGGGCGTTGCTGAGCGGAAGGAGGCGATCCCTAGGTATGTGGGTCAGAATACACCCGTGACGTGACCCCCGATGCGAGAATTGTCCATGACAATCTTGCGCGAAGATGATCGGCTGTTCGAGGTGGGGGTCTCTGAGCCTCGGACTCGTGAGGTGTCCTCCCCGGCGGGTCGCGACAA
>JBOGFT010000063.1:0-24217 GCA_050701895.1 Acidimicrobiales bacterium
GATAACCCGCGTCCCCACGCGGGTTATCCGACCCACCCACGCCCTCTGCTATTCGGAGGAGGAAGCCTGGATCTCCGCCACCCGCCGCATCAGTGCCGACTTGCGGTTGGCTGCCTGGTTCTTGTGGATGATCCCCCGGGCGGCGCTCTTGTCGAGGCGCTTGCAGGCCACGCGCAGGCTCTCGACCGACTCGGTCGAGGACGGGTCCACTGCGGCGTCGCCAAGAGCCCGCTTGATGCGTGTCTTCATCTCCGACCTGGCAGATTTGTTGCGCAGACGGCGCACTTCGTTCTGGCGGTTGCGCTTGATCTGGCTCTTGATGTTGGCCACGGCCGGTCAGGGTACCAGGAGGTTCCCGGTACTCTCACCCGCGGGCCCGAAGAACATGACCGACCAATCGCGCATTCGCAACCTCGCCATTGTGGCCCACATCGACCACGGCAAGTCGACGCTGTCCGACCGCATCCTGGAGCTGACCGGGGCCGTCGACCCCCGCGACATGCGCGAGCAGTACCTCGACTCGATGGACATCGAGCGGGAGCGGGGGATCACCATCAAGGCCCAGAACGTGCGGGTCAACTGGAAGGCCCGATTCGATTCCAACGACTATGTCATCCACCTGATCGACACGCCCGGCCACGTCGACTTCGGCTACGAGGTGAGCCGCAGCCTGGCCGCCTGCGAGGGAGTGGTCCTGCTCGTCGACGCCGCCCAGGGGATCGAGGCCCAGACGCTGGCCAACTGCTACCTGGCGCTGGAAAACAACCTCGAAATCGTCGCCGCTCTCAACAAGATCGACCTCCCCGCCGCTGACCCCGACCGCTACGCCGGGGAGATCGAGAACCTGCTCGGCATCGACGCCTCCGACATCCTGCGCCTGTCGGCCAAGACGGGCGAGGGGGTGGCCGAGTTGCTCGACGCCATCTGCGCCCGCATCCCGCCCCCGAAGGGCGACCCCGACCTGGCGCTCCAGGGCCTGATCTTCGACTCCTACTACGACCAGTACCGGGGCGTGGTGAGCGCCGTGCGGATCATGAACGGCACCCTCACCACCGGCGAGCGGCTGCGCTTCATGCAGGCCGCGGCCACCCACGACGTGGAGGAGATCGGCGTCCGCACCCCCGTTCCCGTGGCCACCGCCACCCTCCAGGCGGGGGAGGTGGGCTACCTGATCGCGGGCATCAAGGACGTGGGCGAGGCTCGCAGCGGCGAGACGGTGACCGAGGCTCGCCACCCCGCCGCCGAGGCTCTGCACGGCTACCGGGACCCCAAGCCCATGGTGTTCTGCGGGTTGTTTCCCGTCGAGGGCGACGACTTCGAGGACCTGCGCGAGTCGCTGGAAAAGCTGCGGCTCAACGACGCCAGCGTCACCTACGAGCCCGAGACGAGCGGCGCCTTGGGCTTTGGGTTCCGCTGCGGGTTCCTCGGCCTCTTGCACATGGAGATCGTGCGGGAACGCCTGGAGCGGGAGTTCAACCTGGAGCTGATCGCCACCGCCCCGAGCGTGGAGTACCTGGCCCACCTCACCGACGGCACGGTGGTCAACGTCGACAACCCGAGCGCCATGCCCCCGCCCCAGCAGGTCGATTTCATCGAAGAACCGTGGCTGACGGTCACCATCATCCTGCCTGCCGAGTACACCGGCACGATCATGGATCTGGCCCAGTCCCGGCGGGGCGAGCAGACCCGCATGGAGTACCTCTCGCCCGAACGCCTCGAACTCGTCTACCGAATCCCTCTGGCCGAGGTCGTCGTCGACTTCTTCGACGCCCTGAAGAGCCGCACCAAGGGCTACGCCAGCCTCGACTACGAGACCGCGGGCTACGACCGCTCGGACCTGGCCAAAATCGACATCCTGTTGAACGGCGTGCCCGTCGACGCCTTCAGCGCCATCGTGTTCCGCAGGGAGGCGGCCGAGTACGGGCGGCGGATGACCGAGAAGCTGCGCCAGTTGATCCCCCGCCAGCTGTTCGACGTGCCCATCCAGGCGGCCATCGGAGGCAAGGTCATCGCCCGGGAGACGGTCAAGGCCAAGCGCAAGGACGTGCTGGCCAAGTGCTACGGCGGCGACATCACCCGCAAGCGCAAGCTGCTCGAGAAGCAAAAGGAGGGCAAGAAGCGCATGAAGAGCCTCGGCCGCGTCGAGGTCCCCCAAGAGGCCTTCGTGGCCGCCCTGAAGCTCGACGACTAGGCATACCTCGATCGATTCTTAGTAGCCGGTCGCTCCGTCGATCAGCTCTCTGATCAAGTCAGCGTGACCGCAGTGGCGCGCGTACTCCTCGATCAAGTGGATGTAGATCCAGCGAAGGTCGACGTCACGCCCGCGACGCGGCTTTTTGACCAACTGGTCGAGATCGTGTCCACGGGCCAGCTCTCGCGAGGTCTCTGCCGCATCGGCGTAGAGCACGAAGACCCCTTCGACGGCAACGCTATCCAGGTCGTTGAAGTCGGCGTCACGGTCGTCCTCGGTCTTGTAGTAGTCGGTGGTCTCGACGCCCGAGAAAGTGCTCTCGAACCAGGCTTGCTCGACGAAGGTCATGTGGCGAACCAGACCGAGCAGTGACAGGCTCGAAGTGGCGATCGGACGCTCTTTCAACTGCTCGGCGCTCAAGCCGTGGCACTTCTGCAGGAGGGTGGCGCGCTGAAAGTCGAGCCACGCGTCCAGTTGGACCCGTTCGGGGCCGTTGTAAGGGACATCTGGTCGCTCGGGGGCTTCGAATGTCTCCATTGAGGTCATGGTACGCCGATGGCGTGCCGGGCGTTAGCACTCGGTAAAATCGAGTGCTAACAAGGAGACCTATGGCCCGGCGCGTGAACGCTGCATCCCAGCCCCAGAACCTCGACGCGCGCAAGGCCACAATCCTCGAGGCCGTGGTGGTCGAGCACATCGACACCGCCCAGCCGGTCGGCTCCTCCTCGGTCGCGGCGAACGCCGACCTAGCCGTCTCCCCGGCGACCGTGCGCACCGAGATGGTGGCCCTCGAGCGCGAGGGGTACCTGGCCCAGCCCCACACCTCAGCCGGGCGAGTGCCCACCGACAAGGGATACCGGTACTTCGTCGACCACCTCGAGTCGGGCGTGCTCGGCCCGGCCCAGCAACGCCAGGTACGCGAGTTCTTCGCTCACGTGCGCGGCGAGGTCGAAGACGTGCTGGAACAGACGTCCACTTTGCTCAGTCGTCTCACCAGCTACACCTCGGTCGTCGTCGGCTCGGGGCACTCGCACGCGGCGATCTTGAGCGTGCAACTCGTGAACCTCGACGCGCGCCACCACCTCCTCGTGACCGTCTACTCCGACGGCACCGTCACGAAGAACAGCGTGCTGGTGGGATTTGACGCCACACCGGTCGAGGTCGCCGAGGCGTCGCGCCAGCTGAACGCGCTGCTGATCGGCACGACCCTGGAGTCCAAGATGCAGGTCCCCAGCCGCGGCGACACCGTGGCCAAACTGGTCCGAGAAGGAGTCTCGGTGCTGCACGCCGAGATGCCCACGATGGAGGGCGAGCAGGTGTACATCGGCGGGTCCTCGAGGGTCGCCGAGGTCTTCGAGGGTGTCGAGACGGTGCGACAGGTGCTCTCGATCCTCGAGCAAGAGCTACTGGTCGTGTCACTGGTTGAAGACATCCTGGCCAAGGGCGTCACTGTGGCCATCGGCTCCGAGCACGGGTTCGAGCCCCTGTCCTCGTGCGCGGTGATCGTGGCCCCGGTGTCCCTGGAGGGCGAGACCATCGGCGCCGTCGGGCTCCTTGGCCCCACGCGCATGAAGTACAAGGAGGTCATGGCCGCGGCGGAGGCTGTCTCCAAGCACCTCACCACACACTTTGGAGGAGACGAGCGTGGCTAACACCGACCTCTACTCGATCCTCGAGGTGGAAGCCACCTGCACGCCCGATGAGTTGAAGGCCTCCTATCGTCGTCTGGCGCGCAAGTACCACCCCGACGCCAACACGCACGACCCCATGGCCGAGGCCCGATTCAAAGAGGTGTCCCAGGCGTACGAGATCCTCTCGGACCCCGAGCGACGGGCCAACTACGACCGCTTCGGCTCGGACATGGGTGCGGGGGGAAGCCCCTTTGGTGCTGGCTCGGTCCAGGACATCTTCGACATGTTCTTTGGGGGCATGGCGGGCAACGCTCAGACACGTCGCGGGCCCCAGCCTGGTCCCGACGCCGAAGTGTCGCTGAACATCACCTTGGAGGAGGCGGCCTTTGGCGCCAGTCGTGACGTCACCGTGACGCTTCCCCAGCGGTGTTCGACCTGTGATGGGTCGGGCTGCGCCCCCGGGACGTCACCGGTGAGCTGTGAGGAGTGCAATGGAACGGGCGAGCTACGTCGCGTGCGCAACTCGATCCTGGGCCAGATGGTCACCTCGACGGTCTGCCCTCGCTGCCAGGGCATGGGGTCGCGAATCCAATCGCCCTGTCTCGACTGTCGCGGTGAGGGTCGGCGCCCCCAAAGTGTGACGCTCAGCGCGCACATCCCCGCGGGCGTCGAAGACGGGTCCACTATGCGCCTGGCCGACCGCGGACCGGCCGGTGTGCGCGGTGGGCCGAACGGTCGCTTGTTCGTGCACCTGCGCGTGATCAGCGACCCTCGCTTCGAGCGACGCGGCGATGACCTGCACCACGAGGCTCACGTGAGCTTCAGCCAGGCCGTGCTGGGGGCCACGATCAGCGTGCCGACCCTGCGCGAAGAGCAAGCCCTTGACGTTGATGCGGGCAGCCAGAACGGCACGGTGCACCGACTCCGCCACGAGGGCGTGGAGCATCTGCACGGTCGAGGTCGTGGAGACCTGTACATCCACCTCGTCGTCGACGTGCCCACGGATCTTGACGAGGAGTCCGAGACGTTGCTGCGTTCATGGGCCGGACACCGCAAGGAAGAAGTGAACGAGCCGAGCGGCGGGTTCTTTCGTCGTCGTAAGGCAAAGCAGTGACCCCACTCGAATGGCCACGCCGCGTGGCCGCCCTCGCGCAGTTCCACGTGGCCGATCTCTGCCTTCCGGTGCTCGATGGCGCCAGCGATCACCACCTTCGAAAAGCTCTGCGTGCGAAGGTGGGCGAGGAGGTTGTGGTGACCGATGGGCGAGGCGCCTGGGCCATGTGTGTCGTCGACCCCTCGGGCCTTCGCCGTGTCAGCGAGGTGGAGCACGACGAACCAACACCGACGACGACTCTCTATCTCGCCGCCTTGAAGAGCGACCACGCTCAGTGGGCCGTGGCCAAGGCGACGGAGTTGGGCGTTGCGCGGCTGGTGCCCTTGCTGACGACGCGCTCGGTCATGAAACTCTCCGGTGACGTCCGCGAGAAGAACCTCGCTCGATGGCGGCGCATCGCCCGCGAGGCGGCGGGTCAGAGTCGGCGAACCTACGACCTTGTCATCGAGGAGCCTTTGCGCGTCAGTGACGTTCCCGACGATGTGGCCGTCGCCGAGATCGGCGGGTCTGGCGACTGGCGCGGAGTGCGAGACGTGGCCGTCGGGCCCGAAGGAGGTTGGGCCGAGGGTGAGTGGGAGACGAATCGCCGGCGCGTCGGGCTCGGCCCGACAGTTCTTCGTGCCGAGACGGCGGGCGTCGTCGCGGCCGCGTTACTGGCCTTTCAAGTGGGGGGTTGGGGTCTGACTCTGGACGGCGCACTATATGGGTAATGATGAGAGCACTAGATGAGTGACTGCCTCTTTTGCCAGATTGTCGCGGGTCAGGTTCCGGCGAAGGTGGTCGCCGAGTCCGACGATTCACTCGCCTTCTACGACATCGCCCCCCAGGCCCCGGTCCACGTCTTGGTGGTTCCCAAGGCCCATTTCGACAGCGTGAACGATGTAACGCTGAAGCATCCCGGAGTGTTTGAAGACATGATGCGCTTGGCCCAGAAGGTGGCCGATTACGAGGCCGTGAAGGATAACGGCTACCGACTCGTCTTCAATGTGGGCCGCGATGGCCAACAGACGGTGTCGCACCTGCACGTGCACGTGCTCGGCGGTCGGCCGATGACCTGGCCCCCTGGATGACCCCCGAGGCCAAGGCCGACGAGGACCTCACGACCACGACCTACGTCGCGAATACGCACTTGATGGCGGGTCTGCTGGGCTCGCGCGACGAGCACCTGCGCGTCATCGAGCGTTCGTTTCCCCAGTCGAAGATCCGCGTCCAGGGCAACCAGATCTCGGTGACCGGCCCCGACGCCGCGGCGGTGCTGCGACTCTTCGACGAGCTGGTGCTGGTTCTAGAGAGTGGACAGCTCCTCGACACCACCAAGATCGCGCGCACCATCGACATGGTCGCCGACGACCTCGTGCCCAGCGAGGTACTTCGCCACGAGGTTGTGCGCGGAGCCAAGGGCAAGAGCGTGCGACCCTCGACCGCCGGCCAGAAGCGCTACACCGACGCGATCGATAACTCCACCATCACCTTTGGGATCGGGCCGGCCGGCACGGGCAAGAGCTATCTCGCCGTGGCCCAGGCTGTGCAGGCACTGCATCGCCGACAGGTGAGTCGCATCGTCTTGACGCGGCCCGCCGTGGAAGCGGGCGAGAACCTCGGCTTTCTTCCCGGCGACCTCATGGCCAAAGTCGATCCCTACCTTCGCCCGCTCTACGACGCCCTCTACGACATGGTCGGGGCCGACGGCGCGCAGCGCCTGATTGCCAACGGCACCATAGAAGTGGCGCCCCTCGCCTTCATGCGAGGTCGCACGTTGAGCGACTCGTTCATCATCCTTGATGAGGCTCAGAACACGACGCCTGAGCAGATGAAGATGTTCCTCACGCGCATCGGCTTCAACTCCAAGGCGGTCGTCACCGGTGACGTCACACAGATCGACCTGAACGGCAAGCGCAGCGGCATGGCGGACATCGGGCGGATCTTGAGCGGAGTGGAGGGGATCAGCTTCGTCTATCTCGGCACGAAGGACGTGGTACGGGCGCGCATCGTCGCCGATATCGTGTCGGCCTACGAACGATCGTCATGACTATTGACATCTACGCAGCCGACGAACAGCACGACCACGACATTGACCTAGAGCGCTGGGTCGATCTGGCCAGAGGGGCGCTCACGGACGAGGGAGTTCGCGGCCTCGCCGAAGTGTCGCTCATCTTTGCCGACGAGGCGACCATCGCCGATCTAAACCAGCAGTTCATGGGCCACGAGGGTCCGACTGATGTGCTGAGTTTTCCCATCGACGGCGACCCCGAGCCCTCGGGTCGCGTACCCGACGGCGGAGGCGCGGGACCCGGCGAGCCCCCGAATCTCGAGATTCCCCAACTGGTGGGTGACGTGGTGATCTGTCCGGCCGTCGCCGCGCGTAACGCGCTAGAGCACGAGGTCTCCTTGGACGACGAGATGGCGCTGTTGATCGTGCACGGCGTGCTGCACCTGCGCGGGTGGGATCACGTGGTCGATGAGGAGGCCGAAAGGATGGAGGCGCGCGAGAGAGAGCTGCTCGCTCGTCACTACCGCGCGTCATCGTCGTGATCGCCGCCGTCTGGCAGACCAGCGACACGGCCCTCGTCATCTCGGTGTGCGTCTTGCTGCTCCTGTCGGGATTCTTCGCCATGGCCGAGACCTCGCTCACGAGGATGAGCAAGTCGCGCGCGCGATCATTGCGCGAGGAGAAGCGTCACGGTGCGAGGGCGCTCGTCGCACTCACCGAAGCGCCCGAGAAGTTCTTGAACCCTCTCTTGCTGCTGATTCTGGTCTGTCAGCTGGTGTCGGCCACGATGGTGGGCGTCCTGGCTGGCCACCTCTTCGGCGCGGCCGGCGTCTTCATCGCCACGGCGCTCGAAGTGATCATCATCTTCGTCGTCTTCGAAGCCATTCCCAAGAACTTCGCCGTCCAGCACCTCGACGAGGCCGCCCTGGCGACGGCCCCGATCGTGGGCCGAATCTTGCGCCTCTGGCCGATTCGCTGGATCTCGACGGTGCTCCTCGCCGTGGCCGATGGAGTCATCGGTTTTTTGGGGGGCAAGGGTCAAAAGACCCGCGTCACCGAATCAGAGGTCCTGGCGATGGCCGACGTCGCACACGAAGACGCCGCCATTGAGTCCGAGGAGCGCAACTTCATCCACTCGGTCATCGAGTTCGGTGACACCATCGTGCGCGAGGTGATGGTGCCGCGGATCGACATGGTCGGCATCGACGCGACGGTGAGCGTGCGCGAGGCGCTCGACCTCGCGATCGAGAGCGGCCGCTCGCGTCTTCCCGTTGAGGGAGAGGGCGCGGACGACGTGGTCGGTATGGTGAACCTGCGTCACCTGGCCAACCTCGTGGTGGACGGACGTGGCGGTGAGCGCGTGGGGCTCCATATGGGAGAGGCCCACTTCGTTCCCGAGACCAAGCGCGTGGCGGCGCTGCTCACCGAGATCCGCCGGGCGAAGGTTCACCTCTTCATCGTCGTTGACGAATACGGCGGCACGGCGGGGATCGTCACGTTGGAGGACGTGCTCGAAGAACTCGTCGGGGAGATCACCGACGAGTCGGATCCCACTAGCGAGGGCGAAGGCGAGCGCCGGGTGGAAGGCGGGATCGAACTCAGTGGACGGCTCAACATCGATGACGTCAACGAGGAGTACCGACTCGCCCTTCCCAAGGACGGCTGGGACACCGTGGGGGGACTGGTTCTGGACCTCGCCGGGGGCGTGCCCGAAGTCGGTGAGGTCCTCGTGACCGATCGCTACCGCCTGACCGTCACACGAATGGACGGCCGCCGCATCGAAGAGGTCTTCGTCGAGCCGCTGGTGTCGAAGTGACCCGCGCGGGCTTCGTCGCCATTTTGGGACGACCCAACGTGGGAAAGTCGACCCTCGTCAATCACCTCGTGGGCGCCAAGGTCTCCATCACCGCCGCCTCGCCCAACACCACTCGCCACGCCGTACGGGGCATCGTGAGCGAGGGCGACACTCAGGTCATCCTCGTCGATACGCCCGGCCTGCATCGACCCAAGACATCTCTCGGCGGACGCCTCAATGACACGGCACGCTCGGCGGCCGACGGCGTTGACGTGGTGTGCGCGGTCATCGACGCGTCGTCGGCGATCGGCCCCGGAGACCGTCACGTGCTGGAGACGATGATTGATCAGGGTGGCCCCCAGGGCGGACCGCAGCTCGTGGTCGTGGTCAACAAGATCGATCGGCCGGGTCGCGAGGCCGTCGCCGCGCAACTGCTCGCCGCGGAGATGGCCGTCGAAGAGGTCGCGCGTGAGAGGAATCGAGCCGAAGTCGCGGCGCGCGTCGAGTACTTTCCGGTCTCGGCGAAGTCCGGCGAAGGCACCAAGGCGCTGCTGGCGTATCTGACCGACCAGATGCCCGAATCGCCGTTCCTCTTTCTCGACCAAGAGGTCTCTGACGTGAGCGAGGTGACGTGGATCGCCGAGCTCGTTCGCGAGCAGTTGGTGCGCAAAACCAAGCAGGAGCTGCCTCACTCGATTCACTGCCGGGTCACTGAGTTCGAGTGGCCCCACGTCACCGTGGAGATCCTCGTAGAGCGCGAGAGCCAAAAGGGCATGGTGATCGGTCACGGCGGGCAGCTCCTGAAGGACGTGGGCATCGCCGCGCGGCGTCAACTGCCGGAAGGTCTCTACCTAGAGTTGCGCGTGCGAGTGGAACCGGGCTGGCAGCGGCGCGAAGACGTGCTGGACCGCTTCGGCTACTAAGCGCTCTTGGACGAGCGACGGAGCTCTCGCAAGAACTCGTGCACCTGCTCGCGGTCGCGCGTGCGGCGCATCGGGGGGAGCTTCTGGAACATCACCGAGCGGTAGCGAGCCGAGGCGAGGCGGGTGTCCAGTACGGCGACGGCGCCTCGGTCATCCTTGGTGCGGATGAGTCGTCCGACGCCCTGGGCGAGCAGCATCGTCGCGCGCGGCAGGTCCACCTCAAAGAAGGGATGATCGGCGCGCTCGCGCCGTGCTTCGGCCAGGGGATCGCTCGGAACGGTGAAGGGTAGTCGGTCAATGGTGACGAGACTGAGTGAGTGACCCGGCACATCGACGCCTTGCCAGAAGCTCGTCACGGCAAAGAGACTCGCTTCATGGCTCTCGCGGAAGGCCTCGATGAGCCGCTTACGCGAGAACGATCCTTGAACGAGCACCTCAGTGTCCAGGCGCGGAGCGACGGCTTCAGCGACGCGCGCCATGACCGAGCGATTCGTGAAGAGCGCGAGCGTGCGACCGCCGGCCGCGGTGATGAGGCCCACGAGTTCCTCGATGATCGCGGCTTCGGCGCGGGGATCGTTTCGTTCGGGAAAATTGTCGGGAACGTAGAGCAGCCCGTGCTCGGCGTAGTTGAAAGGGCTGGCCACGTGTTCGGTGACCGCTCCGTCCAGCCCGAGGTTCTTGGCCAAGCTGTCGGGGATGGTCGCGCTCGTGAGTATGCCCGTAACGTGGAGCCACAGGTCGTTGCGTAACCGCGGGCCTACATCGATGAGAGATATCTCGACGTCGACCTCGCGGTCGCGCCGCGCGAGGTAGAGCAACTCTGAGTCCTTCACGTTGTTCACGCGATCCAGATCGTTCGCCAAGTGAATCGCCGGGCCGAGGGCGCGAACCTTGCGAAACTCCGCGTCTGATGAGGTGATGGGCAGATCGCGGAGGCGCTCCACCAGTTGCGTCACGCGTTCATTGGCTTGAATCAATTCGGCGCGGCACGGCTCATCGAGACCTTTGAGCTCGCTGCGCTCGTACTGGGCGAGCAGCAGCGCTGCGAGCCGATCGGCGCTGGAGAGAAGTTGATCGGCAGTTGGCCTCTCGCTCTCGTCCAGGAGGGAACGACACACAGAGGCAAGAGCGCGCAGACGCGCCGCGTTGAGTGACGTACCCAGCAGCGTGGCGAAGATGTCGAGAATCTCGTGGGCTTCGTCGAACACGACGAACTCGTGACTGGGCAGCAGCATGGATCCCGAGGCGAGGTGCGACGCGTAGAGGTGGGCGTTCACGATGAGGATGGAGCTCTCATTCGCCCGGTCCTTCGCGAGCTCGGCGAAGCAGTTCTGACCCTGGGGGCACTTGGCGCGTTGCAGACACTCTTGGGGGGTGACCGACACGCTGCGGCGCGCGCGGGAGTCCACTTCGAAGGGAAGCTCGTCGAGGTCGCCGCTGGTGGTGTCATTGGCCCAGCGAAGGATTCGCCGCATCTGATCGGCGACGCCACGTGGCATTTCGCTACCGTCGTCAAGACTTAGTTGGCCACCACCGCCCAGACTCTGCGCTCGGTTCAAGCAGAGGTAGTTCTGCTTGCCCTTCAAGACGGCCACGCGCACGCCCGGCACGTGGGCGGCGACCTGGGGGGCGTCTTTGCCCGCCAGCTGGTCCTGGAGATTCTTCGTCGCCGTAGCGACGACGACCCGCTCGCCGGACATTACGGCGGGCACGAGGTAGGCGAGGGACTTACCCACGCCCGTCCCGGCCTCGATGACGTGGTGGCGCCGGCGCGTGAGGGCCGAGGCGACGGCTCGAACCATCTCGCGTTGACCCTCGCGGTTCTCACCGCCCCCGGGCAGGTCGTGAGTGATCGTGTCGAGCAACGCCAGCGCCGCCTCCGCGTCAACCTCGACAACATCGTCGTCGAGTTGAACGCCGTCATCGGCGTCACGCTCGACGACGCGAAAGTCGTCGTCGGGATCGAAACTTTTCACTTAGTGACTTTACGGGTCGCGGAACTCACGCCAGGGAGACCCGGTAAGTTTTAGAGGTGCCCGATCCGCGCCCTACTCCTCTACCCGCGTCCTTTGACCGCTCCAGCGTGCCTCGTCATGTGGCCATTGTCATGGACGGCAACGGGCGCTGGGCCCAACGTCGCGGACTGGCGCGCACCGAGGGGCACGGCGCCGGGGAGGCGTCCCTTCTCGACACCACGTACGGGGCTCTGAGCTGTGGTGTCAAGGTGCTCACGGTCTTCGCCTTCTCCTCAGAGAACTGGCGACGACCCGTGGACGAGGTCCGCTATCTCATGAACTTCAATCGCAGCCTCCTAGAGCGTCGCCAGCACGAGCTGAACGCCGACGGAGTGCGCATCGTCTTTTCGGGGCGACGCGACTGGCGCGTCCCACGCGGGGTGCTCAGTCGTATGCAAGAGGCGCAGGAGCTCACCAAGGGCAACAAGGACCTGACCCTGAACATCGCCTTCAACTATGGGGGGCGGGCCGAGATAATCGATGCCGTTCGCGAACTCGTTGCTGAGAAGGTGCCCGCGAAGAAGATCGACGAGAAGGCGATCAAAGAGCGCATGTACCACCCCGAGCTCCCCGACCCCGACCTCGTGATACGAACCTCGGGGGAGTACCGGATCTCGAACTTCCTGCTCTGGGAGATGGCCTACTCAGAGTTGATCTTCACCGACGTGCTCTGGCCCGACTTTCGCCGCGAGGACCTGTTTCTGGCGATCGAGCAGTACCAGCACCGCGAGCGGCGCTTTGGCGGAGTCGACGAGTGAGCGTAACGCGCGCCACGCTCTTGTTGGCCGTGTTGCTGTACGCCACACTCTGGGTGCTCGCGATCAATGGAGCGACCGACCTGGTGGTCCCGCTCGCCATCCCGGCCATTCTCGCTGTCATGATCATCCTGGGCGTGATGCTGCAGCGCTACATGGGGATCGCCCCGCGAAGACCACACTTTCGAGACCCCAAGGACGACCCCAAGTCGTGAACGAGATCCACGATGACGCCGTGGTCCTACGCACCTTCAAGTCGGGCGAGGCCGACCGCGTGGTCGTGCTGTGGACACGACACGTCGGCAAGGTGCGGGTGCTGGCCAAGGGCGTGCGCAAGACGACGAGCCGGCTCGGCGCCACGCTGGAGACCCTCGCCTATGTGAAGGTCGATCTGGTGAAGACCCGCGGCGAGTTCTACATCGCGCGCCACGTCGCCCACAAGGAGCGTCTTGCGACCCTGCGCGGCTCCTACTCGAGAATCTCTGCCGGATACGCCGTCGTGGAGGCGATTGACGCGATCCCCTCTGACGGCGTTCCCGACGAGACGATCTTCGATCTGCTGACCCGAGTGCTCCTGACACTCGATGATGAGTCCTACGATTCGACTCTCGTCCCCGCGTCGTTTTTCTTTCGACTGCTGGCTCTCGACGGCTCGGAGCCCGTCGTTGACGTCTGTGTCAACTGCGGGCGCTTGGAGCCGTTGGTCGCCTTTGATGCGGGAATTGGGGGCACACTCTGTGACAACTGTCGCCAGGGTGTCGCGCTCTCTGGCGCCGCGCTGGCACTCATTCGACGCATGCTCGGCGGCAATCTCGCCGGTGTGTTGCGCGGCGCGCCGCCACCGGGGGCGGGTGAGGTCATGGCCATCGCCCAAGAGGCCATCGAGAGTCACTTCGGTCGTCGGTTGCGCTCACCGGGAGCGGCCGCGCCCTTGGCGGCACCCGCGAACCCTAGGGTGGCTGGGTCATGAGTGAGTTCGGCGTCTACGTCCATGTGCCGTTCTGCGCGCGCCGCTGTGACTACTGCGCCTTTGCCACCTACGCCGATCGCGACCATTTGATGTCGCGCTACGTCGAGGCGCTACTCCGCGAGATTGACGGTTTCACCGCGCAGGGATTGCCCGCCGCAACCTCGGTCTTCTTCGGGGGAGGTACACCCTCGAGGCTCCCCGCCGAGGAACTGCTTCGCGTGCTGGAGGCCATTCCGCGCACCGATGACGCCGAAGTCACCGTCGAGTGCAACCCCGAAGACGCCTCGCTCGAGCGCCTCAGGGTTTATCGCGCTGGGGGGGTGAATCGAATGAGCTTTGGGGTGCAGTCGACCCAGCTCGCGGTGCTCGCCGACCTTGGCCGACGACACGGAATCATGGCGCATCGAGAGGTCTCTGAGGCCGTGACCGCGGCGGGCTTTGCCACCTGGAACATGGATCTGATCGTCGGCTCGCGAGCCGAGAACCTGGACAACGTGCGACGCACCTTGAGTGACCTGACTGATCTCGAGCACCCGCCGCCTCACATCAGCTGCTATGCGCTGACGCCCGAGCCGGCCACACCGCTTGGCAGGGATCCAAAGCGCCATCCTGACGAGGATGCGACGGCCGACGCGTACGACCTCGTGGGTGAGGTGCTGGGGCAGAGCGGATATCTCTGGGAGGAAATCTCGAACTGGGCCCAGCCCGGTCACGAGTGTCGCCACAACCACGTCTACTGGGAGCACGGGGACTACGTGGGCTTTGGATCGGCTGCGCACTCGCATCAACATGGCCGACGCTTCTGGAACGTGCGCACGCCCGATCGCTACCTCGAGCTCATGGCAAAGGGCGAGTCGCCCCTCGGTGGGGAGGAGTTCTTGGATGAGTCGACCCAAGCGTTCGAGCGCGACTCCTTGGCGATGCGTACGGCGAGGGGAGTTCCGATCGAAGCCTTCGACTCGCTCGAGGAGATCGCACACCTCGTCGACGTTGGTGACGGTCGCGTGACGCTGACGCCCCGGGCTCGACTGGTCGCCAATCAGGTGATCGTCCGACTTAAGAGCGCAGGGTAGCCCTGTAACCTTGAGGGATGTCCGAAACGCCTGAACTCGACCCGGCATTGCTGGAAAAGGTCACCAATCTGGCCAGGCGTCGCGGATTCATCTTTCAGTCCGCCGAGATCTACGGCGGGTTTCGCTCGACCTACGACTACGGCCCACTGGGCGTCAACATGCTGCGCAACGTCAAGAACGCCTGGTGGTACTCGATGGTCCAGACCCGGCGTGACATCGTCGGCCTCGACGCGGCCATCCTCGGACCGCCGGCCGTGTGGGAGGCCTCGGGCCACCTCGAGACCTTCACCGATCCCCTCGTTGACTGTCTCAACTGCAAAGAGCGCTGGCGCGAGGACAAGATCGACGGGGTCTGTCCGAACTGCGGATCAACGAAGTTCACCGAGCCGCGGGCCTTCAACTTGATGTTCAAGACCCAGGCCGGACCGGTTGAGGGCGAGGGCTCCACGGCCTACTTGCGGCCCGAGACGGCCCAGGGCATGTTCACCAACTTCGCCAACGTGCTCGCCACCACGAGGAAGAAGCCGCCCTTTGGCATCGCCCAGGTCGGCAAGGCGTTTCGCAACGAGATCACTCCGCAGAACTTCGTCTTTCGCACCCGCGAGTTCGAGCAGATGGAGATGGAGTACTTCGTCGCGCCCGAACAGGCGCCCGAATGGCACAAGTATTGGATCGAGACGCGCTTCCAGTGGTACATCGATCTCGGTATCCCAAAAGCCATGCTGCGAAAGCACGAGCACGCCCTGGCCGACTTGTCGCACTACTCCAAGGGCACGACCGACGTCGAGTACCTCTACCCCTGGGGTTGGGATGAGCTCGAGGGTGTCGCCAACCGCGGCGACTACGACCTCACCCAGCACACCAAGTACTCAGGTGTCACGCTGGACTACTTCGATCCGACGACCAACGAGCGCTACACGCCCTACGTGATCGAGCCCGCCGCCGGCGCGACCAGGGCCATGATGGCCTTTCTGTTGGCCGCCTATCACGAGGACGAGGTGGAGGGTGAGACCAGAACTCTTCTGCGCCTCGACTGGCGCCTCGCGCCGTATCAAGTGGCGGTCTTGCCGCTGTCCAAGAAGACCGAGCTGGAGGGCGTCTCGACTGAAGTGCTCGAAGCCCTGCAGCCCTCCTTCATGTGCGACTACGACGTGACCCAGTCGATCGGCCGTCGCTACCGACGCCAAGACGAGATCGGCACGCCCTACTGCGTCACGGTTGACTTTGAGACTCTGAACGATCGCGCCGTCACCGTGCGCGATCGTGACACCACCTCCCAGGTGCGCGTTCCTCTCACGGAGTTGCTGGGTCACCTTCGCGCGCTGACCGTCGACGTGCGGTGACCGACGACGGACGGGGACTCAGCTTCGGCGCGGTCGCCGAGCAGTACGACGCCTTTCGACCGGATCCGCCCGAAGAGGCCGCGGACCTCATCGGCGAGATGGAGGGGCTGCGCGTACTGGAAGTCGGTGCAGGAACCGGCAAGCTGACGCGCTTCCTTCTGCGCCGAGGGGCCAACGTGAGCGTGATCGAACCTGACGAGGAGATGCGAAACGTTCTCGTTCGTCGAAGCCCGGAGGCTGGCGTGCTCATCGGGACCGCGGAGTCAGTTCCGGCCGAGGATGCCTCCTTCGACGCCATCTTTTCGTCCTCCGCCTGGCACTGGTTTGCTCAGCCCGACGCGACCAACGAACTCGCCCGCGTACTGCGCGACGGCGGAGCGCTCCACGTCTGGTGGAACGGATTCAGCCGCGATGTGCCATGGATGCGCGAACTGACGGCGCTGCGCGAACGTTCGAACGACCCAGCGAAGCGGCCGCGCGGTTGGACGGCAGAACTCGAATTGGATGGTCCCTTCATCGACGTGGAGAACTTCCAGATTGACTGGACCTGGCCGCGGACGATCGGCGAGATCGTGGGAGATTTCGGAACGTACTCAGGCGCCATTATCCAAGGCGATGAGGCGCGACATGAGATTGATCGCAGGGTGCGTGAGAAGCTGACCGAGCAGTTCGGCGACGCCCCGATCGAGCTGCCGATGTCGCTACGCGGAACGAACGCGAGACGCCGGGCGCGCTGACGTGTCTTCAGTCGTGCGGTGGAATTGAGTAGGTCACTTGAGCCTTCGCGACCAGACCTGACGACCCGCGCGACGTGAGTTCAACGTCGACCACCGCGAGCCTTCGACCGAGTTTGATGAGGCGGGCCCTCGCAAGGAGATCAGTGACGTCGGGCTTTCGCAGGAAATCGATGTGCAAACTCGTCGTCACCGCCAGTAGCACCGGGCCAATGTGCGCCAGAATGATCAGCCACGCGGCGTTATCGGCGAGCGCCATCATGGTCGGACCTGACAGGGTGCCACCTGGGCGAGTGTTTCGCGACGACGTGGTGGCTGCCAGGACCAAGGTGTCCCCATCGAGCGATTCGATGACCGGCACGTCATAGTCGGGGAGGGCG
Organism: Acidimicrobiales bacterium; assembly: GCA_050701895.1. Taxonomy (GTDB): domain Bacteria; phylum Actinomycetota; class Acidimicrobiia; order Acidimicrobiales; family RAAP-2; genus RAAP-2. Next base: position 16,915 of record JBOGFT010000063.1, read on the forward strand.
TCGACGACGATCTTCTGAAGCTCGTCGATGCTCAGTACGGTCACGCGCTAGGCGACCTTGCGGTACTTGTTGACCGCGAGAGGGGCGAGGATGACGATGGCACCGATCGCCCAGGCGAGGGCGATCCACGTCGACTGGCCGTGGGGCTGACCGAGCATGAGTCCGCGAACGGCGATCGCGGTTTGGCTGACGGGCTGGTCCGTGGCGAATGGTCGAAGCCATCCGGGCATCGACAAGACGGGTACGAAAATCGCCGACGCGAAGGTTAGGGGAAAGATGACCGGAAAGATCATCGCCTGCGCGGCCTCGGCATTCGGGGCCGCCAATCCCACAAACGCGAATCCCCACGAAAGGCAGTAGGCGAATAACAGCATCAACAGGCAGGCCTGCAGGTAAGGAACGACTCCGCCGTGCGGTCGGAATGCTACGAGAAAGCCGACACCGGTGATGATGACCAGTACCAGAATATTTCGAAAGAGGTCCGAAACGGTGCGCCCGGCGAGGACGGCGAGTCTCGCCATCGGGAGCGCACGAAAGCGCTCGATGAGACCTTTCTGAAGATCTTCGGAGAGGCCGACGGTAGTGCCCACTGCGCCAAAGATGACGGTCTGGACCAAGATGCCCGGGATCAAGTAATTGACGTAGGAAACGCCGGGAACGTCGATGACTCCGCCGAAAACGTACCGGAACAAGATGACGAACATGATCGGCTGGATGATCATGAAGACAATCGCCACGGGAATTCGAAAAAGCGCCAGCAAGTTGCGCCGGGCTACGGTGAGCACATCGCTGACGGCCCAGCGAAGCGCGGAGTGAGTGGAGACTGCGGATGGGAGAGTGGCAGTGGTCACGTCCGGGCCTCCTTCTTCCGGCGGCGCCCCACCGGAACGGTTCCGTCAGGGGTCACGTCTTCGGCTTTGTGACCCGTCAGGTTCAAGAACACGTCATCAAGGCTCGGCTCTCGCAAGGCGAGTCCACTGAGGGTGATTCCCGCGCCGTCAATTCGCCGCAGGGCGTCGGCAGTGACGAACGGACCATTGTCGACGGTCATCTCGACGACGGTTCCCTCCAAGTTGGCCGGCTTCGCCGAAAGGTCGGCGACGAGCGCCGCTGCACGCAACGCGTCGTCGGTCGATGGGAATGTCAGAGACAGGACCGTGGTACCGAGTTGCGCCTTCAACTCCGCCGAAGTACCTTCGGCGATTATCTGCCCGTGGTCGAGCACGACGAGATGCCGCGCCAGACGATCGGCCTCCTCGAGATACTGGGTGGTGAGCAACACGGTGGTTCCTCCCTCGACGAGGCGCTCGATGATCCCCCAGAGGTCCTGGCGGCTCTGAGGGTCTAGGCCAGTCGTCGGCTCGTCAAGAAAGAGGATCGGGGGAGCGGCAACTAGTGCCGCCGCCAAATCGAGTCGACGTCGCATTCCCCCTGAGTACGTCTTCGTGATGCGGTTCGCCGCGTCGCTCAATCCGAAGTCCTCTAGTAGCTGGCGCGACTTCGCCACGACGTAGGCCTTGTTGAGATGGTTGAGCAGGCCAACCATGCGAAGGTTTTCGAATCCGGTGAGGTTCTCGTCCACGGTGGCGTTCTGACCCGCGAGGCCGATGTGGTGGCGAACCTGGTTGGGTTGCTTTACGACATCGAAGCCGGCCACGATCGCCCGACCCCTCGTCGGGGTCAAAATTGTCGACAAGATTCTGACCATGGTCGTCTTGCCCGAACCGTTGGGCCCGAGGAGTCCAAATACCTGCCCCGTAGGAACGTGCAGTGTGACGTCGTCGAGTGCGCGCACGTTGCCATCGCTAAAAGTACGCACGATATTGAAGGCCTCCACGGCGTATTCAGGCATTGCGAGCAGTTTAGGTAGGTCGGTGTGACCCTCGACGCGATCCAAAGTCGAAACCGGTACCTTCTTGCTATGGCCATTTCCGAGAACGAGATCGCGCAGGTCCGTGCGGCGAGCGACATTGTGGCTCTCATTAGTGAGACGGTGGCCCTCAAGCGCACCGGCCAGCGTTGGACGGGACTGTGTCCGTTTCACGGCGAGAAAACGCCGTCATTCTCGATAAACGCCGAGGAAGGTCGCTACTACTGCTTCGGTTGTCGCGCCTCAGGGGACCAGATCACCTGGGTGCGAGAGACCCAACACCTCGACTTCATGGATGCCCTTCGTCAACTGGCCGATCGCGCGGGCATCGAGCTGCACGAAGACGCCAACGCTGGTCCCGCCCGCAAGGAACGCCAGGAGACGATGGCGGCCATGGATCGCGCCGTCAACTGGTACCACGAGCGGCTTCTCACGTCTCCCGACGCGCGAGCGGCACGTGACTACCTGCGATCTCGCGGCATTGGCGGGGACGTCGCTCGACAGTTCAAGCTTGGCTGGGCACCCGATGAGTGGGACGCCCTCGCCACGTCACTCAAGCTGAAAGAAAAAGTTCTCGGCGCTACGGGCCTCGGCTTCGTGAACAAGCGCGACCGTCGACAGGACGCACTTCGTGCGCGAATCATCTTTCCCATCTTCGATCCGAGCGGCAAGGCCATCGCCGTAGGCGGAAGAATCTTGCCGTCCGGGAACGAATCCCCACCGGACGGGCGCGCGGAGCCGAAGTATAAGAACAGCCCAGAGACTCCGATCTACTCCAAGCGGCGCACGCTCTACGCGCTGAACTTTGCCAAGGAGGACATCATCAAGTCCGAAGAGGTCATCGTCTGCGAGGGCTACACCGACGTGATCGCCTTCTTCAACGCTGGGATGCCCCGCGCTGTCGCGACGTGCGGCACGGCCCTTGGAGAAGAGCACTTTCGCATCATGCGCAACTTTGCCAAGCGCATCGTGCTGGCTTACGACGCCGACTCCGCGGGTCAGAGCGCTGCGGCGTCGGTGTACCAGTGGGAACGTCAGCACGAGGTTGATGTTGCCGTGGCGAAATTGCCCAAGGGAAGCGACCCGGCTGAGTTGGCCCAGCGCGACCCCGCAGCTTTGCGAGAGGCGATCGAGAAGGCTGTGCCGTTTCTTAGGTTCCGTCTTGAACGGGTCTTGGAGGGCGCAAACCTGTCTACCGCCGAAGGCCGCGCCCGAGCCGCCGAATCGGCAATGGACGTGCTGGCCGAACATCCCAGTGAACTCGTGCGTGATCAGTACATTCAGGAGCTCGTTGGTCGCCTGGGTCTCGATCAGAACATGCTGCGAGCGCGCGTGCGCGAACTCGCGAAGAATCCTCGCGAGCGATCGGTTCGCGAGATTGCGAATGAGCCTCCGCCTCGGCGACAACCACGATCGTCGATGCCTCGGCCGGGGCTTGAGGCTTTGCGCCTCATCGTGCATGGGCCGACCGCGATGAGAGAGCGCTTCGTCTCGCCCTACTTCGTCAACGAAGTTCAGCGAGACATCTTTGAGGCGCTCTGCAGAAAAGCAAACGTGTCTGAACTGATTGACGAGTTCGAACGCCGCGGCGAAGACGAGCAGGCTCAGATTCTGAGTGAACTGGTGGTCGAAGAGCTTGATCGTTCATTCGACGTGAGCGCGGTCATTGCGCAGCTCATTCGCGCCGCAGTTCGGGTGGAACGCAAGAACCTCGACCGCGACATGATCGAAGGGCGTATCTCACCCGAACTGGCCAGCGCGACGGATCGTGACGTTGAGGAGCGAGTGCAGCTCCTCGAGTCGGATCGTGGTGAAGCCGCCGAGAATGAGCTTCGCGCATGGCTTCTCGAACGCGCGTCGATGACGTCATCGTGACCCGCGGGACGAAAGGCTTCATTGGCGGGATGGCGATCTTGGCACCACTTGACGTGGAAGACGAGCGGGCTCTCTATCCGATCATTGAAGGAGGTCGGCGGGCGAGCAAACTGATCGCGACCAATGCGGGTACTGATGACCCGCAGCAACGTCGACAGTTGCTTCGCGCGCGCCAGGAGGGTCAAGAGGCCGAGTCGACGCTGCTGCGCGCGACTTTCGGTCTCGTGCGAGCCCGCGTACTCGAACGGGGATATCACTTCTACAACGAAGATCTCGAGGCGGCAGGCGTTGAGGGGCTAGTAAACGCGCTTCGTCGCTTCGACCCCCAAAAAGGCAATCGGTTTTCGACGTACGCGAACTATTGGATCATGAAGCTCGTCAATCAGACGGTGCAACAGCAAGCGGGGCTCACGGACGCAGAGATGCGTCTGATCTTGAAGTTCCAGAGACTCGAGCGTTCGAATCCGGACAAGCACCTCGCAAAGCGAGATGTGGCGCGAGCTCTGGGCATATCTCAAGTGAAGGCGCACGAAGTGACGCAACTCAGCCGAGAACTGCAGTCGCGTCGCTTCGCGTCAGTGGAGTTTGACGATCTGGTCGACCCTCGACCACCGAGCAACCTCAGTGAGGCGCCGGCCTGGGTGATTGACGAAGTTCGTCACCTGACGGGCGATGACTTTGACGCTTTCTGGCAGTACACGTTCAAGACAATGTCGATTGAGGAGATAGCGAAGGCGTACGGAATAACCCGCCAAGGGATGGCCAAACGCATCGATAGAAGTCGTCGAGCCGTTCGTGATAGTCCAGAGGCCGAACGCCTGCAACAGTGGTTCGACCAACAGTGAACGGCGTGCCGAGTGATATCGTAACTAGGCTTTCAGATTCATTCCCAGATAGCTCAATTGGCAGAGCAAGCGACTGTTAATCGCTAGGTTGCAGGTTCGAGTCCTGCTCTGGGAGCCAATAAAGCGCTCGCTTATTTCGCAGGGCCGTAGCTCAGTGGTTAGAGCAGGGGACTCATAATCCCTCGGTCGTGGGTTCGATCCCCACCGGCCCTACCGGTAATTACAAGGGTTTTGGAGTCTTGTGGATACGGGGCTCCACAAAAATCCCACACAAATCCCACGCTTCACCGATTCGCCGGTAGCGTCTTTCGGATGAGGGGCGGGCTGCGGGAGAACTCTCCCGGCGTATGGGAAGTCCGGGTCGAGGCCGGTCGCGACCCGGTTACGGGCAAGCGGCGCCAAATAAGCCGTACGGTTCGGGGAACCAAACGCGAGGCTCAGCGAGTACTCAACGCCTTGGTCGCGGGGGCGGATCTTGGCCAGGGGAGCGGCACGAAGGCAACGTTTGGCCAACTCGCCGATCAATGGCTAGCTCTGGTCGATAACGATCTCAGCCCGACAACCCTTCACCGATATAGGAACCTTCTCAAGAATCGGATTCTCCCCTCACTAGGGAAAAGGCCGGTACATGAGATTCGGGCGCGAGACCTCGATCGGCTCTACCTGGCCCTTGTCAATGACGTGGGTCTTGCGCCTGCCACTGTGCGCCAGATCCACGCGATCATTCGCAGAGCTCTTCGACAAGCGGTGCTGTGGGGTTGGATTCCAGCGAACCCTGCGGCGAATGCGACTCCTCCACGGCAGACGAAGAACTATGTGGTTCCCCCTGACGTGAAGCAGGTAGGAAAGCTTCTCGAGGCGGCGGCAAAAGTGGATGCCCAACTGAGCCGGTTTCTTCACATAGCGGTGGCGACGGGTGCACGGCGCGGAGAAGTATGTGCGCTTCGCTGGCGAAATCTTGACATCGACCAGAAGACGCTTTCGATTGAACGCTCCATTACCGATCTCCCAGGAGGCCCCGCCGAGAAGAGTACGAAGACACACGCGAGTAGGAGGGTCGCCCTCGATCAGGGCACGCTCGCAGTGTTCGAAGAGCAGCGTGTCGACTCTCTTGCACTAGCGAAGGATGCCGACGCCCTCCTCTCCCAAGATTCATACATCTTTTCGCGTGAACCTGATGGTCGAGTTCCGTGGGTACCGGGAAGTGTTACGAAGCGCTTCCAACTGTTACGAGACTCGCTCGGATACGAAAGCATGCGGCTCCACGATCTTCGGCACTTCACCGCAACTCGATTGATCGCCGCTGGAGTTCCGATACGAACAGTGTCTGGACGACTCGGTCATGCTAACCCTTCCACCACGCTCGCGGTGTACGCCCATTTTGTGGAAGCAAGCGATCAGGCCGCAGCAAGTGTTATGGGTGACATCCTTACTGGAAGTAGTCGTGCTTATAATGACCCGTCGAAATAGTCTCGATCTCACCGATCACGTTAAGTTGCTGAGCATCGAGTCGGCAGGTCCTCACTGATCGTGCGGTAAGCCCCGAAAAAGGCTGAAATGCAGAATCGACCAAGGTCTGGAGGGCAACAAGTAATTGAACGCCTTTGGGTAGCGTCGTCCACATCAAATTGCCTCACCGAAAATCGAGGCAAGATTCTCGAGGATCTCCGTGGGAAATTGGCTTCGTCCCCAGGCCGCCTTCAGCTTTTGTGGGCGCGCGCAAAGCCGTTCGTAGATCATGAGCGCCTCCGGTTGGAAAAGGAATGGGTTAGCGTCTCGCTGGTGGAAATAGATCGAATAAATCTCGTGAAGTTGCGTCTTCTTTTCCTTGCAGTGATCGCTTAGTAGTCGCTCAAAGACCGGCAACTCTGACGGTTCATACGCGTCGATGAGGACCGAAAGAGTGATCATTGACAATTCTCGGTCGAATTCGCCCTTGGCGATCGGTAAGTAAATCGATTCGGCCTTTCTCAACATCCAAGCCTCGAGGTAGTTCTCTGAGTTCTCCAGTTCTCGACGCGTCCGGGCCACCTCGGCATCGAATACTTCTGCGAGAGCGATCAACCGATTCATACGACGCTCATATTCGATACTCACCGTCCCCCTCTGTGTCAACCTCTCGTGAGACAGTCTGCGCTGACAAATTAATGAACTAAGAGGGCGGAGAAGGAATTTCTCCCATGACCATATCCACACTCACCACTGGCGACGCCAACGCGCATACTGGTGCGATGAATGACCCCGATCCGAAGAACCCCGAGGTGCTCGAGCGCTCGTCCGGCCGGCGACAGTTCTCGGCCAAGTACAAGGCCACGATCCTCACCGAATACGACACCCTCTCGAAGGGCGAGCGAGGAGCGCTGCTGCGTCGCGAGGGTCTCTACGCTTCGCTGATCGTCGCGTGGCGTGAGCAGCGAGATCGCGGAGCCGAGCAAGCACTGGCGCGCCCCGCGGGCCGAACGAAGGCGGACCCCAAGGACCGCGAAATCGCCACCTTGAAGCGCACGAACGAGCGCCTCGAGAGTGAGCTCGACACCTCCAAGAAGGTCATCGAGATCCAAGCAAAACTCTCCGCGCTGTTAGAGACACTCGCCTCGACCAGCACTGCGGACGTAGGCGAGAAGAAGTGATCGACGAGGCCATCGACGAGCTCCGCGGGGTCGTGGCCACCGCGGCGGCGATCACCGCACTCGGGGAGAGTCGCGCGACCTGG
>JBOGFT010000064.1:0-2793 GCA_050701895.1 Acidimicrobiales bacterium
GTTATATGGAGGGTGCCGTCCGATCCGGGGAGCGCGCCGCGGCTGAGGTGTTGTCCGTGCTGTAGTGCCGTGTTCGATTGCGCCCCAGATGCGACGGGGAGTCAGCAGACAGCCCCATCTGATATCGGAGCTCGCGGCGACTCAAGGGTGCCGCATTCCGCCGGGTCGGCAGAGTCGCACAGGGTCGAGGTTTCGTCAACCGCGAAGTTGGTGGCGCTGGCACGACAAGACTCTCACTCATGGGCCATTCGGTGATGCTCCGTCGGGTGGAGGAGCCGGATCTAGCGAAACTGGTCAGGCTGGTCTAGGATCCCGCCGCGTCTGGGGAGTTCCAGTGGTTTGGCTTTCGCATAGCCGAAGCCCGCGAGATAGAGCACCGCTGGCGGGAGAATGGCCTTATTGGCGAGGAGCGCTCCTTCTTGGCCGTCGGGCTTGAGGATGGATCCTGCGCCGGTTAGATGATTTGGCGCAAGAGGGTCCACGCCGGATTAATACGCGCGTAGTATTGTGGCCTGGTGGAGGTCACCGAGGAAGGGCTCGCGCGATTCTTCGAAGTGGTGTTCCCCCACATGAACGAGGTGCAGCGCCGTGTCGTCGCTGGTGCGGCGGCGGAGATGTTCGGGCGTGGTGGCAAGACCGCGGTGGCGCTGGCATCGGGGATGAGCCGCAACACGGTGATCAAGGCTGAGGGAGAGGTCAGCGCCGGGATCGAGCCATCGCTGCGGCTGCGAGCACCGGGCGGTGGCGACAAGTCGTTGCTCGACACCCAGCCTGGCTTGCTCGAAGCACTCGACGAGCTCGTCTACCCCGAGACTCGGGGCAACCCGATGTCCAAGCTCCGCTGGACGTCGAAGTCGTCCACCAAGTTGGCCGAGGAACTGGTGCGTCAAGGCTTCGAGGTGTCCTCGCGCTCGGTACTGCGCCTGCTGCACAGACTCGGCTATTCGCTCCAGGCCAACGCCAAGGTTTCAGAGGGGCGCCAGCACCCTGACCGTGACGCCCAGTTCAACCACCTGAACGACACGGCGAGCGAGTTCATAGACGATGGCCAACCCGTGATCTCTGTCGACTCCAAGAAGAAGGAACTGATCGGCAACTACGCCAACGTAGGGGCCGAATGGGCACCGGGTGGTGAACCCGAGCGCACCAACGTGCACGACTTCGCCGATCGTGAGCTGGGCGAGTACGCCAAGGCCATCCCCTATGGGGTCTACGACGTCTTCAACAACGAAGGCTGGGTGAGCGTCGGCGACACCGCTGACACCGCTGCCTTCGCCGTGGAGTCCATCCGGCGCTGGTGGAACCAGATCGGTCGGGTCCGCTTCCCCGACGCGGAGCGCTTGCTCATCACCGCGGACGCCGGGGGGTCCAACGGCTACCGGGTCCGAGCGTGGAAGGTCGAGCTCGCCGCGCTGGCCGAAGAGACCGGTCTGGCCGTCACCGTGTGCCACTACCCGCCGGGGACGTCGAAGTGGAACAAAATCGAGCACCGCCTCTTCAGCTTCATCACCGTCAACTGGCGCGGCAGGCCGCTCACCACCATACGCACCGTCATCGAGCTGATCTCAGCCACCTCGACCAGCACCGGGCTCAGCGTCTTGGCTGAATACGACCCGAACTGGTATCCCAAAGGCATCAAGGTCACCGACAAGCAGCTCGCAGCTCTGCCGCTCGTTCCCCACGACTTCCACGGTGAGTGGAACTACACGCTCAACGCTCAATCAGTTTCGGCGTGAGCCCAGAGCGGCAAGTTTGGCAAATACGAGATCGGCATCGCCCTGTTCGCCGAGCATTGCGGTCGTGGCATCGGCACCGAGGCCCAGCGACACCTCGTTGACTACTTGTTCAGAACCACCACGGCCCACCGGCTCGAAGCGGCAACCGAGATGGACAACCTCGCCGAGCAGCGGGCGCTGGAGAAAGTTGGTTTCCGGCGGGAAGGCGTAATGCGAGGTCCTACTTCCGCGATAGAGCGTGGCGTGACAGCGTCATGTACGGCCTGCTCTGTGGGGACCAGCTACCGCGGTAGTTCGTTCACGCCTGCGCGGGAATCAATCGAGGGCGCCGTCTCAGGCTCAGCCATGCCCCCAACAGCCGGGTAGGCTGCAGGTTCTGGCGCGGTCCGGTCCGTTCGAGAACGGTGGACGACGAGCGTGATAACGATGCTCCTATGTGTCAAGAGGTCAATTCGCACGCACGAAACAGGGTGACGAAGCGGACAAGATCTCCCCGCAGCTGATCGAGGTCGTAGGACGCCCAGCAATCGTCCGAAGGGGGTGGATCGGGATCGATTCGGGCAAGAGTGTCCAGTCGCTCCACGATGTACTCGAGGATCTCAGAGAGCTCGGCGACGTCGAGGAGACCTCCGAGCGGGTCGAGCGCCGCGGCCACGTTGAGCTCCAGGTGGGTGTCAACACCACCTGTGACAGGGCGCGGTGGATCTACTGTTGTCATTGCCATCCCTTCTTCTCCTTTTGGTCAAGGGGTGGCGCGCGACGCACCACGTGTGCGGCGCCGGCGCGATCGCCCTGCTAGTACAGGGCGGTCCGCCGCATCCGGGGGCGGCCCGTGCCACTGACACCTGGCGCTGGTCGACAAACCGTGATGAAGACAGCCGAGCGTCAGCCGATTCTTGAGTCAGACCTACCAGGTGAAGTTGACCGTATCCGTATCCACCGAGGAGACGGTGGATCATTACGGCTGAAGTAGTTGTACTCCCTGCCGAATCGGGGCGCCCTCTCTACTTGGCTTCGTTGGAGATCGAGGAGCGCAGAACATTCGATATGGACGCCT
>JBOGFT010000065.1:0-31282 GCA_050701895.1 Acidimicrobiales bacterium
CCGTCCAACACGGCCGCCACCGCCGTTTGACGAATCCGCGCCTGCTCCGCCTGAGACCACGACCGCGCATCACTCACGAGCAACATCATAACGCCATTACACCACTATTTGTGTGATGGGTTAGTAATTGGGTTACGGCGCCTCGGGGTAGTTCTTGATCCAGGTTGGACTCCGAGGACGCTTGCAAGGAATTTGTTTCGCGATGCTCAGATCCGAGTCAGACGCCACCAGAGAGATGGGCCGTTCAACTCTTTTGGCGCGTAGAGCGGTATCTCCAGATGCTGACTACCGAGGACGACGCTGAACGCACCGATGCGGGTGCCAGGAGGAAAGTCTGACGGCAAGCTCTCGATGTGCGCGACGTAGGGGACCATGAGACCGGGCCAGGCGACGACGCCCGGCGAGTTCGGAGCCGTGACGGGAATTGACTTTCCCCACGGCACGTTGATTCGACCCACGACGGCCCCGGGAGACAGAATGTGAGCAAATTTCGTGGCGTGCGCAAAGGCGTCACGCACCAGCACGTCTGCGGCATCTAAAGAGGTCGTCGTGGGGGTTTGGCTGACCTGTCCGAGGACCGCGCCTACGAGAACCAGGCTCTGTCCGTCCACGCTCTTATCGGCTTCGAAGAGATAGCAGCCACCGGCCGAGTTGTTCCCGGTCTTGATGCCGACGAAGCCGTCGGTGCCGAGATTGGCGTCCAAGTTGTAGGCGGTCCCCGTGAAGGGGAGCGACACTTGAGGCATTGCCACAATTTGTGCGAAACCCGGGACAGCGGTGGCCGCCTCGCCGAGGCTGATCAAGTCACTCGGGGTGCTCAGCGCGGCGGCCCCAAGGCCACTGAGATTGGAGACGTGGGTGGACGTGAGACCGAGTGATCGAGCCGTGGCGTTCATCTCGGTCACGAAGGCCGAAATACTTCCAGCGTCCCAATCGGCGAGCAGTGTGGCCATGTCGTTCCCGTTGGCGATCAGCATGCCCTCGAGCGCTTGTCGTTCGCTCAGACTCTCTCCCAGCTTCACCGGGATCTCAGCCTCCTGCTCGGCCGATCCCGCTCGGTAGGCGGCTACAACACTCGAGGTAACTCGTATGGTCGGACCGTTGTTACTGCCCCCGAGTGGGTGCTGGTTCAATACGACGTATGCGGTGAGGACGTCGGCGATGTTGGCGATGGGAAGAGGGCTCGGGCTCCCTGAGCGTCCAAGGCTGGCTCCTTTGGCCACTGAGAGTGCCGATGAGCCGCCCTTGGGCCATGACAGGGACGGCGCGGTTCCGCTCAGGCGAATTGAACCGACCAGGGTTGCCCGAAAGAATGGGCGCGGAATCGGGCGAAACCATTGCGCGCCAATTAGCGAGACAACCGCCACCGCGAGCACAATTCCAAGGCCGCGGAGCAACACCCGCCGAGCTCGCGACTTCGCTGTAGCGTTGGCCAACTCGTCATCGAGAGCAGGAATCTGTTCCCCCAGAGAGCGCAGTCGGTCTTCGGCGGTCGGTACTCGCCGACGGCCACGCGAAGCGTGTCGTCCGGACATAATCCCAGAATAAGTACATCGTCGCGTTTGGGAAAGATCGGCACCACGCATCGTCGTATCACGATGGCCGAAGTTCGAATGACCTCGTTCGTAAACTGAGGCCTTCTCACACGAAAATCGCTAAAGCTCTGCTCTATCTTGGCGGACGCCAGGCTCGAATCGTTGGCGCCAGGAACTCGCTCGTTGTCGATGACTCACGAGATTCTCATCGAGCCGTCGGATGCTTCGTGGTCGGTCGCGGTAAAAAAGCGAGCCGTCGGTCCGCTATAGTTCTCGCGTGATGAGTGGTTCACTCGACACGACAGGCGGTTCTCTCGTCGAGGAGCGTGAGTCGACGGGTCAGAGCCGCGCGGTGGTGGCCTCACTCGAGAACGTGACCAAAATATTCGAAGGCGCGCCCGCCGTGGACGACCTCAGTCTCGAGATCTACGAGGGAGAGTTCTTCAGCCTTCTCGGTCCGTCGGGTTGTGGGAAGACGACGTCTCTGCGAATGCTCGGTGGGTTCGAGGAACCGACCAGCGGCCGCATTCTGTTAGGCGGCCGCGACGTCACCTATCGAGCGCCCTATCACCGCGATATCAACACGGTCTTCCAGTCCTACGCACTCTTCCCCCACCTGAATGTGTACGACAACGTTGCGTTCGGACTTCGTCGTCAAAAGCTTGATAGAGCCGAGATCGCACGTCGAGTCGGCAGCTTGTTGGAACTGGTGGACCTCCCACATTTCGAGAAGCGCAGCGCCAAGCAACTTTCGGGTGGCCAGCAGCAGCGCGTAGCTCTCGCTCGAGCGCTGGTCAACGAGCCCAAGCTTCTCTTATTGGACGAACCGATGTCGGCACTCGACGCGAAACTTCGTCGTCAGATGCAGATCGAGCTCAAGCGAATTCAGACACAGGTTGGCATCACCTTTTTATATGTCACGCATGATCAGGAGGAGGCCATGACCATGTCGGACCGTCTCGCGGTCATGCGTAACGGAAAGATAGAGGGCATCGGGTCGCCACACGATGTCTACGACAGTCCATCGACAGAGTTTGTTGCGACTTTTCTCGGTGCGTCGAACCTGCTTGCGGGCTCGGTGACGCGCGAAGAGGGATCGCGCAGCGTGGTCACGTTGAGCGATGAGACCGTTATCCGGGTGCCGAGGGATCGTGTGCCGAGCCTCGATGGAGCTCGCGAAGTGAAGATTGGGGTTCGACCCGAGAAGATCACCATCGGCGCACCGTCGGCCAGTGTTCTGACGGACTTCAACACGCTGCGAGGGCGGGTGCGAATCTCAACCTTTACCGGAGTGGGGAATCAGTACTTGGTGGACACCGAGTCCGGCGTCGAAGTGACGGTCTACGCTCAGAACATCGGTCAAGATAGCGCGCCACGAAGTGGTGAAACGGTCACGCTTTCGTGGCCCGTGGAGCACACGTTCGCGGTGCGACCGATGCTCTTGACGGCCAAAGATCAAACAGTAGAAATGGAGTAAGACATGGATTCCAGCGACGTGGTTCACAACGGCGGACTCATTGATCCGTCGTTTGTGCGAGGACTGACCCAGCGCCGACTGTCGCGGCGACAGGCGCTCGGGTACGGCGCTGCAGGCGCGGCGTCACTCTTGCTGACGGGCCTGGGCGGCGGGTTGGCGGGAGCCGCGGCGTTACCTAACGCGAAGGTCGGGACCGAGAAGTGGTGGGCTAAGCAGAAGTTGCACCACAAGATGGTCTTCGCGAACTGGCCCTACTACATCGACGTCCTGAACGGGAAGCGGCCAACACTCGAGCATTTCACGGCCACGACAGGAATCAGCGTGACCTACGACGAAGTGATTCAGGACAACGCCTCGTTCTACGCCACGATTCGCCCCTCGCTCGCGGCTGGTCAAGCGACTGGCTACGACCTTATGGTCATGACTAACAACAATCCTGAACTCGGATACTTGATCGAGTACGGCTGGTTAATCCCGATTGATCACTCCTTAATGCCGAACTTTCACAAATACGCGAGTTCGCTCGTCACAAGCCCGCCCTACGATCCAGGCAACAAGTACTCGATGGCCTGGCAGTCGGGCTGGACATCGGTGGGCTACAACTCGACGGTAGTGAAAGACCCAGGGGACAGCGTCGACATCCTTTTCAGTAAGAAACACGCCGGCAAGGTCGGGATGTTCGATGACCCCTTTGAGTTGGGCAGCGTTGGTCTGCTGTCGCTGGGCATCGAGCCGGCCAAGTCGACCGAGTCCGACTGGTCGAAGGCCGCCACCAAACTCCAACAGCAAAAGTCCGACGGTATCGTTGCGGCCTACTACGACCAGAGTTACATCGACCACCTGAAGAATGGCGACGTCGTGGTATCGCAGTGCTACTCGGGGGACATCTTTCAGGCCAACCTCAACTCGAAATATCGCAACCTGAAACTGATGTACCCCAAGGAAGGGCTAATGATCTGGACCGACAACATGATCATCCCGCTCTACGCGGCGAATCCCTTGGATGCGATGACGATCATGGACTACTACTACAGCCCGGTCACCCAATCGGTGGTGGAGTATTACAACGACTACATCTGCCCGGTCCCCGACGCCAAAGAGCAGCTCATTAAACCGACTAGTTGGAACAAGGCGGCATTGGCTGCCCTCGAGAAGGAGATTCAGGAGCCCCCTTTAGTAACCGCTGACGCGACGACCGTCTTTCCGGGGCCGTCCGAGGTGGCGCTCTCTCGTCCGTACTACCCCTTCAAGTCGCAGGATGAGATCACGGCGTGGACCAATCTGTTCCTACCGATAATTCAAGGAGCGTAAAGCGGCACCATCACGCCGGATGGGGTAAGCGGGTAGCGCCATATCTGCTGAGCCTTCCGGCGGGACTTTGGTTGCTATTGCTCTTCATCGTGCCGCTGTGCTTCTTGTTGATTCAATCACTCGAGACATGCAGTCCGGCGACTGGTCTTTGCACCATGACCTGGTCGTGGGGGCAATTGCCGAGCCAGGTGAGTCTCTATCATCAGCAATTCATCACGAGCTTGATCTTCGCCGCTATTGCCACCGTGATCGACTTGGCGGTTTCGTTTCCCATCGCGTATTGGATTGCCTTCCACGGCGGTCGACGTAAGAATTTCTTTCTCATAATGTTGCTGGTGCCGTTCTTCGTCTCTTTCATCATTCGCACGTTGGTATGGGAGTTCATCCTTTCCGACAACGGGGTGGTGCTGACTTTCCTGCGGCACGCGGGTCTCATCTCGTCTAATTTTCACGTGTTGGGCACCAGCGTCGCCGTGGTGACCGGGCTGGCCTATAACTACCTGCCCTTCACGGCGCTCCCGCTCTACGTTGCCATTGAACGCATCGATCGACGCGTATTGGACGCGGCGTACGACCTGTACGCCAACCGGCGTAGCGCATTCTTGAGGGTTATTTTGCCCCTGACCATACCTGGCATCTTCGCGGCTTTTCTGTTGACCTTTATTCCGGCCTTCGGCGATTACGTGAACCAAGAAATCCTCGGCGGCGTCTCCAACACGATGATCGGAACCGTGATCCAGAACTCCTTTCTCGTCAATTTCAACTACTCCGGGGGCGCTTCGCTCTCGGTGGTCCTCTTGGCCGTATCGCTGCTCGGCATCTGGCTTTACGCCCGTCTCCTTGGTTCACAGACCATCGAGGAGTATCTGTGACGGTGGACAACCTGGTTGGAGAGGAGAAAGCGGCGTTGTCGCCGGAGCCGCGCCGTCCCCGTCACCTGGGCCGATACGTTCTTCCGACTTACTCGTGGCTGGTGATCGCGTACCTCGTTTTCCCCATCGCGATCATGATCATCTTCAGCTTCAACAAAGTTCTTGGCGGTCTTCAGTTAGTTAGTTTCACTTGGAACGGCTTCACTGACCAGTGGTACCGCCAGTGGAGCAACGTGCCCGGTTTGACTACCGCGTTCTGGCTCTCCATTCGTCTAGCCCTCCTGTCGACGATCATCGCAACGGTGTTAGGTACTCTGCTGGCACTGGCGCTCGTGCGATACCGAGGCCGCGCCTTCCGAGGAAAAGTTGCCGTCGAGCAGATCCTGTTCTTGAACATCGCGGCCCCCGAGATCGTTATGGGCGCGTCACTCCTCGGACTGTTCATCACTTTGAGCGTCGCTCGAGGTTTCCTGACGCTGGTCATTTCGCACGTGATGTTCTCCATTGCGTACGTGACCGTCACGGTGCGCGCACGTCTCTCGGGTTTTGATCGTTCGCTGGAGGAGGCCGCTTACGACCTGGGCGCGAGACCCTTGACCACGTTTCGTTTGGTGACGCTGCCCTTGATTTTGCCGGGCGTTTTAGCGGGGGCGCTGATGGCCTTCGCATTGTCGATCGACGACTACGTGACGTCTCAATTCGTCAGTGGCGCCAACGCGCCATTTCCGGTGTGGGTCTATGGCGCCACGCGCGTGGGCATCCCACCGCAGGTGTTTGTGATGGGTACGGCAATCTTCGTGGTGGGGATTGGCTTCGCGCTGATGAGCATCGTGCTTTCGCGCCGAGAGACCTAGTCGCGCTCGCTCGAAGAGTCGCAGGGAGGTGACTGGCTCACTCCTCGTCGCCTAGACGGTGGGCCTCGCCACCTCGCTCACCTGGCCCCAGTCAGGGTTGCGTGACGCAAGACGGCGAGCCGCCGCTAACTGGCGAGTGAGTACACGACCTTGACCTGGACGTTGATTGATTGCGATCCCGCTTGGACGGGAACGCGATTGGCAGTCGCGGACGCGGCAAATTGCGCGTAGGGGAAGACGATGCCGGTCGAACCGGTGTTCTCTTCGTCGATCACCTTCACGATCGAGACCACCGAGGTGCCACCACCCTTGGCGATCTGAGTCGCCTCGGAGTGAGCGTTTTGCATCGCTCGTGCCCGCGCCGAGGCGAGGTACGACGACTGGTTGGAGATCGAGAACGTGACTCCGCTCAACTGCACGCCGTTGCCGACGGCTTTGGCCGCGGCGTCGATGGCCAGACCGGCCTTCGCGAGCTTGTGCATGGTGACATTGAGATTGTCCTGGGCGGTGAAGTTGATGATGGTGCCGTTGGAGTTGGTGTTGTCGTAGATATTGAGTCCCGACGTCTGCAGGTTCTTCTTCGCCGCGCCGTTGTTCAGCAGTGTGGCCTCCAGGGCCGCCGTCTTTTGGTTGTTCTGCTGCAGCGCCGCGTACGCGCTGGACGCGGTTGTCGACACGCCAATTTGAAAGCCGATCGTGTTGGGCGTGCCGGTGACGGTGCCCGAGCCGGTAACGGTGATCGTGGCCGCCGACGAGGAATTCGAGTGCCCGAGCGTTTCGCCAACGAAGGCAACGACCGCGATCACCACGGCGAAGACGATGAGGAAGATCATCCGGGTCACGGGAGTACCACGGTTCCACCCGAGCGCACGGCGAGAGTGGTCGTGGTCGTCGTCTACTGATTGTTCGTGATCGCTCAACATGTCTCCTTCATCGGCGCGGGGTTGCCGCGAGAGGGCGATCGCGGCGAACGCCTTCTACTTACGTCTCTGTCTCGACGAGGAGAAACTTTCTAAGAGTTTTGAGCGACGAGGGAGTGCACAATGGCCGCGAAGTCCGCCGAGCGCTCCTCCCAGTTGTGGTACAGACCAAAGCTCGGTGCGGCGGGCGAGAGTAAGACAACGCCGCCAGCTTCGAGCGACGCACGTGCGAGCCCCACCGCCTCACTCATGGAATCGGCGCTGTGCTGCCGAAGAATCGCGCAGCGCAGGTGCACTTCGGCACTGATCCGCAGCCCTGCATTCCCTATCGTGATCAGAGCGGTGAAGGGTACTCGCGCGCAGAGCGCCGCGGCGAGTTCGCCGTAGTCGACCCCCCGATCGAATCCCCCGGCAATGAGCGCGATCGGCACGTCGCGAAAGACCTCCAGCGCGGCAAGGGCGGGCAGCACCGAGGTCGCGAGCCCATCGTCGACGTACCGCCGGACTACTCCGTCGACGCTCTCGTGGGCCACCAACGTGAGACGCCCCAGTAGCGGCCGGAACTCCTTCGCCCGCGCGATGATGGCGGCTCGTATCGTGGCTCCGTCGATGCCCGTCAGCGCCTCGACCGCGGTGAGCGCCAGGGCCACGTTCGAGTTGTTGTGCTCGCCGATAAGGCCCAACGTGCTCGCGAGGTGCGTCTCGTCGGCTTTGACGTACGTCACGTCGCCGCCGATTTCGGCCTCGTGCTGGTGCAGCGTTCTCGTATCGGCGACGAGGGTGCGATGGGGACCCTTCGCGCGCGTCAGGGAGAGCTTGTCGTGTCGGTACTGCTCGAGCGAGCCGTGCCAGTCGATATGATCCTCGCCCAGTGAGGTGACAACCAGGACTCTCGGGGCCAGGTCGAGGTCGACGATCTGAAAACTTGAAACCTCAAGGACTAGCCAGCCCGTGCTCGTGTCGATCTCCGGGTCGTAGGGGGGTCGGCCGATATTGCCCAGACGCTGGGCCGATTGATCAAGGCAGGACAAGAAGAAGGTGACGAGTGAAGTGGTGGTCGACTTTCCTTTCGTGCCGGTGATGGCGACGACGCGATCGAGGTCGGTGTCGTGCAACCACAGATTGAGAGCGGAGGTGACCGTCACGCCGCGACGCTCCAGTTCGAGCACGTCATCACGGCGGCGAGGGATCCCTGGGCTCTTCAGGACGACCTCACAGGCCAAGAGCGCCTCAAGGCCACCGTGGTCGGTGACGAGCACGCCGTCGCCAATCCCCTCGACGTCATCGACGACGACGACTTCACAGACGCTGCGAAGTCGCTCCGCCGCCGCGCGCCCCTCCAATCCGAAGCCAAAGATGCCCACTCGCCGACCGGCGAGGTCAGCGAAGCCAGTGGGCCGGAACACGGCTTGATCCTTGGGGCTGAAGCAGCTCATCAAAGCTCAGACTCGGCGGCGCCGTACGCGCGAGCTCGCTGAGTAGCGGGACGTCGCGCCACTCAGCGAGCTCACTCACTCGGGCCAGCGCCACTGCACTTTCACTCGGGTCGCCCACGCACTCGAAGGGCTTCACGCCGCCACTCGCACCGACGAGGATGCGTAGCTGGGCGTCGCGAGATGGGTCGCTCAATGGCTCGTGGTGGAAGATCTCACGTAACGACGCCCGCGACAGATGCGGTGCGAGCATGAGGTTGATGAAAAGGCACTTGTCGCACTCACCGCACCACGTGTCGAGGCGTAGCTCACTCTTGTGGGCGAAGGCCCGGTTGCAGCTGCGAAAGACGTGATGGTACTGGGGGAGCCCGCTAAAGGTCTGCGCGACCCAGACCTCGCTGCGGTCGCGCAGGGAGCTGGCGACCACGAGTTGATCGCCGAGGCGCTCCTGCAGCGCCAGCGCTATGAGAACCTCGGCGTCGAAGGACTTGCTCCATTGGTGATTGACCTCGAGATCGCCCCAGAGAAGATTCGGTGCCGAGGCCGAATGCTCGTTGCTCATGACGACTCCGCCACGGCCCGACGCCACGGCCGCGACCGCCGCCAGCAGAGTCACCATGGCCGTGATCGGCACGTGGCCATTGAAGAACCTTCCGTCGCCGTCGAGGAGTTGTCGGTCGAGAGAGCGGGTGGCGCGCACTATCGGCAGCCCGGTGGCCGCGGCGGTGGCTTCGAGAGGCGCGAAGCGCCCGCTGAAGGGGCTGACGATGAACAAGGACATATCGAGGTGGTCGGACAACATGGCGGTCGTGACGACTGAGTCGATTCCTCCGCCAAAGGGTACGAGTACTCGCTGGAGATCGAGTGTGGCGGGAGTGATGGCGACCTCGGTTCCCCCCGAGATCGTGACGCCGTCCAGAGGGAGCTGATTGCGGTAGGCGAATTCGGCCAGCCCGTCGCGTAGAGCGGCCGCGAGGAGCAACTCCCCGGCGCGACCGAGCGGAGTACCGCCGACATCTACGCCACGGGCGGCGCCGGCCTTGTAGTACGAGAGGCCGGCGATGAGAAACCAGAGTTCGGCGACCAAGCGCACGTCGGGCCGCTCGAGCGAGCCCACACCGTCAAAGGTGACGGTCTCTACGAAGGGGCGGTCGTCGAGTTCGTAGGTCGCGCGAAGTGATGACCCCTCGATGTCAAGGCCGATGTAGCGAAAGAGTTCGGCGCGCTCGGGGATCGTCGCTTCGCTCATGGCGTTCTCATGCTACGGCGCTTCGCAACGAGGGCGAAGCGACCGCAGGGACGCTGCGCGCGGTCGCTGAAAAAGACCTCACCGCCATCGGTCACCTCACGGCTGAGGACGATGTGCTCATCCGCAACACCCGCGGTAACGAGTTGATGTGTCGCGACGACGCGAAGATCGAGGCGAGAGCGGTCGCCGCTGTCGGCGATGAGGGCATCCTCCACCTGGTCGAAGTGTTCAGCGACCTCGGTCCCCACTTGGTAGCGCTCCTTTGAGATCGACGGTCCAATGAAGACGTGCGTAACGCCTGGATCGAATCTCTCGAGAGTTCGGGCAATGACTCCCGCCACGAGGCCCCGCCAGCCGGCGTGCACTACGCCCACTCGTCCCGAGTTCGCATCCACAAGGGCGATGGGCACGCAGTCCGCCACGAGGACGGCCAACGCGAGGTCGGAGAACCCCGTAACGAGAGCGTCGGCTTCGCTCGTTGGTGTGATCATCGCCCCCTCGAGCACGGTTGCGCCGTGCACCTGGCGCACGGTGATGAAGTGATCTGCGTCGACGCCGACCGCGTGGGCCACGAGCGCTCGATTCGCTCGCACGTGATCCTCATCGTCGCCCACGTGATCACCTAGGTTCAGTGAGTCGTAGGGCGCCACGCTCACCCCATTGAAACGATCGGTCACGAAGGCGTCCACGCCGAGCGCGAGAAGGTTCTGAGCCGGATACACCGTCAGCTCGTCGCGCCGTTGCGGAGCCAGAGTTACCTCTCTTGGCATGATGCGCAGTGTCCTATCACGTCGAGGGCGTGTGAGGTCGCCGCGAAACCTTGTTGGCGCGCGAGCTCGTCCACCATGGCGCTCACCGTGCGCTCGAAGTCTGAAGAGGGCGTCACGTCGATAACGCGACCGCACGACGAGCAGAGGAGGTGATGGTGATGGTGCGTGAGATCCTCGGCTAACTCGAAGCGAGCGAACACGTCGTTGGCGGCGATGCGCCGCACGACCCCCGCGCCTTGTAGATCCGATAAATGCCGATACGCGGAACTGCGTGGGACGTCGGGGATGGCGTGGGCGATGTCGGAGATGCTGAGCGGTCGCCCCGACGTGGCGAGTAGTTCGACAACGGCCTGTCTTCCGGGGGTGTAGCGCTGATTGATGCGGTGAAGATGCACCGCCACCAATTCGTGCAGGTCGTCGTGAGACGAGTCGACGTGACCGTGGTCTGGGTGAGTGTCGGCCACGCTCCTCCTTGCTTCCCGTCTCAATTGTATTGAGACTCAGTCTCAATCTACAGTGTTCCCGTGAACCCGTGCTCGCTTCCCTTTCTCGCCCGAGGTGTAGGGCGCGTGGGCTGCGTCGGGCTCGCGGCCGCGCTTCTCCTGGGCGGGTTCGTCGTGGCCACATTCTCGGCGCGTCCCGCGTTCGCTGGAAACAAGAACAAGCTCATTATTGCGGTGGGAGCCGAGAATGAGTACGCCAACGTGATGAGCCAGATCGGCGGCCAATACGTCAAAGTCTCCTCGATTCTGAGCAATCCCAACACCGACCCTCACACCTTCGAGGCGAGTGCCAGCGTCGCCGAGATCGTCGCCGGGGCCCAGCTGATCGTCCAGAACGGCGTCGGGTACGACGGTTTCATGAACAGTATCGAGGCCGCATCGCCGAATTCGCGTCGAAAGGTCATCGTCGCCCAAGACGTCCTCGGCCTGCCCAGTGACACCTCCAACCCCCACCTCTGGTACAACCCAAAGACCATGCCGGCCGTCTCACAGGTCATGGAGAAGGACCTCGCGCGGATCGAGCCGGGGCATGCTGCGTACTTCGAAGCGAATCTAAGGACCTTCATTTCGTCTCTCCAACCGTGGTTCGCGGCGATCACCGCCTTCAAGTCGAAGTACGACGGCACGCCCGTGGCCGTCACCGAGCCAGTCGCTGACTATCTGTTGAAGGCCATGGGAGTCAAGATCAAGACGCCCCTTGTCTTCCAGGCCGACATCATGAACGGCGTAGATCCGGCGCCCGAGGACATCACGCTCGAGGAGGGTTTCTTCACCAGGCACGAGGTCAAGGTTTTCTGCTACAACCAGCAGGTCGTCGATGCGCTTACCACGTCGATCCGCATGACGGCGCTGAAGAATAAAGTGCCCGTCGTGGGGGTGTACGAGACGATGCCGACCCCGGGGTACGACTACCAGGCGTGGATGGAGGCCGAGGTTGCGGCCATCCAGGCGGCCGTCGCCACGGGTAAGTCCACCAAGAAGCTATGAGTCGACCTCGCGTTCTTGAGGTTGATCAGGTCAGCGTCTCGTTCTCGCGGCGAAAAGTGCTCGACGAGGTCAGCTTTGAGGTGCATCGCGGTGAGTTCACGGGACTCATCGGCTCCAATGGCGCGGGCAAGACCACGCTGCTGAAGGCGATTCTCGGCCTGCAGCACATTGATGAGGGCCAGATTCGCGTCAACGGCGAACCTGCTGGGCGGGGTCCCTCACTTGGCTACGTGCCTCAGAAGGTTCTCCTCGATCCGGACATTCCGATTCGGGCTCGGGATTTTGTAGCGCTGGGTCTCGACGCCCAGCGATACGGATTTAAACGACGAACGAAGGAAGAGCGGGACCGCGTGGAGGCGCTGATCGTCGACGTTAACGCCGAGCGTTTCGCCGACAGTCGCGTGGGGGCTCTCTCGGGAGGCGAACAGCAGCGGGTTCTCATCGCCCACGCACTCGTGAGCGAGCCCTCGCTCCTCTTACTGGACGAACCCTTAGCCAATCTCGACCCGCGCAGCGTTCAGGAGATTGTCGCTCTACTGCACCGCGTCGCGACTGACCACCACGTGGCGGTGTTGTTGTCAGCCCACGAGATGAACGCGCTTTTGCCGGTGATGGACCGCATTGTCTATCTGACGAACGGGCGCGCGGCGAGTGGCGCCACCGACGAGGTCGTGCGGTCCGACGTGCTGAGCAAGCTCTACGGGCACCACGTGGACGTCTTGAGGTTGCACGGTCGAGTGCTGGTCGTGGCCGAACCCGGTCAGGATGACCGTGAGATACCCGATCACTCCACGCTGACTGTCAACTAGACGTGGCATTCATCTTCGAGCCCGGTTTCTTCTCGAGCGAGCCTGTTCACGTCGCTTTCGTCATCGGTGGCGTGACGGCGATCGTCTCGGCGATCGTGGGTGTCTTCACGGTCGTGCGCGGACAGTCCTTCGCCGGGCACGCCCTCACCGACGTGGCGACAACCGGCGGCTCGGGTGCCTTCTTCTACAACCTCAGCCCACTCTTGGGCTTTCTCAGCGCTGGCGTCCTGGGCGGGGGCGCGATGGAGCTGGTGGGAGTGGATCGCGTCCGGGGTCGCGACGTGGCGACGGGCGTGGTGCTCGGATTCGCGACGGGTCTCTCGGCGCTGTTCCTGTATCTGGACACGACCAAGAGCGCAACGACCGGCGTCTCCCAGCAGATTCTCTTCGGGTCGATCTTCGCGCTCGGTCCCTCGACGATCCCGATCGCCGTCGTGACCGGCGCGGTGACTCTGGCCATCGTCGCCGTGATCTACCGACCGCTGCTGCTCAGTTCAATCAGCCCCGATCTCGCCTCTGCGCGCGGGGTGCACGTCGGCCTGGTCGGCCTCTTGTTCATGTTGTCGCTCGCCGCCGCGGTGGGACTTTCCGCGATCTCCATCGGTTCGATTCTCTCGACGGCGCTGCTCATCGGTCCCGCCGCGACGACGTTGCGCCTGACCAGCAGGCTGCGTCGCGCGATTATCTGGTCGTGCGTGATGGGCGTGCTCGCCACGTGGCTGGGCGTGCTGCTCGCCTACGACAGCTACTACTGGTTCCCCTCCAGCCAAGGACTGCCCGTGAGCTTCTTCATTGTCGCTCTCATCTTCGTGTCGTATCTCCTCTCAGGGCTGCCCGTGCTGCGTCGTCGCGCCGATCGTCGCGCGCCGGAGTCAACGTCTCGCCCCCTGGCACGGTCGGTGGAGGCGGTCTGATGTTTTCGGGCTTCATGGAGAACGCGTGGTTGATTGGAACGATCGTGGCGATCGTGGCGGGCGTGGTTGGCTTTTTCGTCGTCATGCGCGGAGCGGCCTTTCCCGCCCACGCCATTCCCAACGGGGCCTTCGCCGGCGCCGCCGCCGCAAACTTGATTGGTATCAACCCGCTTTTGGGGTTAGGTGTCTTCTCACTGGCGGCGGCGCTTGGTATCGGGAGACTCTCGCGCCGCCGCCGCGTGGACGTGGTAACCGCGCTGGCGCTGGTCATGATGTTGGCCCTGGGGGCCGCGTTCCTTAGCCAGAGCACCGAGTACGAGCCGGAGATCTTCTCGCTTCTCTTCGGGGAGATTCTCGGTGTGAGCACCAGCCAGATCTGGCCGGTCGCCATGCTCGGGGCGATCTGCGTGCTCAGCGTGGCCGTCCTCTACCGGCAACTTCTGCTGACGGCGCTGGTACCCGACGTTGCCGCCGCGAAGGGGCTGCGGCCTGCGCGCATCGAGATGATCTTTCTCATCGTGCTCGCCTGCGCCACCACCATGACGGTGCCGGTCGTCGGCGCGCTCTTGATCTTCACCTTGATGATCGGGCCGCCCGCCGCCGCGCGCAGTTTCAGTGATCGGGCGCCCGTCGCCCTCGTCCTGTCGGTGGTGATGGCGCTGGTCACGATCTGGGCGGCGCTCGCGTGCTCGTTCGCCACGAACTGGCCCGTCGGCTTCTACGTGAGCGCCTACAGCGCCGCGTGGTTTCTGCTCGGCTGGCTCTTTGCCGCGTGGCGTCGGACTCGCGGAACGCGCCGAGTTCGCGCGAGTGCTCACCCCAGTGAACCCGCATTGCTTGGTGCCTAACCTAAGGGCGTGAAGTCTGTCCAGCAACTCCTCGACGCGTGTCGCTTCCCCGCGGCGGGCGAGAGCGTCGATCTTGCCGTGTCCGGCGGGCCGGACTCACTGGGACTGCTTCTTCTCGCGCTTGACGCCAACCTCAGTGTGCGCGTTCACCACGTCGACCATCACACTCGCGCGGGGAGCACCGTCGACGCCGAGTTCGTGCTCAGCGTTGGTGCCGCGCTTGATGTGCCCGTTGAGGTGCATGACGTGGTGATCGCTCCGGGAGGGAACTACGAAGCGCGAGCCCGGAGCGAACGCCGTCGGATCCTGCCACGAGGCGCTCTCACTGGCCACACGATGGACGACCTGGCTGAAACGGTGCTCTTGAACATGATCCGCGGGGCGGGACTCGACGGGCTCTCGCCTCTGGTGAACGATCCGACCAAGCCGATGGTGCGGCTTCGCCGTGCGGACGTGGCCGAACTCGTCGCCGAAAGAGGTCTTAGCACGCGACACGATGAGTCCAACGACGATCTCTCCTTTCGCCGCAATCGCGTCCGTCACCAACTGATACCACTTTTGTGCGAGGTGGCCGAGCGTGACGTCGTGCCGCTCTTAGCCCGTCAAGCCGAGGTGCTCTTCGATGATCGGAACTGGCTCGCCGCTCTGGTCGAGGCAGACGGTCCGGGCGCGCTAGAAGAAGTGGACTGTCGCCAGTTACGCGAGTGGCCGCGGGCGCGACTTCGCAGGTGGCTGCGCACCCGTCTATCTGTCATCGACGAACTCGGTGAGCAACATCCTCCGAGCAGCGCCGAGATCGAACGTGCTCTTGGCGTCGTCGACGGCGACGTCGTCGCGGTGGAGCTCGAGGGTGGACGCCGGCTCTCGCGACGGGCGCAACACCTAAGTCTCGAAGGCGGCTCCGCTACGCTAACTCCACATGGATAGGCACTCGCCGCACGATTTCACCGCCAAATGGGCTCAGGGCGTGCTCGGTGACGTCGTCGTTTCGGCGAAGGAAGTGCACGATCGAGTCAGCGAACTCGGGTCTCAGATCACCCTCGATTACGCCGAGAGTCCGCCGCTGTTGGTGTGCGTCTTGAAGGGCGCGATCAACTTCATGGCTGACTTGATGCGGGCCATCGAGCTGCCGGTGGAGGTGGACTTTATGGCGGTGTCCTCCTACGGCGCGGCCACCAAGACGAGTGGTGTCGTGCGCATCGTGAAGGACCTCGACGTCGACCTTGCGGACCGAGATGTCGTGATCGTCGAGGACGTCGTCGACTCGGGACTGACGCTCAACTACCTGCGCCAGTACCTCGGCGCGCGCAGTCCCGCCAGTCTGGAGGTCTGCGCGTTGCTCTTGAAAGAGGGAGAGCAGCGAGTCGAGCAGTCGCTGAAATACGTGGGCTTTACGATCCCACCCGACTTCGTTGTCGGGTACGGCCTCGACGTTAACGAGCGCTACCGCAACCTGGACGCGATCTACACCTACGTCGGCGGTGTCTAGACGTGGTTGACCAGCCACGGATCCAAGAACTCATTTACGAACTGCTTGAGGCGATCGGTGAAGATCCGACGCGCCAGGGGCTCCTCGATACCCCGCGGCGGGTGGCTGAGATGTACAAAGAACTCTTCAAGGGCGTCGAGTCCGATCCGGGCGAGCACCTGCGCGTGACCTTCGAGATCGACCACGACGAGATGGTCATGGTGCGTGACATCCCCTTCACGTCGCTGTGCGAGCACCATCTCGTCCCCTTTCAGGGCTTTGCTCACGTCGCGTACCTCCCCGGGGACGATGGACGCATCACGGGGCTTTCGAAACTGGCCCGCACGGTCGAGGGGTTTGCGCGACGCCTTCAGGTTCAAGAACGGATGACCACGCAGATTGTCGAAGCGATGGAGGCGGAGTTGAGGCCTCGAGGCTCCATCGTGGTCATCGAAGCCGAGCACTTTTGCATGTCGATGCGCGGAGTCAAAAAAGAAGGCATGACCACCGTCACGTCAGCCGTGCGGGGCGTCTTTCGCGACGACGCCAAAACTCGGGCCGAGGCGCTGGAGTTCATCCACCAACGAAGGTCCGCGTGGCACTGAGCCCCGCTGTCATGGGCATCGTGAACGTGACGCCCGACTCGTTTTTCCCCACCTCGCGCACCCTCGCCGCCGACGAGGCGATCGCGCGCGGGTGCGCCCACTTTTCCCACGGTGCGGACGTGGTGGATGTCGGGGGCGAATCGACCCGGCCCGGCGCGACCCCAGTCGACGAGGACGAGGAGCTGAGCCGTGTCCTGGCGGTCGTGCGGGCATTGGCCCTGCTCGGGCCGGTTTCGATCGACACGCAAAAGGAATCGGTGGCGCGCGCCGCCGTGGCGGCCGGGGCCAGCGTCGTGAACGACGTCTCCTCGAGCCTCTTTGGGGTCGCTGGCGAACTCGGCGTGGGATATGTTGCCATGCATCGCCGGGGGGACTCGCAAGTGATGCAGGACAACCCCACCTACGACGACGTCGTGGATGAAGTCGGAGATTTCCTTGCCCGTATCGCCGAGGAGGCCCGCGGCGCTGGTGTGGCGCAGCTGTGGCTGGACCCGGGCATCGGTTTTGGCAAGACCGTCGAGCACAATCTCACGTTGTTGGCGCACTGCGACCACTTCGTAGAACTCGCGCGGCGCCACGACGCGGGCGTTTTGATCGGCACGAGTCGCAAGAGCTTCCTCGGCCGCCTCGGACGCGACACGCTGAGCGTGGATGAGCGACTCGAGGGATCACTGGCCACAGAGGCCTGGGCCATGGTCCAAGGTGTCAGTATGGTGCGAGTGCACGACGTCCAAGAAACTGTTCAGCTGCGAGACCTGCTCACGACGCCCCTCGAGGCGGTGACGCCGTGAAGGGCAAGTGGGCGGCCGGCATCGAGCCGCGTGGCTTTACCTGGGTCTACAAAGGAATACTGGCCGTCTCGGAGCGTCCTGGCGGATCGACCACCGTGCACCGCCAAGTCCGACGCGACGAGGAGCTGCTGTGGCTGAAGCATCAGGGGTTCGGTCGCGTCATCTCGATCCTGCCGATTATGCAGAACATGAGCGCCTACTTCGAGCACGGACTTACCGCGAGCCACTACGCGCTGCGCGGAGGTCCCCAGCAGCGCGAGGTGCTTGAGGCCTGCTATCACGACGTCGCGAACTGCATGGCGACGAACACGACCGTCCTCTTGCACGGTGACGAGGTGTCCGATCGTCTCCTCGGGGTAGTGGCCGGCTACCTGGTGTGGAGCCAGAAGGTGTCCACCGTGCCCGCGTCCATTGCCCTGGTGGAACGCCTCTTCAAGCGCTCGATCGGGCCGGATGGACGCTCGGTGCTCATGGATCTGCCCGAGAACGTTCATGAGTAGCGACGTCATCGAACTCAGAGAGTTGCGGGTCAGCGCGATCGTGGGGGTGCTCAGCGAGGAGCGCGACCATGCGCAGCCCCTGGCCTTCGACATCGACATCGTGCGACCCTTCGAAGGGGCGGCGATCGACGACGACCTGGCCGAGACGACGAACTACGCCGAGGTCTTGGAGATCGCGACGAAGGTGGCGAGCGAAGGCGCGTATCTACTTCTCGAGACGCTGGCCTATCGACTCTCGCGCGAAATACTCGCCTACGACGAGGAGATCTCCTCGGTGATGGTCGCCGTTCGCAAGGTGCACCCGCCGGTCGCCCAAGACGTTGGCACGGTCGGCGTGCGCTGCACCGTCACGCGCCCCTAGTGCGCTTCGCCTACCTGTCGCTTGGCACGAACGTCGGAGATCGTGCGGCGCACCTGGAGGGCGCGATACCAACACTCGCCATGGGCGAGCCCTTTCGACTGTCGAAGGTGTACCAGACCGAGCCGGTGGGAGGAGTCGAGCAGGACGACTTCTGGAACATGGTGATGGAGATCACGACCGAGGCCAGCGCGGACGAACTGCTCGAACGCGCGCGCCGTGCCGAAGAGGACGCCGGGCGAACGCGCGAGGTCCGCTGGGGACCGCGCACTCTCGACGTCGACGTCCTGCTCGTGGGAGACGAGACGCGCCACGGCCCCGAGTTGACGCTGCCGCACCCGCGAATGAACGAGCGGGCCTTCGTGCTGCGCCCTCTGGCCGAGTTGGCGCCAGAACTCGTAAGCGACGCCCAGTTGGTCAATGCGGACGGGCGGGTCGAAGAACTCGGTACACTTTCGTCATTGCGCTAGTCACCGAACGGCACCTGCGGGGCCGGAACGGGAATGGAGCCAGCATGAAGATTGCCATCGTCGGCGCGGGACGCGCTGGGACGTCCTTCGCTGCGGCGTTGACGCAGGTCGGTCACGAGGTGCGCCTGATCCATCGCGACGAACTCGATCGGGTTGGTGCGAGCGAGGTTGTCCTACTGTGCGTGCCCGACGACGCCATCGCTGTTGTGTCCAACGCCCTGGAACCCAGGGACGCGCGTGTCGTCGCGCACGTGGCGGGCTCACGGGGTCTCTCCGAAGTGGCTAAGCACCCTCGCGCGGGCTTCATGCACCCTCTGGCGGTCCTGTCGAACCCTGAGGTTGGCGCGAGTCGACTGCGCGGCGCGCTCTTTAGCGTCGGCGGGGATGAGGTCATCAACGAACTCGTAGCCTCACTGGAGGGGCGGACCGTACATCTGCGCGATGACCGGCGCGTGAACTATCACGCCACGGCCAGCGTGGCGGCCAATCACCTGGTCGCCTTGATGGGCCACGTCGAGGTGCTGGCTGCGTCGGCGGGCCTGACCCTGGAGGACTTCGTGCCGCTAATCCAACAGGCCCTCAGCGATGTCGTCGAGATGGGCGCCCAACGTGCCCTCACCGGACCAGCGTCGCGTGCCGACATGGCCACCATCGACGCCCATCTCGCCGCCATACCCGAGGCGGAGCGTGCAACCTACGTGGCGCTGGCGAACGCGGCCTTCGAACTCGCCGAAGCGCGTCGGCTGGCCTCGGCCTAATGCTCGAACTGACCGACATCGTGTCGTGGCGCCAGTTTGCGCGCGACGAGCGCCGTAGGGGACGTCGCGTCGGTCTGGTGCCCACGATGGGCGCGTTGCACGAGGGTCACCGGTCTCTTTTTCGCGAGGCCAAGGTCCAGAGCGACGTGGTTATTGCGACCATCTTTGTGAACCCGCTGCAGTTCGCCGACGAGAGCGACCTCGCGCACTACCCCCGCACGCTGGATCATGATCGCGCGGTGGCGCTCGAATGCGGTGTCGACTGCTTAGTGACTCCCACGCTCAAAGAGATGTGGCCCGACTATCCCGAGTGCACGCCAACGACCGTGTCGGTTCGCGGAATCGGTGACGTGTTCGAGGGAGCCGATCGCCCGGGGCACTTCGATGGCGTGGCGAGCGTCGTGGCGAAGCTTTTCTCCGTCACGGGGCCGAGCCGGGCGTTCTTCGGGGAAAAGGACTATCAACAGCTCGCGGTCGTGCGTCAGCTCGTCGACGATCTCGCATTCGACGTCGAGGTCGTGGGTTGTCCGATCGTGCGCGACGAGGACGGCCTGGCCCTCTCGAGTCGAAATGTTCGTCTGTCGAACGAGGGACGCCGCCGCGCGTTGGTAATGTCGCGCGCGCTGTCGCATGTGTCGACTACCCACGCTCGTGCCAGCACGCACAGGGCCACGATGCGAACCATTCTCGACGACGCAGGCGTCGATATCGCCTACGCCGAGGTCGTCGACCCTCGCACCTTGCGTCCAACACGCGACCATGAATCGGGCTCTCGGCGCGCCCTCGTCGCGGGTTTCGTCGATGGTGTGCGCTTGCTCGACAACGGACCGGTCGACGTCGTCGGGGACAGCTGATGCTGTTGGCGATGGATGTCGGCAACACCGAGACGCTGATCGGCCTCTTCGGCGAGGCCGACCTCGACGCCCCCGAGGCCATGGGATTTGCCCGAGCGAGCGGCGAGCACGGACTCGCGTATCACTGGCGTACGTCGACTGTTGTCGAGCGCACGCCCGATGAGCACGCCATCATGCTGACCCAACTGCTCGATCTCGAGGGGTTGGATCTCAAGTCCACGGTCAGCGAGATCGCAATCTGCTCCTCGGCTCCGACCGTGACGACTCAACTGCGCCGAATGGCCAAGCGGTGGTTCTCGGACCTCGACCTGACGGTGCTCGGGCCCGGCACCAAGTCGGGTTTGCCCATCCTCTACGACAACCCGCGTGAGGTCGGCGCCGATCGCGTGGCCGACGCCGTGGGCGCCTACGACCTCTACCCGGGCGCGTCGGTTGTCGTCGACTTGGGCACGGCCACGGTCTTTGACGTCATCAGCGAGAAAGGCGAGTACCTCGGGGGCGCCATCGCCCCCGGTGTGGCGATCTCCCTCGAGGCGCTCTACACCCACGCCGCCGCGCTGCGCTCGGTCGAGCTGGTGCGACCTCGCTCGGTGATCGGCCGATCGACCGTCGAGTCGATCCAAAGCGGCGTCCTCTATGGCTTCGCGGCGCAGGTGGACGGCATTGTCGAGCGCATCCTCGACGAGCTCGGCGAAGCCACGATCATTGGCACCGGCGGACTCGCCAGCCTCATCGCGCCCCACACGAAATATGTGCGCATCGTCGAACCGTGGTTGACCTTGCACGGATTGCGTATCGTTCATGAAAGGAATCATTCGAAAGAGATCACGTGACCACGCCCTATCAGTTCGCCCACGACGCCTACGCGGCATCCCTGCGGGGTGCGTTCTCGTTCCTGAAGGAGGGCGAAGAGTCAGGCCAAGTAGTGCACGTGGCTGGACGGATCGTGTTGTTGCGGCGCCAGGGCAAGCTGGCCTTTGCCACCATGCGCGACTCCACCGGTGAGATTCAGCTCTTCGCGCTCGAGAGCGTGGCGCAGAGCTTCGACGAGTTCACGAAACTTCACTTGGGTGACTGGGTCGGGGTCGTGGGCGAGGTCGTGCGTACGAAGCGTGGTGAGCTCTCGGTGAAAGTGGCGTCCTGGGAGCGACTGGCTGAGGCGCTGCGCAACTTTGGCGACAAGTGGGCCGGCATTGCCGACTTCGATCTTCGCTATCGCCACCGCGAGGCCGACCTCTGGGCGAATGAGACGACTCGGCGATCGTTGCAACGTCGCAGCGATGTGATCCGCGCGGTGCGCGAACGCTGCTGGGCGGCGGGATTCATGGAGGTCGAGACCCCGATCTTGAACCCGATTCCCAGTGGCTCCGCCGCTCGTCCCTTCATCACGAGGCACAACGCCTTTGACAGCGACTTCTATTTGCGCGTCGCCCCCGAACTCTGGTTGAAGCGACTCGTGGTGGGTGGCTTCGAGCGGGTCTTCGAACTGGGACGCGTCTTTCGCAATGAAGGGGTGAGTCCCCGTCATAATCCCGAGTTCACCATGCTCGAGCTCTACGCCGCCTACTGGGACTTCGAGGACATGATGTCCTTCACCGAGGAGCTCGTGGCGGGCGTCGCCATGGACGTCCTCGGTGCGACGGAGTTTGAGTATCAGGGCCAACCCATCTCCTTTAGGACCCCGTGGCCTCGTCGGACAATGGCCGAGCTCGCCAGTGAAGCCGTTGGACGTGATGTGTCAGTCCACACGCCCCTCGAAGAACTCGCCGGGTACCTACGCGAACGCGGCGTGACAACTCATGCATCGTGGGGTGCGGGCCGTTGCCTCGCGGAGTTGGCCGAGCTCCGGGCCGATGAGACGTTGTGGAACGCGACGTTCATGACCGAGTACCCCGTGGAAGTCTCGCCACTATCTCGTCGACACCGACGAGACGCAGAACTCACCGAGCGCTTCGAGTCCTACGCAGCGGGGCGCGAACTGTCGAATGGATTCTCTGAACTCAACGATCCGGTCGAGCAGCGTGCCCGTTTCGAAGATCAGGCGCGCCTCGCGGCCGCGGGCGAGGACGAGACGATGCTCATCGACGAGGACTACATCATGGCCCTCGAGTGGGGACTCCCTCCGACAGCGGGTCTCGGTGTGGGCATGGATCGCCTTGTCGTGATACTGGCCGACGAGTCGAACCTCAAAGAGGTGATTGCCTTTCCGACCCTGAAGCCCGAACGCAACTAGTAGCGGGGCAGATCCTCGAGGAGTGAGGAGATCAATCCGGTAAAGCCCACGCGAAGTTTGGCGCTCGGCAACACCGCGATGGCGCGATGCGCGTCGGCGAGGAAACGATTGGCCGCGAGCAAGGTGCGATCGATGCCGTCGGTCGCCACAACTAACTTGCGCGCCCGCTCTCGGTCGTCGTCATCGAGGGCTCGCCCGAGTAGTGAGGTCAACTCCTCAGCTTGTCGTGAGTCGCGCAGCGCGTACAAGGTGGGCAGGCTGTAGATACCCTCGGCCAGGTCCTGGCCCGGTGGCTTTCCGAGTTGATTGTCCGTCGCGATCAAGTCCAAGATGTCGTCGCGTAGTTGGTACACGATGCCAAAGCAGCGACCGAACTCGGCGAGCGCCTCAGTCTCCTCTGAAGCCAGGTGCGCCGTCATCGCTCCCATGCGGCAACTTGAGGACATGAGTGCCGCGGTCTTGCCCTCGATCGCCTCGAAGTAGTCGTGCTCGGAGCGATGCAGGGAGAAGGCCGTGCGGACCTCGCTGACCTGACCTCGCGTCAGCCAGGCGAGGGTTCGCGCCATCAGGCTCGCGGACTCGGCACCGAGGTCGGCAGCGATGCCCGCGGAGCGCGCCATCAGGTAGTCACCCGCCACGATGGCGATCAGGTTTCCGTACCTGGCGTTCACACTGTCGACGTTGCGCCGTATCTCTGCCTCGTCCATGACGTCGTCGTGGTAGAGAGAAGCGACGTGCATCAACTCGAGAGAGACGGCACCCATCAGGTCCTCAAGAGTCGCGCGATGCTCGCCGCTCGTGGCGGACGCGACCGCCAATGACGCGCGCAGGCGCTTGCCCCCCGCGTCAATGAGGTGTGTCGTCACCGAATCGAGATAGGGGTCCCCAAAGATGACCGCCTCGGTGAGCAAAACCTCAAGTCGAACCAGATCTTCGTCAACTGACGCAAGCCCTAGCAGTTCGAGGGGATTCACGTTCACACCTTAGAGGACCCGTTCTTGGTGGTCCGGGGGGCTCGACATAACACACCTGATTGACCGGTACACTTCAAACAAAAGAACAAAGGACGACCATTGTTTGAACGTTTTACTGATCGCGCCCGGCGAGTTCTCGTACTTGCTCAGGAAGAGGCCCGTGACCTGAACCACGCCTTCATCGGAACCGAGCACATCCTGCTCGGACTCATCCGTGAGGGCGAAGGCGTCGCGGCCAAGGCTCTCGATGCCTTGGGGGTCACGTTCGACGTGGTGCGCGAGAAGGTGGAAGAGGCCATTGGGACCAACACCAACCCGTCGCCCGGCTCACCACCCTTTACCCCACGGGCCAAGAAGGTCCTGGAACTCTCCTTGCGCGAGGCGCTGCAGCTGGGTCACTCCTATATCGGCACCGAGCACATGCTCCTCGGGCTGGTTCGTGAGGGCGAGGGCGTCGCAGCCCAAGTGCTGAACGACCTTGGCGCGGACATGGCGCGAGTTCGTACTCAGGTTATTCAGATGATGTCCGGTCAGGCCGGCAAAGAGGCTGGCGCAGCCAGTGCCACGGGCGCCTCCAAGGGAGACCCCGAAGCCGCCGGTGGTTCGGCCGTCCTCGACCAGTTCGGCCGCAACCTCACGCAGTTCGCCCGCGAGGGCAAGCTCGATCCGCTCGTGGGCCGCGAGAAGGAAGTCGAGCGCGTGATGCAAGTGCTCTCGCGCCGCACCAAGAACAACCCGGTGCTGATCGGCGAGCCTGGTGTCGGCAAGACCGCCATCGTTGAGGGACTGGCCCAGCGCATCGTCGCCAATCAGGTGCCGGTGACACTCGC
This sequence comes from Acidimicrobiales bacterium, assembly GCA_050701895.1. Lineage (GTDB taxonomy): Bacteria > Actinomycetota > Acidimicrobiia > Acidimicrobiales > RAAP-2 > RAAP-2. The sequence continues at coordinate 24,324 of JBOGFT010000065.1, forward strand.
CGACAAGCAGCTCTACACCCTCGACCTCGGGGCGCTCGTCGCGGGTAGCCGTTACCGCGGTGACTTCGAGGAGCGCCTGAAGAAGGTGCTGAAAGAGATTCGCACCCGCGGGGACATCATCTTGTTCATTGACGAGATCCACACTCTCGTCGGTGCCGGGGCCGCCGAAGGCGCCATCGACGCCGCTTCGATCTTGAAGCCCATGCTGGCCCGCGGTGAGCTCCAGACCGTTGGCGCCACGACGATCGACGAGTACCGCAAGCACATTGAAAAGGACGCCGCCCTCGAGCGTCGCTTCCAGCCGGTGAAGGTGGAGCAGCCCTCGGTCGCCATGACGATCGAGATCCTGAAGGGTCTGCGCGAGGTCTACGAAGAGTTCCACGCGGTCAAGATCACCGACCAGGCACTGATCGCCGCCGCCAACATGTCCGACCGCTACATCTCGGACCGCTTCTTGCCCGACAAGGCCATTGACCTCATCGATGAGGCCGGCAGTCGTCTGCGCATTCGGCGCATGGACACCCCGCCCGCGGCGAAGAAACTCGACGAGGACATACTTCGTCTGCGTCGCGACAAGGAGTCCGCCATGGACTCAGGCGCGCTCGATCAGGCCAAGGCCCTCGACCAGCAAGAGCAGGATCTAATCGCCAAGCGCGACGAGATCGACGCCTCGATGCTCACGGTCGGCGGAGAGTCCTTCGACCTCGTGGACGAGGAGACCATCGCCGAGGTGCTGGCCGTGTGGACGGGGATTCCGGTCTACCGATTGACTGAGGAGGAGACGGTCAAGCTCCTGCGCATGGAGGACGAGTTGCACAAGCGCGTCATCGGTCAAGACGAGGCCGTCACCTCACTCAGTCGGGCGATTCGCCGCACTCGCGCGGGACTGAAGGATCCCAAGCGTCCCGGTGGCTCATTCATCTTCCTCGGCCCGACCGGGGTGGGAAAGACCGAGCTCGCCAAGACCCTGGCCGAGTTCCTCTTCGACGACGCCGACGCGCTTATCCAACTGGACATGTCGGAGTACATGGAGAAGCACTCTGTCTCGAGACTCGTGGGTTCGCCTCCGGGGTACGTGGGATATGACGAGGGTGGTCAACTCACCGAGGCCGTACGTCGTAAGCCCTTCTCGGTCGTTCTCTTCGACGAAGTGGAGAAGGCTCACCCTGACGTCTTCAACACCCTGTTGCAGATCCTCGAAGACGGCCGCTTGACTGACTCTCAAGGTCGCGCTGTGGACTTCAAGAACACGATTCTGATCATGACTTCGAACCTGGGCACGTCAGACCTGCGCAAAGCCGCCATTGGCTTTGGCAAGGGCTCGGACTCCATTACCCACGAGCGCATGAAAGAGAAGGTCAACCAGGCCCTCAAGGCGCACTTTCGCCCGGAGTTCTTGAACCGCATTGATGACACCATCGTCTTCCATGAGTTGACCAAGGTTGAGGTCATGGCCGTGGCTGACCTCTTCATTACTCGGCTGCGTGATCAACTCGCGACCCAGGGATTGGGCCTCGAACTTTCGGCGAAGGCCCAGGAGTACTTGGCCGATAAGGGGTACGACCCCGAACTAGGCGCTCGTCCCTTGCGCCGCGCTGTCCAGCAGTACGTGGAGGACGCCTTGAGCGAGAAGATCCTGTTCAAGGAGTTCCGCGCGGGCCAGACCATCGTGGTTGACGCCGCGGAGGGCGATGACGGTACGTTCCTCACCTTCGAAGGCGTCGAGGGCCTACCGCCTTCGGTGGACTTTGAAGAGTCCGCTCCCCAAACTTAGACGTAGAGCGTCCGCGTAGGCGCCTGAGTCGTCGTCACGTCACAGGTCACCGGTACCTTCGAGGAGTGAAAGCACACGCGACCTACGTCTGTCGTCAGTGCGGGGCGCATTCGCCGAGATGGCAGGGTCGCTGCGGCTCATGCGCCCAGTGGAACTCCATCGATGAAGCGCCGAGCGCCGAATCGTTCCGGCACGTCAGTGTCCACGCGAGTGCGCTGCGCGAGGTGGCCGGTGAGGCGAGCGTCGCTCGGTCGTCGGGAATCGGCGAACTTGATCGCGTTCTGGGCGGTGGGTTCATCGCCGGCTCGACCACTCTGCTCTATGGCGAGCCCGGTGTGGGCAAGTCGACGCTCGCGCTCATGACGCTGTGCGCGCTGGGTGGCGACCACGACGTGTTGCTCGTCGCCGCGGAGGAGTCCGCACCTCAGGTGGCCCAACGTGCACGGCGCCTCGGCGAGATACCGACGAGTCTGAACATCGCGACCACCACGAGCGTTGAGAGTGCGGGCGAACTTCTTGGCCAACGTCCAAGGGCACTGTGCGTGATCGACTCGATCTCGGCGATGAGCGACGACGCCGTCTCGAGCGTCGTGGGCTCGGTGCCGCAGATTCGCGCATCCGCGGAGCGACTCTGCGGCATCGCCAAAGCGACGGGCACTCCTTTGCTGCTCATCGGACACGTGACCAAGGACGGCGAACTCGCGGGGCCGCGCGCGCTCGAGCACCTCGTCGACACCGTGATACGCATCGAAGGGGATCGCCACGGTTCGCTGCGGACCGTGCGCGCGCAAAAGCACCGATTCGGTCCCACCGGGGAAGTCGGGCTCTTCGAGATGATCGGCGACGGGCTCCGCGAGGTCACCGACCCGTCCGTGTCACTGCGCGGTCTCCAACTGGACGTGCCGGGCGTGGTCTTGACCGTGACGAACGACGGGTCGCGCTCGTTCCTCGTCGAAATCCAGGCACTCGTCGCCCACGCGACAGGGTCCACCAAACGCGTGGCCTACCAGGTGTCGTCGCGGCGACTCTCCCTGCTCCTCGCCGTGCTCGAGGCTCGTTGTGACGTGGATGCGAGCGCGCTTGATGTCTTTGCCGCGACCGCGGGGGGTCTTTGGGCCAGCGAGCCCGGCGCCGACGTCGCCCTGGCCCTGGCGATCGCCTCGGCGACTCTTGGTTTCGCCGTGTCGCCGAGCGTCGTCGCCCTGGGCGAGGTGGGGCTGGCCGGAGAGCTCCGCGCGGTACCAGGCATGGCGCGCCGCGTTCAGGAGGCGCAGCGCCTGGGCGCCCGGTCGGTCATTCTCCCTGCGTCAAGCGAGGTCGGTGACGTCACCGGTGTTGAGCTCTGGCGCTGCCACTCCCTCGTCGAAGCGATCAAGGCCGTTCGCGAGGACCGAGCGCTCCGCGCGTAGGCCATGTGGTGGCCACGCGCCGGGCACGGCGCTCGCCATCAGGACGTCACGGAATAGCGAAAACCTGGTAAAATAGTTAATCCCCCAATCGCCCCTGACCCCGTGGGCGTTGCCCCTCTGAGGAGTCTCCAGGTAATGACCGCACGCAAGTACAAAAAGGGCGATCGACTCGTCTACCCCCACCACGGCGCTTGTACTGTCGAGAAAATCGAGAAAATGACGGCTTTTGACGTCAAGCAGGACTATCTGAAGCTCAAGGTCGCCTATACGGACCTGGTTCTGATGGTGCCGGTCGCCAACGCCGAGTCGGTCGGCCTACGCGATGTCATCAACGACGAAGAGGTCGAAGAGGTCTTCGCCGTGCTTCGCAAGAAGGAAGCGCGCATGCCCACGAACTGGTCGCGTCGCTTCAAGAACCACTCAGAGAAACTGCGCTCCGGGGACATCTACCAAGTGGCCGAGGTCGTGCGCAACCTCTCGATCCGCGACAAGGACAAGGGTCTGAGCGCTGGCGAGAAGCGTATGCTGACCCGGGCTCGTCAGATCCTCGTCTCGGAGCTGACCTTCGCTCTCAACGTGGACACAGAAGCGGCTGAAGAAAAGCTCGCCTCGGTCCTGCCCTAGACGTGTCCGTCGCGGCCGTCGTAGTGGCCGCGGGCCGAGGAACCCGATTTGGGGGAGCGAAGCAGTTCGCCCTGCTCGACGGTGGGACCGTCGCCGCCCGCAGCGTCGCCCAGGCTCGCCACGTGGCCGATCTCGTGATCGTTGTCGTGCCTGATGGATATGAGGGCGACGGCGAGGGCGCTGATCTTGTCGTGACCGGTGGTACGTCGCGCGCGTCTTCGGTGCGTTGTGGCCTCGCGCATTGCGCGGACGCGGACATCGTGGTCGTGCACGACGCGGCGCGGCCGCTGGCCAGCGCCCAACTCTTTCATGCGGTGGTCCAAGCCGTCAAAGACGGCGCCGACGCCGCAATCCCCGGACTCGCGCTGAGTGACACGGTCAAGCGCGTTGTGTCAAAGGACAACGTCACGGTCGTCGCCGAAACACTCGAACGCGAGGAACTCATTGGAGTTCAGACTCCCCAAGCCTTTCGTCGTGATGTCTTGGAGAAGGCGCACGCTCAAGGTGGCGATGCCACGGACGACGCGGGATTAGTTGAAGCCCTTGGCGCTCAAGTGATTGTCATTCCCGGCGAAGCGACCAACGTAAAGATCACCCACGTCAGCGATCTTGAGGTGCTCGAGGCAAGGAGCCAGAGTTGAGGATCGGTCAGGGAATCGACGTCCACGCATTCAGCGACGACCCTGAGCGAGAACTGTGGCTGGGTCTGGTGCGCGTGCCCGAAGGTCCCGGCTTAGTCGGACATTCTGACGCGGACGCGGCGACCCACGCGCTGTGTGATGCGCTGCTCGGCGCCGCGAACCTCGGTGATCTAGGACGCCACTTTCCCGACACGGAAACGATCTACTACGGAGTCTCGTCGCGTCGTCTCCTCGAAGCCACAGTCGCTCTCGTGCGCGCCGAGGGTTTGAAGATCGAGTCGGCGGACGTGACCATCATGGCCGAGCGACCAAAACTCGCCGCCTACATGCCCGAAATGTCGCAGGAACTTTCGACCATCGCTGGCGCCACGGTGTCAGTGAAGGCAACGAGCTTCGAAGGTCTCGGCGCTCTCGGACGCGGTGAGGGAATCGCGGCGAGCGCTGTCGCCCTCTTGAGTAGCGACGCGTGAGCTCCCGCTGGCCGGCGTCGCGTGGTCCACAGCGTCCGGGTCGCACGAACCCGCGCCGCGACGCGCCCAGTACCGGACGCCGCCCTCAGCGAGAGCGAGAGGGCGTCGGGGGCGACCAAGTAGAAGGTAGGCATGCAGTTTTAGAACTGCTGCGTGCCAAACGCCGCCCAGTGAGAAAAATATTTATCGCCGAAGGGCAAGATGCCTCAGAGGTCCTTGACGCCATCGAATTCGAAGCGCAGCGCCAACGCATACCCGTGAGCCTTATCTCGATGGCGCGTCTAGATCGCGAGGCAAAGACCGAGGGCCACCAAGGTGTCATGGCCGTCGCTCAGGATCTCGACACCGTCTCCCTCGACGATCTCCTGCGCGTCTCCAAGCCGTTTCTCCTGGTCGGCGATGGTGTCACCGATCCACGTAACCTCGGCGCCATGTTGCGCAGCGCCGATGGCGCGGGAGTGACGGGTGTCATCCTGCCCCGACACCGCTCGGCGCGAATCTCGCCGTCGGTGACAAAGACTGCGGCGGGTGCCATCGAGTACCTCACTTTTTGTGACGTCGGCGGTATCCCTACCGCCATCGACCAATTGAATCGCGCGGGCGTTTTGACGGTGGGCCTCGCGGGCGAGTCGAAGAACTCGCTCTACGCGCTTGAACTTGGCAGTGGCCCGGTGGCGATCGTCGTGGGAGGGGAAGACAAGGGTCTTTCTGCGCTCACTCGCAAGAGATGCGCGACCATTGTGTCAATACCACAGGTTGGTCGAATCAATTCGCTCAATGCGGGCGTCGCAGTATCGGTCGCAGCCTTCGAGGTTGCGCGCCAACGTCGCGCAACGTCATAGCACTCGACATTTTGTGGGGTATCAACTTCTCCACGACTCGGTTACAACTCTGAATCAATGGTGATTGTGGCCAGGTAGAAACGGTGAGGCAAATCGTGAGGTTTGTCGTATTCAACTTCGAAGTAGGTAGGCAGCATCGGCGTTGAATGCGTTGGACGTGCGTTTGATATCCAAGCGCATTGCGACTTCGAATTGGAAATGCCATGGACGAAACACCGAGTATCTCATCCGATAATTCAAGCAATCGGGCTGCGTTATGAGACGAAATTGGTTTTGTGTGGCTGCCGTATGCATGGTCCTCAGTTCGGCCATCGTAAGCAATTCGCTTTCGACGATTCCGGCGTTCGCCATTGGCGGCGCCACGGTTGTTTTTTACGAGAATGACAGCGTTTCGGACCACCTGAGCGCCACCCAAACGGAAGATGTATCCACCAACTTAACGCTCTTCGCGAACCTAAGCCCAAGCTTTTCGAACCCTGGAACGGCCTTCCTGGACTGGAATACCGAGCCAAATGGGAGCGGCGTCACATATACCGACGGCGAAAATTACAACTTTGATGCCCCCCTAAATCTCTATGCCATCTGGGTTGGACCCGACGTGACCGTGGCTTTTGCCGAGAATGACAGCAGTTCGGATTCAACGGAGGCGTCGCAAACGGAAAATGAAGCCACGCCACTTACCCTCCTCGCGAATCTCACCCCTAATTTTTCGAACCCGGGAATGACTTTCGTCGATTGGAATACAGAGCCAAACGCAAGTGGCACGTCGTATTCGAACGGGGAAATTTATGATTTCACCTCGCCGCTTGTCCTTTATGCCATTTGGGATAGTCCAAGCGAGACCGTTACATTCTTCGAGAATGACAATATTTCGGACATCGTGACTTCGACAGAAACAAAGGACACACCGACAGACTTGACGCAATTTGTCAACCTCAGCCCGCCGTTTTCAGATCCCGCGCATTCGTTTTCAGGATGGAATACCGCGTCAAATGGCAGTGGCGTTGCGTACACGGACGGAGAGTTTTTTGCGTTCTCGGCAGATTTGACTCTTTACGCGCAGTGGACTGCTCTGCCATCGGAGATCGCATCGTTTGATGACAACGGCGGAGTGGGCACGGTCGCTTCAATCGACGAGCCTTCCGGAACGACAATCACTCTTCCGTCCAGCGGTGAACTCAGTCGAACTGACTTTGCGT
>JBOGFT010000066.1:0-73676 GCA_050701895.1 Acidimicrobiales bacterium
ATATGGCCAAAGCCAATTTTTGCACATCGTGCACGAGGCCATTTCTGCCCGCGAGTTCGACAACTCTCGTCGCAACTGACGCACCGTCGTGGGCGAACGGCGAGCTCTCATCGACGAGCGAAAGATCGACGTTGACGCCATGGCGCTCGAGCGCCTCGACGTGGTCCTGCAGCGTAAAGCCCTCGGTCTCGGGGATCTCGGGGCGCAGGTTCGCTACGTAAATCTTCTTCGCGCGAGTGCCGGCCAGCGCCTGGGTGACCCCGGGCACCACGCACGCCGCAATCACGCTGGTGAAGAGCGACCCCGGGCCAATGATCACGACGTCAGCCCGCTCAATCGCCTCTACGGCCGCGATGGGCGCCGCCGGATTCGCCGGTTCGAGACTGAGGCGGCGAATCGTGGAGGATTTCGCCACTTTCGTTTGGCCGCGCGCGTCACCCTCTTCGGTGGTGGCCAGGAGCACCACGCCCTCGCAGCTCGCGGGCACGATGGTGCCGGTCACGCCCATCACTTGGGCGAGCGCGTGCACCGAGTCCTCGAGGTCACCCGTTGCGTCGATCAGTCCCACCAACAGCAGGTTGCCCACCGCGTGCCCGTTCAGCTCGCCCACCGAGAAGCGGTGCTCGAACGATGCGGTGAGCGGGTTCTCGGGATCGGCCAGGGCCACCAGGCACTTGCGAAGGTCGCCTACCGCCGCCACGTTCAACATTGCGCGCAGCCGCCCGGTCGACCCCCCGTCGTCGGCGACCGACACCACTCCGGTCACGTCACCCGAGAGTCGTTTGAGCGCGCGCAGGGACACGGCGGTGCCGTGCCCTCCACCCACCGCCACCAGCTTCATCGCGCGATGTCGCGGTGAAAGACGGCGGTGTCCAGTCCGAGACGGCGGCGAATCTCCTCGGCGATGGCCACGCTGCGGTGGCGTCCTCCGGTGCAGCCAATGGCGATCGAGAGGTACGACTTACCCTCTGTCGCAAAGGCCGGGATCTGCCAATCCAGCATGCTCACCACGTCGTCCAAGAAGTGCTGGGCCGGCTCCTGGTCCAAGACGTAGCGTGCCACGGGCTCATCCAGACCGGTCAGCGGTCGCAGCTCGTCGATCCAGTGGGGGTTTGGCAAGAAGCGACAGTCAAAGACAATGTCCACATCGCTCGGTAGTCCGTAGGAGTAGCCAAAGGTCACCAGCGAGATGCGCAGGGACTCCATGGCGTCAGCGTCGGTGAAGGTCTCCACGATGCGACGGCGAAGTTGGTTGGTGTTGATCGAACCCGTGTCGATCACCAGGGCGGCTGCTTCACGGATGGGCGCCAGCAGGGCTCGTTCGTCGCTGATCGAGTCGGCCAGCGTGGCCGCGTCAAAGGGGTGTCGGCGCCGGGTCCCCTCGAAGCGGCGAATCAGGACATCGTCGGGCGCATCGAGGAACAGGATCTTCGCGCCCTCGTGATGCCGGCGAAGCTCCGTCTCAATCGCCAAGAGCGCTTCGGGCTGCAGTCCGCCGGAGCGTCCCACGATGAAGGCGATGCCCGGATACTCGTGCGCGTCGGCCGAGGCCAGCTCTCCCACCCGCACCACCAACTCCAAGGGAAGATTGTCAATGACGAACCAGCCCAGGTCGTCGAGCGCCGACGCGACGGTTGAGCGCCCGGCACCCGACATGCCCGTCACTAACAAGACCTCACTCATCGTCACTATCCTTCGTGGGTCGCGGCGGCGTTGGCGCCCGTAAGTGATCGTAGAGCCTCGCCGCCACGTCACTGGGCAGCCAGCTCAACGCCTCAAGCTCTTCGAGCGTGGCCTGACGCAGTGCACTGAGTGATCCAAACACCTCGAGCAGCCGATCGCGCCGGGCGGGACCCAGACCTTCCACCCCCTCGAGGGAGGAAGCCACCATTGACTTACCGCGCTTGGAGCGATGGAAGGTGATGGCGAAACGGTGCGCTTCGTCGCGGATGCGCTGCACCAGATACAGGCTCTCCGAACCGCGGTCCAGCGCAATGGGGATGGATCTGTCCGGGCGGAACAAGAGTTCCTCACGCTTGGCCAGCGCCGCGAACTCGACGAGCCCGAGAAGATCCAGCGATCGCGCGGCCTTCTCCGCCGCGTGCAGTTGGGGAAGCCCTCCGTCAATGATGATGAGGTCGGCCCGGCGGAATTTCGAGTCGCGCTGGTCCTCTTCCCAGTGGCTGAGGCGACGGCGCACCACCTCCTCCATCGCGCCCACGTCGTCGTTGCCGAGGACTTCTTTCACGTTGAAGTGCCGGTAGTCCCCCTTGACGGGAAGCCCGTCCTCGAAGACGACCATGGAGCCGACGTAGTTGGTGCCCTGAAGGTGGCTCATGTCGAAGCACTCGATTCGAAAGGGGGGCTGCTCCAGGTGCAGCGCCGCTCCCAGTTCCTGCAACGCGCGCGACCTCACGTTGTGATCGGCCTGACGGCGCAGGGAGTCACGTTGGATGACCGACTCGGCGTCGCGCGCGGCGAGCTCCACCACGCGCCGGCGTCGACCTCGCTGGGCCACCGTGACCTCCACGGGCCTCTCGCGCACTTCACTCAGGTACTCACGCACGAGCGACGTGGCGAGCCCGGCGCGTTCGACGATGACCGTGGCGGGAACGGACTCGGCGTCAAGGTACATGCTGGTCAACGCGTTCTCGAATATCTCGCTGTCGTCCTCGCCCATGGAGCGATCCACCAGGTGAACCGTGCGACCAATGATCCGTCCAAAGCGCACCCGAAAGCGCACGATCGCCGCCCGCGAGCCCTGGCTGGCGATCGCGATGACGTCGAGGTTGGAGTGCGTGTCGAGCACGACGCTCTGCTCTCTCGCCGCTCGCTCCAACGCGGCCAGCCCGTCGCGGGCCTTTGCCGCCGCCTCGTAGTGCTGAGCCTCACTCGCTTCGCGCATCTGCGTGCGCAGTCGCTCGCGCAGCGGCCTCACGTCACCCTCGAAGAATACCGCCCAGGACTGGACCAGCTCTAGATATCCCCGCTCGTCGATCTTTCCCACGCACGGCCCTGAGCACTTGCCGATGTCGTACAGGAGGCACGGCCGCTCAATACGCTGCTGGTAGAGGAACTTGTGCTTCGAGCACGAACGCAGCGGAAAGGCCATCAGCAACTCATCCATGGTCGCGCGCAGGGCGCGAACGTCGACGAAGGGACCGAAGTACCGCACGCCCTTGAGGTGCGCACCGCGCGTCATGTACGGTGCGGCGAACGGCGTGCGGGAGTCAAGAGCGACGAAGGGGAAGCTCTTGTCATCCTTGAGCCGCATGTTGTAGCGGGGCTGGTTGTCCTTGATCAATTCGTTCTCGAGGATGAGGGCGTCAATCTCATTGGGCGTGACAATCCATTCGACGCTCCCTGCCTCGCTCATCAACAGTTGAGTCTTCTCCGACAGGCCCGATTCGCGTTGAAAGTAGCTCGAGAGTCGCTGCGCTAAGACCCGCGCCTTGCCCACGTAGATGATGGTCCCGCGCTCATTGCGAAACAGGTAGCAGCCGCTTTGGCGAGGAATGCCCGAGGGTTTGGCCAGCATCAGCCGTGGCCGTGACCGGCGAGCACCTCTTTAAGAACCGTGCCGGTGGCAGTGGGGAGTTGCGCGATCTCTTCGGGCGTCCCCTCCCCCACGATCAGTCCCCCGCGTCGACCCCCTTCGGGTCCGAGGTCGATCACCCAGTCGGCCGTCTTCACGACGTCAAGGTTGTGCTCGATCACGAGCACAGTATTGCCCTGATCGACCAGGCGGTGAAGCACGTGGAGGAGGCGATTGACGTCTTCGAAGTGCAGGCCAGTCGTCGGCTCATCCAGCACGTAGAGCGTGTGACCGGTGGGCCGACGTGCGAGCTCTGTGGCGAGCTTGACGCGTTGGGCCTCGCCACCGGACAACGTGGGTGCGGGCTGGCCGAGGCGCACGTACCCCAGTCCCACGTCGTAGAGGCTCTGCACGTGGCGCAAGATGAGTGGCTGGCGCTCGAAGAACTCCAGCGCCTCGTCGATAGACATGTTCAGCACATCGGCGATTGACTTCCCGCGGTAGAGGATCTCGAGAGTCTCGCGGTTGTAGCGCGCCCCGTTGCACACATCGCAGTTCACGTACACATCGGGCAAGAAGTGCATCTCGATCTTGATGGTGCCGTCCCCGGCGCAGGCCTCACAGCGTCCACCCTTCACGTTGAAGGAGAAGCGCCCGGGTTGATAGCCGCGCACCTTGGCCTCCTGGGTCTCGGCGAAGAGCTTGCGGATCTTGTCGAACACCCCGGTGTAGGTCGCCGGGTTCGAGCGCGGCGTGCGGCCGATGGGCTGCTGGTCGACCGCCACGACCTTGTCGAGGTTCTTCACCCCCACGATGGTGTCGTGCTCGGCCACCGTCGTCTTGGCTCGATTGATCTGACGCTCGAGCGACGCGAGGAGGATGGCGTTGATCAGTGAGGACTTGCCCGAGCCCGAGACGCCCGTGATGGCCACGAAGTCGCCCAGGGGAATGTCCACCGTGATGTTCTGCAAGTTGTTGGCGCGGGCGCCCTTGATCGTCAACGTCTTGCCCTCGCCCACGCGACGCTCGCTCGGAATGGGGATGCTCTTCTTGCCCGAGAGGTACTGACCCGTGAGCGACCTCTCGTTCTTCAACAGCGCTTCGTAGCTGCCCGCGTGCACGACCTCGCCGCCGAACTCGCCGGCCCCGGGACCGATGTCGACGACGTAGTCGGCGAGGCGAATCGTCTCTTCGTCGTGTTCGACCACGATGACCGAGTTGCCTAGATCACGGAGCCGCTCGAGGGTGGCGATGAGTCGCCGATTGTCGCGCTGGTGCAACCCAATGGAGGGCTCGTCCAGCACATAGAGGACGCCGACTAGGTAGCTGCCGATCTGACTGGCCAGACGAATCCGCTGGGCCTCGCCGCCCGAGAGGGTGGCCGACGCCCGACTCAGCGTGAGATAGTCGAGTCCGACGTCCATCAAGAAGGTGAGTCGCTCGACGATCTCCTTGACGACCTGGTGTGCGATGGTCTCCTCGCGCTTGGTCAGCTTGAGTGACGCAAAGTAGTCGATGGCCTCGTCGATCGTCATGGAGTTGACCTGGGCGATGTTGTGATCGTGCACACGCACCGCGAGAACTTCGGGCTTCAGACGCTGGCCCTTGCAGGCCGTGCACTCCACTTCGCGCATGTACTGCTCGGCCTGTTCGCGCGACCAGTCGCCGTCGGCTTCGTTGCGCTTGCGTTCGAGCCACTCGACGATCCCGTTGTAGGTGGTCTCGTAACTGCGCACCCGACCGTATCGATTGCGATACTTCACCGGCACCGACTTCGAGTCGACGCCATAGAGAACCAGCTTCTTGTCCTTCGCCTTCAACTTCTTCCAGGGAGCGTTAACGTCGAAGCCACCTAGGCTCGCGATGCCCTCGATGAGGCGCTCGAAGTACTTGAAGCGCGCCCCGGCCCACGGTGCGAGCGCCCCTTCGGCCAGCGACAGAGAGTCGTCGGGTACGACAAGGTCAGGCGCCACCTCGAACCGGGTCCCAAGACCCGTGCATATCGGGCACGCACCGTAGGGAGAGTTGAAAGAGAAGTCGCGCGGCGCGAGCTCTGAGAAGCTGATGCCGCAGTCGCTGCAGGCCATCTTCTCAGAGAACTGAACGATCTCTTCGGGATCGAGGAACAGGAACTTGACCACGCCTTTGGTCAGCTTCAGCGCCGACTCGACCGACTCGGTCAAGCGTTGACGATTCGACGCCTTGACGCTGAGACGGTCCAGCACAACGTCGATGGTGTGCTGTTCGTAGCGCGCCAAGGCGAGGGTGTCGCGCTCGGAGAGCTCCATGACCACACCATCCACGCGCACCCGCGAGAATCCTTGACCGGCGAGTTCGTTCAAGAGCGTGCTGTACTCGCCTTTTCGGCCCTCCACCACGGTCGCCAGCACCAAGAATCGCTCCCCGTCGGGTCGAGCGAGGACCTGATCCACGATCTGCTGGGGAGTCTGGCTTGTTATGGGCTTGCCGCAATGGGGGCAGTAGCGCACCCCAATTCGCGCGAAGAGGAGTCGTAGGTAGTCGTGGATCTCGGTGATCGTGCCCACCGTCGAACGCGGATTGCGCGACGCGGTCTTCTGATCGATCGAGATCGCCGGGGAGAGCCCTTCAATGAACTCAACATCGGGCTTGTCCATCTGACCGAGGAACTGGCGAGCGTAAGCCGACAGGCTCTCCACGTAACGGCGCTGGCCCTCGGCGTAGATCGTGTCAAAGGCGAGTGACGATTTACCCGAACCCGAGAGCCCCGTGAAGACGACCAGCTGGTCCCGAGGAATCTCCACGGACAGGTTCTTCAGGTTGTGGACCCGTGCGCCTTGGACCCGAATCGACTTAGACATAGGGGGAATCTACCGGCTCTTCCTCGGCAAGAAAACTCTCGATGGGAGCCGCCATCTGACGCTGAAGGTTCTGGAGAGTGTCGCGCAGTAGCGCCGCCTCTTCGAAGCGAAGGTCTCTCGCTGCGGCGAGCATTGCCTCTTCTACCCGGGCGATCTCGAGACTCAAGTCGTCGGGCAGCATCTCATCCAACGAGGAGATCCCGTGAACCTTGGAGAGAACCTCGCGCGGCGCCTCGCTGCGCAGCCGATTCAGGATGTCGGCAACATTCTTCGTCACGCTCATGGGCTCGATGCCGTGCTCTTGGTTGAAGGCGCTCTGGGCCAAGCGGCGACGCTCGGTGAGCGAGATGGCGGCGCGCATCGAATCGGTCATGCGGTCGGCGTAGAGCACCGCCTCGCCGTTGGAGTTGCGCGCGGCTCGACCAATCGTCTGGATCAGAGCGCTTCGCGAGCGCAAGAAACCTTCTTTGTCCGCGTCGAGGATGACCACGAGCGAGACCTCGGGCAGGTCCAGGCCTTCGCGCAACAAGTTGATCCCGACCAGGATGTCGAACTCGCCGAGTCGCAACGATCGGAGAATCTCGATGCGCTGAATGGTGTCGATATCACTGTGCAGGTACTGCACCCGGTATCCCGCCTTCGTCAAGTACGTCGTCAGGTCTTCGGCCATCCGCTTGGTGAGTGTCGTGATGAGCACTCGCTCCCCTCGCTCAACGACCGCATCCAGACGAAGTCGGAGGTCGTCTATCTGATTCTTCGTCGGGACGACCGTCACCGCGGGGTCCAGCAGTCCCGTCGGTCGAATCACCTGCTCGACGATCTGGTCGGAGTTCTCGATCTCGTACGGCCCGGGAGTCGCCGAGACGAAGACGATCTGAGGCACGAGCTCCATGAACTCATCGAAGTTCAACGGGCGGTTGTCCAGGGCACTGGGCAATCGGAAGCCGTGTTCGACGAGGATCAATTTCCTCGACCGATCCCCGGCGTATTGACCGCGCACCTGGGGCACGGCGACGTGAGATTCGTCGATCACGACCAGGTAGTCCGACGGAAAGAAGTCCAGCAACGTGAAGGGCCGTTCGCCCGGGGAGCGACCGTCCAGATGCGCCGAGTAGTTCTCAATACCCGAGCAAACACCGGTCTGCTCGAGCATCTCGAGGTCATGCTCAGTCCGTGAGCGAAGCCGTTGGGCCTCCAGCAATTTGCCCTCGCTCTGGAAGAGGGCCAGTTGGATTTGGAGTTCCTCTTCGATCGTGCGACAAGCTCTCTGCAATGTCGCATTGCTCGTGGCGTAGTGCGACGCCGCGAACAGCGTGAACTCGTTCACCCGGCCGCGACTCTCTTGAGTCACGGGATTGAAGAACGAGATCTCTTCGACCGTGTCGTCGAAGAACGAGACGCGCACGGCTTCGTTGCTGTAGGCCGGCTGCACCTCCAACGTGTCGCCCTTCATGCGAAACGTTCCGCGCTCGATCACCAGTTCGTTGCGGGTGTACTGCATCTCCACCAGACGTCGTAGCAGCCACCGCTGATCAAACCGCTGAGCGACTTCCATGGGGAGCATCCGCTCTCGATACTCCAGCGGCGATCCGAGCCCGTAGATGGCCGACACCGAGGCCACCACGACCGTGTCGCGATGCGTCAACAAGGACGACGTCGCCGCATGGCGCAGCCGGTCGATCTCTTCATTGACTGAGCTGTCCTTTTCTATGTACGTGTCCGTGCGCGGGACGTAGGCCTCGGGTTGGTAGTAGTCGTAGTAGGAGACGAAGAACTCCACACGGTTCTTGGGCAGCATGTCGCGCAACTCCGACGCCAGTTGGGCAGCCAGCGACTTATTCGGCTCCAGAATTAACGTGGGTCGTTGAACCTGCTCGACCAGCCATGCGATCGTTGCAGTCTTACCGCTTCCGGTGATGCCCTCGAGCGTCTGATAGCGCAGTCCGTCCTGAACCCCTTGCGTCAAAGCCGCGATGGCCGTCGGTTGATCCCCGGCCGGTTGAAAAGGCGATTCGACCAGAAAGTCAGTCACGCGCCATCAACTCCCCAGCGCCATATCAATGGATCTGTGCAGATCATCGAACGTTCCGTCATTCCAGATCACCCGATCGGCGATCGCCGCGCGCTCGTCGTTATCCATCTGAGCGGCCAAACGCGAGAGAGCGTCGTCAGGCTCAAGGCCTCGCGTCGTGGTGAGTCGTTGGAAGGCAATCGTCGGGTCCACCTGCACGGACCACACCTCGTCGAACCCAAATTCCTCGCGATGCTCGAGTCGATACAAAGGCAACGCCACAAAGACAGCGGGGCCACTCGAGGCGGCCAATTCCGCCTTGATCTCGGCCGCAATGTAGCCGTGTGTGATGTGATTTAACCGGCGCAGTGCGCTGGTGTCATGAAAGACCACGTCCGCTAAAAACTTTCTGTCAATTTCTTCCTCTGAAGTCAGTACGGCGCTGCCAAAGGCGTCGCGCAACGCAAACCACGCTGGCTGGCCCCTTTTCTCGACGCGTCGCGCTATCACGTCCGCGTCGATGACCGAAAAACCGAGGGACGCGAGTCTATCGGTCACGGCAGTTTTCCCAGCACCGATCCCGCCCGCAACGCACACACGTCTCACACGAACACGGTACTCAGGGTCCGTCACATCCCAACCGAGGAGGTGTTTCTTGAGGGTAGGGCGCCTTAGGTAATGTCGATGCAGGTCTCGAGGGGGAACGTTGGCACGATATTTACTGCGGCGCCTGATCATGTTGATTGGCGTCGTATTCGTGATCACCGTCGGGGCTTTCTACCTCATCCACCTGCTCCCCGGGGATCCGGCGGCCGTGATTTTGGGCACGGGCGACAGCCCCGCCAACCGAGTAAAGCTCTACAAGCAGCTCGGCCTGAATAGACCCATCGTCGAGCAGTATTTCGTCTGGATCAAGAACGTCCTACGGGGCAATCTGGGCACCTCGTTCATCTCGGAGACCTCGGTATGGAGCACCATCAAGGCGGCCCTTCCGATCGACGTCGAGATCATCGTTCTCAGCCAGATCTTGGCCTTCGCCTTCGCGATTCCGACGGCCATGCGCAGCGCCCGCAAACCCGACGGATACTTGGACCGAATCCTGAGCGCCAGCAGTTTCACCCTCCTGAGTGTCCCCTCGTTCGTGCTGATCGTCGTCCTCGTGCTGGTCATAGCCATCAAACTCGGCGTTCCCCATACCGGAGTCTCCTCGTACGCCTCGTTCACTTCTGACTGGATCGCCAACCTGGAGAGTTTGGCGTTGCCCGCCCTCACGCTGGCCATTGGCAGCTACGTCGTGTACTACCGGGTTCTGCGCAGTGACCTCATCGCCACATTGCAAGAGGAGTTCATCACCATGGCCCGCTCGAAGGGCATCAGCTCGCGTCGCATCATGTGGCGCCACGCCTTTCGACCGTCGTCGATCTCTTTGCTCGGCACCGCGGGTGTCAACATCGGTGGTCTCTTGGCGGGAGGATTCATCGTCCAGTACCTCTTGGCCATCCCGGGTCTTGGGTACCAGCTCATCGCCGCCATCGGCCGAAGCGACTACCTGGTCGTTCAAGGCATCGTTCTCGTGGTCTCGGTGGGGGTCATCTTGATCAACTTCGCCTTCGACCTCGCCATCAACATTGCCGACCCCCGGATCAGCCGTGAGTAATCCGACGTTCATCAACGAGCTGGTGGAAGAGGCCGCCGTCCACGGTCAACCTGAGAGGAAGCGGCGCCTGGGCTTCTTGTTCTGGCTGTGCGTGGGGTGGATCGGCCTTAACATCGTCGGCGCGATATTCGCCAACGCCCTGCCCCTGATCAACCCGCTGACGCAGAACTACAACGTCGTCAACGCGGCACCATCGTTGCACCACCTGCTGGGCACCGACGACCTCGGGCGCGACATCTTCTCTCGCATCATCTTTGGCTCGCGCGTCTCCATCGAGGTGAGCCTCGGGGCGATGTTGATCGGCTTTGGCATCGGCGCACCCCTGGGCATGCTCGCCGCCTACCGCCGCGGCAAATTCGACACGATACTCAGCACCGTGATGTACGTGTTCTTGGCCTTTCCGGCCATCATCGCCACGATTGCCGTCCTCTCATTTTGGACCCCACGGTCACTGCTCAAGATCATCGTCGTCATCGGCATCGCCGCGATCCCGCTCGTCTTTCGCGTGATCCGAAGCGCCACCATGAGCGTCGCCACCAAGGACTTCGTCCTCGCCGCAAAAATGCAGGGCGCCAGCGATCGACGGATACTGATCAAGGAACTCCTTCCCAACATCACCCCCGTTAGCGTGTCGTTCCTGCTGGTCGGCATTGCCACGGTCGTCACCCTCGAAGGTGCGCTGGCCTTTCTCGGACTGTCCGTCAATACGCCCACCCCTTCGTGGGGCAACATGATCAACGAGAGTCTGGCCATCTTGCAAGTGAATCCCTGGCTCGCCATCTTCCCGTCCGCCGCGATGTGTCTGTTCTTGCTCTCCTTGAACTTCATCGGCGATCGACTGCGCTCGCACTTCGACGTCTCGGAGATCAAACTGTGAGCGACGACGCCCTCCTTGTCGTGAATGATCTTCACACGACCTTTCACACTCCGCGCGGTCCCTTGGCCGCGGTTGGCGGCGTCTCGTTCGAGTTGGGACGGAACGAAACGCTGGGCATCGTCGGCGAGTCCGGCTCAGGCAAGACGGTGCTGTCACGCACCATCATGGGACTGCAGCCGCGTACGAGTGTCGAAGTGACCGGCTCGGTACGGCTCAATGGCTTCGAGGTGGTCGGCGCGAGTGAGAAGGACAAGCGCGCAATTTGGGGTCTGCAAGTGGCCATGATCTTTCAAGACCCCATGACGTCGCTCAATCCGGTCCTGCGCGTGGGCAAGCAGATCGACGAGATCTTGCGCGTGCGACTGGGCATGGGTCGCCAAGACGCCAAGGCCCGCGCCCTCGAGCTGCTCGAACTGGTCGGCATCCCCTCACCGGCCGAGCGCTACCGCGTCTACCCCGGCGAGCTCTCGGGAGGCATGCGCCAGCGCGTGGTGATCGCGACCGCCCTCGCGGGCTCACCCCAGTTGCTGATGGCCGACGAACCAACCACCGGCCTCGACGTCACGATTCAGGCTCAGATCTTGAACCTCCTCGAGGGCCTCAAAGAGAGGATGCAGATGTCGGTCGTCCTCGTCACGCACGACCTCGGGGTCGTCGCGACCCGTACCTCGCGCATCATCGTGATGTACGCGGGCCGAATCGTGGAGACGGGAACGACCCGTGACGTCTTCGCCCACCACCGCATGCCCTACACGCGCGCACTCTTGGAGAGCTCACCGAAGGTCTCGAACCCCTCGCACACGCGACTTCTCGCCATTCCCGGTCGCCCGCCCAACATGCTCGATCTGCCCCGCGGGTGCGCCTTCGCTCCGCGCTGCGCCTTCGCCACGGATCGCTGTCGCGAAGAGCGCCCCGAACTCGAGAAGGCCGACGAACCGGGGCATACTTTCGCGTGTTGGAATCCTCTCTCTGAGACCGAAAAGCTGTCCGCGTGAGCGTGACTCGCACCCCGCTGCTGCGCGTGCGCGACCTGAGCGTCACCTTTGGTCATCGGCGCAAGCTCAGCGCCGTCGCCGGGGTGAGCTTCGACATCTACGAGGGCGAGACACTCGGACTGGTCGGTGAGTCGGGGTGTGGGAAGTCGACAACGGCCCGAGCCCTCATGCGCATCGTCGAACCCACGAGCGGATCAATCGAGTTGGAAGGCGTGGAGCTGACGACCCAAAGAGGCTCGGCCCTTCGCCAACTGCGCACGCGCATGCAGATGATCTTCCAAGACCCCATCAGCTCCTTGAACCCTCGGCGCCGCGTGAAGGACATCGTCGCCGAACCACTCGACTGTTGGAAGAGTGCGCAGGGTGACGAGCGCACGGCCATTGTGAACGACCTCCTCTACAAGGTGGGCATCGACCCGGAGACCTACGGTGATCGCTACGCGCGTCAATTCTCCGGCGGCCAGTGCCAACGCATCTCCATCGCCCGTTCGCTGGCCATGCGCCCGAAGCTGTTGATCTGTGACGAGATGGTCTCGGCGCTCGATGTCTCGGTTCAGGCCCAGATCTTGAATCTGTTGGAGGATCTCAAAGTTGAGTACGGCCTGACGCTGCTCTTCATCGCCCACGACCTCGCGGTGGTGAAGAACGTCTCGGATCGCGTCGCCGTCATGTACCTAGGCAAGATCTGTGAAATCGGCCCAGCCGACACTCTCTACGACACGCCCGAGCACCCCTACACGAAGTTTCTCCTCGGGGCCGCCCTGAAGGCTGACCCCGACGCTGCGATGCACTCTGAAGTCCTCACGGGCGAACCGCCCAGCCCGCTCAACCCGCCCAGCGGTTGTCGCTTTCGCACCCGCTGCCCCTTGGCGACAGAGAAGTGCGCCAGCGAGGAGCCTCCGCTGGAAGAGATCGTCCCGGGCCACCAAGTGGCCTGTCACTATCCGCTTTCGAGTGCCCTAGAAGTCGGATAGGACTACTCGGTCGGGGGTTCGCCCCTGTCTTGGTCAGCGGGCGTCTCGTCGACGATCACCGCGTCGCTCATCTCTGACTCGCCCTCGGGCGTCTTGGGCGCGATCTCGGTGGCGTACTCGGCCCACGCGGCCTGAGCCTCGGTCTCGGGCGTGAACTCCCCGTACTCGATGGAGCCGATGTAGTTGCCTTCGGCGTCATAGGCGTGCGACCCAAAGGCCTCGCGGTACTCCTCAGAGACTTCGCCACCCTCGGCGGCCTGCTTGATCGAGAGGCTGATGCGACGACGGGCCGTGTCGAGTTCGATGATCTTGACCCAGAGCTCTTCGCCCGCCGTGACGACCTGGTCGGGCGACTCGACGTGATGAGCGGCCATCTCTGAGATGTGCACGAGTCCTTCGATGCCCTCGCCCACTTGGATGAAGGCACCAAAGGGCACCAACTTGGTCACGCGACCGTAGACCAATTGGTCTACGGCGTGGCTGTCGGCGAAGACCTGCCAGGGGTCGGACTGGGTAGCCTTCAGCGACAGCGAGATTCGCTCCTTGGAGAAGTCGACGTCGAGGACTTCGACATCCACCTCGTCGCCGACCGCCACCACCTGACTGGGGTGGTCGATGTGCTTCCAACTGAGCTCCGAGACGTGGATGAGCCCGTCCATTCCTCCCAAGTCCACAAAGGCGCCAAAGTTCACGACCGAGGAGATGACACCGTGGCGGCGCTCCCCCGGCTTCAAGTTGGAGAGGAAGTCGCCGCGCTGCTCCTTCTGGGTCTCTTCGAGCCAGGCGCGACGCGATAGGACGACGTTGTTGCGGTTGCGATCCAGTTCGATAATCTTGGCCTCGACGGTCTTGCCGATATAGGGCTGGAGTTCGCGCACGCGTCGCAGCTCGACCAGTGAGGCCGGCAGGAAACCGCGCAACCCGATATCGACGATGAGGCCACCTTTGACGACCTCGATGACGACACCCTTGACCACTTCATCGCGGTTCTTGAGCTCTTCGATGTTGGCCCAGGCCTTCTCGTACTGGGCGCGCTTCTTGGAGAGGACCAGCCGTCCCTCCTTGTCCTCCTTCTGTAGGACGAGGCACTCGACGCGCTCGCCCAGGGAGACGATCTCTGAGGGATCAACGTCATTGCGAATGGACAGCTCCCGCGAGGGGATGACGCCCTCGGACTTGAAGCCGATGTCAAGGAGTACCTCGTCGTGGTCGATCTTGACCACGGTGCCCACGACCAGGTCGCCGTCTTCGAACTCGAGGACGCTGTCGCCGACGAGGGCCGTGAGGTCGGTGCCGACCAGGTTGTCTTCGGTGATGACGCGTGGAATGTAGATTCCGTTTTCGTCGAAGGTACCCATCTGCTGGGTGGAGAGGAGGCTCGTGCCGTCCGTCATGGGGTACTACTTTCGTGTGACCACAACCGGGGTCTAACTAGTCAATAGGGCTGGGTCGCCGGTGTTAACCCAGGTGTCAACCTTAGCACCTGAGCTCTCAACCCTTGGCGGCAGCCCAGTTCTCTCCCCAGTTGAGCGACACCTCGAGAGGAACCGACAGCGTCGCCGCGTTCATGAGAGCGTCGATCATGATCTCACCAACCCGCTCCTTCTCGTCGGGCGGCGCTTCCACCACGACTTCGTCATGGACCTGAAGCACGAGGCGCGCCTCAAGACCTTCGTTCTTCAGCGAGCGATCCAGGCGCACGAGAGCCGACTTGAAGATGTCGGCGGCCAGACCCTGGATGCCGGCGTTCATGGCTTGGCGCTCAACCGCGAGGCGCTGAGCGCCCACGGCGCTTTGCAGGTCAGGAAAGGGACGCACCCGGCCGAACTCGGTGCGAGAGAATCCATCGAGGCGTATCTGCTTCACGATGGCGTCAAGGTACTCGCGCAGGCTGGGAAAGCCCTCGAAGTACCGGTTCATGATCTCCTTGGCCGCGCTGACAGGTACGCCGAGACGACGACTGAGGCCAAAGGCCTCCATGCCGTACACGAGACCATAGGAGACAGCCTTGGCGCGTTCGCGCTGCTCATTAGTGACCTCCTCGGGCGCCACGCCAAAGACCGAGGCGGCGATGGTGCGGTGCACGTCCTCGTGCGATTCGAAGGCGCGAAGCAGCCCCTGGTCCTGGGAGAGGTGGGCCAAGATGCGCAGCTCGATCTGGTTGTAGTCGGACACGGCGAACAGCCAGCCCTCGCGGGGCGTAAAGGCGTAGCGCAGTCGACGTCCCTCGAGTGAGCGAACGGGAATGTTATGCAGGTTCGGATTCTCCGACGAGAGTCGACCCGTGCGAGCGACGACTTGGCTGAACGTGGCGTGGATGCGACCGTCGTCTTGCACGGTGTCGATGAGAGGGGCGCCGTACGTGCTACGGAGCTTCTCGATCTCGCGGTATCGCAAGATCAGCGGGACGATGCGGTGCTCGTCCTCGATCGCTTCCAGGCTCGCCGCGTCCGTCGAGCGACCGGACTTGATCTTCTTCACGGCCGTTAAACCGAGTTCGTCGAACAGCACCACCTGAAGCTGCTGGGGCGAGTTGACCTTGAACTCGTGGCCGGCGACCTTCTGGATCTCCTCTTCGAGCTGCTTTGTTTCGGTGCTGAACTCATCAGAGATCGTGCGCAGCAACGCCGCATCAACGCTGACTCCGCGCGCCTCCATGCGACCGAGTACCGCCACGAGGGGCAACTCCACTTCCTCATAGATCCGGTTCAACTCCCAGCGATCGATCTCGGCGCGCAGCACGTCGCGCACGCGCGCAATCTGTTGGACCTCGCGCACCAACGCTTCATCGTCCGATGCGCTAAAGAGGGTCGGACGCGTGTCTTGGATCGCCTCTCCGAGGAAACGCGACGCCACATCCGCCAAGTCGTATTGACCACTGATCGAATCAACTAAGAAGGCCATGATGGAGGTGTCGTCCGCGGGCTCGAGCAACGTGAAGCCCGCTTCGCCCGCGCGCCGGTACAGCGTCCGCACGTCGTGGCCCGCAAAGGCGACGTCCCGGGCACCCTCAAAGAACTCCTCGAGCGCAACGACGGCCACGGCGCCACTGGTGGCGTTGAACACCGCGATGCGCGCGTGGTTGAAGGCGACCAGCGGGGCCTGCGCGTCGCGCAACACCGCGGCAAGGGAGCTTTCGTGGCGCAACTCGACGGGGGGCTGCGCGAGTGCGCTCGCTGCGGGCGTTTCGAGGTCCGCAGAACTGGTCGGCTCTCCGAGCAGGCCGTCCTGCATGAGTTTGCCCATGCGGGCGCGTATGGAGTTCATTTCGTAACGCTCGAAGAACGCGTTCACTTCCTGACGGCTCCAACCTCCAAGGGTGAGATCGTCGAGGGTGAAGTCCAGTGGCACATCGCGCACCAACCGCATGACCTTCTCGTTGTTCCTCGCCCTCTCTTCGTAGGCCGCCAGATTCTCGCGCAACTTTGGCGTCAACGAATCGAGGTTTGCGTATAGCTCGTCCATGTCTCGAAACTGGGAAAAGAGCTTGGCCGCCGTCTTCTCCCCTACTCCCGGCACGCCGGGGAGATTGTCCGAGGTGTCCCCCCGAAGCGCGGCGAGCATGGGATAGCGCTTGGCCTCGATGCCGGTGCGCTCGAAGATCCCGTTCTCGTCGTAGAGCGAGTAGTCCGACACCCCGCGCCGATTGTAGAGAACCTTCACGAAGGGATCCTCTACCAATTGGTAGGTATCGCGATCCCCCGAGACGATGATGACCGGTATCTGCGCGTCGCGCCCCCACGTGGCGAGGGTGGCCAGAACGTCGTCGGCCTCGTAGCGCTCGACCCCCAAGACCGGGATGTGCAGCGCCTCGCACATCGCGCGAATGAGGTCGACTTGGTGCTCGATCTCAGGCGGCGTCGCGTCACGACCGCCCTTGTAGTCCTCGGTCATCTCGTCTCGGAACGTCCCGCCCGCAAGGTCGAAGGCCACGGCTAGCGCCCGGGGGTTCTGTGACCCCACCAACGACACCAGCATGGAGGCGAATCCGTGCAAGGCATTCGTGACAACGCCCGCGGAGGTCTGGATATCGGTGGGCAGGGCAAAGAACGCTCGAAAAGCGAGCGACATGCCGTCCAGAAGAACGAGCGGTCGCCGATCGACCGAGGCGGCTGGTTCAGCCAACGAACTCACCCTTGAGGATCTGTTGGGCGACGTCGCGCATGCGCGTGCGAGCGCGCATGGCGGACTGTTGGATGACCTCGAACGCGGCGGGCTCGTCGAGACCGCGCTCGGCCATCAGAAGCTCCTTCGCGCGCTGGACGATCTCGCGCGTCTCAATCTTGTCGTCGGCGCTCGGAGTGTCGTGCGTGACGAGCGGCTCGCTCGCCGCGGGGTCCAGGATCGCCGCGAGCTTGGGCAGTATCTCGCTTGATCGAAAGGGCTTCACCAGGTACGCGGCGACACCGGCGTCGCGCGCACTCTCGATCAACGTGCGCTGACTGAACGCGGTGAGAAGCACAACCACGGTGTTCGAGCCCTTCAGCGCCTGGGCGACTTCAATGCCGTCGAGACCGGGCATCTTGATGTCGAGCAACGCCAAGTCGGGCTGGTGCTCTTTGATCATGGCCAGAGCGTCGTCGCCCCGAGCGGCCTCACCGACGACGAGGTACCCGTCATCCTCGAGGATCTCCTTAAGATCAAGGCGAATGATCGACTCATCATCGGCGATGACTACTCGCTTATCCATTGTCGTCCTTCGGCGTCCAGGCCCGCAGCAACTCGTCCCGCTGGGCCACCAACTCTTGCACCTCGCCCAAACGACGCTTCATCTCGGCGTTCGCCACGGCCACGTGGCGAGCCAGATCTTCGTACTCCTTGGACTGCAGGGGCGTCTCGGACACCAGGGCACGAATGCGCGCGTCATCCAGCGCGTCGTTCCACACGGCCACCTGCTCTTCGAGGACACCCAGGCTCTCGCGAGCCTGGGCCAGTTGGCGCTGAAGGTCCCCCAGGCGGCGTTTCACGAGTCCTGAACCCATGGCGGACAGTCTACGGGGCGCCTTGTTACGGGACCGTAAGGGCATGCGCCTCTTCCAGGACTCTCGCTGAGGGCTCCACGCCAAAACTCGTCGTGATTTGGCTAGGCGCCTCGTCGGCGCTCACCGCAACGTCACTGACGTCGCTCGGCTCGCGCACGCAACTGTTGGCGAGGGCGCGATTGACGCGTCGCGCGTACGGAGATTCGAAGAATCCGCCCAGGTACACGCGCAAGCCGAGGTCCTGGGCCCGCGCGATCACGGTGCGCGCGTTGGCCAGACCACCGACTCGAGCGGGCTTCACGCACACCATTGATGCGGCGCCGTAGTGCGCGATCTGAGCCAGATCGCGCACCGAGCGGACGCTCTCGTCGAGGCTCAGCTCCACGTCGAGGCGCGAGGCGAGACGAGCGTGATCAACGACGTTGCCAACGGCGAAGGGCTGCTCGACCGCGTCAATGTCGACCACCTTCGATACCGCGGCCACCACGTCAAGAACCTCGCCGTCTTCGCTCGCTGAGCAGTTGAAGTCGAGGAGGACGGGCGCCCTCAGGCCACTCAGGCGCCCCTTGGCACTGGCGCTGAGGGCGCCCGGCGCGCACTTGACCCGTAGACGAGCGACATCATCACCGACCAGCCACGGCGCGTCATCCAGTATCGAGACCGTCCGCTGCACGGGGGTGACAGAGGCGCAGGTCCAGAGTTGCGTGATGACCTCGCCGTCTCGGCGAAGCTCTCGATCGAGCAAAGCCATCTCCACTAGCGCGTAGGCCACGTTGTCCCGTGGAGTTGCGGCACCCAAACTCGCCGTTCGGCTCCAGGGCGGCAACGCACCTTCTCGGGCGACGACCTGCTCGAGTCGCGTGAGGGCACCGTTCAGAGCGTCGATCACTTCGTCGAGCCCCGGGTCGCCATTCAGGGGGTGCGGCTGTGGCGAGACTTCCCCAAAACCGAAGAACCCGTCGTGGTCGATGCGCAAGTACAGGCGCGTGCGGATGTCGTGGGTTTGGGAGCTCGCGCGCACGGGTTGTTCCAACGCGACCGCCTGACGGTAGAGCGTCGCCTTCATCTCTCTCACCTTACGGATCCTGGTACGGTGGTCGCCTCAGCCCGGATGGCGGAATTGGCAGACGCGGAGGCCTCAAAAGCCTTTGCTCGAGAGGGCGTGTGGGTTCGAGTCCCACTCCGGGCACTGTTACCTTGGGAACCATGGTGGACCCGACGAGCCTCGCGTTTCGCGACGACGTCGTTGTGCTGTTCCCTGGTCAGGGCTCGATCAGCGCAGGAGCCGGAGTGTCGTGGAGAACATCCACCCACTGGGAACTCGTCACTCGGATCGGCGACCTCGCACGGGTTGACGTCGAGGCGCTGCTACTGGACGCTTCGAGCGATGACCTCGTTCGCACCGACAACGCGCAACTCGCCACCTTTGCGCTCTCGCTGGTGGGATATCACGAACTGCTCGACGTGGGCGTTCGTCCTCGCTACGTACTTGGCCACAGTCTGGGTGAGTTCACGGCGCTGGTCGCCTCGGGCCTGCTCTCACTCGAAGAAGGAACGCGACTCATCGCCGTTCGCGGCGCGGCCATGGCGCGAGCGGCTGAGGTCACGGCGGGCTCCATGGTCGCCCTCATGGGCGGCGACGACGACGCCCGCGACGCGTTGGCCTCGCTAAACGATGTCTGGATCGCCAATATCAACGGCACCGGCCAAATCGTGGTGAGCGGCACGCAGGCGGGCCTGGATGACCTGATGGCCCGTCACCGCGATCTCGGTTGGCGGCGGGCCACAGCGCTGCCGGTAGGCGGGGCGTTCCACTCGCCCCTGATGGCCCCGGCCCAAGGCGAGCTGGACGCGGCTCTTGTTACCACCAGGTGGGGCTCGACCGAGTCGACATTGATATCCAACGTTGACGCGAAGCCACACACGTCGCCCGAAGAGTGGTGCGATTTGCTTCGTCGCCAGTTGACCTCGCCGGTGGAGTTCCTCGACACCATTCTCGCTCTACCCGAGAGTGTGCGAGTCAGCGTAGAAATGCCCCCGAGTGGAGTTCTCACGGGACTCATCAAGCGCATCCGAACCTTCGACACACAGTTCTCACCCTTATCCCTCGCCGAACTACAGGAGAGCCTCTTATGAGTCGCCACGTCATCGTCACCGGCGCCAGCCGCGGCATCGGCGCCGCCATCGCGGAGTACTTCGTCGCCGAGGGCGATCAGGTAGTCGCGCTGTCACGGTCCGGCCTTGCCCCCTCGGGCTGCGCCAAGTCATTCGAAGTTGATGTCGCGGACTCGTCTCACGTGAACGACGCCGTCAGGGCCGCCGTCGCTGAGTTCGGTCCGGTCGAGGTAGCGGTCGTGAACGCCGGGGTCACCCGCGACGGCATCGCCATGAGAATGTCCGACGAGCAGTGGCGTGAGGTGCTGTCGACCAACCTCGACGGAGCCTTTTACACCGCGCGTGCGGCGATGGCGTCCATGGTTCGCGCGCGCAGCGGTGCGATCATCTTCATGGGCTCTATCTCGCCGTTCATGGGCGTGCCCGGTCAAGCCAACTACGCGGCCGCCAAGGCCGGCCTGGTCGGTCTGACGCGTGCGCTCGCCCGAGAGGTGGCGTCGCGATCCATCACGGTCAACGTGGTTGCGCCGGGCCTGGTCGATACCGACATGACGACGGAGCTCGGCGCCGCCCGCGATGCGATGCTCGCGATGATCCCCCTGGGACACCCGGGCCAGCCGAGCGATATCGCTGGCGTTGTCGGGTTCCTCGCCAGTAACCACGCGCGCTACATCACCGGTGCCGTGATACCGGTCGACGGAGGTCTCGGACTCGGTCATTAGAGTTCATCATCGCGACAGTGATTGACTACGATGGAACGACAGAAAGTGGGGCGTAACCATGGATCGCAACGAAGCATTGGCGAAATTCACTGAGGACACGGTCGAGGTGCTCGCCGTCGACCCCTCACAAGTCACCCTCGATGCGTCCTTCGGCGACGACCTCGGTGCAGACAGTCTGGATCTCGTAGAACTCGTGATGGCGCTCGAAGAGACTTTCGACATCGAGGTCGCCGAAGACGAACTCAAAGAGATCAAAACCGTCGGCGAGGCCTTCGAGCTGATCTACGCCAAGCTGTAGTGCGCGTCGCGGTTACCCCCTCGGGACCGATCCAGGGTCGCCGGGTAGCGGTCACGGGTCTTGGGGCACTCAGCTGCGTCGGCGTCGGAGTCGACACGCTCTGGGAGGCGCTCTGTCGCGACGACGCGCCCACGAGTAAGAGAGTCGGCGACTTTGACGCGAGCCACCTCGGCAACGCGAAGGAACTTCGCCGACTCGACCCCTTTGCGCTGTATGCCTTGATGGCCGCCGATGAGGCCTGGCGCCAGAGTGGGCTGCACGGTCCCTACGAAGACGCGGGCAGTATTGTCACGACGGGCATTGGTGGACTGCAGACGGTTCTCAATCAAGACGCCGTGTTGGTCCAGCGCGGTCCCGATCGCGTTTCGCCCTTTCTCGTGCCGATGTTGATGCCCAATGCCGCGACCGCCGCTGTCTCGATGCGATTCGGTCTCGGCGGACCCTGCGAAACGGTCACTACCGCCTGCGCCGCGGGGACTCACGCCATCGGCAACGCCGCGCGTCTCGTCGCGTCAGGACGTTGCGACATCGTTGTCGCGGGCGGAGCCGAAGCAGTCATCGTCGAACTTGCCGAAGCTGGGTTTCGCAACATGACGGCTCTTTCCAGTACCGGATTCTCGCGGCCCTTCGACGTCAATCGCGATGGCTTCGTCATGGGCGAAGGGGCGGGGATTCTCATTCTCGAGGACTGGGACTACGCCCTCGAACGCGGGGCGATGATCCTCGCCGAAGTCATCGGTGCCGCATCCACTGCCGACGCCCACCACGTCACGGCCCCGGACCCCAGTGGACGCGGCGCCGTTCGCTGCATGGAGTTGGCGTTGGCCGACGCCGGGATCACCGCCAAGGACGTATCGCACATCAACGCGCACGGCACGTCCACCCCGCTCAACGACTTCTCCGAGTCAGTCGCCGTGCACCAGGTCTTCGGCGACGAAGCTCCGCCGACGACCTCCATCAAGGGTCACCTCGGTCACTCGCTCGCCGCTGCTGGGGCGCTTGAGGGCGTGGCGTCGGTGCTCACGTTGCAGAATCAGGTAATTCCTCCCACGGCGGGGACCACCGTCATAGACCCCGAGATCAATCTGGACGTCGTCATCGGGGACGCCCGAAAGGCCGAGGTCGACATCATTCTGTCCAACTCGTTCGGCTTCGGCGGTCACAACGGCAGCGTCGTCTTCCGCAAGTATCGCGGCTAGTTACAGCGACCATTCGTCGTAGTGTCGCTCTACGTAGGTGTTCTCGTAGGCCCAGCGTGCGTTGGCGATGAACTCACCAAGGCGCACCGGATCCTTCACGCCCGGGGCGCTTTCGACGCCGGAGCGAACGTCCACCCCAAAGACGGGGAAGTTCTGCACCACGTCGATGACGTTGGTCGCGTTCAGCCCGCCCGACGCGATCAGCGGCACCCGCGGTCCCGAATCCGCCAGCTGCTCCAGCGCCTCGGCGAGAGCCGCACGTTCATCCAACTCGGGCAGAATCAGGTAGTCCACGCCACTCCATAAGGCCAGCTTCTCCGTACCGTCGGGTACCGTTCGTAGCACGGTGTTAACCCGGGCGGTGATGTAACCCAGCTCGTCGCCACTTATTGGCCCGTCGATCTGCACCGCCGAAAGTCCGAGGGTGTTGGCGATCTCGGTCACACGCTGAGGCAACTCGTTGCGAAATACACCCACGGTCACGACACCCGCGGGGAGACGTCGCACGATGTCGTGGGACGTGGCGACATCGATCTGGCGATCGCCGAGCGCGAAGTCGAATCCGACGGCGTTGGCCCCCAGGCCCACCGAAAATAGGGCGTCCTCCTCAGACGTAATGCCCGAAATTTTTATGAAGAGGCCCTCAGTTGTGAAACGCACGCGTCGTCTCCATGCGAAGTACGTTACTCACGACCCTGGTTCTATTTCACTTCTTCCACTGAGATGTCGTGGGGAGGCTCGTCGGCGAGCAGCGTGCGATGGGCCACACCCAGTCCCACGACGCGCCCGTCGCGCTCGCGCGCACTCGTGATTCCCTGAGGACCTTGGGGTCCTTTGGACTTGAGGTAGTCGTCGATGACTCCCTCACTCGGTCCCTCGACTCGCACCAGGCGCCAAGGCACGCTGGACCCGCGTGCGTCGAGGCGACCGACGAGCTCTTGACCGGTGAAGCACCCTTTTTGAAATGAGATGGTCTGATCCACGAAGTGCCGTCCAAAGGTGTGTGGGGTGAGGGAGCGCTCGAGCTCACTCACCCCCGGCCACGACGCGTCGATCTGCTCAGCCAGCGTGGTGTAGGGTCCACCCAGCACGTCGTGCACCTCGAGCGTGGCCTTGGTTCGCAAGAGAAATCTCCGAAGTCGCGCCAGCGTCATCGTCGCGCGCTCGCGCGCGACGATGAGGTCCGCTCCGTCGTCGCGCACTCGTACGAAGCACACCGCTTGGACAACGCTGTCGGGCGCGAGGACCAGGCTCCACGCGCCGTCGGCCCCAACGCCCTCAAGATCTTGGCTGAGTTGGCCCTGGAGAAAGGAGATCGCCTCATCCCCCCGCGCTTCGATCACCGACCACGCCAGATCCGCGGTGACATCGTTCATCGAAGCGCCCATTGACTATTACTGTATGGGCCGATGTGGCGAGTGTCGCCGTGACGGAGGGAACAATGAGCATGCAGACTGAACTCAACACCATCACGTCGACGATGACCGACCTTTCTGCGCGCATCACGTCGCTCGTCGAGTCCGAAGGGGACGCCATGGCGCCCGACGTGTACGCCGAGCTCGTGGCGGCCGAGCGAACGGTCGGCGCGTTGCTTCGCCGCTTGAGTCGAGTCGCCTCTCGAGCGAACTAGCGAGCGAGCGACCACCAGTAGTCTTCGATTATGGCGTCTTCGTGGTTACGGGTCCTCACCCTCTCGCCCGAACAGCGGCTCGATGTCTTGAGTCTGTTGGACCGCACCGAAGCTCTCATGGGACGCGAAGCCATCGACGAGGGCCGACGGCGCGCCGTCATTCACGGCTGGCGCGCTGAGCACTGGCTCTACTACGAAGGGAGCGGCCTGACGAAGTACGCCATGGCCAATGGCGACGTCCACGTCACCGTAGAGATGTGCGGCGGTGATATCGATGAATCCCTCCTTGAGCGACTCCTTGAATATCACGAGACGATCGAGTGGTGGACGCGCGGTCCTGAGCCATGTCAGCACGCGCTTGGTGACGTCATTCGAATGCTCAAGTTGATGCGGATCTCGCTGCCTGTCCCGGTGGAGCCAGTGCCCGAAGGATTCACGCTGCGCAATTTTGAGGCGCACCACGATGAAGCGGCCTGGCTGGAGCAGAACAACGCCGCCTTCTGGCATCACCCCGAACAAGGTGCGTGGCACGTGAAGGACCTCGCCGAGCGCACCCACGAGCCGTGGTTCGATCCCTCGGGTTTTCTGGTGCTGGAGGTCGATGGGCGCATCGCCGCGTCGTGCTGGACCAAGGTGCACGAACTGCACCCGGACCGCTTTGGTGAGATTTACGTGATTTCGGTGCACCCCGACTTTCAGGGTCACCAGCTCGGTCGCGTCATGGTCACCCAAGGGCTGAACGTCCTGTACCGCAAGGGAGTGACCACAGCGGTTCTGTTTGTGGATGAGTCCAATGAGCCGGCGATGAAGCTCTACGACTCCCTCGGCTTTCGACTTGAGCGCGAGGACCGCCTGGTGCGCTTCAGCCGACTACCCCGCGCCGACAGCGTGCCCCACGCCGTAGGTGACCGCCGAAGCGAGAGCCATGATCACGAGAGCGCGTAAAGCCGAGTAGACGACGCCGCGCCGGGTAAAGTGTCCGACCGCTCCCCCGACGAAGATTGTTGAGACTCCCGCGCATCCGACCGACCACCACATCACGTTGCCCGCGGACGTGACGATCCACGGGATCAGCGGCAAAAATGCCCCCACCGAGAAGAAGAGGAACGACGAGATCGAAGCGTTCCACGGAGAGCCGGTCGCATAGGGGTCGATGCCGAGCTCCTCGCGCGCGTGCGTGCGCAAAGCCAGATCGGGATTCTTCATGAGATCCCTTGAGAGGCGATCGGCCAGGTCTTCTTCGATTCCGCGACCAAGAAAGAGTTCTTTCAGCTCCTGACGCTCAAACTCGGGGTTTTCTGCCAGCGCCTTGCGCTCCACGCCAATCTCGTACTCGTACAGCTCCTTCTGAGAGCGCATGGAGAGGTACTCGCCCGTGCCCATGGAGAAGGCCCCCGCGACGAGACCAGCCAGCCCCGCCAGTCGAACCACGTCGTGGCCGGGGTTGGCTCCGGCAAAGCCGAGAATCAGCGACACGTTGGTAACTAAGCCGTCCAGGAGACCAAAGAGCGCTGCACGAAATCCACCGTCGCTGATCTGGCGGTGGTGCGGCTCGCTGACGGTTGCACTCACACAGGGAGCCTACCGGGGCGCACTTAATCGGATTGGGGATCAGACGCCGAACGGTAAGGTTAATCGGGAGGTCCGCCATGACGACGCACGTCAAGAGCATTGACGAATTGAAAGGGTTAGTCGGCAGTCACCTGGGCTATTCGGACTACCGAACCGTCACGCAGCAAGAGGTGAATCTCTTCGCCGACGCTACGGGCGACCACCAGTGGATTCACGTCGACCCCGAGCGCGCGGCAAAGGGACCCTTTGGCCACACAATTGCGCACGGCTACCTCACTCTCTCGTTGATCCCAATCCTCGTAGGCGGCCTGATGAAGGTGGATGGCGCTTCGATGGGCATCAACTACGGGTCCAACAAAGTCCGATTCACCTCTCCCGTACCCGTCGGCTCAGACGTGCGCGCGGGGGCAACTCTGACGGCGATCGATAACGTCGCCGGCGGTGTGCAGATCACCATGGACGTCGTCATCGAGATCAAGGGCTCTGAGAAGCCGGCGTGCGTGGCCCAAACTCTCTCTCGCCTCTATCTCTAGCGGTGGTGAGTACCTCCCTCCCTTCAGGTGAAGAGAAGACTGAACATGTTCGCACCATGTTCGACGCCATCGCGCCACGCTACGAACTCGTCAATCGAGTCATGACCTTTGGGCTCGATGCGCGCTGGCGTCGACGCGCCGTGGGCGACCTGCGTCTCGCGCCCAAAAGCGTGGTGCTCGATGTCGCAGCGGGGACCGGTGACTTCACGCGCGAGTTGCGCCGTCAGGGCCAACGAGCCGTCGCGACCGATCTCAGTTACAACATGCTGCACAGCGCGCACGAAGTCGTCGAGCGGGTGCAGGCTGACGCGTCGCACCTGCCCTTTCGCTGGGCCAGTTTCGACGGAGCGACGTGCGGCTACGCCCTGCGCAACTTCACCGATCTGGAAAAGATCTTCGCCGAGATGGCCAGAGTGCTGCGCCCCGGAGGTCGCTTGTCACTGCTTGAAGTCGCCGAACCGAAGGGGGGCGTGTGGCGCGCCGGCTTCCGCCTCTGGTTTCGCCGGGTCGTGCCCTTCATCGGTTCGGTCTTGTCAGACCACGACGCCTACCACTACCTGCCGGCGTCCACCGCCTACCTGCCCGAGACCAGCGAGATCGTGGCCATGTTGAATCGCGCCGGATTCAGCGCCGTTAACCACCGACGGATCATGGGGGGGCTCAGTCAGCAGTTCCTCGCGACAAGGTCGGCGTGAAGTTCGTACGTCACCGCATTGAGCCTTTGCGGGCTGAATTTCTCCGAGCCCTCGGCGCCCGCGACGGCTGGTTGATCGAGACACCTGACGTCTTGCGCGTGGGCTTTGGCCCGATCGTTGATCGGGTGCAACTCGCGAGTGGTCTCGACAGCGCCTCCAGCGCCACGCACGCTCTGACACGCCATCGACTGACCGGCGACGACGGGCCGATGGGCAGCGGAATCGTCGCCTTCGCCGCTCTGCCCTTTGACCGCAACGCGCCGGGAGTGCTCGACGTTCCCGAGTTCTGCGTCACCCAATACTCCTCAGGTGGAACTTGGGTGACCGCGGCGAACGACGCCAGTCAGTGGAATGAGATCTACGAGCACGTAACTCTCGCCACGCAAGAGACCCAGAGTCCCCGGACGCTTACCTACCAACCGACGCCAGAGGAGTATGCGCACAATGTGGCCCTCGCCGTCGAGATCCTGCGACGCAAGGAGATCGACAAGGTCGTGCTGTCGCGCGCCGTCCTCGGTTCAGTACCCGAGACCTTGGACGCTGCGGCCATCGCCCAGCGCCTGCGCCTGCGCGAGCCGATCTGCACCCTCTATAGCCTGCCGACCCTGGACGAACGACGCTTCGTCGGAGCAAGTCCTGAGTTGCTCGTGCGACGAAGCGGCGTCGAAATCCAGTGCCATCCACTCGCCGGCACCATCACCCTTCCGCCGAACGTCGCCCCCGATGACTACCAGACGTGGCTGCTCGGCAGCACGAAGAACCTCCACGAGCACACGGTGGTGGTCGATGAGATCGTCCGCAATCTTTCCCACGTCTACGAGGACATCGAGGCCGACGCGGCGCCCTCAATTGTCGCACTGCGAACGGTCGCACACTTGGGCACGAAAATCAGCGCCCGCCACGAGTCCCTCGACCACGCCCCCGACGCCCTCGAGGTGCTGCGCATGCTGCATCCGACGGCTGCGGTGGGCGGCATTCCGCGCGCCAGCGCGTACGAGTTGCTCTGCCGCCTCGAGCAGCACGACCGGGGCGTCTTCGCGGGGCCAGTCGGCTGGATCGATGCCAACGGCGACGGCGAGTGGTGGATCGGATTGCGCGGAGTGCTTCTGAAGGATCGTGACTTCGAAGCCTGGGCCGGTGCGGGAATTGTCAGCGAGTCTGACCCCATGTCCGAGCGCGAGGAGACTCGCGACAAGCTGGCCGTCGTGCTCACGTCCGTTCTGGCAGAACGCGTCTAGCGTCGAGGTCCTCACACCTTCTCATAGCCGCTCTTGGCTGTGGCGAAGCCGGACCTCGTCTTGTGGTACCAACGTTCGAGAGCCCACTTGGTCACGAGCACGAGCGCTTCGATCACGATGGCCCTAGACATCTTCGATTCGCCGCGTTGGCGGTCCTTGAATGAGATGGGGACTTCGACGATCGTGGCGCCACGGCTCCGCGCACGATAGGTCATCTCGATCTGGAATCCGTAACCGTCGGCGGTCACCGAGGCGTAGTCGATCTTCTCCAAGGCCGACGCTGAATAGACGCGGTACCCCGACGTCGAGTCGGCGACGCCAAGGCCCAACATCACCGAGGCGTACTCGTTCCCGCCGCGAGATAGCAGACGTCGCGATCGCTTCCAATTGGGAATGTGACCGCCCTTGATGTAGCGAGAACCGATCACCACCTCATACTCTTTGGCCGCAATCAGAAGCCCCGGCAAGGCGCGCGGGTCGTGAGAGAAGTCGGCGTCGATCTCCACGAAGTGGTCGTAGTCGCGCTCGAGCCCCCACGTGAAGCCGGCTCGATACGCGTTTCCTAGTCCACTCTTGGCGGCGCGCTCGAGCACGTCCACGCCGCCCATCTCTGATCCCACGGCGTGGGCACGCTTCGCCGTGCCGTCGGGGCTTCCGTCGTCAACCACCAAGACGTGACAGTCCGGCACCACCTCGTTGAGGGTTCGCAGCATCAGTTCGACGTTGAATATCTCGTTGTACGTGGGCAGAACCACGAGCGCGCGCATTAGGGAATTCTAGGTGTTCGCCTACACTTGGTCGGTTGAGTTCCACTGGACACCATGACTGACACCACCGCGCCGAAGAAGCGGCACGTCCTCCCCCGAGAGATTCGCCTCATATTGAGTCTGGGCTCGTTGATCTTCGTCTTTGAGTATCTGGTGCTGCCCCAGCTTGGTCCAGCCCGTCATTCTCTGCCACTTCTTGGTTCGGTGAATCCCTGGCTGGTTACGATCGCCGTCCTGCTGGAGATCGGCGCCATCCTGTGCTACGTGGAACTGACCCGCACGGTGCTCTACCCCTACGCCCCGAGTCGCTTCAACACGCTGCGCGTAGACATGGCCAGCTTCGCCATTAGCCACGTCGTGCCCGGCGGCACCGCGCCCGCCGGAGCTCTGTCGTATCGGATCTTCAACGAGATGGGCGTGCCCAAGGAGACCAACGCCTTCGGTCTCGCGGCTCAAGGTTCGGGCTCCGCCGTGATCTTGAACATCATCTTCTGGGCTGCCCTAGTCATCTCTATTCCCCTCGACGGGTTCAATCCGCTGTACGGCTTCGCGGCACTGGCCGGGGTCTTCTTGATGCTGGCCTTCTTTGGAACGATCCTGCTCATCACTCGCGGGCAGCGGCGCGCCGACGCCTGGATTCGCGAGATCGCCCGACGCGTGCCCTCGGTGAAACCCGACGTCGTCAGCGCCCTGCTGGCCAAGGTGGCCGGGCGCATCACCCTGCTGATCTCCAATCGAAGAACCCTCTGGTGGGCCTTCACCTGGGCCACCCTCAACTGGCTGCTCGACGCCGGCTGCCTGTGGGTCTTTCTGTGGTCGTTCGGCGCGGTGGTCTCTCCCATCGACCTCCTCGTCGCCTATGGTCTGGCCAACGTGCTGGCGGCGATTCCGCTCACCCCCGCGGGACTCGGTGTCGTGGAGACAGTGCTCATCACCTCACTCGTCGGATTCGGCGTACCGCACAGCCAAGCGATTCTCGCGGTGCTGGCGTATCGACTCGTCAACTTCTGGTTGCCCATACCTCTGGGCGGCCTTTCGTACGCCAGCCTTCAGTGGCGACGACCCGGAGAAGCTAGACCTGCGAAAGGGATCGCGACCGATCCATCGCTCGACGCTTGAACTCGGCCTGCGCCGAGATGTCATTCACCGGTTGAAGGCGACGCCAGCGCCGGTCGGTGCCCAGCACCCAGGTAAAGAGATCGTCTTGCCACGTGATCTCAAAGGCCTCGAGGAGTTCGCTCTGGAGTGCCCCGACCTCTATGGGCACGAGCACCTCGACGCGGCGATCGAGGTTGCGCTCCATCAAGTCGGCCGAGCCGATGTACACCGAGTACTTCACTTCCCCGGGCCGACCGAAGATGAAGATTCGTGAGTGCTCGAGGAACTCTCCGACCAAGGAGTGCACCTTGATGTTCTCCGAGAGCCCCGCCACCCCGGGGCGCAGCGAGCAGAGCGTTCGCACTACGAGTCGCACTTCCACACCCGCCATGCTCGCCTCGTAGAGGGCGTCAATGATCGCGGGATCGGTGAGGCCATTGACCTTGATGGCAACGCGCCCCGCGGATCCCCGGTCACGCTGGCCATTGATGAGATCCACCACCTTCGTGCGCGTGGACAGAGGGCTGACGATGAGCTTTTGATAGTCCCCAATTCGCGAGAAGCCCGTCAAGAAGTTGAACAGTTCGCCGACGTCGTGGCTAATGGCCGGGTCACAGGTCAACAGGCCGAAGTCTTCGTACACTCGCGCGGTCCTGTCGTTGTAGTTGCCCGTCCCGATATGCACGTAGCGGGCCGTCGTCTCGCCCTCGCTGCGCAGAATCAGGGTGATCTTGCAGTGCGTCTTTAGCCCCACGATGCCGTACACCACGTGTACGCCCACGTCTTCGAGAGCTTTGGCCCACTCGATGTTGGCCGCCTCGTCGAAGCGGGCTTTTAGTTCCACCAGGGCGACGACTTGCTCGCCGCGTTCGGCGGCTTGGATGAGCGAGGCGACAATGGGTGAGTCGCCCGACGTGCGATAGAGCGCTTGCTTGATGCCCACGACCCTTGGATCAATCGCCGCTTGGGCGGTGAACTGCTCTACCGAGTCGGTGAAGGACTCATAAGGATGATGCAGCAAGATGTCGCCATCACGTATCGCCGCGAACACGTCGCCCACGTGATCGCCGTCCAACAGGCGCCGCGGGGTTAGTGGCGACCAGCTCTCACCCTTCAGATCGGGGCGATCGATTCGGTACAGGCTCCAGAGGTCGCTCAAACCGAGCATCGCCTCGGTGACGTACACGTTCGCGGGGTCCAGGTCGAGCTGGTCCACGAGCAACTTCAGGAACTCTTCTGACATGCCGCGTTGAATCTCCACGCGCAATGCTTCTCCGAATCGGCGTCGGCGAAGCTCCACTTCGAGCGCCACCAGCAAGTCGTCGGCCTCATCCTCTTCCAGGGTCAAGTCCGCGTTGCGAGTGACACGAAATAGATCGGCCTGGCCAATGGTCATGCCGGGGAAGAGCTGGTCCAAGTGCGCCACGATGAGCTCCTCCAACAGGATCCACTCGCCGTCTGCCGCCGGCAGGAAGCGTGGCAGGGAGTTCGGTACTTTGACGCGAGCGCTGCGCTCATCGTGAGTGACTTCATCGCGCACGGTGACAGCGATGTTCAGTGAGAGGTTCGAGATCATCGGGAAGGGGTGCCCTGGATCGACCGCGAGCGGTGTCAGCACTGGATAGACGTTCTCGTTGAAGTACTTCGCCAGGCTCTCCTTCGCCTCGTCGTTGAGATCGTCGTGGCGCACGATGCTGATCCCGGCGTACCCGAGAGTGGGCAGAATCGCGTCCAGCATCAGGCGATCTTGACGCTCGATCAGTTCGAGCACACGTTCGCGGATTTGCTCAAGTTGCTGTCGGGGTCGAATGCCGTCGATAGACGGCGTCTGCACGCCCGCCGCGACTTTGTCCTGCAAGCTCACCACTCGAACCTGAAAAAACTCGTCGATCATGTCGGCGAAGATCGCCACGAACTTGCAACGCTCCAGTATCGGAAGACGATCATCGCCACCGAGATCCAAAAGACGCGCGCCGAATTCGAGACGCGAAAGCTCGCGGCTCGAGAACCTCTCGGGCCCAAACGACGATAAATCAGTCACGGTGGCTATCCCTCTGGTAGTCAAGTCGCTGGGTCCATCGTAGAGGTACCATTTACTTTGTGGCGAGACACACGAGCCCCGACGTCGGGCGTCCGCCCCGGCCCGGACCAGCGAATCCTTCGCTCACCAGTCGTTCACACAACTACCGGTTCGCCGAGCTGGGGCTCTTGGCTCTCGCGTGGATAATCACAACCTCGTTCTACGTCTTGGCCTCGCTGGGCGCCCAAAGCAAGCTGCCCGCTCGCTTCGGCTGGTTCCTCGGCGGGATGATCCTGATATCGCTGCTCATGCACTTCGCCGTCCAGCGATACGCGCCCAAGGCGTCAGAGATCCTCCTGCCGATCGCCACGCTCTTAAATGGGATCGGCTACGTGGAGATCGCCCGATGGGACCCGACCTACGCGCGAG
This sequence comes from Acidimicrobiales bacterium, assembly GCA_050701895.1. Lineage (GTDB taxonomy): Bacteria > Actinomycetota > Acidimicrobiia > Acidimicrobiales > RAAP-2 > RAAP-2. The sequence goes on from JBOGFT010000066.1 coordinate 32,188, forward strand.
ATCAGGCCTTATGGTTCTTGATCAGCGCGGTCGGCCTGGCGGTCGCCTTGAAACTGGTGCGCCACGTGCGCGACCTCGACCGCTACCGATACTTGACACTGGTAGCCGCCCTCATTTTGTTGGTCGCGCCGCTCATCCCCCACGTAGGCGTCCCGATCAACGGCGCACGACTGTGGATTGAGCGCGGTCCCGTCGCGATCGAGCCCGTAGAGTTCGCCAAGATTCTCCTGGTCTTTTTCTTCGCCTCGTACTTCGCGGCCAATCGCGATCTCCTGTCGACACCCACTCAGCGAATCGGGCGAAAGAACTTCGTGCCGCCCAAGGTTCTGGTCCCGATCTTCGCGGCGTGGGGCATCTCGGTCGTCGTCCTCGGCGCGGAGAACGACCTCGGTTTTGCCATTCTCATTTTCGCACTGTTCATTTCCATGCTCTGGGTGGCCACGGGCCTAAAGTCCTACATAGCCCTTGGACTCGGACTTCTCGTGGGCGGCGCCTTCATCGCCGACAAGCTCTTCAACCAAGTGCAGATACGCGTGTCGGAGTGGCTGGACCCCTGGAGCACCGTGAACTTCAATCACTCTGTCCAGTTGGCCTACGGCTGGTTCTCCATCGCGGCGGGGGGCGTCACCGGTACCGGGCTGGGACTCGGTCACTCGGGCACCATCCCTTTCATCACCTCGGACATGGTCTTCGCCGCCGTCGCCGAGGAGTTCGGCTTTATCGGGGTGATACTGCTGCTGTGCCTCTTCGGCGCGTTCGTCGGTGAGGGCTTTCGCATCGCCCAGCGCGCCACGTCGGACTTCGTGCGCTTGACGGCCGCGGGCCTCACGGCGCTACTGGGCTTTCAGGCGTTCTTCATCATGGCCGGCGTGCTTCGCCTGCTCCCCTTCACCGGGATCACACTCCCCTTCGTGGCCTACGGAGGGAACTCTCTCATCGCCAACTACCTCATCGTGGCGATACTCTTGCGCATCTCGGACGAAGGCGGCAGCGAGCGTCGCGGGGGCGAGATTGTGGCCGTTCGCCTCACTCAGCCAAAATAGAGAGACAGAACCTCTTCGGCACAGAGGATCGGCGCGGGCACGCGCTGGCGAAGGGCCAACGTCAAAGCGTCACTGGTGCGACAGTCGAAGACCTCTCGGCCGCGCGGGGTCATCAAATCCAACTCGGCGTAGTAGACACCGGCGTCGTAACGCACGATGCGCGCGGCGATCACCTCAGCCTGCAGGCGAGTGAGAATCTCGGTCATCAACTCACTCGTGCTGGGTCGGCGACCCTCGACGCCGCTGTTGGCGTTTTGCAAGGCGATCGCATCGGGCACGGCGACCGGGATAGCGAGATATCGATAGGGCGACTCGGACTCCATGAGGTTCACGAGGGGCGAGGGATCCGTGAGGTCGTAGAGCACCGACTCGAGGTGCATGACCCGAAATGTGGAGTACGCCTGGCCGGGAGACGCATCGACGTGTTCGGAAAACGCCTCCTCAGACGCCAGGATCTCGCTCGTGCGCTCGCCGATCTCTTCAGTGCGCGCTTCGTCGTTGTCGTCGACCGTTGCGTCGTCGCTCATGGCGCCACTCGGGCCGGACCGCGGCGCGAGACCGACAGCACCATGCCCCCGGCGATCAAGAAGCACACGGCGGCGGACCCCCCGTAACTCAACAGGGGCAACGGCACCCCGGTCACCGGCATGATGCCCATGGTCATTCCGATGTTTTCGAACGCGCTGAAAGCAAAGAAGATGAAGACGCCGATGCAGATGAGCCGACCCATCGTGTCCCGGGCGTTCTTTCCGATCACAAAGATCCGATACCCCACGAACGCGAGGAGCAAGATCACGACCACCGAGCCGATGAATCCCACCTGCTCGCCGATGGCCGTGAAGATGAAGTCCGTCTGCTGCTCGGGCACGTAGCCCAGAATGGTCTGGAGCCCGTGAAACAGCCCGGCACCGTGGAGGCCGCCCGCCCCAATGGCGCTCTTCGCGTTGTTCACGTTGTAGATCAACGTTTGAAACGCCGGATTCGTGGAGTTCTGGTGGAGGAATGCGGTGAACCGGTCGACCTGGTACTTCTCGAGCAGGTCCAAGTACACCGCCGCCGCGAGCCCCAGTGAGCCAATGACCGCCAGCATGGTCATGAACCGCGGGGGCACTCCGGCTATCACCATCATCGCCGAAACGACCAGCACGATGATGATCGATGTGCCGAGGTCGGGCTGTTTCAAGATGAGAGCCAACGGCACGGCCGCCATCAAGAGCAGGCGCATGACGTCGTACATCTTGAGTCCCTCGGTTCGTCGCGCGCAGAAGGTCGCCACGGCGATGATCAAGCAGAGCACCGCGAACTCACTTGGTTGGATCTGCACCGAGCCAAAGCTGTACCAGCGCTCCGCGCCCAAGGTGAACTTGCCAACGACGAAAACACCGGCGAGGGCGAAGAGCGAGAGGACGTACAGCGGCGTCGCCACCATCTCGTACTTGCGATAGTCGATCCGCGACACCGCGTACATCACGGCGAAGCCCACGATCACGAAGAAGGCCTGGCGCTCAACGAAGTAGTGCGGGCTCTCCCCGGCATTCACCAGCGCCTGGCGGGTCGCTGAGTAGATCATCACGACACCCGTGACCCCGAGCGCGATAAGGCCCCAGAGGAGCCCGTAGTCCATGCGGTCTTGGCGACGAATGTGCGACGTAATCGCGCTCAGCGTGTCCGTCATTGCAGTCCCTCGAGAAGTTGTGCGCCCTCTAAGGCTACGCCCCACCACCAACGCATCTGAATCGCTGCCTGGTAGGCCAGCATTGGTAGGCCATTCATCGTCCGACATCCCGCTTGAGCGTATCGCGCGCGCCATTCGGTCTCGCGGGGCTCGTAGACAATGTCCACCGCGATGGTGTCGTGGTGCACTCCTTGCAAGACTGTGGCCTCAGCGCTGCGCCCGGTCTCAGGAACGGTGTTCACGATCAGGTCGATGGGGCGGTACACGAGCGAGGTTGAGTGAACGTTCTTGTAGCGGGCCACCAGGGTCTCGACCTTGGATGGCGTGCGCCCGTGCACGACGATGGACTGAGCGCCGCGTGCCACGAGGGCGTCCACGATGGCGCTGGCGGCCCCGCCGGCGCCGAGCACGACGACGTGGGCGTTGTCGACGACCGCACCGTCTGTCTCGCGGAGCGCTTCGATGAACCCTTCACCGTCGGTGCTGTCACCCAGGAGAACCCCATCGCGCATGAGCAGCGTATTCACGGATTCCGTACGAGTCGCCACTTCACTGGGCCTGTCGCACAGCTCGTACGCCGCCCGCTTCAGTGGGCTCGTGACCGAGAGGGCGTCAAAGGCCGGTCCGAGGAGTCGCGTCAAATCCGCCGCGTGCTCGAGATCGATCTCGACTCGCGTGGACGTCCCATTCAATCGCGCGAGAGCGAGACCCATCTCTTGAAGACGCGGAGAGAGCGAATGCGAGACGGGCGATCCCGCGACGCCCACTCGCCAGTTCATCCAAGACCCCGTGACTGCGCTAATTTCTCTTCGGCTAATTGCTGGGCGAACGTCGTCGAAAACGCTTCCTTACCGTCCTTGTTGACCACCTCGAAGTACAACCAACTACCGGCTGGCGCGTGTAGCACCGCGTGCAGCGCCGCCTCGGACACGGTACAGATGGGCGTCGGAGTGAGGCCCGTGTTGAGGTACGTGTTGTAGGGAGTGCGAACCTTCAGCATGGCGGGGGTCACGGTGCCCCCATCTTGTCCCAAGTAGTACAAGACCGTCGAATCCATTTGCAGCGGTCCCCCGTCGGCCAGTCGGTTGAAGATCACCCGAGCCACTTTGGGATAGTTGCTGAGCGGGTAGTAGCCCTCCTTCACGACGATCGACGCCGCCGTGATGAGCTGGTAGGCGTCCAGCCCGTTGATCGTGGTCGCCGGGGTGAGACCGGCGGATTTGGCTTCGCGTTCGAAACCGTCAACCATCTCTCCGGCGAGTTCCTGGGGCGTTGTCGTCGGCGTGATGAGATACGTCGTATCGCCGATCAGTCCTTCGAGGGACGAGCCGTGCCCGTAGGGGCTCGGCGTCACCGCAGCGGTCGCCGCTTTGACGAACTCGTCCGCGTAGCCGTCGCCCTCGGCCGCGGCGACTTCCAGAGCGACCTCGTGCAGCGTCAGGCCGGGCGACGCCGTGACCTCGGGGCTGCTCAAGATGAAACGAATGTGCGAAAACGAGGAGCCTTGGCGCAGTTCGTACACGCCGGGGTGCAGCACGACGGACCCGAACAAGAAGTTGTCCAGGTGAAAGGCGAACGACGAGGCGATGACGCCCTTCGCCGCCAACTCACCGCCGATTGTTGATACCGAATCGCCCTCCTTGACGGTGATGGCGACCTCGCGACCGCGGCCGGCAAAGATGGGGTCAACTTGGAGAGTGAACCAGCCGACGACAATGACGACGGCCACTATCAGGCCGATGAGCACCCAAAAGCGCGGCTTAATCCTCACGCTGAGCATCCAGATAGCTCTGCAACATGACAACCGCGGCGGCGCTGTCGACGAATTGGCGTTGCTCCCTCGCCTTCACGCCGGCTTGAGAGAGTGATCGCTGGGCTTCGTGAGTGGTGAGACGCTCATCCCACTGCACCACCGGTACCGGCGCCAGTCCATCCACGAGCGAGGTGAAGAGCGCGTCGGCGTCGTGCGTGCTCGCGGTTTTCCGGCCCGACAGCGCGACCGGTCGTCCCGTGACCACGAGCGCCACATTCTCCTCTTCGACCAGGGTGCGCAAGGCGACAATCAGTTGATCGTTGTTCACCAGCGCCGGCCGGGGAAACGCCATCGTCTCGTCGCTGTCGGTGACGGCGACGCCACAACGCCTCGCCCCCGGGTCAATGCCAAGCAGCCGTGCCATCCCGCCCTAGAGCGCCTTCGCCGCAATGATGACCGCGTCGATACCCTTGGCGTCGCGGCCGCCAGCTAAGGCGAGGCGTCCCGATCCGCCGCCCCCGCCGCCGACACTCCCCGCGAGCGTCTTCACCGTCGCCGACGCATCGATCGACTGGTCCGTCGCCACCGCTATCGAGACTTTGCCATCGTCGACCCCCGCCAGCACCACGACGCGCCGACCACGATGCTGAAGGTCTTGAGCGAGCGTTCGTAGTTGCTCACCGGGATACCCGTCGACGCGCGCCACCACCACGTCGCCCGGACTGGACTCGTGGAGCTCGTTCGCGAACTGGCTGAGTTGAGCCTGGCGAAGAGACGCCACGCTCTTCTCTACCTCACGTTGGCGTTCGAATAGTCGCTCGAGCGCGGGCACCACGTCGTCATTTGATGTCTTGAGGAGAGCGGCCACCGCGTTGAGCGTCTGCTCCATTTCGAAGCTACGACGATGAGCGCCAAGTCCGCTCACGGCTTCAATCCGGCGAGTGTTGGCGCCGATGGATGACTCGCTCACCACTTGGATCTGACCGATATCGCCGAGACGCTCGACGTGAGTTCCGCCACAGAACTCCAGACTGTGACGCCCCGCGCGCACGACCCGCACTCGATCGCCGTACTTGTCGCCGAAGAACGCGACCGCCCCCATGGTCTCGGCTTCGGCCTTAGTCGTTTGGATGGTATCAACGTGTTCGTTGAGTACGACATCGGTGTTCACCAGAGTCAAGATCTCACCGGTCTCCTCCTCAGACAGCCCCCCGTCGTGAGAAAAGTCGAAGCGCAGCCGATCGGGTCCGACGTACGAACCTTGTTGACGAACGTGGTCGCCGAGCACGCTTCGAAGCCCCGCGTGCAGAAGGTGCGTGGCCGTGTGATTGCGCCGGGTCGCTTCGCGACGCTGCGCGTCAATGGTGGCGACCGCGTTCTGGCCCGCCAGGATCTCACCGTGAAGACGTCCGCGGTGGGCGAAGAGGCCGCCCGCCACGTTTTGGGTGTCGAGCACCTCGAAGCGGCCCGTCTCGGTGACGACGGTACCGCTGTCTCCGACCTGGCCGCCCGACTCGGCGTAGAAGGGAGTCGTATCAAGGAATAACTCGCTGTCCCCGCCCTCACCGGCGAGCACCCCCACGACCGTCGACTCCAATGAGTATCGAGAGACGTCGCGGCCCACGAACTCCGTAGCGCCGTCGTGTTCGATGATGTCGCGATACTGCGCGTCATCGGCCTTTCGAAGCGTCTTCGCGCTGGCGCGGGCTCGCTCCTTCTGCGCGGCCATCTCTCGGTCGAAGGCCTCTCGTTCAACTTTCAACCCCGACTCCGACACGATCTCTTCGGTGAGCTCGATCGGAAAGCCGTGCGTGTCGTGCAATTTAAATGCGATTTCACCAGGTACAATGCTGGCGCCACTGGCTATCACTTGCTCTTGCGCCTCCTCCAGCAGGCTGAGACCGGTACGCAGGGTGCGCGCAAACCCCGCCTCCTCGCGCTCGAGGATCTCAACGATCAGGTCGCGTTGGTCCACCAAGTACGGATACGCCGATCCCATCTTCTCAATCGTGGCGTCGACCAGTGGAGCCGTCAGTTTCGCGTCCGATCCCGATCGTCGAGCCGCGAGAATCGCGCGGCGAATGATGCGGCGCAGCACGTACCCTCGACCCTCATTCGACGGCAGGACGCCATCGCCGACCAGCATGGTCATCGCCCGTCCGTGCTCGGCAACTCGACGAATCAGAATGTCGCTCGCGTCGTCGGTGCCGTAGGGGACCTGGAGCGCACCCGAGGCCGCGTCCAGGAGTGGTGTAAAGAGGTCAGTCGCGAAGACCGACTCCACGTCGTTCACGATCGAAAGAACGCGCTCAAAGCCGGCGCCCGTGTCGATATTCTTCTTCGGCAGCTCGGTCATGGCGCGGCCGTACTCTCGCTCAAACTGCATGAACACGAGGTTCCAGATCTCGACGAAGCGATCTTCGCCACCAAAGGCCGGGCCGCCCTCGGCGCCATAGGCAACACCCTTGTCGAAGAAGATCTCGGAGTCGTAGCCGCAGGGCCCCACCTCTCCCATGGCCCAGATGTTGTCTTCGCCCAGGCGTTGGAGACGGTCAGCCGGGAGTCCGATACCCTCGCGCCAGATGGCGGCCGCCTCATCGTCGTCCTCGTGAACGGTCACCCATAGCTGACCGGCATCAAGCCCGAAACCCTCGGTGATGAGCTGCCAGGCGAAGTTGATGGCCCCTTCTTTGAAGTAGTCGCCAAAGGAGAAATTGCCCATCATTTCGAAGAACGTTAGGTGTCGCTGGTCGCTGCCGATCACGTCGATGTCCGGGGCCCGAAAGCACTTCTGGATCGACACCGCCCGGTCGTAGCGAGGCTGCTCCTCGCCGGTGAAGTAGGGCTTGAAGGGCACCATCCCCGCCACCGTGAAGAGGAGTGTCGGATCGTGGGGAATCAAGCTCGCCGATGGCACAAGCGTGTGACCGTTCTCGACGAAATAATCGAGGAAAATCGATCGGAGTTGCGCTGCTTCCACCCGGCTACTCTACCGGCGAGGGCGGTTCATCCTGGTGGGAGCGCTTCGTACGCGCGCGCCACTGCGCGACGAGCGACTCCTCTCGTCCGTGATCACTCGGATCGAAAAACGTCACGTCCTTCCACCGATCGGGCAAGTACTGCTGATCGACCCAGCCTTCGGGATGGTCGTGCGCGTACTGGTAGTCGTTGCCGTGACCGAGCTCCTTGGCGCTTGCGTAGGACGCGTCGCGCAGATGTGCCGGCACTTCGATGAGTCCCCCGGCCTGCACCGCGTTGGTGGCAGCGCCGAGCGCCCGCGTGACCGAGTTGCTCTTGGGCATGAGTGCCAGCGTGATGGTCGCGTGGGCCAGGGTCAGGCGGGCCTCGGGCAGTCCCACGAACTCGACGGCTCGGGCCGCCGATTCGGCGACGAGAAGTCCAAGCGGATCGGCCAGCCCAATATCTTCACTGGCGAGAATGACCAGGCGCCGGGCGATAAAACGAGCACTTTCACCGCTCTCGAGCAGCGTGACCAGCCAATACATCGCGGCGTCGGGATCCGAACCACGCACCGACTTGATGAAGGCGCTGATCTGGTCGTAGTGGGTATCGGCCGATTGATGGTAGAGACGACCATCGCGGGCGCGCGCAACCTCTTCGAGGGCCACCACGGCCGGCTCTCCTTCGACGCGAGCCAGCACAATGGCCGTATCGAGGGTCGTGAGAGCGCTTCGTGCATCTCCGTCGGCTGAGGAGGTGATCGCCCCCCGCGCCTCGTCGCTGATAGTGGCGTCGCGCAACCTAAGCCCTCGGGCGACCAACGCCGCCAGGTCGTCTTCACCCAGCGGGCGTAGACGCCAGAGGGTCGAGCGGCTCATGAGAGCGGCGTTCACTTCGAAGTAGGGATTTTCGGTGGTGGCGCCGATGAGCACGACTTGACCGGTCTCGGTCGCCGGCAGAAGGAGGTCTTGCTGGGCCTTGTTGAAGCGATGCACTTCGTCAATGAACAGTATTGTTCTGATGCCGTGCTCCCCGAGTCGCTCTCGAGCGCGGGTGATCGCCTCACGGACGTCCCTGACACCGCTGGACACCGCGGACAGGCTCTCCATTTGGTATCCCGTCGCTGCCGCAAGGATTCGCGCGAGAGTTGTCTTGCCGGTGCCCGCGGGCCCCCAGAGGATCATCGAGGTAAGTTGGCCCGACTCCACCAGGCGACGCAGGGGGCCGTCGGGTCCCACGAGGTGGTCCTGGCCCACGATCTCGTCCAGGGTTCTCGGCCGCAGCAACTCCGCCAGGGGCGCCGCTTCGCGCAGGCGCTCACTGACGGCGTCGTCAAAGAGCGACGTGGCTCACGGTCCTTTGCTCGTGAAACGCACGTGCAGGTCCCGCAGCTGGCGCTCCGTGATGTTCTTCGGCGCCCCGGTCATCAGGTCCGCTCCGGACTGGGTCTTGGGAAAGGCGATGACCTCGCGGATGTTCTCTTCGCCCGCGAATATCGCCACGAGTCGGTCAATGCCGAAGGCGAAGCCGGCGTGCGGCGGCGCCCCATAGCGGAAAGCCCCGAGCAGGAACCCGAAGCGATTCTGCGCCTCCTCATCGTTGACCCCCAGCGCTCGGAAGATCTTCGACTGAATGTCGGCACGGTGAATACGCACCGATCCACTGCCCAGTTCCCAACCGTTCAGCACGAGGTCGTAGGCCTGCGCGCGAACTTTCAGCGGTTCAGTGTCAATGAGGTCGAGGTCCTCGGGGTTGGGCATGGTGAAGGGATGGTGCGCGGCCTGCAGGTGGCCGTCTTCATCAACGCCCTCGAACATCGGGAAGTCGGTCACCCACACGTAGCGGTGGGGGCCTTCACCCACCGGCGGCGAACCAATCGCGACGCGAAGCGTCCCCAGCACGTGGCTAGCGAGCTCGTACTCATCTGCGACCACGAGCACGAGGTCGCCCTCGCGAGCGCCGTCGAGTGTTTTGATGGCGCTGGCTTCATCGTCGCTGAGAAAACGAGCGAGAGGCGAGTCGAGACCGCCGCTCGTCACGCGGAACCAGGCCAGTCCCTTCGCGCCAAGACCCTTGGCCTGCTCGGTGAGCTGGTCGAGCCGGGCGCGAGAGTAGCTGGCGCCCTCGGGAACGCGCATCGCCTTCACCGTCGGCGCGGCGAAGGCCTTCACTTCGCTCTTCTCAAAGACTTCCGACAGATCACACAGGGTCATCGCGAAGCGCAAATCGGGCTTGTCCGTCCCGTACTTGTCCCGAGCTTCAGCCCAGGTCATCCGCCCAATCTCGCCCGGGCGCACACCCGTGGCCACCTCTGCCGCATCTAGCACGGCGCGCGACACGAATGCCAGCACGTCCTCTTGATTCACGAAGCTCGCCTCGATGTCCATCTGGGTGAACTCGAACTGGCGATCGGCGCGCAGATCCTCATCACGCAGGCAGCGGGCAATCTGGTAGTAGCGATCCATTCCGCCGACCATCAAGAGTTGCTTGGCAATCTGGGGACTCTGGGGCAGCACGTAGAACTCTCCGGGGTGCAGGCGCGAGGGTACCACGAACTCGCGGGCGCCTTCGGGGGTGGGAGCCCACAGGAGTGGGGTCTCCACCTCGCAGAATCCCTGTTCGTCCATCGCTCGACGCAGGGCCGCGTTGACCCGCGCGCGAAGCCGCAAATTGATCTGCATCTGCTCGCGACGAATGTCGAGATAGCGATACTTCAGTCGCACCGCTTCATCGATGTCGACACGATCGTCGAGTTGAAACGGCGGAGCCTCGGCGAGTGAGAGAATCTCGACCACGCAGTCAGAGAGCTCGACCGCTCCGGTCGCGAGCCGATCATTCACGGTGCCTTCGGGTCGCGGCGTGACCGTGCCGGTGACTCGCACGACGTACTCACTGCGCGCCTCAACCGTCCCCTCAACCACCGCTTGGACGACCCCCGAGCGATCGCGGACATCGAGAAAGGCCAGGTGCTCTCCGTGCTCGCGTCGCTTGGCCACCCATCCGCAGACGCTGACGCGCTCACCGATGTGATTCTCGCAAACCGCGCCGCAGAGCAGGTCGCGCAAACTGGTCGCTTCATCTTTGGACATGATCACTTCACTTCGTAAATAGTCTGGCGACCGTAGTGACGATCTCCCCTCGAGCGACGCGCCGTTGCGCGTGTTCAAAGTCCTGGCTTCGCAGGTCTCTAATGGTAACCTCGCCCGCCGCAAGTTCTTCGGGTCCCACCAGCAGAGCCACGCGCGCGCCGGAGCGATCGGCCGCCTTCATCTGAGCCTTCATGGAGCGCTCGTCGTAGGCGCGATCGGTGGCGAATCCCGCTGCCCGAAGGTCCTCGATCATCACGGCGACGGCCGGATCGCTGGTCGTGTCGATGACAAAGAGATCCAGTGATCGCTTGAGCAACTCGCTCGTCACCCCTTCGGCTTCGCGGGCGAGAAGCACTCGCTCCACGCCACTGCCAAAGCCGATCCCACTGGTGGGCTTGCCGCCGAGCTCCTCGGCCAGCTGGTCGTAGCGTCCTCCTCCGCCGATGGAGTTCTGGGCGCTCTCAAAGGCGTCAGCCACGAACTCAAAGGTGGTGCGGTTGTAGTAGTCGAATCCGCGCACCAGTCGAGGAGCGAGCGTGGTCGCGATGCCTATCGCGGTCAGCCCGTCCATGACGCGGTCGAAGTGAGCTCCACAGTCGTCACAGATGTGGTCAATGAGCATCGGACCATCGGAGGTGACGTCGATGCACTCCTCGCGCTTGCAGTCCAGGACGCGCAAGGGGTTTTGGCGCCAGGTCTTGCGGTGCTCGTCACAGAGCTCGTCTTCGTGCTGGGCGAGATACTCGCTGAGCAGAGCCACGTAGGCCGCGCGACACTCTCGGTGGCCCATGGAGTTGATCAGCAGCGTGACCCGCTGAAGGCCAATCTCCTGGTAGAAGACATGCAGGAGGGCGATGACCTCGACGTCGACGGCGGGATCCTCGGTTCCGAGCACCTCTGCACCGAACTGGTAGTGCTGACGGTAGCGACCCTTCTGCGGTCGCTCATAGCGAAAGGCCGGCGTCAAGTACCAGGCTTTCCAGGGCGTGGTCGGGTTGTGCTGGACAAAGGCTCGCACCACCGAGGCGGTGCCTTCGGGGCGCAGGGCGTAGCGCCGTTTACCTCGGTCCTCGAAGACGTACATCTCGTTGCGAAAGACGTCGCTTTCCTCGCCGATGCCGCGAAGAAAGACCCCGACATCCTCAAAGATGGGAGTCATGACGAGAGAGAACCCATAGCGATAGGCGGTCTGGGCGAACACCGTCGCGAGGCCCTCCCACAGTCCAGACTCCGGACCGAGGACGTCGTGGGTACCCATCGGCGCCTGGAAGGGCGCGACCGAATCGCTCATGATGTCTTGTTCTGACCCGGTAACTGTCGAAATGCGTCAAAGACCCCGTCCACACCCTTTAGGGCCGCGAGCAAACTGGAGAGGTGCCCGGGGTCAGCAAGCTCGACGTCAAAGACCATGCGTACGATGCGAGCGCCCGACGTGGTCGTGGAGCTCGAGATGATGTTGAGGTGGTACTCCGCGACCACCTTAGAGACATCGAGCAGCAAGCGCGAGCGATCAAAGGCCATGATCTCCAGCACCGCGCGATACTGACCACCGGCCGAGCCGTCCCACTCGACGTCGATGATCCGCTCGCCCAACCTCAGAGCCAGGGCTACCGCGTTGGAGCAGTCGTCGCGGTGCACCGAGACGCCCCGTCCTTGGGTGATGAATCCCATGATGCTGTCCCCCGGGACCGGAGAGCAGCAGCGCGCCAGATGAATCATGACGTCATCGAGTCCTTCAACGTACACGCCAGCGTTGCGGCGGGTGTTGCGCGACGTCCGCGGAGCTTTGGTGACGGTCGTGGGCATCTGCTCCGCGTCTCCGCCGCGCAACTCGCGATCTAGTCGCTGGACAACCGCCAGGGCGGAGATTTGGTCCGAATCGATCGACATGAACAGCGCATCGCGATCCTCAAGACCGAGCGACTTGATGACCGCGTCAAGCGCACTTGAGGTCAGTGACGTCGCGATCGGGAGACCCTCGCGGCGCAGCGCCTTGGTGAGCTCCTCGCGGCCGCCCTCAATGGCGTCATCACGACGCTCACGCTGGAACCACTGGCGAATCTTCGATTTGGCCCTTGAGGACTGGGCGAGGTTGAGCCAGTCGCGCGAGGGACCGGCGTTGTCGTTCTTGCTGGTCACGATCTCGACCACGTCGGCCGATCGCAGCACGGTGTCCAGGGGCACCAGTCGACCGTTCACCTTGGCCCCGACGCAGCGATGCCCCACCTCAGTGTGAACGGCGTAAGCGAAGTCGATCGGGGTGGCGCCTTCGATCAGCGCGATGACGCGGCCTTTGGGCGTAAAGAGGTAGACCTCGTCTTGTCCCAGGTCGAGCTTCAACGCCTCGAGGAACGCGATCGGGTCGTTCTCCTCTTCTTCCACGTCGGCCAGACGTCGCATCCAGGCGACCTCTTTCTCCGAAGCACCCTCTTTGTAGCTCCAGTGCGCGGCCACGCCGAACTCGGCGCGACGATGCATCTCTTGAGTGCGCACCTGAACCTCCACCGACTTGCCCCGCGGACCAATGACCGTCGTATGCAGGGACTGATAGAGATTGAACTTGGGTGAGTTGATGTAGTCCTTGAAACGGCCCTGCACCGGTGACCACAGCGCGTGAATCGCTCCCAGCGCCGCCCAGCAGTCGCGTTCCTCCTCCACAATCAATCGCAGACCGACTAGGTCGAAGATCTCGTCGAACTCCTTGCCGCCGACGACCATCTTCTCGTAGATGCTCCACAAGTGCTTCGGCCGACCTCGAATGTCGGCAGCGATGCCGAACTCCGCCAGCTTCTTTGAGAGCGTGTCCATCACTTCGCTCAGGTACGCTTCGCGCTCGGGCGCGCGAGCGGCCACCATCTGCTCGATCTCGGCGTAGCGCTTGGGGTGCAGAGTGGCGAAGCTGAGGTCCTCCAGCTGCCACTTGACCTGCTGGACCCCGAGGCGGTGCGCCAGTGGCGCGTACACGTCAAGAGTCTCTTGGGCGATGGCGCGCTGACGGTGCATGGGCATGACCGAGATGGTGCGCATGTTGTGCAGCCGGTCGGCCAGTTTGATGAGCAGTACTCGCCAGTCCTGAGCCATCGCGATGAACATCTTGCGAATCGTCGCGGCTTGTTGGGCCTCTTTCGAGTCGAACTCGAGGCGGTCCAACTTGGTGACGCCGTCCACCACGGCGCTCACCCGGGGCCCGAACTCCTCCTCCAGCCACGAGATGGTCACTCCAGTATCCTCAACGGCGTCGTGCAAAAGCGCGGCCGCAATGGTGACCTCGTCAAGACCGAGGTCGGCCGCGATGGCGGCGACCGCAATGGGATGGGTGACGTAGGGCTCGCCCGTGCGACGTAGTTGGCCCTCGTGGGCGTTGATGGCCGCGATCCCCGCACGACGGATCAACTCAATGTCGCCATCCTCGTGGTGCTCATTAAAACGGGCGATCAGGCGCTCAATTGAGCCCAGCAGGACCGGATCGGCCGTGGCGCGCGAGGTGAGACTAACCATCTAGTTAGCCTACCGGTGAGTTAGCGGCGCTTCTGCTTACGCGCTCGCGCTTGAATGGTGCCCGTGACCGCGCTCGTGCGCATTGGTCGAACGCCGACACTGGAGGAGCTCGCCTGCGCGCCGGCTACTGCCGCACTCGACGCGGTCAGCACGCGTCGGTCTTTTCGAACGAGGACGCGCGCCGCCAAGTCGCGATAGCGCGGTTCACGTTCTTTCAAGATCGCAAGGATCGGGCTCGCGATGAAGATCGACGAGTACGCACCGCTCATGAGTCCTACAAAGAGCGCCAGACCGTAGCTCTGCAGAGTCGTGGCCCCCAGGACGTAGGCGCCCACCACCAGGACCGACAGCACCGGCAAGATCGCGACGAGAGACGTGTTGATCGAACGGGCGAGGGTTTGGTTCATGGACAGGTTCACCATCTCGCTGTACGTGAGGTCGCCGCCCTTCAGCACGCCGTTCGTGTTATCTCGCACCCGGTCAAAGACGACCACCGTGTCGTAGAGGGAGTAACCGAGAATGGTCAAGATGGCGATGACCGTATCCGGGGTGATCTGCAGACCGAACAGCGAATACACCCCAACTGTCACTAACAAGTCGTGGAGCATGGCGATGAACGCCGCGATCGCCATCTTGGGCTCGAAGCGGATACTGATGTAGGCCACGACGGCGATGAAGAACACGATCAACGCCTCGAGCGCCTTGTTCGTGATTTGACCGCCCCAGGTCGGTCCGACGGACGTGACCGAGACTTGATTATCCGACTTGCTGGCCACGTTGGCCATCACATCGGCCACCTTGTTGGAGAGACTGATTTGTTGGGTCGAGTTGAGAGAATTGATGTCGGCGGTGACTTGATACGTCTCTGAACCAAGTTTTTCGACAGTGGGATCGGGAAGCCCGGCGCCCTTCACCGCCGCTGACATCGCGCTGACCGTCGTGTGGGGGGCCAGGACTTCCCACGAATTCCCACCTTTGAAGTCGATGCCGAGGTTGAAGCCGCGAATCCCGAGCGAAGCCAGACCAAGCACGATGATGGCCAAGGATACGCTGAACCAAATCTTGCGCCGACCAACGAAGTCCACTTTGGTGAGTCCGTGATAGAGACGGCCGATGGGACCGTAGTGGTGCTCCTCGGCGGGGGCGAAGGTGTCGGTGCTACTCACTGAGCGCTCCCGCGAGTTGTTGAGAGCCCGCGTGCAGGCCCGCCGCCATCGACAGCTTGGACGTACCGGTCGCATCGCGACGACCCAGCAGGATGACCAGCGGTCGCGTGAAGTACCACGTGATGAATATGTCCATCAAGGTCGAGAGTCCCAGGAAGAAGGCGAAGCCCTTCACGTCTCCCACCGCGATGATGTAGAGCAGGACCGCTGCGAGCAGGCTGACAGTGTCTGCGGCCAGAACGGTTCGCCACGCCGAGCGGAAGCCCCGATCCACCGAGGAGCGAATGGAGCGCCCCGCGCGCGCCTCGTCCTTTAATCGTTCGAAGTACACGACGTAGCTGTCGACGGTGATACCGATGGACACAATCAATCCGGTAACACCACTCAAATCAAAGGTGGGCGCAAACGCCGTGTGCCCGAGCGCCGAGATGATCGCCCACAACAGAGCCGCGGTCACCGACAGACCGAGCACGATGACCAACCCGAGGGCGCGATAGTAGAGGATTGTGTAGAGCAACACGAGCGCAAGACCGGCAAGTCCTGCGGCGAGGCCCGCGACCAACGCCGAGTGGCCTAGTGTCGGCGAGACGGCCACCGTGTCGAGGGGCGTCAGGCGAACGGGGAGCGCACCGAACTCCAGAGCCAGGGCGAGAGTTTTCGCCGAACTCTCGGTGAACTGACCCGAGATTTGACTCGAGCCGTCGAAACTCGTGAACGTCGACTGACCGGGCTGGATAACGGGCGCGGACTGGACCACGCCGTCAAGTTCAATGGCGAGCTGCTTGTGGAAGCTGGCGTCAGCCACCGTGTCCCACTGCGGACTGCCGGTCTTGGTAAAGGTGTCATTGACCACCCAGGCCCCGGTGGGGCCCTGCTGCGCGACGGCACTGTGTACCGCGCGGCCGGTCAACACCGTTTTCCCAAGCACGTAGTACAGCCCCTTTTCTCCAAGAATGGGCAGCATCACCTCGTCGTTCTTATAGTCCTGCGCCGGAGTGGTCGGCTTGATATCGCTGAGAGCGGGATCTGGCGTGAGTGCGTTGACGTTGGCCGCAGTCTCTAAGTACTGCGCTCCACACGTGGGTAACTTGGCGGGCGCCACGTACTTGAGCTTCGTTCCCGTTGACGCCGCCTGCACCTCACAGAGCACCGGGCGAAAGAGCAATTGGGCGGTCTCACCAACCGCAGCCAACACCTCGCGGGCGTCGGTCACGCCGGGCACGCTGACGTTGACGTCCTTGCCTTGCAGATTGACCGTGGCCCCCGATACACCGAGTCCATCCACCCGATTGGTCAGAATCGTCACCACTTCATTCATGTCGGACAGCGAGGCCTTGGTCGCGGGCTTGTAGACCACCGAGAGGCCTCCGGCCAGGTCGAGGCCCAACCTGGGCCCCCAGCCAAGTGACACGGTCGTCGCCAACGCTCCGAAGGCGATCGCAATAGTGAGAATGAGGCTGACGATCAGAGATCGCCGTGAACCAACCTGCTGCGGCATTACTGAGAGTCACCTTCCGCCGGATGGTCGTGGTCATCCTCGTCGCTATCGACGTTCTCGGGAATCGCCACGACCGGGTCGTACCGCCGGGCAATCGCCGTGGGGATGAATTCCAGCTCGACGCCCGCGTCAGTGCGCAACGTAACCAGGTCAGGTTGGCTTTTCACGACCGTGCCCACGAACCCCCCGATTGTCTGGGCGCGCTCGCCCACCTCGACCTTGCGAGACTCTTGGCGCTGGGCCTTCATCCTCCTATTGCGGGGTCGAATAAAGAAGTAGTAGAGGCCCGCGATGAAGACCAGGTAAATCAGGATATACGGCGAAATGCCGGAAGATTTCTTGGCGGTGGCGACGGCAGCGAAGACATGGGCAATTGCGAACAGCATAGAAAGTTTTCCTTCGTTAACGGACAGGGAAACTCTAGTCGTTGGGGATTGCCTGGTTAGAACAGCCCATCACTTGGCTGGCGTATTCCCAGGTGCTCGTATGCACGTTCGGTGGCGACCCGACCTCTCGGGGTGCGGATCATGAGCCCAGAGCGCAGGAGGTAGGGCTCGTAGGCGTCCTCGATCGTCAAGGGCTCTTCTCCACAGGCGTGGGCCAGCGTCGTGAGCCCTACGGGTTGGGACGCGAACTGGTCGCAGAGCAGCATCAATATTCTCCGGTCGATCTTGTCCAGTCCAAACTCATCGACCCCAAAGAGCGCGAGCGCGTCGCGCGCAACATCTTCGCTCACCGCCTCATGACCCCGCACTGAAGCGAAGTCGCGAACCCGTCGCAGCAGCCGATTCGCGATACGCGGAGTTCCCCTGCTTCTCGAGGCGATGAGCGTCGCGGCCTCGGGCGCGAGTTCCACGTTGAGCAGCTTCGCCGAGCGCGCCGCAATCTCGGTGAGTTCCTCGACCTCGTAAAGATCGAGTTGCCCGATGAAGCCAAACCTGTCGCGAAGGGGCGCCGCGACGAGTCCGGTGCGCGTCGTCGCGCCAACCAGCGTGAAATTCGGCAGATCTAGACGAATCGACCTCGCCGACGGCCCCCGGCCGATCATGACGTCTAGACGCAGGTCCTCCATCGCGGGGTAGAGCACCTCCTCGACAGCGCGCGACAGCCGGTGCAGTTCGTCGATGAACAGGACGTCACCGTCGTGCAAATCAGTCAACAGCGCGGCCAGATCGCCCGGACGCGAGAGTACTGGCCCAGAGGTCACGCGGAATCCCGAGCCCATCTCGCTGGCCACGATGCTGGCGAGCGATGTCTTGCCCAAACCCGGGGGTCCGGCAAAGAGCAGATGGTCTGCGCACTGGTTGCGCGCCCGTGCCGAGCCGAGCACAATTCCCAAGTGTCCGACCAGATCACGCTGGCCGACGAAATCGTGCAGGGTCTGTGGACGAAGGGAGGTCTCAGTGCGACGTTCCTGGTCGTTCGCGTCGGCGGCGACGACGTGATCGCTCAACTGGTCGAGATCTAGCTCGTGCTTCACGATCGTCTCAACAGCTGCAGTGCGGTACGCAGGGCCTCGGACTCATCGGTGGGCAACGTCACGTCGCGCAGCGCGGTGCGCACCTCGTGACTGGTATACCCCAGAGCGTGCAGTGCGTCGTCAATGGCGGCGCCCACATGCTCCACGGGCGCGCCCGGCACCATGTCGATGTCACCGAAGACCTTGCCCTTTAGCTCGAGCACGATGCGGCTGGCGGTTTTTGGACCAATGCCCGAGATCGTCGCCACCTTCTTGGCGTCGTCGCTCTCGATGGCGTAAGCCAGTTCCGCCACGCTCATCGTGCGAAGGGCGCCTAGCGCGGTGGAGGGACCGACGCCCGGCGTGGCCAGAAGCAGCTCGAAAAACTCGCGGTCGTCGGCGGTGTGAAAGCCGTAAAGCTGTATCGCGTCCTCGCGCACAACGGTGTAGATGAACAAACCGAGCAACTCGTCGAAGGGTGGCGTCTCGCTTGAGGCCACGTGAACCTCGTAGCCGACCCCCTGCACGTCGATCAGTACGGCACCGTTTCTCAGTTGGTGCACGACGCGCCCGTTGAGCCAGCCGATCACGCGCGACTCCCGAGGGCGAGTCGTCGCTCCGTCCGTACAATCATGAAGTACGCGATGGCCAAAGCCATGGCGTCGGCGGCATCGGCTGGTCGAGGCGTCTCACTCAGGCCGCACAAGCGCGCGACCATGCCTTGAACCTGACTCTTGCTCGCCGCGCCGTAGCCGGTGACTGCCAGCTTGACCTCTTGAGCGGTGAACTGACGAACCGCTACCCCGTCGACCCCGGCGAGCGCGATAGCGACCCCGCTCGCCTGAGCCACCGGAATGGCGGTTTTCGCGTTGCGCTGGTAGAAGAGACGCTCCACTACCACGGCCTCGGGACTGGTCTCAGCAAGCAGCGCTTCTAGTTCCACGTGAAGTTCACGAAGTCTCCGCTCAACTGGCGCGGTCGGGTCCGTTTCGATGGTGCCAGCGCGGATTGCTCGAAAAGCCTCGACTCCCTCAAATGAGCCCTCGATCAGTCCGAACCCGCAACGGGTCAGTCCGGGGTCAATGCCGAGTACGAACATATGTTCGATAGTAGTGGTCGTGGTCCCTCGCGGCGGGTATTGCTAGATGGCGCCTCGAGTCGCGACCTCAATCACCCGTCGTAGGCAGCCAGGAACTCATCGGAGATATCGAAGTTGGCGTAGACGTTTTGAACGTCGTCGTGATCGTCAATGGCGTCCATCAGGCGCAGGATCTTCTTCGACTCGCCCTCTTCGGTGATGGGAACGGTGTTCTGCGGGACGAGCGTGAGATCAGCGCTGAGCACTTTCAAGCCGTGCTTCTCCAAAGCGTCGCGCACCGAACCCACGTCGTGAGGCTCGGTGATCACGGTGTAGCTCCTGTCGTTCGCCTCGTAGTTCTCCGCGCCGACTTCCATGATCCATTCCAGGAGCTGATCCTCATCAATGGGCCCCTCGACCTCGACAACTCCCTTGCGGTCGAACTGCCACGACACCGCACCGGGCTCGGCGATCGCCCCCCCGTTTTTGCCAAAGAGGTGCTTGATCTCGGCGCTGGTGCGGTTTCGATTGTCGCTCAGGGTCTCCACGATCACCGCGACACCACTCGGACCGTACCCCTCGTAGCTAATGGCCTCATATCGAACTCCCTCTAGTTCGCCCGTGCCACGTTTGATGGCGCGCTCGATCGTGTCAAGGGGCACCGACGCCTCGCGAGCCTTCTGGAACATGGTGCGCAACTGCGCGTTGGCGTTGGGGTCCCCGCCGCCCTCTCGGGCCGCGACTTCCACTTGACGAATCAACTTGGCAAAGACCTTGGCTCGGGCAGAGTCTTTGGCGCCCTTGCGATGCTTGGTCGTTGCCCATTTGGAATGGCCGGACATGGTTCCTCCCGCCCCGAAGGGCCTGGCTATCGTATCGAAAATCAGAGAGACTTGAGAAAGAGTTCGTGCACGCGCCCGTCGCCGGAAAGCTCTGGATGAAACGACAGTCCCCACACGTGGCCCTGTCGTACGAAGACCGGATGCTCGCCCGCGCCGTCACCGTGATCGAGCGTGGCGAGGACCTCGACATCCGCGCTCACTCGCTCGATGCGCGGCGCGCGAATGAAGATTCCCGGCACCGGGCCGACGTCCTTCACGTCGAGTTCGGACTCGAAGCTCGCGATCTGTCGTCCGTATCCGTTACGTCGAACCGAGACGGCCAGCGCGCCGTAGCTCCATTGGTCGCTTCGACCGTCGAGAACCTTCGCGCTCAGCAGGATCAGTCCCGCACACGTGCCCAGCACCGGCATCTCGTCTTTGAGCTTCAGCGCCAGCGCATCATTCAGACCAGAAGTGACCAAGAGTCGAGCGATGGTCGTCGACTCTCCACCGGGCAGCACCAGCGCGTCCACGTTCTCCAGCGCTTCGCGCGTGCGCACTCGCACCACGTCGCACCCCAGCGCGCTCAGCATCGCCACGTGCTCGCCCACGTCGCCCTGAAGCGACAGCACGCCGACGCGCGTCATTACCAGCCGCGTTCGGCCAGTCGCTGCTCCAGCGAGGCGGTCTCCCAGCCCTTCATGGCGGCACCAAGGCCCGTCGACACCTTCGCAACGACGCCGGCGTCCTCGAAGTGGGTGGTCGCCTCCACGATCGCTTGGGCCATGCGCACTGGTTCGTCGCTCTTGAAGATCCCCGAGCCCACGAAGACCGCCTCGGCGCCAAGTTGCAAGACGAGCGATGCGTCGGCCGGTGTCGAGATCCCGCCCGCGCAGAAGAGCGGAACGGGCAACTTGCCCAACTCCGCGACTTCGCGAACGAGGGGAAGCGGCGCTTGCAAGTCCTTCGCGAGTGAGTACAGCTCGTTGGCGTCCGCGCTGTGCAGGCGACGCATCTGAGCGTTGATCGTGCGCAGGTGGCGCACTGCCTCGACGACGTTGCCGGTACCAGCCTCGCCCTTCGAGCGGATCATGCAGGCGCCTTCGCCGATGCGGCGAAGCGCCTCGCCCAAGTTCGTCGCACCGCACACGAACGGTACGGTAAAGGCCCACTTGTCGATGTGGTTCTCTTCGTCGGCCGGAGTGAGTACCTCGGACTCGTCGATGTAGTCGACGTCGAGCGCCTGGAGGATCTGAGCCTCCGCGAAGTGGCCGATGCGAGCCTTGGCCATCACGGGAATGGTGACCGCAGCCTGAATCTCTTGAATCATCAGCGGGTCGCTCATGCGGGCGACCCCGCCGTCGCGACGGATGTCGGCCGGCACACGCTCGAGAGCCATCACGGCCACCGCTCCCGCGTCCTCGGCGATCTTGGCCTGCTCCTGGTTGACGACGTCCATGATGACGCCACCTCGCAGCATGTCAGCGAGACCCCGCTTGACGAGTGCGGAACCCGTCGTAGGAAGACTGCTCGAAGAACTCATGCCACCAGCCTAATGGCCGGTGGTTACCACTCTTCGAGCGCGCGGGCCCTCAACTCGGCGTCATCAAGGTCACCGAGGTCACTGGTTCCTCGATCGCTCCACGGATCGAAGAAGACCCAGCGCCACTGGGCGTAGGTCGGTGAGGCGAAAAAGGAGTCGGGGGCCAGTTGCTGGCGCGCGCATTTGCGCAGCGCTCCCGCCAATCCGAGGGGATAGCGGATACTCGCCGCCGCGACTTCATCCGCGCGATACGCCTGACCACGCCCCGCCAGGTCTTGACGGGCTTCCACGCTGATCGTGGACACGGCAGCGACACTTTCGCGCTCCAAGAGCCCAAGACGCTGGCGCGCCAGGCAGTGGGCTACGACCCCTTCGAGCTCGATCAGTTCGAAGTCCTGCATCAGTGCCGACGTCACGAAGAGCGAATACTTGGGGCCATCGGGGACCAGAGAGGCGTTGTATCCGTGGTCGCTGACGATGAAAGCCGAGACGCGATCCACCCCGAAGGTCGCGGCAAGTCGATCGAGCACGGTGACCAGGCGCAGTCGCTCCGTAGCGTCACCCCCTGGGGTGAACGTCGCGAGCATCTCCGCGCCCAGGGTGTGGCCCCGCTGGTGGTATCTCACGAGGGCGCGACGCAGGTCCCAGGCATATAGCAAGGCGATCGCGACCCCGATAGCCGGTAGCCATGGCACGGCGACGACGCCAACGATGAGCGCGAGCACAACGATCGCCACGGTGATCGTTTGAGGAAGCCGACGGCGCACCGCGAAAGCGCGTAGCGCCCGTTGGTGATCGTGACGCTCTCCCGCCGAGGGCGCGTACGGATTGTTCCACCCCGGGTCGAGCACGGGCGCGACGTATCGCGGACTGCGATCACGTGAGTCGTGCGCGCGCCGAGAGCGCGATCGTTGCTTGGTGGCCACGTCCTTAGGCTACCGGGCCATTAAAGCGCTGGCTCGCGAGCTCGTAGCGCGTCTCGTACTCATCGATCAACCTCGACATCGACCAGTTCTGCGCATACGTGTGAGCGGCCTGGGTGCGGTCGTCACTTTCACTCCTCAGCGCACTCTCAATTGCGCTCTCCAGCGCGCGAGCGTCACCGGGGTGAAAGAGGGTCGCGTAACCGCCCGAGGCATCGCGGTATCCCGCGATGTCACTCGCCACCACCAATGTCTCACTGGCCATGCCTTCGAGGAGAACGAGTCCAAAGCTCTCTCCGTGCGTGGAGGGAGCAACGAGGGCGTGGACACGACGGAACCACGAGCGCTTCTGCGTGTCGCTGACGCGACCGAGGAAGACCACCCGGGGGTCGTGGGCCGAGAGCGCCTCCAGTCGAGAACGGTCGGGACCATCCCCCGCGATGACGAGCCGCCAGGGCTTGACCTCTCGAGCGTTGTGCTCGCGCGTCGCCTCAATGAGCGTGCCGACCCCTTTGCGCTGATCGAGCCGTCCGACGTAGAACAGCACCGTTTCGACCGAACGCTCGCGGGGCGAGGCGAGGAATCGCTCCGTTTCAAAGCCGTTGAAGAGGAGGTCACTGCTCACGCCGGCGGCTTTCTCCATCGTGGCCGCCGACGCCGCGCTCACGGCCACGACAACGTCGAGACGCTGAGCCAACGCGCGCATCACGGGGGCTCCGTACCGCAGCGCCGGCCCTTCGCCGCTGCGATGAAAGGTGCCCACGGCGGGATAGTCGTGCGCCCAGAGACTCGACCACCCAATCAACGGCGCGAAAGGTTCGTGAAAGTGCACGACGTCGGGGCGAAACGCCGAGATGACCTCACGGGCCCGGCGCGACGCGAGAGGTGACAACGTCAGCGGGGCGCGCGAACCGTTGGCCGGCAGAGATGACCGGACGCCGAGCCGAACGACCTTCGCGGGCGTGTCGTAGCGAGACTCGTCGCGGGCGTCGGGCACCACGACGAGCACGTCGTGGTCGCGCGCGGCCAGAACGCGACTCATCGCCAGCACCTGCTCCTGGACGCCGCCGTACACGCTGAGCGCGTAAGGCGAAACCAGGACGATGCGAGTCACGAGGCGAAGCGAGGTTGGAGCACGTGCCACTGCTCGGGCGCGCGTCGAATCAAGTGCTCGAGTTCGCGCGTCACGTCTTGGGTGACGCGCAGGACATCCTCTCGGAGTCGCGCGCTGCGCGTGATGTCGATCGGAGGCGACACGACGGCGTGGTGGTCACGCCCGGGACCGCTGTAACACGCAGCCGCCACCAGCGTTGCCCCCGTGCGCAGCGCCAGCGTTGCTGGGCCGCCAGGCATGGTCACCCGCTCTGAGAAGAATTCGACTTCGATCCCGTTACCCTGGATGTCGCGGTCACAGAGCAGGCCCACCACTCCACCTTGACGCAACGTCGACAACAAGACGGCGCCCGCGTGGTCGTTGAGGGGCTCAATGCGAATACCGATCGACTCGCGCTTCTTCGTGAACCACGTGAAGAGCTCGGGCGGCTCGAGTTCTTCCGCGACGGCGGTCATGGTGAGACCGAGCGAGTCCAGGTACGATCCTCCCCACTCCCACGAACCAATATGCGGAAGCGCGATGATGATCCCCTGACCACGTGCTTTGCCTGCTTGAAGGTGTTCGTAGCCTTCTGCGATCACAAAGCGCTCGGTGATCGTCGATCTCTTCAGAGCGGGAAGCTTCGCCCCCTCAGCCCAGTACTGGCCGTAACCACGAAAACCGCGATCAACGAACTCCTCGAGGAGCGCTGCCGGCACGGGCACGCTCGGCGACCCCAGCGCGTGGCGAAGATTGTCGCCCAAGTTGGCGCGAGAAGATCGGTGACGGCGTCCGACCGCCTGAGCGAGGCTCGAGGCCAGTGCGACATCGACCCGTTCGGGCAACGCCTCCATGGTGGCGGCGAGCGCTTTGAAGGCCGCAACGCGCGGCGCCCTCGTCACCTCTAGTGACGCGAGGCGCGACTAAGGCCTTGGCGCAAACGCCGACTGTGCTGGCGCGCGCGCAGGGTCGGCGTCGTCGGCGGCGCCGGGCGAGCCGCCACCTGCCAGACCCGCCAAAAACGTCCGGCTGCGGTCATCGCCGTGAGGCCCAGCATGATCCAGAGCACCGGGATAAATATGGCGTAGGTGACTAGGCCCACGCCAAGCAAGATCAAGCGCTCCGCCCGTTCCATCAGACCGCCCTTCGCGGCCAGACCCAGGCTCTCCGCCTTCGATCGCTGATAGGAGATCAAAAACGTGGTCGTCAGGATCCCAAAGGGCAGCAGGACCAGTTGACCGTGGTGGTGAGAAGTGAGGTAGTACGCGGCACCGCCCATGATGATCGCATCGCCCACGCGATCAGTCACCGAGTCGAAGAAACTCCCGCGCTGACTGGCGCGCTGGCTGGCCTTGGCGACCGCACCATCGAGCAGATCGTGAAAGCCCGTCAGGGTGAGCAGCACGATTGCCAACCAGTTGTACCCGGCCCCGATGGCCCACGCGGTGGCGCAGGCGAAGACCAGGCCCGAGGTAGTGAGGACGTCGGCGGATAAACCAATTCGCACGAGACCGCGCCCCACTGGCGCCATTCTCGTGTCTACCGACTGGCGAAACTTGCCGTCAAACATCGGTCTACTTGGCTCATGGCGTGAGTCTACCCGTACTGTTCAGTAAGTCCCAGCTCCAAGGCGCTCGTGCACCTTGCGCCACGTGGCGTCCAAGGACTCCGACAGCACTCTCGCCTCGCCGATGGTCGTCATGAAGTTGGTATCCCCGTTCCAGCGCGGCAGCGCGTGCGCGTGCAGGTGTCGGGGGATGCCCGCTCCGCCCGCCGAGCCTAGATTCATGCCGACGTTCATGCCATCGGGTTGGTAGGCCGAGGTGAGGGCGGCCACGGCTCGACGCAGTACGCCCATGTAGTCGAGGTACTCCTCGTCACTCAGGTCACCCAAGTCCGCCACGTGGCGATACGGCACCACGAGCAGGTGCCCCGAGCCGTAGGGAAACGCGTTCAAGACGAGAAACGCGTGCTCACTCCTGTACAGCACTCCCGTCGATTCACTGACGGGCTCTGTGGCGAGCAGGCAGAACACGCACGTCGAATCGTCGCGGTCGTGTTCGCCAGCGAACGCTCCCGAGACATAGCCTTCTCGCCACGCCGCGGACAATCGCTCGAGGGCCACTACGGCGCCTCGGGAGAGGCGTGACGCGCGACCTGATCAACCAGACGCTCAGCGAACTCCCCGACCTTCATGCCGCGCTGGGGATCGTTCGATCCCCGAGCGTTGACGCCCACCGTGGCGTCGGCGACATCGTCGTCGCCGACGACGACGATGTAGGGAACCTTCTCGAGCTTGGCCCGGCGAATGCGCGCGCCGAGTGGCTCGGTGGCGTCTTCGACCTTGGTTCTCAGGCCGCGGTCTCGAAGCAGCGCGGCAACTTCGTAGGCGTAGTCGTCGTGGTCGTCGCGTACCCCGAGCACGCGAACTTGTTCGGGACAGAGCCACGTGGGCAAGTTGCCCGCGTAGTGCTCGATCAAGATGGCGATGAAGCGCTCCACCGAACCGAACAGCGCGCGGTGGATCATGATGGGGCGCTGGCGCGTGTTATCGGATGCGACGTAGGTGATGTCAAAGTTGCTGGGAGTCTGGAAGTCCAGCTGGATAGTCGATATCTGGTGGGTGCGCCCGATCGCGTCTTTCGCCTGGACCGAGATCTTCGGCCCATAGAACGCCCCTCCGCCAGGATCCATCACGAACTCGAGGCCGGCGGCGCGGCCCACGTCGGCGAGCACCGCTTCAGCCTCGGCCCATTCCTCGTCGCCACCGATCGCCTTGCCCGACGGACGCGTGGAGAGCTCCAAATAGAAGTCGTTGAGGCCAAAGTCACGAAGCAGGTCCAGCACGAAGTCGATGATTCTGGTCAGCTCCTGCGCCATCTGCTCGCGCGTGCAGAAAATGTGCGCGTCGTCTTGGGTCATGCCGCGAACGCGAGTTAGGCCCTGCACGACACCGGACTTCTCGTAGCGATACACCGAGCCGAACTCGAACATGCGCAAGGGCAGTTCGCGGTAGCTGCGCTGACGCGCCTTGAAGATCACCGTGTGAAAGGGGCAGTTCATGGGCTTGACGTAGTAGCGCTGCCCTTCGTCCAGGATCATCGGCGGGTACATCCCCTCGGCGAACCACGTGAGGTGGCCCGAAGTCTCAAAGAGGTCGGCCTTGGTGATGTGCGGGGAGTACACGAACTCATAACCCGACACCTCGTGCCGTTGACGCGAGTACTCCTCCATCACGCGACGGATGATGCCGCCCTTGGGGTGAAAGACGACGAGCCCCGGTCCCACTTCACTAGGGAAGGAATAGAGGTCGAGCTCGGCGCCGAGCTTGCGGTGGTCGCGCGCCTCGGCCTCCTCCAGTTGATGGAGGTACGCGGCCAGCGCGTCCTTGGACTCCCAGGCCGTTCCGTAGATGCGCTGCAGTTGGGGGTTGTCCTCGTCGCCACGCCAGTACGCGCCGGCCACTCTGGTCAGCTGGAAACTGCCAAGTCGCGCGGTGCGCGGTACGTGAGGGCCGCGACATAGGTCGACGAATGCGGGGGTATTGGAGTACGTGGACACCACTTGGTCGCCGCCGGTCTCGGCGAGGTCGTCCTCGCTACCGGCGGCCACGCCCTCAATGATCTCGACTTTGAAGGGCTGGTCGCGAAACAGCTCCAGGGCCTCGTCAATGGTGCACTCATGACGCGTGAAGGGCTGATCCTCGGCGATGATGGCGCGCATCTCTGCGTCCACTCGCGCAAGGTCATCGTCGCTAAAGTGCGCGCCACCAGGGAGCTCGAAGTCGTAGTAGAAGCCGTCGCGAATAGCCGGACCAATCGCGTAGTGCGTCCCGGGCCACAGCCGGGTCACGGCTTGGGCCATCACGTGAGCGCTGGAGTGGCGCAGGACCTCGCGACCCTCGTCGCTGACCGGGACCACGATCGTCACCTTGTCACCGTTGGCCAGCGGCGCCGTGAGATCAGTCAGCACACCGTTAACTCTGGCGGCGAGGGCGTCCTGTGCGAGTCGCTTGCCGATCGCAAGGGCCAGGTCAAGGGCCGTCGATCCCTCGTCTACAGAGCGCGAACTGCCGTCGGGGAGCTCCACTGTGATCTCGGACATCGTTACCTTTCGCCTGATTACAGCGTAACGCCGAGCAGTGTGGCGGCTGAAGTGACGTTCGAGCCCGCGTGCGCCGCGGCGTCAATGGCGCACAACGCACCTGACGTGTCGAGGTCGTCGTCCAGCGCGCTTCGTACCTCGTCCAGGACGTCTGACGATCGGCCGGTCATCGTCGAGCGCCAGGTGGCCAGGCGGGACTGCGCGCGCGACAACAACTCGTCGCGCCACTCCCAGTCCTCTCGGTAGTGCTGATCGAGCAGCGCGAGACGAACCGCGGCGGGCTCGCTACGTCCCGCGAGCTCATGGACGAAGACGAGGTTGCCCAGAGACTTGCTCATCTTCACTCCATCGAGTCCAACCAGCCCGACGTGCATCCAGTGCTTCACGAAGGGCTGACCGGTGACCGTCTCACTCTGGGCGGCCTCGCACTCGTGGTGCGGGAAGGCGAGGTCGCGCCCCCCGCCGTGCACGTCCAGCGTGATACCCAGCTCTCTCAGCGCCAAAGCCGAGCATTCGATGTGCCAGCCCGGTCGACCTGCCCCCCAACGCGACTCCCACGCCGGTTCATCCTCCAGAGAGGTCTGCCATAGGACAAAGTCGAGCGGATCGCGCTTGAGCGGATCGTCGGGTCGGCCGCCATGAACTTTGGCGAGTTCGAGCATCGCCTCGCGGCTCTCGTGACTGACTTGTCCGTACTTGGGGAACTTCGCGACCTCGAAGTAGACGTTGCCCTCGACCTCGTAGGCGACGCCACGATCGAAGGTCTCCCCTATCAACGTCAGTATCTCGGGAATGGCGCTGGTGGCGCGAGGCTCTGAGTACACCGGCAAGAGGTTGAGTAGCTTCATGTCACGTTCGAAGATCACCATCTCTTGAGCGGCGAGATCGAGATAGTTGACACCGAGCTCCCGCGCCTTGCGCAAGATGTCGTCGTCGACGTCAGTCACGTTGCGAACGCAGCGCGCGTCGTGCCCGAGATCATTGAGGCGCCGAGTGAGCACGTCAAAGGTGAGGTAGACGAACGCGTGACCCAGGTGCGCAGAGTCATAGGGCGTGATACCGCAGCTGTACAGGGTCGCAACTGTTCCGACCTCCAGAGGGAACACGCCCCGACGCGCGCTGTCGTAGAGCCGCATCAGTCAGGCAGTCCGGCGAGTTTGACGTAGCTGTGAGCCTTATGGCGAATGTTGATCGAGATGCACACGGCAGTGAAGGCTTCAATGGCGCCAGCGAGGGACATGGATCCCGCTTCAACGGCGCGCAGCCCGGGCATCTCGTTCACCATCTCGACGACCAGAGTTCTGGCTGCGGCGCCATCGGAGAAGACGAGCACGTCGGCGTCCAGTGCGCTATCGAGATCCTCCATCTCGCTGGCGGGAAGGTGGTGAAAGGCCCCCACTACGGTGCTCTCGGGCAGCGCGAAGGCCAACTGGGACGCCATAGATCCGCGGGGAGGATAGAGCGGGACGAGCTCTTTTCCCTCGCGCACGAGAGCGTTGACCATCGAAATGACGACTTTGCCCCGCAGCGAATCTCGAAGTGCCTTCACCGTCTCAACCGTCGAGTCCCACGGAGTGGCGACGACGACAATCTCGCAGTCGGCGGCGACGTCATTGGTGCCGCCACGAATCACGCCATCACCGCGCGGCAGAAGAGTAGAGGCCACGCCACTGGCGCGGGATTCGTCGCGTGATCCGAGCACGACGTCGAAGCCGGCACTCGCCAGGCGGACCGCCACCCCTCGCCCGGCCGGACCGGTTCCGCCTAATACTCCCACTGTCGCCATTGTCGTCCCCAATGCTCACAAAACCTTAGAAGTACGCTAGCGAGGTGCCACTCCTGAGCGACAACCGTATCTTGGTCACGGGCGTCCTGACCGACGACTCGCTGGCCTTCGGCATCGCCAAGCGCGCGCTCGAGGAGGGCGCCACCATTGCGCTGTCGGGATTCGGGCGTGGCATGTCCATCACTCGACGCACGGCGAAGAAGTTGGGCGACGTCGGAGAGATCATTGAGCTCGACGTCATGAGTCCCCAGCAGATCTCCTCGGCCGTGGACGAAGTGGCGTCACGCTTCGGGCGCCTGGACGGACTGATTCACGCCATTGGCTATGCGCCGCCCAGCTGCCTGGGCTCGGGGATGTTCGCCGCTCCCTTTGAGGATGTCTCGACGGCGATGCACGCCTCGACGTATTCGTTGGCCGCCCTCGTCGGCGCCTTTCGCCCGCTTCTGCAAAAGAGCGAAGCTCACGGAGGAGCGTCCGTGGTCGCGCTCGACTTCGACGGATCTCGCGCCTACCCAATGTACGACTGGATGGGCGTTATGAAGGCGGGACTTGAGTCACTCGGTCGCTATCTGGCCCGCGAGGTGGGACCAGATCACATTCGCGTCAACATGCTGGCGGCGGGCCCAGTGCGCACGATGGCCGCGAAGTCGATTCCCGGGTTTTCGCTTTTCGAAGAGACCTGGGGTGAGCGGGCGCCGCTCGGCTGGGACGTGCACGACGCCAGCGCGGTCGCCGACGCCGCTGTCGCGTTGCTCTCCCCCCTCTTTCGCGGCACCACCGCCTCGGTGATACACGTCGACGGCGGCGCCCACGCCATGGGCTAACTAGCGAGCCACTTCGGACCAACCCAGCCACGACAATCGACTTGTGAAGGCCTACGTCGTCACTCTTCTTGACCGCCGAACTGCGTTTCGTAGAGGTCCCGGTAGAGACCCTCTTGGGCGTGGAGTTGGACGTGGGTCCCACGCTGGACGATGCGGCCCTCGTCCACGACGAGTATCTGGTCGGCGTTGCGAATGGTGGAGAGTCGGTGCGCGATCACCAGTGAGGTGCGATCTCTCAGCGTCTCATCGAGCGCTCGCTGCACGGCCGCTTCACTCTCGGCGTCGAGGTGCGCCGTCGCCTCATCGAGGACCACGATGTGCGGGGCCTTCAACAGCAGTCGGGCGAGCGCCACGCGTTGCTTCTCACCACCCGAGAGGCGATAGCCCCGCTCCCCCACCACGGTAGACAGTCCCAGGGGCAATGACGCCACCAGTTCAGCGATCTGAGCGGAGGCGAGAGCCCTGGCAATCTGCTCGTCGGTGGCGTCGGGTTTGGCGAAGATGAGGTTCGCGCGCAGCGTGTCGTGAAAGAGGTGGGCGTCTTGAGTGACGACACCGACCGTGGCGTTGAGCGAGGCGGTGGCAGCCTTTCGAAGATCGACTCCGTTGATGGTCACCGAACCTCCGTCGACGTCGTAGAGACGTGAGACCAGCATCGAAATGGTCGTTTTCCCCGCGCCGCTTGGTCCAACCAGTGCGGTCATCGTCCCGGGCTCGACGACGAAGCTGACGTCGTGCAGCACCGAGGTTCTCGGCGAGTCGTCCAGACGCGCCACCGCTTCCAGCGAGGCGAGGGACACGTCTTCGGCGCCGGGGTAGGAGAACTCCACGTGACTGAAGCGAAGCGCCGCCGGTCCCGGTGGAAGGGGAACCGCGTTAGGGCTCTCTTGGATCATGGGTTCGAGGTCGAGCACCTCGAAGAGCCGCTCGAAGCTCACCATCGCCGACATGTAGTCGATGTTGAGATTCGAGAGCTGCGTCAAGGGACCGTAGAGTCGCGTGAGATACGCGGTGAGGGCAACAACAGTTCCCACCTCCAGTACGCCGCGCACCGCTTCGACGCCGCCGAAACCGTAGGCGAAGGCGGTCGCCAGCGACGCTGTCAGGGAGAGCGAGATAAAGAAGAACCGCTGGTAGGTGGCCTGATGGATGCCGATGTCGCGAACCTGGCTAGCGCGATCGTCGAAGTTCATCCGCTCTTCCTGCGGCCGACCAAAGAGCTTGACCAGCATGGCGCCCGCGACATTGAAGCGCTCGGACATCACCATATTCATCTCAGCGTTCAACTCCATGCCGCGTTGGAACAGCGTTCCTAAGCGACGCCCCACCGTTCTCGCCGGAACGAGAAAGACCGGCACGAGCACCAGAGCGACCAGCGTGATCGGCCAACTCAAAATGAACATGACGACAAGGATGATGAGCACGAGGATCACGTTGCCCACGACATTGGAGAAGAGGTCGGTGAAGGCCTGCTGGGCGCCGATGACGTCGTTGTTGAGTCGACTGATCAAGGCCCCGGTCTGGGTTCGAGAGAAGAAGGCGATAGGCATCTCTTGGATGTGGCGAAAGACTTCGACCCTCAAGTCGTAGATGAGGCCTTCACCAATGATCGCGGACACTCTTCGCTCAATCATCTGGAGACCTGCGTCGCCGATGGCCAGACCGGCGGTCAATGCCGCCAGCCCGATGACGAGGCCGGCGCGGTGTTTGGCAATGCCGACGTCGATGATGGCACGCAACAAGAGTGGCGAGACTGATGAGATGATCGCGTCAAGGATGACGACACTCAAAAAGAAGATGAGGGCCGGGCGGTAGTGCCGGGCGAACTTCAAAATACGAGGTAGCGTGCCCTTTTTGATCTGGTGCTCAAGGATTTTGCGGTCTCGCGAGAGTGAGCGCAGCCCCGTACGACCGCCGCCACCCATCCCTCCACCGCGCATACTCATCAACACCCTTTCGCTCTAGGCAGTGTAGGAAGTGCGGCGGTTCGAGCGATCACGTGCGTCACGCGCAATTCGAGTGAATCGCTTATGAGATAAGCGCGCTCACTACGACGATGATCGAGAGGGCCAGCATCACGCACGCCCCGACGGTGCGCAGGACCACCAGGCGCGTTGACGATCCCGAGAGCCATTCGCGCGCGGTTCCCGCGATGATCCCCCAGGTCGAGTCGCTGCAGAATGCCATCACGCAGAAGAGAACCCCCAAGAGTAGGAGTTGCAGCGTGACGTTGTCGCCAGTGCGATTGACGAAGTGCGGGAAGACGGCGACGAAGAAGACCAGCGATTTGGGATTCAAGATTCCGACCGCGAAGCCTTGGCGCACGATCATCACAGTGCCGGGCTTCTTCGTGTCCCGATCGGACATCGCGCGCGCGTGCTCCTGGCGATGGCGAAGCGCGTCAAGACCCAGCCAAAAGAGGTACGCACCGCCCAGTAGTTGGAGAACCACGGTGAAGGTTTTGGAATGAGTGAGGAGGGGTCCGAGGCCCGCGGCCACGATCACTGACAGAGTCAACGCGCCCAGGGTGTTGCCCAGCACCGAGAGCACGGCGATGCCTCGACCCCACGCGATGCCTCGGGCCACCGTAAAGAGCACGCTAGGCCCGGGCACCACGATGATGATCATCGAGGCCACGATGAATGTGGCTAGTTGGCCCCCGCTGATCACGCGAACACCACGGTCTCTCTTGCGTCAGCCGATCGAGCGACCCGACTCGTACGTTGCATAGTTCTCGTGAACGCTACTAAGAGGAGTTAACAAACGAAGCAACAGCGCCCTAACTTGGAAGCATGAGCCCACGCGATGTGAAATTTCCCTCCGAGTTCCTGTGGGGTACATCGACCTCGGCGTACCAAATCGAAGGTGGCAATGACAACACCGACTGGTGGCGCTTCGAGCGAACTCCCGGTACTGACGCGGTCGAGGTGTGCGGCGACGCCTGCGACTCCTGGCATCGCTATGAGGGAGACCTCGACATCCTCACTTCGCTTGATCTCAACGCCTTTCGCCTCTCGGTGGAGTGGGCTCGCATCGAGCCCGAGCCGGGTGTCGTCTCTCAAGAGGCGCTGGCCCACTACCGCCGAGTCCTGGAGGCCTGTCGTGAACGCGATCTCACCCCGGTCGTCACCCTGCACCACTTCACGCTGCCACTGTGGGTGGCCGACAAAGGAGGCTTCGAGAACCCCGACATCGTCGTCTGGATGGCCAACTATGCGCGGATCGTCAGCGAGTCGCTCGGTGATCTCATCGGCGTGGCCTGCACCATCAACGAACCCAACATCGTGGCCGTCATGGGGTACCTCATGGGGATCTTTCCGCCCCAGGTCAAGAGTTGGGAACGCTTCGTCGACGTCAATGAGACCATGCGCAACTGTCACGTCGTCATGCGCGATGCCCTGAGCGTCGGCCCGGGAGACTTCCCCATCGGCTTGCCGTTGTCGATGCAGGAATACGAGGCGGTCCCGGGCTACGAAGGGGGGATGGAGAGCGTTCGCGCCGAGATGGAAGACAAGTATCTTCTCTCTCGCCAAGGTGACGACTACGTCGGCGTGCAGTGCTACACCAAGATCACCCTTGGCCCCGATGGCTTGGCGGATCCCCCGGGCGCAGAGCTAACCGACATGGGGTATCTTTTTTGGCCCCAGTGCGTCGAGTACACCGTGAAGCGCGCGGCAGCGTTGAGCGCACTTCCGATCATCGTGACCGAGAATGGCATCGGCACGGCCAACGATGGTCAACGTATTCGTTATCTTGAGGGGGCTTTGGAGGGACTTCACTCCCTCCTTGACGAGGGGTACGACGTGCGGGGCTATTTACAGTGGTCGCTCCTTGACAATTTTGAATGGTCCCTCGGTTATCAGCCGAAGTTTGGCATCGTTGCCGTTGATCGAGCCACCTTCACCCGGCGGAAAAAACCATCGGCGGAGTGGTTCGCGCAAAGCGTTCGTAATTTCTTTACAACTACGTGACACCTGTGTAAAGCAGACAATCCCTCTCGATAACGCACCTACGATTAATGCTGCGAAGAGCAAATGCAGCAGCGCGTTTAGGACCTCGCTCAATTGCACGGGAGGTGCGTGATGCGACATCACACTTTTCTCCTTCAAGGGAAGTTGATCTCGAAGATATCGGTCATCGCGGGCGCATTAATCCTCGTCGCAGGAGTCTTCGTGTGGAGCGTCGCGGGACGGACAGCTCCTTCTTCCGCCGCCGCCGCGCCCTCGTGCACGACGGCCAATCTCGATGTCTGGCTGAACACGACCGGCAACGGTGCGGCGGGCAGCTCGTACTACAACCTCAACTTCACCAACCTCTCCGCACACAGTTGCGCACTCTTGGGCTACCCCGGCGTATCGGCGATCACCCAGGCCGGCATTCAACTGGGCAGTTCTGCGAGGCGCAATGCCGAGCACCCAAGAACTCTGGTGGTCCTGACCAGTGCCCGCTCGGCGCGGGGCTTCGAAATCTCGACGTCGCGCAACACCGCGACCGTGATCTTGCAGATCACGGTCGCCGAAAACTTCCCTCTCTCGGTGTGTGCACCACTGACGGCCGCGGGGCTTCGCGTCTACCCCCCGGGTCAAAAGGAGTCGACCGTCGTGCCCTTTCCCTTTGTGGCGTGCGTCAAGGTGGGGCCGCAGTTTCTGCACGTCGAGGCGGTACAGCGCTACGTCGCGGTGAGTACTTGATCTAGTCTCGCATCAGTGATACAGTTTACTAGTCTCCTAGTGAACTAGAGGTATCATGATTGAGTTCTACATCGACACCCGCTCGGGCGTTCCTCCCTATCTCCAACTCAGCCAACAGGTGCGAAGAGCGCTCAAGCTGGGCCTACTTGAGCGAGGTGACCAGCTCCCGACCGTGAAAGAGGTGGTCGCCCATCTCGCCATCAACCCCAACACCGTGTCCAAGGCGTACCGCGAACTCGAATACGAAGGACTGGTCGCGGCGCGCGTGGGCGTGGGGACCTTCGTCGCCAAGTCGCTCAGCGACTCTTCGATCGCCGCGCACGGTCCCCTGCGCCACGATCTCGAGCAGTGGATGCTGTCTGCTCGATCGGCGGGGCTCGACGATGAGAGTATCGAGGCACTCATCCGCGACTGCTTTCGGTCCTCCTCGGGGGCGGTCGTAAGTTGACCTCCGTCCTGACAACCGAGGCCCTCACCAAGCGCTATCACCGCAAGACCGCTCTCGATGACTGCACCCTCGAGATACCGAAAGGCCACGTGGTCGGACTCGTTGGACCGAACGGCTCTGGCAAGACGACGCTGCTCAACATCGCCGCCGGACTTCTCGCACCTACTTCAGGCACGATGAGCGTGCTCGGCGACGCTCCAAGAGATGACCCGAACCACCTCGCCCGCGTCAGCTTCGTCGCTCAGGACACGCCCGTCTACGCAGGAATTAGCGTGCGCGATCACCTGCACTTCGGAGCGCACCTCAATCCCCGCTGGGACAACGATCTGGCCGAACAGCGAATAGACGAGTTGGGACTGGACCCCGACCAGCGCGCCGGGAAACTGAGCGGAGGGCAGCGCGCCCAACTCGCGCTCACGCTCGCCATCGCAAAACGTCCGGAGTTCTTGATCCTCGACGAACCGGTGGCCAGCCTCGACCCGCTCGCCCGGCGAGAGTTCCTCCAGATCTTGATGGAGACCGTCGCCGATCGCCAGGTCAGCGTCATTCTCTCTTCGCACCTGGTCGCCGACATCGAGAGGGTCTGTGACTATCTGGTAATCCTGGTCTCCTCGCGCGTGCAGATCGCCGGCGACGTGGACGATCTACTGGCTTCGCACCACCGCCTGGTTGGCGCACGCAACGTTTCGCCGCCGGCGGGTCAAGTCATCATTGAGTCGAGTTACACCGACCGACAAAGCACTTTGATCGTCCGATCGGACGGACCCGTAATCGACCCGGGGTGGACAGTTGAAGCGATCGGCCTGGAAGACCTGGTGCTGGCCTATATGGGACAAGGCCGTCGGGCGCAACTTCGTGCGATCGGTCGCGAGGCGGATCAGTGATTTGGTTCGCCTGGCGCCAACACCGAGACTCCGCCTACGTCGTCTTCGGGCTTCTCCTTGCGCTGGCTATCGCCTTTCTCGTCACGGGCATTCATCTCTTCCATGTGTACGACACGGTCGTCAAAGGTTGCGCCGCACGAGGCGACTGCAGTTCGGTGACACAGACCTTCCAGAGCTCCGATCCGTCCCTCCAACATTTGACCCAAGCCGGCGGGATTCTGCTGCCCGCCTTTCTTGGCGCGTTCTGGGGAGCTCCTCTCCTCGCGCGAGAATTTGAGTCCGATACGTTTCGACTCGCCTGGACCCAGAGCGTCTCGCGCACCAAGTGGCTCGTATGCAAACTTGGCCTCGTCGCTCTCGTGAGCGTGGTGGTCGAGGCGCTCTTTACCGCGATGTCGACCTGGTGGAATAGGCCGTTCGACCATTTGAACAACCTGCCCTTTAGCGTGTTCGACACCCGAGACATAGTGCCCCTTGGCTATGCGCTCTTCGCCGTCACCTTGGGTGTGGTGATCGGAGTTCTCGTGCGACGAACGGTTCCTGCCATGGCGCTAACCTTTGCGGCGTTTGCCAGCGTACGCGTCGTTTTTAACGAAGACATTCGTCCGCACTTCGCGACTCCCCTGCGCGCGATTACCAAATTCGTTCCGCCCTTTGCGAGCTCAACCGGCGGAGCACCGACCAAGGTAAACGCCGTCTGGTCGGGCCCCAACGGACCGGGATCCGGTTGGATACTCTCCACCGACACACTCAATAGTTCGGGAAAAGTCATCGGCACACACGGAGGCATTGGCCCCAACGGAAACATAAGTTTCCAACCTCTCGCCAACGGCTCGGCGCGCTTCGTTGGCGTCGGAACGTGCCCCAATAAATTCCCCGCGGCCCCCATTCGCGGTCTGGGGCACGTCTCCGTAGGTCCCAACTCAGCGTTGGCCTCTGCCACCGACAAGTGCATCAACTCTTTTCACCTACAGTCGCTTGTCACATATCAACCGGCCGATCGACTCTGGACCTTCCAGTGGTACGAATTGGGCTCGTACGTGATGCTGTCATTGCTACTCGCCGCGTTCAGCGTGTGGTGGATACGACGTCGATAAATGATTCGAAGTCAAAGCATCGCGAACATAAAGAAATCGTAAAGAGCAAACCATGCAAGGTCGTGTTCAGGGCCGCCGCTAGAATCGTTCGGTGTCTAGCGACGGTACCAGCGGCGGTCGTGAAACACAGGCCCAGAAAATCGCCAATCACGATCGACTGATGGCCATGGGCGAAGCCGTCAACCGGCGCCACGGTGCGGCCAAAGGTCAACGCCTCCCGAAGCGTCGCCATTGGTGGCGACGCGCGCTCATAGCTCTGGGAGTAGTCATCGTCGTGGTCATTGCCGGCGTCGTCGGTGACTACTACTACCTCGGCTCTCTCGATCACAAGATCAACGTCAATAGGCTCCAGACGTCATCAGCGGCGTCAGAGAACATCTTGCTGATCGGCTCCACCACACGATGTGGGCTGAAGCAACAAAACGCCGCGTACGGGCTCTGCTCTGAGGGTGTCACCGGCGTCAATAGCGACATCGACATGATCCTTCACCTCGACCCCGCGACTCGGACCGTGTCTCTGCTCTCGATACCGCGAGACACATTCGTGCCGAACGCCCGCGTCATCGGAGCCAACAAGATCGACGCCGCGCTCTACGAGGGCCCGAGCCAACTGATTACGGCCATCGAAGAGGACTTCGCGATACCCATCAACAACTATGTGGAGTTGAACTTCGACACCTTCGCCAATGTCGTCAACGCCCTGGGCGGCATAAAGTTGTACTTCCCTATCCCGATCTTCGACGCCGAGTCGGGACTGAACATCGAGCGCTCGGGCTGCTACGACTTGAACGGGTATCACGCGCTGCAGGTCGTTCGAGCGCGTCACCTCCAGATCCAACCGGATCCCTCGAACCACGACCCGCGTTCGTGGCCCTTCGAGGCGCTGTCGGACATCGCGCGCATTCGCCGCACCCACGAGTTCCTTCGCGTGCTGGCGGCCAAGGTCTCCGCGCGCGGCCTAGGGAACCCCATCGTCGACCAGGGCATCATGACCGCCGTGCTGCCCAGCCTCACCGTTGACAACGGATTCACCGAAGGCAAGATGGTGAGCCTCGCCGAGACCTTTGCCCACACGGACATCGGAAATGTCCCGCAGTACACGTACCCCATCTCCGACGTGGAGACGGGCTCGCTGCTCTACCAGGGCTACTACTACGGCGACGTCGTCTTTCCCGTCCAACCCAACGGCGTTCAGGCCGTTGACACCATCTTCGACGTGAAGTCGGGCACGGACTCCTTTACGGGCGCGCCACTTCCGGCCCCCTCAAGCGTGAAGCTCACGGTGGAAAATGGAACGAACATCACCAACCAGGCGGCGGCGATAGCGAACCCGCTGCGCGCGAAGGGCTTCGACGTGCTCTCAACCGGTGACGTGACCTCCGATGGCCCAGTCAGCGAGACCATCGTGTGGTACGGCGGTCCCCCTCCGCCCGCCCACGGCGACTGGACGAGCCCGGGCCTCGCCGCGGCGCAGGCAGTGCTGAATGAATTCGCTGGACCGGCCATTCTTGGCTACGGCCCCAGTGAAGTCACTCCCGGAGCGACCGTCACCGTGCAAACTGGAGACGCCCTCACCGTCAAGACGTCACCGAGCGCCACGACCACCACGGCCACCACGAAGAAGCACACGACCACGACGACCTCGGCGACGTCTCGCTCGACGACGACCACCGTGTTCACTCCTCCGGGCCTAGCCGGCAACCCCGACTTCACCACGCCAAACCCCGTGAATCCGACGCCGGAGCCGTGGGACCCGCGTGCCTGCAACGCGGCCGGGACCGGTCCCGCAACGTAGTCCACGCTGGCGCGGTCGGTCAGTTCGCCAATTGGCACTTCTGTGCGTATGCGGCCGTGCCCGGTTGAAAGGCTTGACCGGAATTCGCACTCACCATAAGGCATGACTCGTCAACGGCGACGAACTCACTCGCCGGTATCGCCTTGAGCTGATCGACCTCGCTATATGTCCAGCGCCGGTCGGCGGTCCCTTGGAAATACCAATTGCTCCCGTTGTCCGCGAGAATGAGACCGTAGGTCTTCATCGTGGTGACGATCGTTTGGCAGAACGCGCTGCACTGGGATGACGGAAGTGAAAAGCCCGCGCTCAGGCGAAAGCGCGCGCCCATCGGCGGGGAGTTCGCGTCCGCCTTACCCGATTCGTGGCGCGCGGGCCAGAGATAGGACTTCTGAGTGCACTGTGCGGTGAGGCGTATGGCGTGATCGATCGATCCCGAGGCCACTTCGTTGAAGTTCACAAGGCCGGGAAGTACGGGCAGGCCGGCCGCATCCGCGGATGTCCATCCGGCGGGACGAAGCGCGTTGGAACGAAGATTCCACTCGGCACCTGAACCAGTGGTCGAGCGCCCTCCAGGGTGGTAGTGGGTATCCCAGGTCTCAAAGAGCGTGCACGCGAGAACCGACCCAGAACGTCGCGGATCCACCATCAGAGCGTGCATGTCAGATCCGACTTCGATAGGCGTCGCCGCACTCAGCGGATAGGGACCGCGATAGCTCTGCGACGCGTAGAGAAAGGCGACGTGGGTGAAGGGGGTGCCCCTGGGCACGATCTCCCAGGGAATCCCATAGGGCGCGGCGGGGTTGCCCGACGGACCATAGTCGGGGTGCAAATAGGTGGCGGACGAATCCATAGCGGCCAGCCACGTCGCGCTATCGGAGTCCACAGGTAAGCCGGTGATCGCCGTGTTCCGCACATTGTCGGAGGGGAACGCCGGGCAGTTCGTACCGGGAATCGTGATGCCCGAACCGCGCGCGATCGGGTGGATCGCGGCGGGCGCCGGCAGCGAGGCGACGGCGAGTGAAGAGGCGACGATTCCGAGCGCCCCGAGGAGGGCGCGCGCCCGAGTCAACTTGGCGACCACCCGATGGCTCCTCTGGAATCAGCGCCCGCAGGGCGACCCGCTCTCGGGGTCAACGACCGAGATCATCCGGTGTTGTGCCACACGCGACACAATGGTTCGATGAGCACGCGATTGACGAGGGGTTTCTTTGCGCGAGCGCCTGACGTCGTCGCCTACGAGCTCGTGGGATGCGTCATGGTCGTCTCGCGCGCAAAGCGACGCCTCCGCGCGCGCATCGTCGAGACCGAGGCGTACGGCGGACAGACGGATCCCGCATCTCACGCGTATCGTGGGCCCACACCACGCACGGCCATCATGTTCGGCCCGGCTGGATTCATCTACGTGTATCGCAGCTACGGGATTCACTGGTGCATGAACGTGGTGACGGGCAAAGCGGATACGGCCAGCGCGGTTCTCTTGCGCGGCGCAGAACTGGTCGACAATGACGACACTCTCTTCGAGGGCCCGAACATGCACGGGCCCGGACTCCTTACTCGGGCACTCGACGTCACCGGGGCCGACAACGGCCAAGACGCGTGCCACCTGCCACCCGACAGGTTCTCCTTCGACAGCCCACCGACGAGGTCGGGCATCCACGTGGGGCGCTCAAAGCGAATCGGCATCTCCAAGGCCCAAGACCGGCTCTGGCGATTCTTCGAAGAGTGAGGCAGCGCGGGTACCGAAGCCGCTGCGCGACCTACTTGTCCCGTCGATTGATTTTTCTTCGCTGATCCTTACGACGTTCAACTCCGTCGCCTGGCCCCACGTCTTTCTCGCGCCGGTCGCGCTTGCGTCGTTCGCCGCTACGCCTTTCTTCGGCGTTCGAGGAGTCTTCGGTCGCACACATGGGCTATGTCTAACACCGCAACGAGCTCTGCGCTGTCATTGTCGACTCCACCTTCAATCGACACCATTTCACTGATTTTTGAGAGTCCCGTGGTCCGCTTCTAGAGGGGTGCCTTGACCGCGGCGACTGGATACCTTCAGTGCCCACCGAGCTCTGCGAGCGCTGGCCCGAAGTTGCGGGGACGGATCTGAACTCCGTAGCGGTTCGTAATTATTCAGACCTTCTAAACTTGCGATTAAACCTAGGCCTTACCTGCCGACGTCTTGTTTCAGAATGAGTTCGGCCGCTTTCGCGTCGACGGTCCGCATTTGGGCGAGTAAATCACGAATGCGACGGTCGTTGCCTATCCACTC
>JBOGFT010000067.1:0-10626 GCA_050701895.1 Acidimicrobiales bacterium
GGGCAATGCGAATCGCTTTCCACGGGCACCCGCTGCGAGGAGCACGGCGGCGGCCGATGCAGCCTGGCCGAAGCAAAAGGTCGACACGTCGGGCTTCAAGAACTTCATCGTGTCGTAGATGGCGAAAAGCGCGGTGATGTCACCGCCCGGTGAGTTGATGTAGAGGTTGATGTCCTTTTCTGGGTCCTCGGACTCCAGAAAGAGCATTTGGGCGCACACCAGGTTGGCGATGGTGTCGTCGATGACCGTGCCAAGGAAGATGATGCGCTCACGCAGGAGTCGGCTGTAGAGGTCGTAGGCCCGTTCGCCGCGATTTGATGATTCCACCACCGTCGGGACGAGGTAGTTCTGGGCTCGAAAGTTGTTCACGGTACTACCTTAGGCGTCGAGTTCTTCAGTTTCGTCGGGCTTCAGCAGCGCCGGATCGATCTCGACGCCTTCGGGATCGACGTAGGTCACGTGATCGTTCAGCCAACTCGACGCCTTCATTTTGGCGACCTCGGAGAGGAACGTCACGGCCCGACCGGTGTCGTAGAGGTTGGAGCGAAGCTTCTCCGGGCTCACGTTCATCGCGTCGGCGGTCTTCTCGAGCTCTTCTTGGACCTCGTCGTCGGTCGGCTCGAGATCCTCGGCGCGCACCAGTGCTCGCAGGGCCAGGTCAATGCGCACCGCTCGTACGGCGTCGGTACGCAGCGCCTCCAGCAGTTGATCGGATGACTGGTTCGTGACCTGCAGAAACGTCTCCAAGTTCAGCTTCTGCTGCTCGAGGCGATGGCCCAGATCGTGGAGACGCTCGTTCGTCTCGTCCTGGACCAGCGCGTCGGGAACCACGTCGGCGCTCACGAGGTTGCTGAGCGCTATGAGCACCGAGTCGCGTTGAGTGCGTTGCGCCTCGGACACGCGCATGCGCCGCATCTGGACGAAGATCGCGTCGCGCATCTCGTCGGCGCTCTGCCATTCAGTATTCTCCTGGACCCACTCGTCAGTGAG
Organism: Acidimicrobiales bacterium; assembly: GCA_050701895.1. Taxonomy (GTDB): domain Bacteria; phylum Actinomycetota; class Acidimicrobiia; order Acidimicrobiales; family RAAP-2; genus RAAP-2. Next base: position 991 of record JBOGFT010000067.1, read on the forward strand.
CTCGGGCAGCTCGCGCTCTTGAACCTTCTTCAAAGTGAGTTCGTAGGTCGCCACGGCACCCCGGCCGAAGTTGCCATTCACCTTGAGCTCTTCACCCGCCTTCATGCCGACGATCAGTTCGTCGACGCCGTCGGTGATCGTGCCCGAGCCCACCGTGTACATGAAGTCGCTCATGTCGAGCGGGTCAGCGTCGCTCGCCACTTGCTCGACGTGAACATCCATCGAGACCAGATCGCCCGTGACGATGGGCCGATCGACCTCGTTGAGTATCGCATCGGCCTCACGGAGTCGGTCGATCTGCGCGTTCACTTCATCGTCGGTCACGATTGGAGAAGGAATCGTCACGCGCAACTCGCCGTGACCGGAGATGAACACCTCGGGCCGCACCTCCACGTCGGCCTCAAAGACCAAGACGCCGTCCTCTTCGCCGGCTGTGATGTTGATCTCGGGCTGGGCGATGGGATCAATCAGAGTGTCGGAAACGGCGTGCGCGTAGAAGTCAGGGATCGCGTCGCGAATGGCTTCGTTTCGCAGCGCACTCGGACCCCCCAGGTGGGCCATGAGCACGTTCTTAGGGACCTTCCCCTTTCGAAAGCCCTTGATGCTGACCTGCTTTGAGAGCTTGGCAGCCGCGGCGTCGATGGCTTCATCCATCTCGGGCTCGTCGACTTCTACGACGAGCTTGACGCGGTTGTTGTCCAAGGTGGTGGTGGTGGCGTGCATAGGAGACGCCAGCCTACTGCCGCGCGATGACCGGGCCAACGTGGGATCGGACGTGATTCAGCGTTAGATCGTCCCGAGACGACGCAGCCCTAGTGAACACGACTAAGAAAGTTCCGCGTCGACTCTTCGCGCGGGGCGCTGAAGATCTCGGCGGGCGATCCCTTTTCGACCAGGACACCCTTGTCGAGGTAGGCGACCTCGTGCGCCACCTCGCGCGCGAAGGCCATCTCGTGAGTGGCGATCAACATGGTCATCCCCTGATGAGCCAGCTCGGCGAGAAGGTCGAGGACCTCGCCCACGAGGGTCGGGTCAAGGGCGCTCGTGACCTCATCCATCAGCAATATCGCCGGTTGCATGGCGAGTGAGCGGACGATGGCCACGCGCTGTTGCTGCCCGCCGGAGAGACGCTCGGGGTACTCGAGAGCACGGTCCTTCAACCCGATGCGCTCGAGAAGAGCCATCGCCTCTTCACGCACTTCATCGCGACTGCGCTTCTGCGCCCTAACCGGTCCGAGCAGAATATTGTCGATCACGGTCAGGTGCGGGAAAAGATTGTACGACTGAAAGACGATGCCGATGTGCCGTCGCACCAACTTGGGGTCGACTCGGGGATCAGTCAAACTCTGCCCAAAGAGTATGACGTCACCCCCATCAATGCGCTCGAGGAGATTGACGCAGCGCAGCAGCGTCGATTTTCCCGATCCCGAGGCGCCGATGAGGCACACGACCTCGTGACGACGTAGTTCGAGAGAGACGCCGCGAAGAACCTCGTTGTCGCCGAAGCGCTTTACCACCGAGTCCATCTCCAGAAGGACATCGTTCATGTGGTACTCGTGAGTCGACGGGCGCGGTCCTTGGCGATGAGGCGATCGGTAAAGCGGGTCATCGGGATGGTAAGAACGAGGAAGCACATGGCGGCGACGACCAGCCCGCTCTCGTTGAAGTCGGTGGAGGCGAAGACCTGCGCCGCGCGCGTGACCTCCACCGCGCCCAACACCGAGACCAGCGCCGTGTCCTTCTGTAACGAGATGAAGTCGTTGAGCAGCGGTGGAATCACATTGCGGATTGCTTGGGGCAGGATCACGCGGCGCATCGTTGAGCTGTTCGAGAGGCCGATCGACCGAGCGGCGTGGATCTGGCCATTGGGAATCGAAAAGATCCCCGCTCGTATGACTTCTGAGACGTACGCGCTATAGCCGAGCGTAAGTGCCACAACGCCGTATACGGCGGGCGACTGATCGGAGATAAATCCGAACTCCAGTTGAGGGAAGCCGAAGCCCACGAGGAACGCGACGAGAATGATGGGGATACCACGAAAGACGTCGGTGTATATCGTCGCCAACACACGGAACGGAAAGAGCACCGGCGTTTGGCTGATTCGACACCAGGCAATCATGAGCCCGAAGAGCAAGACCAGTACTTCACTCAGAAGGAACATCCAGATGTTCGTGACGATGCCGTCGCGTATGGCGTAGAGACCCTTACTCGGATCGCCGACCCACGACAGCCAAAGATCATGGGCGTTGAAGAAGGTGTAGCGCACCGTGGCCCCGCCCTTGGGGATGTAAAGCAATCCCACGATTACAGCGAGGATGACGACCGACGAAAGAGTGCTCGCCGCGATTCCGCGGCGACCGCTGAACAGTCGGCTGCGTTTGGAAGCGAAGAGGTTTATCGGAACGTCCGACAGGTTGGCGTCGGCCTCGTCGCGAACTGACACGACCTTTACGGCTTGATGGTGGGAACGGAGGTGTAGATCCCTAGCCACTTTTCCTGCAGCGCGGCGAGCGTGCCATTGGACTGCATTGCACTCAGCGCCACGTTCACACAGGCCACCAGTGGGTTGCCTTTCGCGAAGAGAAGTCCGTAGTGCTCGCCGGTACTTGGAAACTGTCCGACTTGGGTTGCAATGGGCTTGTTGTTCTTCACAATCTGCGCTGACGCCATGTATTGGCCGGTCGGGGTGTCTATGATGATCGCGTCGATTTGCCCGGTTTGCAGAGCCAAGACCGCTTGGTCGAGGGTGGAGTAGACGCGGGCCGGCTTCGTGGGCTTGATGTGATCGTTGATGTAGGCCAAGCCGGTCGTCCCGATCTGGTCTCCGTAGAGATAGCTCTTCAGTTGCTTGGGCGAGTGCTTCTTCACGATCGCGTCGGTCTTCAACGCGACGATCGACTGATTCACGTCGTAATAGCTCTCAGAAAAAGTGACCGCCTTCGCCCTCGCCGAGGTGTACGAGATCTCGTTGACGTCGAAGTCAAAGGACTTCGGTCCGCGAATGTAGCTCAAGTCGAAGGGTTCCACGACCCACTTCACATTGCTACGCTTCACGCCCAGCTCGGCGGCGATGGCGTAGGCAACTGCCGACTCATATCCTTTGCCGTTCGACGGCTTGTTGCTCTCGAACCATGGCGTGTACGCAGGAGTATCGGTGGCAACCGTGAGAGTCCCCTTGGTGACTTCCTGCTTGAGGATCGTGGTCTTGCACTTCGCCAGGGTGCTCGCTGTCGTGGCTTGAGCCAGAGAGCTCGTCGTCAATGTGAGTCCCGTGAGCAACGAAGCCCCGAGGACGCCGACCAGAGCGAGTCGAAACGTTCGCATATTTCCCCCTTTTTGGCCAGTTCTCGTGGCAGATCGAAGTGTACTGCCGACGCTTTGTCGCTCGTTAAATCATGATCGCCAGCGCCTCGGCCAACGCCCGAGCCAAGACCTCATCACCGCGCACACCGGTCGCCGACGCGCCGAGGAACGCATCGGCAGATATCCGACCGGCGGCGCGGCGCCAAAAGAGAGCGACCGGGGTTGTCAGTTCCAACGACGGCGGATTGGCGCTCTCCTCCAGCGCCCGGGCCCGACCGTCCTCAACGCCCAACAGGATCGATCTCGCTAGATGACCACTCAAATTGATACGAACGACCGTCCCGTCGGGCGCCTGGGCCTTTTTGCCCAGAACGTACGGCAAGGCCGCCTCGAAGCGGTTTACAACAATCTCCTCCCCGGGTCCGTGGTCATCGGAGGGCTCAAGCAAAGCGTCTCGTATGTCTTGCAAGTGGATCCAGCTATCCAGGACGCGGGTCTCTTGGAAGCGGTGAAGAGGTCGTTCACCCTCAGGGCTCCATCCCACCTTCTCCCACTCTTCGTCACTCAGTGAGCGCAAGCGCTCCAGAGAGTCTCCAGTGATGTCGCGAAACAGATCGAGAAGCTCATCGCCGGATTGCCTCCGGTACGCCTCGACGAAAGCCTCGTTGAGTTCGCCGATCGGATTCTTCACGTGCGATGGCCAAGGTCCCTCGTGCACTGGCACGGCTCCGCCGTTCAGCACCAGCTCGAAGCCGATGAGATGGCTCAGCACGTCGCGCACACTCCAACCCGGGCACGGAGTCGAGGCCTCGTACACGTCGGCGCCGCAACCACGTAGCGTTCGATCGATTGACGTCCACGTCTCGTCCAGCGCGTCAACTATCCATTCGTACGCCATGTGACCCCCGCCGTAGCATACGCAGTAACGTCGCTCGGCTCGTTTCGTCAGGGTGAGTATCGTTGGGCGTGTTGGATGAAGTAGCGGGGCGTAGCGCAGCTTGGTTAGCGCGCCTGCTTTGGGAGCAGGAGGTCCCCGGTTCGAATCCGGGCGCCCCGACAGAATTGGCTTTTGCATCACGACAATGCTGACGTGGAGACGCCATATATATGAGCGCGTCTTCGAGTCACCGCGGGCATCGAGTAAGATGTATTAGAAATCGGCCCGGCCGAGTCAGGAGCTCGGCGCTACAGTGCGAGAATTACGTCATCACGGGGTCCTGCGACCCAGGTCGCAAGTTACGCGGTGGTGTGCGCTCGCTCGAATTCGTCGTCACGCGATCGTCAAAAGGGTCCGTGGCCTTCACGGTGCCTAGTCGGTACACTCGCAAACGAATCAGGCAATCACGCACGGCGTGAGCATTGGATGCGTAAGAGAGGATTGAGATGCGAACTTCGATCAAATCGCGTACAGCAGTTGGGCTGAACGGGCTCGGCTATCCAAACTTCGCAGCACTCGCTCGCGACCTCGCTCAGTAGATGAACTGCCTTGCTCCTCGCCCGCGATAGCAGTGCGGGCGAGGAGCAACGCCCGTCGCGTCGACGCAGGTGGAGGTCGGCGGTGCGAGCGAGCGCCTGTGCCGCTCTCTCTGCCACCGCGCTGTAATCACCTTCGGCGGACGCTGCATCCTCTCCGTATCCCGCAACGTTGACAATGCAACGCGGTCTGACGTTCTCGAACATCACTCATTCCCCAACCTGGGGAACGCAACTGGCGCCGGCGCAGGCGCGATGGGTCACCCTAAGGTCGCCGAACTCAAAACTTGAGTGGGGAGTTTGGAAACCGAATGGTCAAGCTCTGACGTACCCAGTGAGAAGTGACGACGATGGCGAGCACTGGACGGTAGTGGGACCTCTCCTGGCCACCGACTGGGCCGGTGGAGGGCTGTACTACGTCTCCAAGGTCATCGCCGAGAGCCCCTCGGTCGCGGTAATGGTAAGTGACTCAATCATTGACGTGACCGTGGATTCGGGACACCAGTGGTATCAGTATCTCAACCCTGAAGCCAACTGGTCTATGTCTGCTCACGCGTACGTTCGAGGCGCCATCGCCCTTCGGGTAGGTCCCGCAAGTTACGCGCAATTACCAAAGACGAGCTTCGCCATCTACGTGTTGGACGCCGCTGGCCACCTATGGCACCGCGTATCGCAGTCCCTGCGCTGAGTAGGTCCTCAAGTCCGCGCGGACCCGGGCGGCTGGCACTTGCAACTCGAGAACAGATCACACCTGGTGCCCCCGGCAGGAGTCGAACCCGCAACCTGACGGGTAGAAACCGTCTGCTCTATCCAGTTGAGCTACAGGGGCGTGCTGCAAAGCGTACTTAACGTATTCGCGCGTATTGGTGAGGCGGCGAATCACTGTGCAATACTGGTGTGTCTTGGTGGGCGTAGCTCAGTTGGTTAGAGCGCCAGGTTGTGGTCCTGGAGGTCGCGGGTTCGACCCCCGTCGCTCACCCCACTTGGCGCGACATCGGTGTCGCCTTGCCAGAATCGAATTCTGCGCGGACGTGTAGATTTCGCTTAACGCCCCAACTCCCGGTGGCGAAAAAGGGGGCTCTCATGGCCATCATTCGTGACTCGTTCTATATAAGCGGTGAGTGGGTCCGCGCCACGTCGGTCGAGACGATTGAGGTAACCACCTCAGGCACCGGTGAGTTGTACGCCACGATTCCCGCGGGTACGGTCGAAGAGGCGAATCGCGCCGTCGAGGCGGCCGCCGCCGCATTTGATAGTTGGTCCAACACCAGCCCCAAGGAGCGTGGTGAATACCTCATGCGGATCTCGGAGAAGCTCGCTGAGCGGAGCGACGAGATCGCCCTGGCCATCGCGAATGAAGTGGGCATGCCGCTCATGCTCTCCAAGGGCATTCAGGTGGGCCTTCCAACGATCACCTTTAGTGACAACGCGCAGAGGGCGACGGAATTTGTATGGGAAGAGGAGGAAGGAAACTCCACCATCGTTCGTGAGCCGGTCGGGGTCGTGGCGGCGATCACGCCCTGGAACTACCCGCTGCACCAGATCGCTAACAAGGTGGCGGCTTCACTGGCCGCCGGATGCACCGTCGTATTGAAGCCGAGTGAGGTCGCACCGGTGAACGCCTTCTTGTTCGCCGACATCGTTCACGACATCGGACTGCCGCACGGCGTCTTCAACATGGTGTCGGGCATCGGCTCGGTCGTCGGTGAGGCGATCGTCTCGCACCCCAAGACTGACATGGTGTCCTTCACAGGATCCACCCGCGCTGGCAAGCGCGTGATGCAACTGGCCTCGGACACGGTCAAGCGCGTCTCGCTCGAGCTCGGCGGGAAGTCAGCCAACATCATCTTGGAGGACGCGGACATCAACGCCGCCGTCAGTGATGGTGTCTTCCAGTGCTACCTCAACTCGGGCCAGACGTGCTCGGCTCTCACGCGTATGGTCGTGCCGCGCTCGCGCCTGAGCGAGATCGAAGACATCGCCGTAACCGCCAGCGCGGGCTTCATGCCAGACGATCCCATCACCGGCTCGAGCCTCCTCGGTCCGCTCGTGAGCGCGGCGCAGCAACAGCGGGTTCGCGACTATATAAATAAGGGCATCGAGGAGGGTGCACGCATCATCACCGGCGGCGTTCAACCACCCGAAGGGCTAGAAAAGGGCTTCTACGTCGTGCCAACCGTCTTCTCCGACGTGAAGAACGATATGACGATCGCACAAGAAGAGATCTTCGGCCCGGTTTTGTGCATTATCCCCTACGACAGCGAGGAGGAGGCCGTCGCCATCGCCAATGACTCCACTTACGGACTCGCTGGTGGGGTGTGGGCGTCGACCGACGAAAAGGCCTTCGAAGTCGCGCGCAAGATACGCACAGGTCAAGTGGCGATCAACGGCGGTGCATTTAACGTCATCGCACCATTCGGAGGGTATCGACAGTCCGGCATCGGACGTGAGCTTGGCAAATATGGTTTTGAAGAATTTCTAGAGGTAAAAGCGATCCAACACAAGTAGCCATCTAAGAGCATTTTGCGCCCGGTATAGACTCGACAGGCGCCGGTAGCTCAATTGGCAGAGCATTTGACTCTTAATCAACAGGTTCCGGGTTCAAGTCCCGGCCGGCGCACCAAGAATCACCAGTAATTACAAGGATTTAGTGGCTGTAAGGTTTGTGTCATCGAAACTTATCCCATAAACATCCCATAGGTAGTCATTTTTCTTGTACTTTGGCCCCATGAGCGGAAGCATCAGATCACGCGCACCCGGCGTTTGGGAGGCTCGCGTAGCTGCTGGTCGCGACCCTGTCACCGGAAAGCATCGCCAGATCAGCCGGACAATTCGAGGCAACAGACGTGATGCCCAAAAATTGCTCAATGAGATGGTGGTGGAGGCCGATCGAGGTCAGTTCAAGGGAACAAGCACGACATTTGGACAACTTTCCGAAGACCTGTACGTGTACTACTCAAATTACGGACGTGCCGTGAAAATATCCGTCCCACCTGCGAAGGACGTGACCCCAATTAATCGGATCGGCGAGACCATTGCGTGAGTGATCGAAAGATGAATGAAGTAGCTCCCCTTGGGCCATCAAAACACACCGAATTGGAAATCTCTCGATTCGCCTCAAGGCATCAAGACCTTGCGAATCTTCCTCGCCTGTCGGGCCGTTATCGTTGCGATCTCCTCCCACGGCCACGATTCGTCGATGCTTCCTTGCGCTTGAAACGCGATGCTGACAAGAAAGTTATCAACATTTCCGGCCAGCAATCGATCTCCTGCGGGCCCGCGAGGTCCAGCGCCAATAATCTCTCGAATCAAAACGTGAGAAACCTCTTGAACCGAAACACCTTCGACATAGCTTTGAGTCGTCGCCGTGTTACCCAATTTAAACCGAACATTGTCAAGCGCTCGCTGGACCGACGATGCAGCATCGCTGGCTGAAACGAACGGAATCACGCTAATTCGCAGCGACCGCTTCGCCACGTCATCCCTCAGGACTCGGACTGCAGTGATACTTCCGTTCGCGCGAGCCCGATCGACCGCGTCCGTCGAATCGAATTTGGCAAATGTCCGGTAGGTGTGTTCCGTTGCAGTTTTGAGATCGGCGCTGACAAGATCATTGTCATCTAGCAGCATCGAGAGCACGGTCTCGCCACCCGGCTTTCGGCCGAGACCCGCAATTGCGACGCGAAACGGTCCTAAAACACCCGAAACTCGGTGTTTCCAAGAGTTGCTCACGCCCCGTCTACTGCGCACGTCAATCCATATGTCTGCGCACACATGCTTAAGTACCAGTCCCCAGCCGTTGCAAGTCCAGAGATCACCGCTGGAAGCCAATCGAATGCGCCCGAAGTCGACGGCGTATCGTCGCTGAAAGTGGCTGCGGCGGAAATATTACCATCTACGTTTGACCCGCCAATTGTTGCCGGCGGTATTGAGGTGGTGTAGGTGAGTCCGTTTGTTCCGACGGACACGCTCCCACCCGAACTGTTGCCGAGCGCAGCTTGCACGGCTCCGTTCGAAGAGGCTGTAATCGGCGCGTAGCCCGGCAATGTGACGGCGGCCCCGCCACTTCTGTCGATGGTCACAGTCGGGGCTTTTGAAGAGCCGCGTGTCGTAACCGTCACCGAAGTGGACACCGTGACCCTTGTCGTTCCAACGACGATCGTTCTCTGCGCCGACTTAGTATTGATCGTCGCCGCAACAGACACGCCACTCGAACTCGCCCCGTTACAGCTAAGGTGAGCCGCAGTGCCCTCACAAGATTCCGAGCCTGACCCAGCCAATTTGAGGCCCAACGGATCGGTGAAGTTCAAGGGATCGTCGTTGACGTATGTATAGGGCTCGTCGGAAATCGCGACCTCAGAGTCGATAGAGAGAAACTGATCCGTACCGGGATCGTAGTAGCGATTGATGAAGTAGACCAGTCCTGTCGAGTCGGTGTACGAACCTTGAAAGCCAAAGGGCGTGATGTCGCTCCCCGTTGTGATGGTCTGTTTGCCGTACAGCGAGTACTGAGCCTGCTCAATGGAAGTTCCAGTCGAGCCGTACACGCCTTGGACGCCGGTCTGGTTAGCCACGAGGAAGACCGCTGTCGCGCCACTGCCGGTAGTCGTAATCTGCTCGACGGGCGCGGTCCCGCCAGAGAGTAGATCGCCGTACATATAGGACACGTTGCTGGTGCCCGATGAGGTCGTCGTCGTGTCGTTGATGTTGAGTGGGATCGAACCACCGGTGACTGTAAACGCGCATCGAAAACAGCCACGCCCGCGCATCGAAAACAGCCACACGTGATTGTTGTTCCCAGTCTGTCAGAGCGGCGGCTTTTCGCCACCGATTCTTAGGACTTCCTCGTTCGGGCTCGGG
>JBOGFT010000068.1:0-16360 GCA_050701895.1 Acidimicrobiales bacterium
GGCGTTGCCCGGCACCCTCACGCGTCGTCTCACCCGCTGCGGGCGAGCGAACTGCGCCTGCCAGGATGATCCCCCCAAACTGCACGGACCCTATTGGTCCTGGACCCGAAAGATCGACAACAAGACCGTCACGCGCTACTTCAGCGAACAAGAGAGAGTCGACTACGAACCCTATTTCGACAACGCCAAGCGGCTGCGCGCCTTAGTCACCGAGCTCGAAGAGCTGGGTCTTAAAACGATCGAGGAGAAATCGAACTCGAACGCGAAGAAGACAGCGAAACGCTCACACTAAGTGAGAATGGGCACTCGACACGTGTGGTGAACGCACGCTTAAGGCGTGGTTGAACATCTCAATGACGTGCAAACGCCCAGGTCAGATGCTTACGTGAAGACCTCACCAACGCATCTTCGACTAGGGGCTTGATAAAGGGAGGCCCTGGTGAGTTCAAACACGCGTGAGGCGGCGCCGTTTGGTATTGGTATCGCGTGCTCCCGCCATCACGCCGTGCCCGTCATTGTGTTGGAGGTCATTCAGACCGATATCAGTGCCCACTACTTGATGGGAACGACGGACGGTGACACAATTGCGGCCGACGGCTGCCACAAACCTTGGTTCGAGCGGGTTATGCCCTTGACCTGGCAGTTCGTGTAGTTCCTACGTGGGCTCCCTGATTCCGGTCGACACCAAGCGGTCCGTGGTCTCTCGGCGCCATGGTAGAAGTTTGTGGTGGCTTACTCCTATGACCCGGAGCTCGCTTCGGTCGTGCCACTTCTATCAAACGTAGACCTTACGGACGTCGCTGCTGCCAGAGCGAGTGTCGACGTGATGGCTGGCGGTTTCTCGACAGAGTTCAACGAGTTCTTGGACATTGGCGACCACGACGTTCCGGGCTATGAGTGGAATTCCCTAGTCACAGTGCGCATGTTTCGCGCGCGGCGGGCTTCCGGGGCGATTCCCGCTCTGCTCTACATCCACGGGGGTGGATTCGTGGCCGGGAGCGTCTCGGCCGAGCACGACAACGCAGCGACGCTCGCGTCAACGCTTGGGATCGCCGTCGTTTCAGTTGAATATCGGCTTGCACCAGAGCATCCTTTTCCTGCTGGCTTGCACGACTGCGTCGCGGCGCTGAACTGGTTGTCTCAACACGCCGGTGACCTTGGCGTCGATCCATCTCGAGTGGGCGTGTACGGTCGATCCGCCGGCGGCGGTCTCGCCGCCGCGCTGGCGCTGTTTATTCGAGACCACAGCGGCCCGCCCATTTGTTTTCAATTCCTGGATATCCCAGTACTCGATGACCGGCTGGAGACACAGAGCATGCGAAGGTTCGTCGACACCCCGGAGTGGGATCGACTGAGTGCGAAGTTGAGTTGGGCGTACTATCTCGGCCCAGCGGGATCAGATGAGGTGTCGCCATATGCTGCGCCTTCTCGGGCCCACGACCTCACGGGCCTGCCGCCCGCGTACGTGTTAACGATGGAGTTCGACCCCTTGCGTGACGAGGGGATCCTGTACGCTCTGGCGTTGCTGGGGGCTGGCGTGAGTGTCGAGCTCCACTCGTACCCGGGTACGTTTCACGGATCTTCGAAGGTAACGACGGCGCAGGTATCGCGTCGGATGGCTGATGAACAGATGCGCGTCCTGGCTAGGGCGCTCGCCGCCGCGGCGGCCGACTAATGCAGGCATCAGATCCAACGCCAGACTCTTCAACGGGTGCGCGTCAACGCAGAAGTACCGGTGAGTGGAGTATGGATGGTTAGGCTGGCCGCCGATGATGCATCGGGCGATCAATGAAGAGGGCGCGAGCAACAAGTCGAACGTCGAGCGCACGTGCGAGCGATCATCTGTGACTGAATCGCCGGTCATGGTTCGCGACTCCATCTTGGCCGTCGACATCGGAGCCACGACGACCAAGTTCGCGACCGTTGATGACCAGGGCCGACTAGTTGACGAGGTCCGTCGCGAACCAACGCCCTACCCTTGTTCACCCGAGCGTTTGGTTGATTTCGTCCTCGGCCACGTGGTTAGAAGCGGGTGCGCCCGAGTCGGCGTGGGTTTTCCTGGCGACCTCCACGAGGGTCGCGTGGTCGAGCCCGGCAATCTTTCGCGGCCCCGAGGATTTACCTCGCCGATCGATCCGGAGTTGCACGAGGCCTGGCAAGGAACTTATTTGGAGAGGACGTTTCGCGAGGCCAGCGGACTCGATGTGCGTGTTGTCAACGATGCGACGCTGGCCGCCCTCGGTTGCTGCGAAGGTCGGGGCCGAGAGTTGGTCTTCACACTGGGGACCGGCTTTGGCATCGCGCTCGTGGTAGACGACGTCAACGTGCGTATTCGCGACGTCGGTGACGAGGCGTGTCTGGACGGTCTCTCGTACGACGAAGTGCTGGGCGATCTCGCCAGGTCCCGGGACGAGGGTCTCTGGAATGATCGTGTGGTGGTCGCAGTGACGAACTTCGTTGATGAGTTCTCCGCGGACGTTGCGCACCTCGGCGGGGGAAATTCACGACGCGTCGATGTCGCGCACTTCAAAGCTCAGCGCTGGCGCGTGGTGGTGAACGACAACGTTGCAACGCTTCGCGGAGCCGCCAAACTGTTTCGCTAGGCGAAGGCCATGATCGGCCCCACTACGCTACGGCGTACCAGATAGGCCAAATGAGGAATGATGACGACACTTTTTGAACAGGAGATCCGCTCCCAGGGCGCCATCCTGCGTGAGCGCGCCGAGCGCGGGCGCGAGCAGGCCGGAATCGTGGCTGAATCCTGGCGCACTGTGTCCTACGCACTCCTCGCGGCTCGAGGCTCTTCTGATAACGCGGCCATCTTCTTTCAGTACTTGGCGGGTGAGGAGCTCGGACTGGTGGTGGCTCTCGCGACGCCCTCGCTCTACGAAGGCGGGGGGGTGATGCGACTCGAAGGCGCCGGGGTACTGGCGATTTCCCAGTCGGGCCAAACGCCCGGCCTCGTCGCGGTCCTCGAGCGCGCCGCCGCCGAAGGTCGACCAAACGTGGCGATCACCAATGACCTCGCTTCACCGCTCGCGTCAGTGGCCGAGAACGTCATTGAGATTAACGCGGGACTAGAGCGGGCCGTGGCGGCGACTAAGACTTTCTCGTCGACGTGGCAGGCGCTGGCCCAACTAGTTGAAGCGCTGAAGGGCTCTGCTCTCGAAGGTCTTGAGGACTTGCCTGATCTCGTGGAGCGAACCGCGACCTGGGCGCTTGAGATTGGTTTGCCGGTGGAGGCTTTGAATGTGAACGGGGGAATCACGGTTATTGGCCGGGGAATCGGTCAGTCAGTGGCGGGGGAGATTGCACTCAAGATCCGAGAGGTGGCGGGCATCCGATCCGAGTCCTTCGCCGCTCCCGACTTCCTGCACGGTCCCATAGGAGCCGGCGGCGAGGGCTCCACGCTGTTGCTGGTGGTCACCGACGAGTTGAGCGACGAGGTGGCGGGGGAACTGCTCATCGAAAGTCGCCGGGTCGGTATGCACACCGTGGTGATGCGCACCGGTGAACGAGACGGCTTTGCTAACGATGACGAGATTGTGCTGAGAGAGTCCGCGCCGAATTGGAGCGTAGGTCTGGCGCAGATCGTTACCGGTCAGGTCTTGGCGCTTCGTCTGGGCGAACTGCGCGGACGCCCGATCGACACGCCTCCAGGACTGAAGAAGATCACTCTGTCTGCCTAGAGCGAGTAGAACAGCGTGATGCATCACGACGACGAATCCTCAAGTACTCCGCCAGTGCTAGCCGCGCGTCCGAGTTTGATGCGTGCGCTCAACGAGCAGATGCTCCTCGAGCAGATACGACGGTCCGATCAGGTATCACGCAGCGAACTGTCCGCAGTGTCGGGACTCTCGAAACCGACGGTCGCCGTAGCACTCGCCACGCTCGAAGACGAGGGGCTCATCTACGTGTCGGGCCGGATCTCTGGCCGTCGCGGACGCGCCCCCGCGCTGTACCAGCTACGTCCCGATGCGGGCTTCGTGCTGGGTCTCGATGTCGGGCGCGAGTATGTTCGTGGCGCCATCGCCGATCTCTCGGGTGCGGTGAGGGCGCGCGGCCAACGAAAGGTGCATCCAGCCAGCAGTGCTGGTCGAGTTTCACAGTTGGTAGCACTCGCTGATGAACTCGTCGCTTCGGTGAAGATCAAGCGCTCTGCGGTCACTCAGACCGTGATCGGCAGTCCGGGCATTTACGATCGTCGTCGCGACGCGCTCTCGATGGCGCGGGGGCTGCCGGGTTGGCAGCGGCCTCAGGTGCTGGTTGAATTACGCCGCGCGTTCGGCGATGACATGGTCGTCGAGAACGACGTCAATCTCGCCGCACTCGCTGAACGCGACGTTGGAACCGCTCAGGGTGTGCAGAATTTCGGCTTCCTCACGGTGGGGACGGGAATAGGCCTAGGCCTCATTATCGATGGGAAACTGCATCGGGGGTCGCACGGTGGCGCCGGCGAGATCGCGTTCATGACCATCGGCGACGAAGAAAGCGTCGATCCGAAAGATGCGCAGCGTCGCGGATGGCTGGAGTCTGCGGCGTCAGCCGCAGGTGTGGTGCGCGCCGCCAAGCGCGCCAAAATGAGCGGCGTTGTGACGGCACGTCGGATTTTTGCAGCGGCCGAGCAAGGTGACGCGCTGTGCAGCGCAATTGTGGCTGACGAGGCGAGTCTGATTGCCCGAGCAATCGCTTCTATCACCGCTGTCGCCGATCTCGATCTGGTCGCACTCGGGGGTGGGATCGGACAGGCGGATTACTTCGTCGGGCTGGTCAAGCGCGAGTTGCGTCCTTTGGTGAGACTCCCGATCGAGGTACGGGCGAGCGCGCTCGGCGAGGATGCCATTGTCCAGGGCAGTCTTGCAGTAGGCGCCGAGCACGCCTGGCGGCGAGTGATGAAGCGTTGATCACGTCGTTCGGTCGGACTGCTCGGACTGCCCCGGGAACGGCCCCTCAAGCGGTCGAAAGTTGACTCCGATCGCCGCGAGTCTCTCCAGGTGTCGGCGGAGTCGAGCTTCGAACTCACTATACGACTTTGGACGTTCGGGGGTTTCGATTGTCCAGACGATTTCGGCGAAGGCGCACAGTCGCGGGAAGTAGCGATACTCGGCCTGACGGGGCGTCGCCACAAACTCGGTCCACAGTTGGCACTGCGCGCCGAGCACGCGGTGGCGGTCCGAAGGCGGAATCGCCTCGGGCACCGGATCGTAGAGGTAGACCTCCTCGAGCGTCGTCACCTCGGGAAAGCCCACGGGCTCGTTGGCGTCGGCGGATTCGGACCGGTCGAAGTACAGCCATTGTTGCGGGACCATGACGACATCGTGCCCGGCGGCTGCCACCGCCACCCCGCGGGCCTCGTCCTGCCAGGCCATCAGAATCGCGTCGTGCGGCGCCCCCGCCTCAAGAATGTCGTCCCACGCAACGAGGTGGCGACGTCGACGTGCCAGGTGCGCGGCGATGCGCGCGGTGAACCAGCCCTGGAGCTGTCGCTCATCGGAGTACCCTTCCTCGCGCATGATGTCTTGGGCGCGAGGACTCGTCGTCCACTCGACGGTCGGGCACTCGTCACCGCCTACGTGAACGTACTGTCCTGGGAAAATGTCCATGACCTCGTCGAGAACGTCGGTGCAGAAGCGAAGCGTCTCGTCCTTGAGATTGAGCACGTGAGTGGACACCCCCCACGCGGGACTGACGGTCAGTTGGGCGTCGCCATTGCCCATTGCCGGGTAGGCAGCGATCGCCGCCACCATGTGCCCGGGCATGTCGATCTCGGGGAGTACTCGAACGTGTCGTTCGCTGGCGTAAGTCACGATCTCGTCGAGATCGTGACGCGTGTAGTACCCACCCTGCAATGATTCCTCGGTGACAGCGTCCAGGAACCCAGAGATTGGTGAGTCGTGGCGCCAAGCGCCGACGTCCGTCAGGCGCGGATAGCCGCCGATCTCAATACGCCAGCCCTGATCGTCGGTGAGGTGCAGTTGCAAGATGTTGCACTTGTGCAAGGCGAGGAGGTCGATCAGCTGCAGAATGAAGCTTTTCGGCATGAAGTGTCGCGCCACGTCTAGAAGGACGCCGCGCCAGGGGAGGCGAGGGACGTCGACGATCTCCACCTCCGGGATAGCGATCGGGTCGGACCAGCCCGCGCTACGGAAGGTCGCATCGGGCAGCAACTGGCGGAGCGTCTGCAATGCGTGGAACACACCTTCTGCAGTGACCGCGGCCATGATGACGCGACCTTCGAAGCACCTGAGCGTGTAGGCCGAATCACGAGCACTCTCGCGGAGACCACTTGACACCTCGGGGGGAAGATCAATCTGAGTAACGAGCCTGAGTTCGATGGTGGCGTCGTTGGTCGTGTCGGAGGGAACCAAGTGGATGAGCCATCCCGTGCCTGACTCGAGTACATCGTGGAACCATCGAGCCTCTCGAACAAGCTCGGGTGCGTACGAGATCACCAGACCGTCGCGAAGGAGACAGCCGATCGCATCGACACGACCGGATTCGACGCGCAGTGGACGAGGGATGATGTTCGTGTTTGCTCAACTCGTCCAGTGTGGGGGCCCCATCACAGGCCCATCGTAGAGTGAGCGCAACGACGCAGCGGGGCGCACCGGGCACGGTCGCCATCAGTTGCGCCGAGACCCCGCGTCGACGTGCCAGACCTTGACGGCCCCATTTGGCGTGGTGTAGCGTGCTGTGAATTAAGGCAATGATGTTTCTTTAATAGCTCGACGAGACAGAACTAAAGTGATCGCACGCTTCGCATCGAACGGTGGGAACGTACGCTTCACCAAAAAGGGGGAACGCATGACTACCACGACTTGGGGACGACGCTTGGCGGTGACCGGCGGTGCGATCGCTCTCACCCTCGGCTTGTCGACCACTGCATTTGGCTCACCGACGGCCAAAGCGTCGACCGACAAGGCCACCAACACCAGCTCGATCTCGATCTCGGACGAATACGGCGTCGCTTGGAACTGCCAGTTCAATCCGTACAGCGGCGCTGACCAGTTCGCCTCTTTTGGGCCAGTTTACGAAGAGCTCGTCTTTATGGACTCGCTCAAAAACGGGGCGACGACCCCATGGTTGGCGAGCGCCTGGACCTGGTCCAACGGCGACAAGACTCTCACCTTCACGATCAGAAACGGTGTCAAGTGGTCCGACGGAGTTGCCTTTAGCGCCAAGGACGTGCTCTACTCCTTCGATCTCTTGAAGGCGAACCCCGCGCTAGACCTCAATGGCGACTGGTCCGTGTTGAGCAGCGTGTCAGCCAAGGGATCTGACCAGGTCGTCTTTCAGTTCACCAAGCCCGCAGTGACCTATTTCTACTACATTGCCGACGAGACCCCCATCGTGCCCGAGCACATCTGGTCCAAGGTCAAAGATCCGGTCACCTACCTCGACTCGAACCCGGTCGGCACCGGGCCCTACACCTTGCACACCTGCAGCGGGGCCAACATCCAGTACACCAAGAACGCCAACTACTGGCAGCCGGGTCTTCCAAAAATCGAGACGGTGAACTTCCCTTCATACCTCTCGAACAACGCGGCCAACGCGGACTTGGCGAGCGGGGCGGACCAGTGGGGATCGCAGTACGTCCCCAATATCAAGGCGTACTATCTGTCCAAGAACAAGAACTACCACATCTGGTTCGAGCCGGTGTACAACGTCAACATGTACATCAACCTCAAGAACCCAATTCTCTCCAACTTGGCCGTTCGTCAAGCTATGGCGTACGCCATCAACCGCTCGGCAGTCTCCACGATCGGTGAGTCAGGCTACGAGCCGGCCTCGAATCAGTCGAGCATTGTGACGCCGACGTACTCGAGCTGGTACGACAAAACTCAGGCTGCTCAGTACGGCAACGCCTACGCCTACAACCCCAAAAAGGCCATCTCAATTCTGGAAGCCGCCGGCTACAAGAAGGGGAGCAACGGCATCTTCGCCAAAGACGGCAAGCAGCTCTCCTTCACCATCATCAATAACGGGGGGTACTCCGACTGGGTGGCGGCCGTGAACGTTATCGAGACTGACCTCAAGGCGGTCGGTATTTCGATCACGCCGGACAACCTCTCCGGCACGACGTGGGAGTCCGATCTTGATACCGGTAACTACCAGCTCGCCTACAGTTGGGACTCGGGTGGCCCGACTCCCTACTACGAGTTGCGCGCCATACTCGACTCCGTGAACACAGCGCCAATCGGAAAGTCGGCGTCCGATGACTGGGAGCGCTACAGCAGCTCTTCGACTGACGCCCTCTTTACGCAGTACGCCTCGACCACGAGCGCGGCTGTCCAGCACACGGTCATCGACGAACTGCAGAAGGTCATGCTCGCTGACGTGCCGGTGATCCCGGTCACCGAGGCGGTCGACTGGTATCAGTACGACACGCAGTCCATCGCGGGCTGGGTGACGCCGAGCGACCCGTACGCGCAGCCCAATCAGTACGCTGTGCCCGACTGGGGCGTTGTGCTCTTGCACTTGCACGAAAAATAAAGTGTCGGCTCTAGCCCGAGCCGCAAGGAAGTCCGAATGAGGGCGATTGGTCGGAGGTTAGCCTTCTTCGTTATCACGGTCTGGGCCGCGGTGACGTTGAACTTTCTTTTGCCGCGCCTGATGCCCGGGAATCCGGCCGAGGCCCTCCTCGCCCAGTACCCCCATATCACGCCCCAGGCGTTCCGCGCTTTGACCACGCTCCTCGGCGGCGGGCAGCACCAGAGTTTGATCGTTCAGTACGGGGAGTACTGGAAGAGGGTCGTGACGCTCAACTTCGGCATCTCCATCACGACGAGCTTCGGCACCCCGGTGCGGACCATGGTGATGAACGCGCTGCCGTGGACGCTCGGCCTGGTGGGCGCGACGACGATCCTCGCCTTCGTTCTAGGCACGCTCATCGGACTCGTGAGCGCGTGGCGTCGAGGTACCTGGCTGGACAATGTGCTTCCGCCGATGGCCGTGATCGGATTCGCGCTCCCGTACTTCTGGGTCGGTCTGTTGCTCGTGTACGTCTTTAGCGTCACGCTCGGATGGCTGCCCTACGAGGACGCCTATAACATCATCACCGACGTGCCGGCGTGGAACCTGACCTTCGCGGGCGACGTGCTGGAACACGCGATCCTCCCGGGCATGACGATCATCATCACACAGATCGGACTCTGGATTCTGTTCATGCGAAACAACACGATCACGGTGCTGGCCGAGGACTATGTGCGCATGGCCCGCGCGAAAGGGCTCAAGCCATGGCGGGTCATGTGGGCCTACGCCGGGCGCAACGCCATCCTTCCCAATCTGACGGGTTTCGCCATGGCGCTGGGATTCGTGGTGTCCGGGGCCATCCTGGTCGAGTACGTGTTCAACTACCCCGGACTGGGAGGTCTCTTGCTACGTGCCGTTGAGGGTCTGGACTATCCGCTGATGCAGGCGCTCTTCCTGCTCATCACCCTTGCGGTGCTCTTCAGCTTGCTTTTCTGCGACGTGCTGACCGCGATCCTCGACCCGCGAACGCGAGAGTCTTCCTAGGCCATGTCGACGCCCGACAACACCGATCAGACCCTCCTGCAGAAGGCGGCGGTCGCTGCCGATCGCCGCGTAGGCGATGGCAAAAAGACGACCTCGCAGCGCTCGCGTGGTCACAACGCGTGGCGAGGCCTTCTGCGCAACCGCAAGGCGCAAGTGGGGGCGTTCTTCCTGCTGTTCTTCCTGGTGCTCGCCGTCTTTCCCGGGCTGATCGCGCCCTATAGCCCAAGCGCCGAGATCTTTGCTGAGAACCTCTCTCCGTCGGCGTCTCACTGGTTGGGTACGACATCCTTTGGCCAGGACATCTTTTCGCAACTCATCTGGGGTGCGCGCCAATCCCTGATCATTGCGTTCGCGGCCGGCCTCATCGCGACTTTTGTCGCCGTCATCGTGGGTGTCGCGTCGGCCTATCTCGGTGGTGTGACCGACGGCATCCTTTCGACGGTCACCGACATCTTGCTCGTCATTCCCATCTTTCCGCTGTTCATCGTCATCGCCGCGTACCTGCGCAGCGCCGGATTGCTCGACATCATCATCATCCTCGGCACCCTCAACTGGTCCTACAGTGCTCGCCAACTACGCGTGCAGGCGCTCTCGATGCGCAATCGTGACTTTCTTAAAGCGGCCAGCGTTCGCGGTGAGCGGTCAAGCTATATCGTCGCGGCCGAGATGCTGCCGTCTATGAGCTCTCTTATCGTGGCCGCCTTCTGCCTGAACGCCGTCTTCGCGGTGCTGACGGCGGCCGGGCTTCAGTTCATCGGGCTTGGTGACCCTAACGCTCAAAGTTGGGGCACCATGCTCTATTGGTCGTATCAGCAGGCCGCTCTGCAATCCGGTCTCGCTCTGTGGGCGATCATGCCTGGCGTCTGCCTTGCGCTGTTTGGCGGTTCGCTCGCGTTGATCAACTTTGCCTTCGACGAGATCGCGAACCCGGCTCTGCGACCCGTCCGTCGCGGATCGCGTCCGCGCCACGTTCGTTCCAACCGTGGCCCGCTCGAGGATTCACTACCAGCTCCGTCGGTCAACCAAACGTCTCGTGCAGGTGCTGACTCGTCATCCACCGTTTCCTCGACGTTAGGGCAGAGCGACGTCGTGCCCACCAGCGAGGACCCGTCATCGAACGTTCTACTGTCGGTTCGCGATCTCTCGGTCGCCTACGCCAGCGACGCGGGGCCGGTCGTCGCCGTTGACGGCGTCGACCTCGACTTACATCGCGGAGAGTTCCTGGCCGTCGTTGGCGAGTCCGGCTGCGGTAAGTCGACGCTGATGTTCGCCATCAGCCGTTTGCTCTCGCCGCCAGCCGAGATCATCGGAGGGAGCGTCACCTTCTGCGGCCAGGAGATGGCCCAGATGAGCGACAAAGAGCTCCGCCACCTCCGCTGGCGGGATTTCTCCGTGGTCATGCAGAACGCCATGAATGCGCTCAACCCGGTGATGACCGTAGGACAGCAGATGCGCGATGCGTGCAAAGCTCACTCGGTCATGTCCGCGGACGAGATTGCCAGTCGATCTGCCGAAGTGTTGCGCCTAGTCTCCATCGACCCGATCCATCTCAACAGTTACCCCCATCAACTTTCCGGTGGCATGCGCCAACGCGCCATGATCGCGATGTCGCTCCTGTTCACACCGGATCTCGTGGTCATGGATGAGCCGACCTCGGCCCTGGATGTTGTGGGCCAGCGGTCGCTCATGCGCCAGATCAAGGATTTGCAGGACAACCTGGGCTTCGCCGTGATCTTCGTCACCCACGACATCTCCCTGGTCCGGCACTTCTCAGATCGACTGATGGTTATGTACGCCGGGCAGGTGGCGGAGCTCGGCGCCACCTCGACCCTGTTCGACACGCCTCGTCACCCGTACGCTCGTGCCCTTCTCGAAGCGTACCCTTCGATCCGGGGCGAGAAGGTCGCGCTCACCGGCATCGCTGGCTCGCCGCCGAATCTCCTAACCCCGCCGCTCGGTTGCCGTTTCCAACCTCGGTGCGCTGACGCCATGCCCGAGTGCAGCGTTATCGTGCCACCCATCTACTTGGTCGGTAACTCCGAGGTGCGATGCCTGCTGTACCGGAACGTGACGGCCGAGTCGGGAAGTCTCGCCGGTGGAACGAACCGAGTAGTCAGCGATGACGCGAGCGCAACTCGAAGCGAGGCGCCGCGCGCGCCGTTGCCCGACTTGCAACTTCGCGCGAGGGACGCCGGGGCGGCGACGACAGATCAAGTCGACGATCTCGAACCGGGATTCGACCTGTTGGAGGTATCTGGCTTGACGCGGACCTTTCGGATGCGCGGCTTCTGGTCCGAGAAGCTCCTGCACGCCGTCGACGACGTGAGTTTCTCGATCGGTCAGCGCGAGATTGTGGCGTTGGTGGGCGAGAGCGGGAGTGGCAAGAGCACGATCGCGCGCTTGCTCGCGCTGATCTATCGACCTAGCTTGGGCGTAATTCGCTTTGAGGGCCAATCGGTTAGCGATATCAAAGGGCGCAAGGCAAAGCTGGCCTATCGCGGTGGCGTTCCGATGGTCTTCCAGGACCCCTACAGCGCCATCAACGCGTCGTATCGGGTCTCGCACGCCATAATGCGCGCGATCAAGTTGCATCGACCGGACCTTGAAGCCACGGCCCGGCGATCCGAGGCCGTGCGGGTGATGGAAGCGGTGGGTCTCGAGCCCGCGGAAGCGATGCTCGACAAATATCCCTACGAGCTGAGTGGAGGCCAGCGTCAACGCATTGGTTTCGCGCAGGCACTGGTGCTCCGACCCAAGCTGATTCTTGCCGACGAGCCGGTCTCGATGCTCGACGTTTCCATCCGAGTCGGCATCCTCAACCTGATGGCGAAGTTGCGCCAAAGCGAGGGCGTCTCGATCCTCTACATCACTCACGACCTCGCCTCGGCCCGATATATCGCCGACCGAATCATCGTGTTGTATGCGGGACACGTCGTTGAGGAAGGTCCGACCGAGCAACTCCTGGCCGACCCCCGTCATCCCTACACCAAGTTGCTTCTCTCGGCGGTGCCCGATCCTCACACGCCCCTCGACGAATTCGCTGCGCTCGATGCGGGCGAGCCTCCCAAGGTCGTGGACCCCAAGCCCGGGTGCCGCTTTCAACCGCGTTGCCCCTACGCCATCGAGGAGTGCAAGACCGTGACCCCTCCGCTGGGCGAGGTCGCACCACACCAATTCGCCGCCTGTCACGTGGCTCTCGCTGAAGCGCGGCGGGCGGGGGCTAGTGCAAGGTTGGAATGACGTCCACGGGGACCGGCTTAGGTAGCGCCAGGGGGATCGTTCCTGCGGCTCTCGCTGGTCGTGATGACGCCTACAGGACCGAAAGCGTCGCACTCCATCCGGGAATGACGTCACCGGCCGGCGTGTCCAAAATATTCTCTAGCAGTCCGCCGTAGACACCGCGAAAGTCGGTTACCACTTGAAGATTTCCGTTGACATCAAGGTTGGTCAATGAAGGCTGCTCGCCATATAGCCCGCCCTTGACCGAATTCCCGATCAGAAATACCGGCGCTGACTTTCCATGATCGGTGCCCTCGCCGGCGTTTGACATGACCCGGCGGACGAACTCCGAATACACGAGGAAGGTCACGGCGTTGGCACGACTTTCCGCGTTGATGCTCGTCATAAACGAAATCGGTGCACCAGCCGAGCCGTGGCCAGCCGTTGCGCGGGGGACGGTGAGGTCAGCACACTTTAGAAATTCAAGTGAATCGCGACGAAAGGATTTTTTGATAATCGATGGCCGCGGAAATGATTTACCAAGGTTCTCGAGACCCAAAGGCGTCAGTGAAGTCTCCCTGACGTGTTTACCGGTCCCCATAATGGCGGACCGGTGAACACGCTTCCCTAGCGGTGAATTCGGTACGTGATCGTCACCGCAACTGAGGGCGAGGACGGCAGCGCAACGACGATCGCGTAGTCACCGGCGGCAAGGGCGTTGCCAATGCCGTTGATCTCTGTGATCGTCGTCGTCGATGTGACGGTGTAGGTCAAAGAGGCGCCGTTCCCCTTCCGCAGAGTGAGGGATCCGTTCGTCGTCCCCGAGGCTGCTGTGTAGGCGCTCACTCTGCCCGAGAAGACGATAGGTGGTCGGACCGAGAAGGTGATGGAGAGCGCGTCGCTCTTCGCCGCCGCCGCCGCTCGGGCCGCGGCGTAATCGCCCACGCTGAGCGTGCCGCCCGTCCCGCCGACTTCAGTGATCACGGTCGTCGACGACGTGGAGAAGGTCAATGAAGCTCCCGCACGATTCACCAGAGTGATGGACCCTGCCGTCGTTCCCGAAGCTGCCGTGTACGCCGTCACTTCGCCAAAGAAGCCAACCTCGGCGACAGGCCTGAAAGTGACCACCGTCGCCAACGTCTTGGCGGAGCCAGCCGCTTCGACGGTTGCGAGGTCGCGTACGGCGATTGTCTCACCCGATCCTCCGACCTCGGTGAAGACGGTTGACGAAGTGATGGTGTAGGTCAACATCGCGCGGTCACGACGGCGAATGGTGATCGAACCATCGGTCGTGCCCGAGGCCGCGGTGTACGCGGTAACGCGACCCGAGAAGAACACGGGCCGTGGCGCCGGCGTGAATTTGATGATGCGGGCCGTCGTGGGGAGCGCACTTGTCGCCACCACGGTGGCGTTATCGCCAACCATCAGGGTGTCGCCCGACCCTCCGACCTCAGTGATGACCGTGGTGGACGTCACGGAGAATGTCGCTGAGTTGGAGTTCCTCTTCACCAGTGTGATCGACCCCGCCGTCGTTCCCGAAGGCGCAGTGTAGGCAGTCACTTGACCGTAGAACTCAACCGGCGGGGCCGGGATAAAGGTGATCGAAGTGGCGTCAGTCTTCGCCGATGCTGACGCCTCGACCGTGGCGTGGTCGCCCACGGCCAATGTGTCACCCGTTCCACCGGACTCGGTGATGACGGTTGCTGCAGAAGTGACGAAGCTGAGTTCGGCGCTGGCAGCGTCCTTCAGCGTGATCGAACCGGTCGCTGTGCCCGAGGCGGCGGTGTACGCAGTGACACGTCCGGTGAACTTGATGGGCGCCGCGGCGTCAAAGGCGATGGCCAATGCGACCGTTGGATCTGCCGCCGCCGACTTGATGCTGGCGAAGTCATTCACGGCAATCGTGTTGTCACCACCTCCGTTTTCGCTGATGGTTGTGCCGGACGTTACTGAGTACGTCAGGCTCGCTTCGTTGCGCTTGAGTAGCGTGATGGACCCCGCGGTGGTTCCTGAAGCCGGCGTGTACGCGGTGACGATTCCCGAGAAGCTCAGGGGAGCAGCCGCACTAAAGGTGATCGCTGCCGCATCGCCCGGCGTTTCGGCGAGTGCCTGGACGGTCGCGAAGTCATTCACCGCGAGCGCGGCTCCGCTACCGCCGATCTCAGTGATCGAGGTCGTCGCCGACGTGACGAAGGTCAAGGTGGCGCCGGCGCGATCAGCGAGCGTGATTGATCCGGTCGTTGTGCTTGAGGCCGCTGTATAGGAAGTAACCTCACCGCTGAATTGAATCATGTGGGAACGCGCGAGATCGCTGTGGGCGGTGCGCGGTGCTGATGAGGCTGAGGCGACGTTTACCGACGCCAATGCCAATCCCGCGCCCAACGTCAGCGCCAAAGCGAGACGTGTGACTAATTTTGTTTCGAACTTTTTCATGACAATCTCCCTTGCCATCGTGCTGGTCAAATTCGACCCCCGTTGAGTGTGGCATGAGTCGGCTGTCGTTACGCACTCGTCACGTGGTGCGCGCGCTCGTTAAATCGCATCGATGATCAGGATAGAAGCATCTACAGAAAATCTCCTAAGGCAATTCCCATGGAGCATGATTCGCACTGCGAGCGTCAACGACTCGAAGGTTTAGAACGCCCTGTGAGAAAACACGCGTCGCGTCTCTCCGCATTAGTACAGTCGGGCGTATGGAACGGATCGAAAAGTTCACGGCGGCGAACGACGTTGATGGAGATGTTCACTACGTGCGCACCTCGAACACGAAGTCCACCTTGTGCGGCATGGTGCCGGCCGAGTCGTCGAACCGCGACGTGACGTGCTACCGCTGCCACGAATTCGGCGTTGGCAACATCTGAGGTCTGAAAAGGCGCTTAGATGCGAGCGCGTCACGGTAGGGCGACGGTGACGAATGTGCCGCCCCCGGGTGCGCGCTGACCGTTTCCATTTCCTTCACTACCCGAGCTCTTGATCGATGCCGTGAGGAAGGCCTTTTCTTTGGCGTAAAGGAAAAGCGGCCGTCCCTCGTAGGTCACCTGTTGTGTTCCGTTGCTCAGCAAGAGCTTCCTGAGAGACGAGGGTTGACCCCATGTCCGGTCAACGAGACGCCGTCACTCAACACCGCCTGAACCCAAGGGCGGAGTCGCCGCTGAAGGCGTACAGAGGAAAGCCTTTGAGCGCTCCGCAGCCGACGACGAGGACATTCCCATAGGCGCTCGTGTCCAGAATCGAAACCTCAGCGCGTCGTCGTAGTCGACGCACCCGCTGGCGCGGTCCACGTTGTGATGCTGAGCAGGAAAAAAGCGGTGAGGAAGGAGCTAGGTTGGCGTATCAGACCGCTCGGTCGCACGGGCGTCACCGGCGCAACCAAAGAGGATGTCGGTGCTGGCGAGAGCCATCTCGTCGACGATCGGCCCATAGCGCATCGTATCGGGGCCTCTTTTTCCCGCGTTCCACACAGGGGTACGCTGGAGTTGAAAAGGGGGTCCTTTTAACGAAAAGGGCTATATAGGTAACTACGCAGGCACAAGATGTTGTGGTTATGCTTGAGCGGTGCGGACCTGGGAAGTTGATGCCGGTGCCCCCATTGCCGGGCGCCACTACCCGAGAGATCTCGCCGAGT
>JBOGFT010000069.1:0-209509 GCA_050701895.1 Acidimicrobiales bacterium
TCAGCAACGAAAGCTCGCGGCGCAAAAAAGGTACGCAGGTATCGCGTTCCAAGGGAGTGGGCTTGTTGTTGGGTGGGGCACAACGAACCGCGGCGACAACGTAGATGTCTGACAAGGCGAGCCCGTCATCGATAGCCACACTTTCGGGCTGATTGGCGAAGCCGGTGCGCCACAGTGCATCGAAAAGCCAGTCACCGGAACGGTCTCCGGTGAAGACTCGTCCCGTGCGATTGCCCCCATGAGCGGCCGGTGCCAACCCGACGAGCAAAACGCGTGCCTCGAGGTCGCCAAAGCCCGGTAGCGGTCGACCCCAATAATCCTGACCCTTAAAAGCGGCTCTCTTCTCAAGCGCCACCCGCTCGCGCCAACTCACCAGTCGAGGACAGCGGCGACAATCCACTATCTCGTTGTTCAATGAGTCGAGGGCCAAGCGGCGGGCATTCGCGCTGCTCTGCTTGAAGGATTCTGTTCCCAGCGGGTCCATGGGTGAACCCTCATCTCCGGTGTTCATCTGATCAA
This sequence comes from Acidimicrobiales bacterium, assembly GCA_050701895.1. Lineage (GTDB taxonomy): Bacteria > Actinomycetota > Acidimicrobiia > Acidimicrobiales > RAAP-2 > RAAP-2. The sequence continues at coordinate 520 of JBOGFT010000069.1, forward strand.
CCCCTCTGGCCAACGGGCGCAGGGCCAGGTCGGTAACCGGACCACTTGAAGCAACTTGGTATTCCTCGCGTCGTGAAGTGCGCGCCTGATATCGACGATGCTCAAACGTCTCGGTCTCTGTTGCCACGATAATGGTGAAACGTTGGTTCGACTCTCTGATGATCGCCCAGAGCCGGGCGAACTTCGACACGACGCCATGCCCGCGATATTGTGGCGAACGAGTTGGGCGAGGATCTGGTTCTCGGGGATGCGGCTCAACTCCCGCGCTCCGCTCCTTGGCCGTTTGTTGTGGTCATTATCTCGCCGAAATAACTGGTAGGGACTGGTCCAGCACCTTCTTCGCAGTGGTTCACGCGGCATCAGTTACAATCAGCCCGCTCGCCCCATTTGGAAGACGCCGCGGGCCAATCGCCGGTTCCGCGACGACGGTTCATATTTTGAGGTACACGTCCCGGTGGCAAACCCCAGTGGCGATTACGGCACTCCGTCGAATCCAGTCCCATTTCGTGACCTATCTCGTTCATCATTTAATCCGGTGTAGGATGGATATACGTATTCCAGGAACGTCACGTGAGGAGGGCAATGGAGACCGTAATCTTCCAGGGCCAGGCGCGCGCGCTTGGAGACCCTACCCGGTACAGGCTGTTTCGCTACATTGTCGAAGCCGACCGTCCCGTTGGGGTCGCAGAGTTGACCAACTATGTTCAGTTGCACCACAACGCGATACGCCAGCACCTCGCCGTGCTACTCGAAGCAACGCTCATTACCGATGAGGTCGAGCGACGTGACACGCCGGGCCGTCCTCGCCTGCTCTATCGAATTCACCCCGAGGTCGCCGGAAAGTGGGGTACGCCGGGGCCGTACGCGTGGTTGGCCGGTCTACTCGGCGACGCGTTGGAGCAGAAACTAACTCCCCGCAAGATTGGCTATCAAGAGGGTCTGAAGCAGGGTCATGGCGTCGCCGGCGTCGGCGACTCCGCTGACGCCATGGAGCAAGAACTTATTCGAAGTGGTTTTCGACCGGTTCGCAGCGAACGGGGTCGCCAGATTGACTACCTTCTTCAGCGCTGTCCCTTCGAGGACGTCGCCACGGATAATCCGGCCACGGTCTGTCAGCTACATCTGGGATTGGCCGAGGGACTCGCCAAAGGCCTCGGTGATGTCAGCGTTGATCGTCTGACCGCGAAAGACCCTCACCGCGCGGGCTGTCGACTGGTCTTTAATCGACTGCCAGCCGCCAAGATCAGAACTCGAAAGACGCGCACCACAATCTAAGCCGGAGAGAACGGAGTGGCGCGTCGATCGGCGCGAGTTCCTTCCATCGCCATTTATTCATCGAACGATCCCTCGTGGAAGTAGCCCCCCCTAACCTCGCCCATCGTGACGTCGCGCAACAATCCATCAACCCGACCAACGTCGTGATCGACCTTGCGCGCCGCCTTCAGTGAGCGACAGCGAAGGAGGCGAGAAGAATGATGATCAGGGTCATCAGTGACATCGCGCTGCGCAGGTACGTGGCGAGGAGGCGACCGCGACGCATCGCCTCTATCGTCACAGCACTGGGCGCTCCTCCGATCATCGATCTCCGCAACTTAGACATGAATCGAGCCTGCTTCACGCCTACGGCCGTCGTGACGATGAGCACGCCCGCCAGAGCGAAGGCGGACGACGTGGCACCGGACCACGAAGATAGCGGCCACGAAAGCGCCACCCCCGCCGCCACCGCCACCAGCAATGACGACGTGCCCACAATCCCGTAACGACGACCCACTGATCGAAAGAAGCGCGCCTGCGCGGACTCGTCGAGGACGCCGCGAGCGACCTGAAACACCAGAGTGATACACACCATGCCGCCCGTCCAAATGGACGCCGCGATCAGTTCAATCGCGATCAGGAGCGGATTCGTACTCACAACATGCCTCCCGGGGTGGCGATTCTTTATTCTAGTATAGAGTGGAATAACAATGCGGTGGATTCCGACTCAACTCGGAGCTCCCACCAGAGAAGAGGGCGAACTATGACGATGACTCAGACTGAAGCGTTCGATGCGATGTTGCAGCACCATCGGATCTTGAGCGAAAACGTGGATGCCTGCGCCGCCGCGCTCAGCGAAGCCGTGCAGCACGAGGACATTGATGGTCCCGCGGTCGCGTCACTCGTTGCCTACCTGGCCGACGAGATATTCCCCCACGCGGTAGCGGAAGAGCAGTCGATCTATCGCAACGCGCGAACGCGTCCTCGTCTCTCCGACATCGTGGACGCGGTGATTGCCGAGCACAAGGGCATCGCGAGGGAGATCGAGTCGCTGCCGACGTTCGCCGTCGGCGGCGTTATCTCAGCGCTCACAGGTGAGTAGTGTCTGGCAGAATTACTAAGAGCGAAGGAGGATACAGTGACTCCAGTTTGCGTACGAGAAATAAGCAGTATCGAGATATGCCAAGGGGGTGACCAGTGAACGCGATCATTCTCCCGATGATTGTCATGGTGTTGTTTTGCGCTCTCTACTCTGGCGCATTCCTCTGGATGCGGAGAGAATCCTTCGGAGAGGGACGTCAAAAGAGACGAGTCAGCCATCACAAACATCGCTAATCGAAGACAGCTAGCCGGATGCGTCGCACTACGACACTGATGTGCTCGTACTAGGGAGTATCGAATGGCAACTGTTGATGCTCGGCCGCTGATCGCTGCGGGCGATCAGCCCTTCGAAATGATAATGGAAACGGTCGCGGCGCTGGACGGCGGCGAGGAGTTGGTAATCTTGGCTCCCTTTGAGCCCGTGCCGCTGGAGAGAGTCCCCGGCGCACGGTTCTCGTACGAGGCGCTGGAAATGGGCGCCGGCGACTGGCGCGTTACGTTTCGCAGGCAGTCGTGAGTAGCTCCGAGTTCGAGCAGATAGATCTCCTCAAGATCAACCAGGTGAAGTCCGTCCACGTGGCGCGCGTAGCGTTGAGCGACGTCTTCGACCCCGAGCTCTCCCTTGACGTGGTGTCTCTAGGTCTCGTCTACGACGTCCACCACGAGGGCCAGACACTCGTGGTGGACATGACCCTCACCACACCGGGATGCCCGGCCTCCCGGAGCATCCCCGCCATGGCCCGCGCCGCTATTGCCGACGCCCTGGATAAGGTCGACGAAATGATTGTTACGCCGAGGCCGCTGAGAAACTCGGATTCCGCCGACGGTGATAGAAAGATCGTACCGATGCCGGAAGTTTCGTTGACCGTAGAACGCGGCGCAGCGTGAAGCGCGACGTCATCATTGTTCGCGTGTACGACGATCCCGGCCGCCAGGGCAACGACTATCGAGTGCTGATCGACCGGCTTTGGCCGCGTGGCCGCACCAAGGTTGCCGTCGATTATGACGAGTGGGCGAAGGACGCGACACCCAGCACTGAGTTACGCCAGTGGTATGGGCACGACCCTAAACGTTTTTCCACGTTCGCGCGGCGATACCAAAGCGAACTTTCTCACCAGCCTGGGGCCAGCGTCGTGGCGGAATTGCGCAAATCGAGTGAAACTCGACGACTGGTCTTGCTGACAGCCACGCGCGATATTGAACATTCAGGCGCAGAGGTATTACTCAATGTCATCAAAGGTGGACGCCGATCGAAGGCGTGAGGGCCAGCGGGTGCTCTCCTTGGGAAGACACCCATTAATCCAGCATCACGCGCGAGTTCGGAGGGAGCCAACTTTCGAATGTCTAGAAACTCGACGAGCTCAAGTGGCCATGACGAGCCTGTATAATACTAGCGAGTACTAGAACAACTGATTGAGGGCGACCGAGTTATGACAGTTCAACTAGGTGAGACGACACCAAACCTCCCCGAAGAGACCACCGCAATTAACGATCTTGGACCGCTCGAACCACTGGTTGGCGAATGGGAAGGCGACGTTGGCGTCGACCACTCGTATCACAATAAGGAAGACGAGACCGCCGACACCGGCTACTTCGAGCGAGCGTGGTTCCGGCCCATCCCAATCGTGGAAAACGGCGCGCAGTCACTGTACGGACTGAACTACCAGATGACCGCGTGGCGCCACGGTGAGGAAGCGATGGATCCTTTTCACGATGAGGTGGGTTATTTCCTGTGGGAGGCCGCGACACGCCAGGTATTGCGATGCTTCGCCGTTCCGCGCGGGATCGCGATCCTCGCGGGAGGTAGCGCTGAACCCGGCGACAAGACACTTACTTTCACGGCGAAGCCCGGGTCACCGAACTATGGTCTTGTCCAAAACAAGTATTTGGCCGAACGCGCGACCTGCGGAACCTTCAAAAGCACGTTCACGTTCAACGAGGACGGGACGTTCAGTTACACCTCTGACCTTCTTCTGAAGTTGAGCGCCATCGGCGAAATTCACCACACCGATACAAATACATTCCATCGCATCAAGGTCTAAGAGCTTTCGCCGGCACGCGCTCTCACTTAGGCCAGTGAGAGCGCGTATGTCCGCACAACCGCCAATCGGGACTGGTGGGCTAAGGATCGACACTCCGTTTATCAGTGACGAGTGATCACAGATTGAGCCGTCGATTCCTTGAACGACAGACTCACGAGCGTCTGACCCGTGGTGGATGCGGACATCGGAGAGCGATGAACCGACCCACGAAGGACTGCGCCTAGCGCTCAATAAAGATGCACTCCCCCGGACATTCTGAGGCGGCTTCGCAGACCTTTGCTTCTTGGTCCGCAGGCACCTCTGCCACCCCGGCCGCGCCGCGGGGGTTGGATTTCACGTCGTCGCCTTCCTTGACGTAGGCGAGACCATCGTCAAGCAGGGTAAATACCTGCGGTGCGATCTCTTCACAGAGACCATCGCCTGTGCACAAGTCCTGATCAATCCACACTCTCATTGTGAATCACTCCCCTTATTATTTACTGAACGAGACACGAACACCTAGTACATCCCTAGTTCGAGGCGAGTAGTGTCGGACAGTCGACGGAGACTCCAGGACGGACCCCACACCAGTTCAACCTCGACGTCGCTGAAGTAGACAATTTCTTGATAGTCAATGGGCTCGTAATGGACGTTCTGCCAGTGGGGTTCTCCTAACGTGATCCAGTGTCGGTACGCACGCAGGCGCCACTCGAGCAACCAGTGCGGCTCGTTTTTCTTGGCTGATATGAGGCGAATAGTGTCCTCGCTCAACCTCTTGGGAACCGGGTCGGTATCGAGGTCGGTATAGAAACCGTACTGATACTGCTGGTCGGCGAGAACACGGACTTCGTTGGAAACCGGGCTCACGACACTAACTCCGACGCACGCGCAAACTCGCAGCACGCGCGTGTGCCGAAAACTATTGCCCTAGGGAGACTTGTTGTCTCGAAGATACTCACGGTTGCCTCCTTAGCGTCGAGCAAGCCTGATCTAGGTGCGAGAACGATCTCTCGCTGAGTCGAGAGGTTGCCGTCCATGAGCCTTGGTGCGGACATTCGTCCAACCACCAAAGCTCAGCGTCACAACGCATACCCACCGTCATCCTCAGTCGTACTTCTCGGTACGAATACGAGTGTGATCAATACCGAGTTCACCGAGCCACTCGCGCACGTCATCAACCATCGCCGGAGGGCCGCAGATGTACACCCGCTGCGGGTGTTGCCTCACGAGGGCTTCAGCCACCATGGCCGCGTCGATACGACGATGATGAGTCACGCGAGAATCGGTGGGGTCGCGGGTGAAACTGAAGACAATCTCGAGCCACGGATGCCGATCGGCTAAATCGTTGAGCTCCGCGTAGTAGAACGCGTGCTCGAAGTTGGTAAAGGAGCAAACGAGACGCATCGGCGTGTCGAGATTCATGGCAACTCCGTAGCGGATGATGCTCATCAATGGCACGACACCACTGCCCGCTCCCACCAAAAGAACCGGTCCGCCGTTCTCCGCCGTCCACGTGAAGCGCCCGACGGGACCGCGCACCTCGAGCCGTTCACCCGGGGACAGATCACGCACGAGACGGGGCGAGACAAGCCCGCCCGGCACTTCGCACACACCGATGTCGATGATCGAGGGGTCGGGCACCGGTGATGATGCGATGGAGTAGGCGCGCTGGATTGGCCCGGTTCGCCCGGGCACCGAGAGGCGAATGTTGTAGTACTGGCCGGGAAGGAAGCTCACGGAACTTTCAAGTCGCAAACGCAACGTCACGGCGTCGGTGGCCTCATCGATGACGTCGAGCACCTCCGCTCTCTGCCACGACGCGGCCTGGCACCGAGGAGGATTCGAAGTCTCGAACTCGGGATCGCCCGAGGCGGCCGGCTGATGATCGAAGTCAAGTGAGGATGTCACACCAATAGTATTTCACTAGTTGAGACTAGAAAAACAAAAAACTTCAAAAATGAGCGGAGCGTGACCCACTTCGTGTCTCGCTAGTGGCTTCCCTTTCTCAGCGGGGCTCATCGCGGTGGCGGCGTGGAGGAAGAGAATCGCTAACGGCTCGATTGACCCGTCCCGCTACTGAGTCATCACGTCGTCACCCGGACAATTCCAACCGTCACGACTGACCGGGGCATTGACAGAAACTGCGTCCCTGCTACGTGAGCGGCTTCTCACCGTCGCGGTCGTAACTCGGCGGATCCGAGATGCCCATCCCCACGTGTCGCAATTCTGATGCCCCACAGCGTAGGCAGCGTTGTTACGACGACCGTTGCCCAGGCACGTAACTCCCGACCGGAGATCGCAACGCCACGGCGAACCGATTCCACCCGTTGATCGCGACGACGGCCAAGGTGAGCGCCGCGATCTCTTCCGGATTGAACTGGCCTTGTACCTGCTCGAAGAGTTCGTCGGGTACCTCGGAGTCCGACAATAAGGTCAGCGACTCACACCAGGCCAGCGCCGCTCGCTCTCGGGATGAGTAGCAAGGGGCTTCCTTCCAAACGGGCACGAGATTGATTCGTTGGGGCTCGATACCCATCGCCGAAGCATCTTTCGTATGCATGTCGAGACAGTAGCCACAACCATTCAATTGCGACGCTCGAATCTTGACGAACTCGAGTAATTCTGCCTCGAGCGTGCTCGCCTGCACCGCCTGTTCCAATCCCGCCATCGCTGTCATCGCGGCGGGAAAGACCTGGCCGTAATTAATTCGCACGTCTCTCCTCCGTTACACCGAACTCAAGTGATCATTATTTGAGTTCTCTCTCGTAACTCATCGTACGGGCACCTGATCCGAGTCTGTTGCGCCGTCTGGACGACAAGGGTTCCGGACCGGTCAGTCGTTAGAGTATTTGTGGACCAAAATCGGTCGCTCGAACCGGGAAAAGGCATCACAGGTAGTCGTCCTCGTGTGCCTCACGCGACACGATCGCGTGAGGCGTCGGTGACACTTGAGTTGCGTCAGAGCGCTTTTGTCTTGAGCTAACCGTGTCGATGCTTCGTTGACAGGCCCGCAATAACTTCGACCTCTGGACGGTCGACACCACCGAGTGTTGGCCGTTGGCGGTCATCCTCTCACCCTCGTCGTGGAACCGCGCGGAACACCCGATTCGCCGCAGCTCACTCTCAGCGTCTATGGCCGGGACCGGGACATCAGCGTGAAATAAGCTGCGCTCATTTTTTCGAACTGCCAGACTACGCCGCGATCCTCCGGGTGACGAGTCGGGGGGGCTCCCTGCACGGGCATGATGTATTTCCACTTACTTCTTGATAACCCGGCCGGCCGGGGCATTCTCGCCGCCCGCGATTCGCCGCCATCGTAACGAGTCTCCGTGGACGGAAATTTCCAGTGAGAAGTAGAATAACTATTGATACCAAGATGTCCGAGACGGCGGAACGCGCCGCAAGGAAAGAGTCGAGGAGGAGTAATGGCTGGTAACGGCGACCTGTATCCCCAAGCAACACCTGAGATCGGCGAACGACGTAAGAAACTCGCGCCCGAGATCAACGAGGCGTTCGAGAAGTTCAGCCGAGCAGTCTTCACCGCGGGCGCCCTCGATGAGAAAGCCAAGCAGTTGATCGCCGTCGCGGTAGCCCACGTGACGCAGTGCCCGTACTGCATAGCGGGCCATTCGAAGCTCGCCCGCCGCAAGGGCGCGAGCGACGAGGAAATTATGGAGGCAATCTGGGTCGCCGCGGAGACGCGTGCGGGTGGTGCCTACGCCCACTCCACGATCGCTTTGCACGCTCTCAGCGACGAGCACTTGATGGGACCTAGGCGTTGAACCGAGCAACGAGATGGGCATGACTTCACATCCACGGCCTCTGGCCTCGCCTGGGAAGTGCGTGAGAGAACGATGCGCGATCGCGGTGCACGCGGAACCGTCCAAGACAGCACTCCATCACTCGAACGTAAGGAGATAATCATGCGACACTTCTCGTTCCGACCGACGCTCGCAATGCGCGGACGAAGGTTTAACGGTGTACGGGGATGGTCCGGAAAACCGCTGCACCCGCCGCTCACCGACATCCCCATCGGTGCTTACGTCATCGCCGCCGCGTTCGACGTCATTTCATTTTGCGGCGATGGCACCGCCTGGCAACACGAATTTTACCAAGGTGCCACCTTCACTTTCGTGGCTGGTGCGGTGGTGTCAGTCGGCGCAATCATGACTGGGGTATGGGACCGATGGCGATCCAGCGAAGCGGGGACCCAGGCTCGACGTACGATTAACGCTCACGCGATCCTGATGACGATTATGACGGTTTTGGTCCTCGTCGACCTGGGCCTGCGCTGGTTTCAATGGCACTCCCTGTCCGGCCCCAACTCAGCCCTCCTCGTGCTCAGTCTGGCGTCCGCGGCGGTCGCTGCTGTCGGTGCCACCTATGGCGGTTCGCTCGTGTTTGGCTACGGGTTCAACGTAGAGACCGGAGGCGACCATCCCGTCTGGCACCGTTCGGAGTTCGACGTGTTCCCCGGTCAAGCAGATCCGGCTCTGATCGATACGCCTGAGGTGAAGAGCGATACCAGCGATCCGACCGACGGAGCGTGACGGAGCGTGACGACCCCACCGGGTTCGTAGTCGGAAGCGACAACCCCTTGATGAGACGGAGTCTCCTCGGATTGGCACGCGCGTCGTTGCCAGCAAACGAGCGCTGGATCAACTCAATCCCCCGTCAACTCGTCTTTGGGCGGTGTGGCCCCGACATCGTAGACCAGCGCGCCCTCATCGAGACGCACGCCGTCAGTGAGGATGTGGGGGAAGACGCGGCCGTCGTGCATGAGGTGTTCCACAGTGACGCGCCTAACCAGCACGAGGTAATCGGCGAGAAGCCGGCGATGGCAGCGCCACCACACCGACTCGCTGCACATCACTGTCGTTGATGTCGCGTCAGCAAGCGATACCAGCGTCTCGACGCCGGTGCGAAAGTCCGGAGTCTCCATGTAATCGGCGTAAGCCCGGAAGGAGACATGACGTAGCGCCACGTGCTTGGACCCCTCCACAGGGCGACGTCGGCCCCCTAAGTTGGACGTCCAGACGTAACCAATGTTCGCAGCAGGCAGCCAGCGCTCCATCTCCTGGCGTCCGAACTGTGGATTATGGCGGCTCCCGGGGAACGACCGCACGTCAGCAACGTACTCGAGAGAGGCGCCATCGAGCAGAGCGGCAAAATCTTCAGCGGCGAGCGTGCCGTGCCCCACGGTGCGCACGATCGTCATCGCTCGAGTTTGTTCGTCGGTGATCACGATTCCAGCGTATGACCGCGAAAGTCAATCTATGGAACCGTTGGTCTGCTGCTGGAGAGAAGCAAACAAGTGGGTAATGATTATTTCTAGCTAATGCTTGATAAACTCAGGCGGATGCTCCCCCCACAGATTCGCCCGCACGACGCCACCCGCAGCGCGGGAAGTGGCGAAGCGAGACCGTCACTGATCTTCGTCGTGGTCGGCGCCGCATTAATCGTGGCAGGGGGATTCGTCGCCGCCGCGGGGGGCGAGGCTCCGAGTAAACAACTCTCGTGGGCCGCCGCGTACCTCGTTCTGGTGTGCGGCGTTGCCCAACTCGGACTTGGCGGAGGTCGTGCCCTCATGACGCCGCGTCAGCTCAATACCAAACTCATTGCGTGGCAGTTCATCACCTTCAACCTCGGTAATGCCGGTGTCCTAGTGGGCACCCTGGTCGGAGTGCTGTCCCTTCTCTATGTGGGCAGCGCGTTTCTTCTCCTCGCGCTCGCTTTATTCGCGCGCGCCGCACGCGGCACGCGCGAACGAGGCTGGGTGTTCCTCTACTGGGCGTTCATTCTCGTGCTGGCTGTGAGCGTACCGGTTGGCGCTGCGCTCGGACACTGAGACCTTCATCACAGTTTCGTGGTGCATATGCGTTTCTACGGTAACACGAGACTCACCGACCGAGAGTCCGTGCGCCCTCGAAGGACTGACGCCGAGTCCCAGTCAATACGTCAGCAACTCTGCTTCACCGCGCTAATTGACGTTTTGGCATTCTTTCGCCTTGTCTGGACGACAGGTTGACACCAAAGGTTGGTAAGTGTAGAGTGACGGTCGATGACTGCTTACCGATCTGCGGCCTTGCTGGCGTTGGGTGATCCCACCCGCCTGGCCATCTTGGAGCGCCTGGCGGAGCGCCCACTGGCGGTGGTCGATCTCACCCGGAAGCTGCCGGTCAGCCGTCCCGCGGTGTCGCAGCACCTCCGGGTCCTCAAGGATGCCGGATTGGTCGTCGACCAGGCAGTAGGCAATCGCCGAATCTACCGGGCCGACCCCGATGCCCTGGCCGCCCTGCGAGACCAGCTCGACTGGTTCTGGGGTAAGGCCATGGCCGCTTATAAGGCGACCGTCGAGCAACCCAACGAGGAGGAAGCATGACCCACCAGCCAACGCCGACGAGTGTTCGCCACTCGGTCGTGGTCGACGCGTCGATCGACGACGCGTTCAAAGTGTTCACCGAGGACTTCGGACGGTTCAAACCTTCCGAGCACAACATGCTGAGCGTGGAGATCGCCGAGACCGTCTTCGAGCCTCGGGTGGGCGGCGCTCTCTACGACCGAGGGGTCGACGGCAGCGAATGTCGCTGGGGTCGCATCCTGGCCTACGAACCACCCGATCGGCTGGTAGTCAGTTGGGATATCAGCCCCTCCTGGCAGATCGAAGTCGATCCCGACAAGACCAGCGACTTCGAGGTGCGCTTCGTCGCCGAGGCGCCCGGTCGGACCAGGGTCGAGTTGGAACATCGCAACCTGGATCGTCACGGCCATGGCTGGGAGGCTGTCCTTGGAGGGGTGGATAGCAACCAGGGCTGGCCGCTCTATCTCCGCCGGTACGCCGCTTTGTTCGGTGCAGAGAAGTAACTATGCCGATCTCAACCAACATCGAGTTCGACCGTCTCGGCTGCGAGTGTTCGCCTGCGTCACCTCAACTCAATAGGTGCGTGGCTGACACCGGCCCTCTGTGCCGTCAAACTTGTATTGCCGCACTTCAGGTTTCGTCCAGTGGGATTCGAGCCACTCAAGATCGACTTCATTGGCTCGGCGCAGCCATCGGTGTGCTCTGATCACTCATCGGTGAACTCGCCTCAATACACCGACGGCCATGCGGCCCGCGCGCCACGATGCGCAAGAGTAGATAAAAGTGTTAAATCGACTGGCGGCGAGGAAGTTCCGCGCTCAAAGGCATCGACCCGCTGCGGGCGGCGACAGATCTCAGGATCTATGTGACCGGTGCGTCAAGGCAGCCACCACGACCACGACGACTCCGGCCGGGAGCAAGGCCAAGCCGCTGAAGCCGAGCACAATGACGACCGCCGCCACAGTCACTAGGGCCGCGGCCCTCGGTGGCCCTCTGAGCAGGCGCACCGCGGAGGTCGTGCACCCCAAGTAGACGGTGAGGAAGAAAACAGTCGGTACGGCGATCAAGTCTCCGGCGTTAACGACCCCCGTTGCGCTGAGGCTCACCACCGCGGCGCCCGAGACGCCGATGCAGGCAATGAGCCAGCGTGGTAACCGATCGGCGCCGGTGTCTGGCTCGAGTCCACGTCGGACGAGCGATCGAGCCAGCTGCGTGGCGCCCGTGAGGTAGGCGTTGGTGCAGCCCAACGTCAGCAGGAGCGCAGCGAGGGCGGCGGTGATTGGCGCGACCCTCCCCACTCCAACGCGCAGCAGCGCTTCGAGGGGCACCGCTGTGTTGGCGCCGCGACCGAGGGAGGCCACCGTAATTGCAGCGAGAGCAACATAGAGGACACTCGTGACGACGAAGGCGATGGCAATCACCTGGGGCAACTGCGTGCGCGGCCGACGGAACCGGATGGTGAGGGGAGCGATTGCCTCCCATCCAATGAAGGAGAACATAAGTACCGATGCCGCCGATCCGATCGCCGTCCACCCGTGTGGCGCAAACGGCGTCCAATTGCTCGCGCGACTGTGCGGGGCGGCGGTGGCGACAGCGACGAGCACGACGACGACGAGCATCCCGACGAGGCCAAGTTGCACGCCGCTCGAGAGGCGAAGCCCCCCTTGGGTGACCCCGACAACGACTGTGAGAAGGACGGCGGCGCTCACTGCGGCGCTGACGCGCCCACCGTGGAGCAACTCGGCGATGTAGTCACCGCCGATGACACAGACTATTGGCGCACCGGTGATGATCCCACAGAGAAAGCACCAGCCGACTGACCGCCCCGCCCATTCGCCTATACCGGCGTCGGCGTAGGCTCTCACGCCTGTTGCTGAAGGCATGATGACACCAAGGCCGGAGAAAACCACCGCGAGCAGTCCCGAGACGAGGAGCAACCCCACCCAGGCCACGATCGACGACGGTCCCGCACGAGACACCGCGAGCCCCGGCAGAAGCAGAAGACCCGGGCCGAGCAGAGCCCCGATGTAGAGCACCGCTCCCCTCGTCACCGAGAGAGGCCGGTCGACCTTTGTTGTCACGGTTCCAGGGTTCTCGCTCGGTGTGACATAGCAACATGCTCTCGACGTGCCGAAGCGATGTCGAGTGCGCCGATACGATTTGAAGCCTCGACTCGAAGAACCAAAACCGATGTCATGAGGGGTTTCGGCACCCTCCCTGTCTAACGCACATGACCTGCAAAACTGACTGGGTGAGCCGCTCTCGACGATCACGATTCACTGAATACGTGGTCCGCCGGAGTAGGCCCGGGCGAAAGTTCCCAGGCACGAGATTGCGCCCGCTAGCGACGATCATTGGGGCAACGCTGCTCAGCGGCGCGGTGCTCGCGGCGTGTGGATCATCTCCAAAAGTTGCCACGACCACCAGCACGCCGACAACGACGACGACCAAACCCACGCCGGTGGCTCTGTGTCCGCTGTCCGGCACCCCCGCTCCGGGAGGCGTTGTCCCTCAACGTCCGGCCATCGCCATGAAGGTTGACAACTACTCGCTAGGTCCTGCGCCCGCCGAAGCGCGGCCCCAGAGCGGACTTGACTACGCCGACATCGTCTTCGAGGAGCAGGTCGAGGGCTCCATCACCCGCTACGCCGTCGTCTTCCAATGCCGCGACGCTCCGGGCCTGGTCGGACCGATTCGCTCGGCTCGTTGGACCGACGTGCAGATGCTCTCGCAGCTGGGACATCCGATCTTCGTACACGTGGGAGGCATCCCCCCAGTGCTCGCGGTGATCGGTGCCTCCTCTCTGGCCAACTTCGATTTGGGCGACGAACCCTCGTTCGAATCCAACCCGTCGGGCCGGTACCCACCGTACGATGACTACACCACCACACAGGCGTTGTGGAAGTGGGCCGCCGCGAATCACATGACCAAGCCGCCAGCACCGATCTTCACGTATTCAAAGCAGGCTCCAAACGGCGAAGCCGTCTCGCAGGTCCACCTCGATTGGTCGGAGACCTCAGACATCTACTGGCGTTGGAACCCCACCACGGCCACCTGGCTTCGCTTCTACAACGTGGGCAGCGAGTCCGATCCCGACATCCAACCGGACCTGCTGGCCAACGGAGTCCAGAATCAAGCCCAGAACGTCATCGTGCAGGATGTCAGCATCACGTATGGTCCTTGGGTCGAGAACAGCGAGGGCGGTCTTGAAGCGGAGTCGCACATCATTGGATACTCCGGCAAGGCCTACATCTTTCGCAACGGCAAGATGATTCCCGGTACATGGTCGGTCGCCGCAACGGGCGACCCGACAAAATTTGTCGACGCCTCGGGCGATGTCATCGCGCTAGACCCGGGTCGCACGTGGGTCGAGATCTATCCCGACACCGCGCCCATGGTGGTGACGCCGGTCACACCCACACCCACTACCACGAACGCCTCTTCGTCGTAGGCGACGCGTGAGACGTTGTCACGCCGATTAGCGGATAATGGAAACCTCGACGTGACAGTTCTCGCGATTCTCGTCGAGGTGATAAAGCGGAGTTACTAAGTCCACTCAAAGCGCCCGTTCGCGTAGCGACGTCTCCCAAGAGACCTCCAGGTGCCGGTTCCCCCTTGTGCTCGGTAAGCTGCGCGGGCGCGGCTCCGATACGTAGGAGCGATCTAGCTCGCGTTCACTCGGGCGAGCAGCGGCGCGTTGGGCGTCGAGAAGTGAACGAAGTTATCGGGCATAGCCGGTGAGTTCCGAGCAATGTCGAAGCTGTCGGTGAATCCACCAGGCATGGTACCGGCGTCGTAGGGCTGGTAGTTGTCCGAAGTAATCACGATGTAGTTGGCCGTGACCGCGTCGACGTAAGCGATGTGGCCGCTATTCCACTGGGCGACCGATCCCACCGTCGGGGTCTGATTCACCGTCGCCCCGTTGCTGTCGGCGTCGCTGGCCCAATTGGAGGCGTTCGCACTCCAGGAGAGATTGATGCCGTTCTCTTGGAGTCGATAGGCGACATAGAGAGTGCAGTTATGCGGTCCGTAGGCGTTGTGGCTGGGCATCGAGCCGCCATAGTCGCTCCACGCCCAGCCGCTCGGATGCTCGAGCCAGGTGGCGTACGCGCTCACCGTGCACGCATAGCCAGGAGAGATATTGGCGCAGCGAGACGATTGCGTGACACCGGCTTCGCCGGTCCAGGGCAACTCGTGGAAGGACTCACTCACAGTGGCACTCGCCCTACCGGCGAACGAGAGTTGCGTCGCGAGGGCCAGCGCCAAGAGCAGCGCGAAGAGGAAGGGTCCCCTTACTAACGCGTAACTCCACGTAAAACGACCTATCGTCTCCCCCGACATTGGGTACAACGCTTACATCTGGCACCGGACGGGCGCAAATGGGAGACATTTTCCCTTGAATCACTGGCAATTACTTCCATGTGTTTTGCGGGGCGGGGGATGTCTCTGAAAGTCCGTGATTCCGACCTTCGAGGCGCCAAAGAGAGCACCGCGACCATTCGTCTCGACCCATTCGCACATTCCCGCGAGACTTTTCCGCGATCACATGATCGAGGTAACGTCCCCGTCATGCCAGTGAGAACCCTCATAGAGCGCGGTCCCACGGGAAAGAAGGTGGTCGCCGTGGCCATCGACTGGCCCGGGTGGAGTCGCGGCGCAAAAACTCGTGAGGAGGCGCTCGCCGCGGTGGAGTCATATCGCGCTCGCTACCGTCCCGTCGCCGTCGCGGCCAGGATAGCTACGGAGTTCGATTCCGCGGGCCGTCTCGAGGTGATCGAAGACAGAGTGGGCACTGGTTCGACGGATTTCTGGGGCATCTCCTTCGCGCCCTCGAGTTTCGAGCAAGGACCGATGACCGACAAGGCTTTCCAGAGAAACATCACGCTGCTGCGCGCCTGCTGGTCGTTCTTCGATGCGGTCGCCGCGCGGGTCACACCTGAGATGCGTAAGGGCGTTCGTGGCGGAGGTCGAGACCGCGATGTGATCATCCGGCACACGCGCTGGACCGAGAGCCAAGACCTCGCCAGAAGGGTGGGACTGAGGATGTCAGAGGCAGAGGCGACCGAAAGGAATGGACTGGTCCATTTTCGAGAGTCCTATGTCAAAGCGATGTCGGCCTACAACAAGGGCGAGCGAAAGCCCATGCGATCGTGGACTCTGCCCTTTCTCATCCGTCACAGCGCGTATCACGTCATGGATCACGCCTGGGAGATGGAGGACAAGGACCTCTCGTGACGACACCCCCGAGCGACGGCACCGCCTCAACTTCAGATGCCAGTTCACAAAATGAAGCGCCCGACTCTCGATTGAGCCGACTCCCAGCACTCGTCGAGCTCCTCATACGTGACGCCGCGCTCGTTGATGAATCCTCGGTGATTCCCGAGAGTCACCTCGCCGCATTCGCCGACGCCGGTCTGTACGGAGCGGCGGCACCGCGATCCGCCGGAGGTCTTGAACTGGACCTCGACCAGTTCTGCTCCGTTGTTGAAGAGTTGTCGGCGGCCTGTCTGACGACGACTTTCTTGTGGCTTCAGCACTTTCGATTGCTGGGCACTCTCCTCGATCCCGCGACACCACCAGAACTGCGCTCGATGTTTCCCAAAGTCGTCACCGGCCAGATACGCGGTGGCATCTCTCTCGGGGGATCGCATTCTGGTCCGCCTCGACTCATCGCTCACTCGACCAAGGAGGGATGGGTGCTGAATGGCGAATCTCCGTGGGTCAGTGGCTGGGGCATCGTCGACGAGATCGTCGTGACGTCGCGCGAAGGCGACCAGAGTGTGGCGAGTTTTGTCCTCGACGCTCGATTGTGCGAGGGGCTCACCGCGACGCCCCTGCACCTCTCGGCGATGAACGCCAGTTCAACGGTCACGCTGACCTTCTCCAATGTGAGCGTTCCCCACGATCGTTACGTGGGAAGCGAGCCCTACGCTCCGGGGCTCGAGCGACGAGAGGGACTGCGAGTCAACGGATCTCTTTCTCTCGGGGTCACGCGGCGCTGTTGCGCCGTGATTGGCCCTTCGAGCCTCGACGAAGAACTGGTTCGCGCTCGCGAAGAGCTCGACCACGCGAGCGCCGTGGAGATGCCCGAGGCCCGAGCTCGAGCGGCTGGGTTGGCCGTGCGCAGCGCGCACGCTCTCGCGATATCGATTGGCAGCCGCTCCGCGATCTCTGGCGATATCGCGGAGCGCTCGACGCGCGAGGCGTCACTGCTACTCGTCTTTGGCAGCCGACCGGCTATTAAGTCGGCGCTTCTCGCACGAATGTTCGGCCGTTTCTAGCCGAGCACCGGGTGGCTCACTTCTCTTTGCTCGGTACACTGAGGCCAAAAGCGAAGAGGGTATCCACTTTGACATCGGACTTCACGCACCTCAGCAGGCACCATCGCGACACGCTCCTTCAGATCTTCCAGCATCCCGCGTCGCGCAACATTGCGTGGCACGACGTGCTCTCACTGCTTGAAGCAACGGGAGCAGTCGAAGAGCGCCACGACGGCAAGTATCACGTCCATCTGGGCGACAACGTCCAGGTCTTCATCCGTCCCAAGCACAAGGACATTGACGTCCAGCAGGTCGTCGACCTGCGCCGAATCGTTACCGCCGAGGGATACGACGCTCTCGTGCGGGAGATGGAAGGCAAAGGCAAAGAGGACTGACGATGGCTGACGATCTTTTGCCTACCGCGAGACGACGATCTACGCGACTGACGCGACTGAGGGCAGCCCTCCGAAGCATCTCGTGGCTACCCATCCGCTGGGTCGCTTTCACAAGGTCCATCACAAGGCGGGCAATCCGCGCGGCACCTACGAGGACGACAGTTCGGAGTACTGGCGCGAGATCACCGAGGTACTCACCCCTGCGTTGACCATTTTGATGCTCGGACACGGTAAAGGCAAGCGAACGCCTCCCATCACTGGATCTCGTACGTCGAAAAGGAGCGCCCGGACGTCGCCGCGAAGATCGTCGCCGATGTGCGAGTCGACATCGACCACATCGACGACGAGCACGTGCTGCGCTACGCCCAGCGTTACTACGACGACGTGCCGCTGCGTGGCAACTCTTAATCTGGCGCACCTCGCCGAGGCTATTCCACGCTCTCTTCAATCTCGACGCTTCGCATCGGATACCAGCCCGGCCACGGGATCGCGGCGAGCAGCTTCTTCGTGTACGCGCTCTCGGGCTCATCGAGCACGCGCTCGGTGGATCCGGACTCGACGACACGCCCACGCCGCATGATGACGATCTCGTCGCAGACCTGGCGAACGACCGCGAGGTCGTGGGAGATGAAAAGGTAGGAGACTCCCGTTGCGTCGCGAATGTCGCTGAGCAGATTGAGCACTTGGGACTGGATCGACACGTCAAGCGAGGCGACCGCTTCGTCGCAGATGAGCACGCGCGGCTCGCTCGCCAGCGCCCTCGCAATCGCCACGCGCTGGCGCTGGCCGTCCGAGAGGCCGCGCGGCAGCGCGTCGGCCTGACGTCGATCGAGTCCGACCTGGCCAAGCAGCTCCTACACTCTGGCGTCTCGCTTGTCGCGCGGCCAGTCGAAATGCAGGCGAAGCACCTCTTCGAGGCAGGCTCGCACCGTCATGCGCGGGTCGAAGGACGAGTAAGGATCTTGAAACACGATCTGGGCCTCACGCGCGCGACGAGCGCGTTCGCGCGAGCTCACGTGATGCCATGATCGCTCGCGGCCATCGACGACGACCCGGCCGCTCGTCGGGCGCTCTAGACCTACGATCATTCGCGCGACTGTCGTCTTGCCCGAGCCTGACTCGCCCACTACGGCGAGTGACCGACCCCGCTCGACGCGAAACGACACGCCGTCCACCACCTCGATCGTCGAGGAGGGCTGGGGCCGCCTCGGGTGGCCCAAGAGGTTCGTTTTCCACGTCCTAGCACCGCCAAACTTCGTCGAAGCGAGGCGGCAGCACCCTCACCGTGGAGGACGTGATTGCGGTGCGGGTCACGGCTCGTTTCGACGAACCACTTCCTCCACAGCCACCCACCGACGTTCGCGAGCGCTTCGCTCCATTGCCTCACAAACCGCGACCACCGCCGCCCCCTCGGCGAAGCTCGGCGACCAAGAGCCGCTGTGCCAGCCCGCCGTCAAGGCGGTGGTTTGATTGATGAAACTCGCGTCGTATCCAACGCCTTGGCCTATCGGCCACCAGCCGTTCGTCTCGGGTTGCAGGACGTGCTCCGTGCGAATGCGTCTAAGACCGTAGAGCCGCGGATCGTCATCGACGCTGCCGAACCACAGTTCGTTGAGTTGATTATACGAGAACATGGCCGTTGCCTTCGTGCCGTTAACCTCAACGACGAAGTCGCAGGGTCGCCGTGGAGCGACCCGCGCCACTTCGAGCGTCCCCTGCACTCCCGAGTCGAAGCGCACGAGCGCCGAGGACGCGTCGTCGATCTCGACGCGACGAGCAGCGCTCGCGGCACCGCGCTCCTTCGTGAATGTCGAGGAGTTCGCCACAACTTCTGCGATTGGTCCGAGCATCCACGTGGCGAGGTCGATCAAATGGCTCCCCAGATCGGCAATTGTCGAGCCGCCCATATCGGCCTCGAAGTGCCAATCGAAGGGCGTCGTGGGATCGGCGAACTCGTCGGAGAGCCACGTCCCACGCCAGAGAAGTATCTCGCCGAGTTCCCCGCCCGCGACCATCTCTGCCATGAGCGAGAGCGCCGGGAGGCGACGATAGTTGAACCCAACTGCGTGGTGAACACCCGCTGCGACAACGGCGTCGCGAGCGGCTGACGCGTCGGCGTAGTTGACGGCCAAGGGCTTCTCGCAGATAACCGACTTACCCGCCTTTGCCGCCGCGATAGCGATCTCGGCGTGGGTTCCCGGTGGAGTGCAGATATCGACTATCTCGATGTCATCTCGCGTAAGGACGTCTTGCCAGTTGGTGGTGCACTCCTCGATGCCGCACGCCCTCGCCGCGATAACGAGCTCCTCTTCGTGGCGGCCAGCCATCAGGACTGGTACGAAACTCACGTCGGATGGTCGAATGAGTGGCGCAGCCCGGTACCCGTAGGCGTGAGCACGGCCCATCATGCCGTAGCCGATTATGGCCACGCGCACGTCGCTCATCATGGCCTCAGACCTGCGCGCGAAGTTGCTCGGCGGCCTCCAAAGCGGCGATCGCGTCGTCGACAGTCGCTCCTCGACACGTTCCGCCGCGTGCGAATTCGGCGAACGACGTGGCCTGGCGGCGCAACGCCGCAAGTTGCGCCGCCTCACCATCCGAGGGATCAAGGAATACAACGTGCGTGTGATCAACCGTTCCAAAGACCTCGACGCTCGCGACATCACCTCCTGCGTAGTGCCGACCGAGCGTGACAAATACCGTCGCGCCCGAAGCGGTCGACGCGAGCACCTGGGCGGAGTCGGGATCGCCTGCGTTCTCAGGGTCAGTCACGACGCCGGACGCGAAAGCCGTCAGTTGGGTGAGGTCGCTGGAGGTCAACCACCTCGCCTGATCAAACTCATGCACGCCCATGTCGACGAAGATGCCGCCACTGCGAACGCGAAAGGCCGCCGGCGGCGGCTCGCCGTCCCACTGCAGGCAAGTGACCGAGAGGATCTCTCCTAAGTCGCCGCGAGCGATGCGATCGCGGAGCATCTGAAGTTCGGGAACGAATCGACGCCAGTAGGCGATCTGAAGTGGGACGTTCGCCTCGCTCACCAGTTCGCGGGCGCGGCGAGTGTCCTTCGAGCTGACGCCGCAGGGCTTCTCACAGAGGATCGGCAGGCCGGCGGTTACGACCTCGGCGATGACTGCGACGTGGGAGTCACTCGGCGTGACGATGAGTACACCATCGATCCCCCCGGAGTCCAGCATCTCGGCGAGTGACTCGTATCCCCGCACACCGGGAGTCGCACAGGCTTTTTCGCGCAGCGCCTCGACCGGCTCGGTGACCGCTACGACCCCGAGGTCCTCAGATTCCTCGAAGGCCCGCAGGTGCGTCTGGCCCATGCGGCCCGCTCCCACGAGACCCAAGCGAAATGGCGGGGCCGTGGCGCTAGATGCCACGGCTGGAGAGGTACTGGCGATTGGCCTTCTGGTCGACCACGGCCTGCGCGAAGCGGGCCGCGGTCTGGGGAAAGATGTCCTGTTCGATGACGAGCCATCCCTCGAAATTGAGTTGCTCGAGTTCCTTCAACACGCCGTCAAGATTCACGTCGCCTTCACCGAGCGCGCAGAACACCTCGCGTGACCAGATTGCCGGTGTGGGCTCGCCGTCGGCGATCACGGCGTCCATGCGAGACCTCATTGCATCCTTCAAGTGAACGTGATTGACACGCTCGGGCGCGCCGCGCAGTATCTCAAGAGGATCACCGCCGCACACGAAGATGTGCCCGGTCTCGAGGCACAGGCCGACGTCGGAGATCTCCAGAACCTTCTCGATCTCCCACGGTGCCTCGACAAAGGTACCAGTCTCGGGGTGAAACGTCGGCTCGTAGCCGCGATCCCGGCAGCGCTCGAGCACGCTCTTGAGGCCGAGCGCGAACGCCGACCAGGCGTCTTTGTCCAGACCGATGGCCCGATTCACCTGGCTTTGGCCAGGTAGCAACCGCCGACTGTCACTACTGGCGTCAGCGATCGTCGGACGCGGCGACGGCCCCGGGACGACGTCTCGCACTGCGTCGAAGGTGTCGAGCATCGCGTCAAGCTCGGGATAGAGCCTTTCCAGCGCGATGGGATCGGTGAAGGGGAACTCCAGATAGGCCCCGGCGAGTCCCAGATTTCGACTGGCCAGTCTTTCGGCCAGCACCGGTCCGTTGCCGAGGTAGCCGACGGGTCCAAGGTCAATGCCGCCGTAGCCGGCACTCGCCACTTCATCGAGTACGAACTCGGCCTTGGGCACGTTGGGATCGATGCCAACGGTGAGCTCGAAAGCGCCGTAACTTATCGGGGCGTTGGCGATGGTCAACTTCATGGGCACACTCCTATTTCACTTGACGGGAACGGTAGATCGCCTGAGCACTCAGATCTCGGTGGGATTGGCGATGGGCGAACGTTCGACGGCGCAACGAATGACGGCTTGACAGAGCGCGACGTCCCTCGTGGCGTCAAGGCCGTCAGTCGCCACCGCAGATCCTTTGGTCACCGCGTCATAAAAGACGCGTAGCTCTTGTTTGAAACCGCTCTCGTACGAGGTGACCTGTTCGAGTCGCCACGAGTCCAGGCCATCCGATTCACCATGCTCCAATGTGAGCATGGTGGGTGCGTTGCGCAAATACGGTGAGGGAAACGTCAAAGCGACACGTCCATCGGCCGCGTGCAGCGAGAACTCCATGGAGTAGCGCGTCATCGCCGGGGTATCCAACCAGTGAATGGCCGCGGTGGGTCCGTCGAAACCGAGCAGCACTGTCGCGTGACCGTCTTGCAGGTCGACGTAGTCGAGCGAAGAAGGCTCGCCCAGGACGGCGCGAACGGTGTTGATCTCGTGCACGATCGTGTCGAGGAGCACCGCCTGGTATTGGCGCAGCAAAAACGGGTCGTCGGTGCCAATGGCCGCGCGAAGGCGTTCCTCGGAGTCCGAGGCG
The DNA here is from genome assembly GCA_050701895.1 of Acidimicrobiales bacterium. Classification (GTDB taxonomy): domain Bacteria; phylum Actinomycetota; class Acidimicrobiia; order Acidimicrobiales; family RAAP-2; genus RAAP-2. The sequence continues at coordinate 22,816 of JBOGFT010000069.1, forward strand.
AGCGCGGCGAGCAGTCCGGCGTCGACGTCGGTGGGCGGTCCCACCAGGGAGTAGTGGCGAATGTAGGGCTCGAAGGGCGACTCGGTCGTCGTCACTCTCAGAAGCTTCCGGTCCGCCAAGCTCGATGCTTCCTCAACGAACCTCGCAAAGGCTGCGTCGTATCTCTTGGGATATCCGACCATCAAGACGACGCCCGCCCCCCGAGCGGCCTCCATCATCTCGATCCCTTCGCGCACCGAGAAGCACATGGGCTTCTCCACGAAGACGTGCTTTCCCGCCCTGGCGGCCTCGATGGCGATCGGTGCATGTGAACCAGACGTGAGGATGAAAACCGCGTCGAGCGATTCGCGCAGCATCTCGCGCCAGTCGGTGAACACTGCGCCGATGGCGTATTCGCGGGCGCACGACGTCGCCGTTTCCTTCGACAAATCGCATAGGGCAACTGTCTCGTACCGATCGTTCAGCTCGCGCAGGAAGTGCAGATGCATGACCTGACCAATGACGCCGGCGCCGATCACGCCGACTCGAAGTTTGCGCTTCACCAGTTGACCTCGCCCGACGGCATGATCCGATGGATGTTGCCCCCACTGAGTGGGTCAAGATCGCGAATCATCCTTTCACGCCCCCACCCAGCACGAAGCCTTCTCTAAAGAGCCGCGCGGACGCGGCGTACAGAACGAACACCGGAAGGCAGAAGACCAACGAGTACGCCGCGATGTTCCCAAACTCCGGCTTGGGCAATGTGAGGAAGGTGTAGATGGAGATCGGCGCGGGCTGCTGGCTACTGGAGCTGATCAAGATGAGCGGCACGATGAACGAGCCCCACGCGTTGACGAAGCCAAAGATCGCCGCGGCCGCGATGCCCGGCAAAGCGAGGGGTATGACGACCCGTCGCAATATCTGCCACGTGCTGGCGCGCTCCATGCGCGCCGCCTCTTCCAGGTCTTCGGGCACCGCATCGATGAAGTTCTTCATCAGGTAGACCTCAAAGGGCAGCGACGTCACGGATAAGAAGACGGCAGTGGGAAACAGGCTGAGGAAGCCGAAGCGAGCAAAAATCTCATACACCGGGATCACCATGATCGTGAGGGGAACGCCCGAGGAAAAGAGAATGAAGAGCAGGAGCGGCCCCTTGAAGGGAACCTTGCGACGAGAGAACGAGTACGCGGCAAATACCCCGGCCACTGAGGCAATCGCTGTCGAGATGACCGCAAGAACAACGCTGTTGAAGAGTGCGTGAAGAAGGCTTCCCGTCAACACATGCTGGAAATTGACCAAAGAGAAGTGAGGCCACTCGACTCCCCAGGCGGCGTGCGAGTCGATCGACGCGAGAAGCAGCCACAGCATCGGAGAGATGAACAAGAGCCCGATCGCACCCAGGATGGCGTGAGTGGTGATGCTGCGAACCGCCGCGCGCTGGGTCGGACGGTTCTCCGGCGGCATGGTCGACTCATCGATTCCCGTGAACCGACCCGCGGGAGGCTCTTTCATATCGAGATCTGTGTCGTCGATCATCGGCGCCCGGCAATGCGAACGTACAGAACGCCGAAGATCGTCGCGATGATCACCATGACATTGCCGATCAAGGCCCCGTAGGCGAGGTTGTTGAATGAGAAAGCCTGTTGATAGGAGTACAGAGGAAGGATGTTGGTGGCGGTGCCTGGGCCCCCTTGCGTCATGATGTAGATCAGCGAGAAGTTGGCCAGCGAGAGTAGCGCGACGAGCAAGACAACGGCGATCATCGTGGGTCGCATGAGCGGCAGAATAATCATGCGAAGGCGTTGCCACGATGACGCGTTTTCTACGATCGCGGCTTCAATCGCCTCACTGGGAATGTTGCGCAGAGCCGCGCCCATGACCAACATGGCGAACCCGGTCATCGACCAAATGTTGGCGAGCGTCACGATCAGCAGTGGTGCACTGTCGAGGAAGTTCGAGTTTGAGAGTCCGAGCAGCGTGGCGAAGGTCCCGCCCCCCGTCGTGGACGCGTACCAGGTCATGCCCGCAGTCACCGCGGGCATCATCCACGCAATCACCACGATTCCACCGACGATGATCCGCATCCAGGGGCGCGCGCGCATCAATAGTGAGGCGAGACCGTAGCCAACGATGATGACGCCAACAATCGAGCCGGCAATGAAGATACCCGTCACCCACAGCGAGTTCCAAAACTCTGTATCGGACTTCAGCCGCACAAGATTCTGGGTGCCGGTATAACCCCACCTGATGGCCGTGGGACCCACCAACGTGAGATTGGTGAGACCGAGATACACGGCGTACCCCATGGGTATGAGAAACAAGATGATCAGCAGCGCGAAGGCTGGCGTCATCAGCGCGATGCTGCTCCACCGAAAGCGACTCTTATCCTGACGCGTCTTCCACAGATCGGCCACGTGAGGGGCGAGGGCGGTGTCAAGGGGGACAGTCGACACCGTCACCGCCCTCGTCTCACGTGGTCCACTTCATTACCTCGCGGCTATGAGCGTCGTAATCGCGCTCGGCCCCAGCTGATTGGAGATGTAGCTCTGCATTTGCGACTCAGCTTCAGCTCCGGTCGTGCTCGGCTTTTCTGCAATGGCGCCACTGGCCTGCTCGATTCCCTGAACCCAGACCGAGTAGTTCGAACTCGACGGGAGCTCCGATGAGTACGGCAATATCTTTCCGAACTCCTCGTTGAAGGGAGAGGCGAAGCTGGTGTAGAGCGGCACCGTCCAGTCAGACTTGACGGGCGGCACCCATCCGGCCCAATTCGCCGCGTCGATGAGGTTCGTCGAGTCCTGGGCGATGTTCAAGAAGTCCATCGCCGCCGTCGCCTGTGCGCTCGTCGCGTTCGAAGAGATCCCGTAGTCCCATCCACTCAGCGTCGACGCGAACCCATTGCCATTAGCAGCGGGCAGGCCCGCCACACCCATGGCGGTGGACGCCTGGGGCCAGTACGGGAAGCTCACCTGCTTGGTCCAGTTGCCACCGATGAAGTTGGCGGCGACTGCGATACCTAGCGTGCCCTTGGCGAAGTCCGCTGAGGGAATGTTGGGCGCGTTGTTCGGACTGAACAACTGGGACGTCGGAGCTCCGAGCCCGTCGGCGAAGACGGTGTGATAGAAGTCCAGAGTCTGTAGGAGACCCGGACTGCTCACGACCATTTTTCCGCTTGAGGTCTGGATCGTGGGCGTGCTCGATCCGGCCAGAAGGTTCAAGATGCCATATCCCGCACCGTTGGGGCCAGCCGAGGTTCCCGCGTCCAGCCAGAGCGGGATGACACTCGGCTCCGCCTTCTTGATCGCTTGAGCGGCCGTGATGATGTCCTGCCAGTTCTTGGGCTGCCAGGGCAAAGCGATGCCCGCCTTTTGGAGGATGGCCTTGTCGTAGTAGATGCCGTTGTTGTTTTCACCGGCGCTTACGGCGTAGATCTTTCCGTTGATCTTGCCTTCGTTCTGGATGACGGTCGGATACTGCGAGAACCATGACGACCCCGACAACATCGAGTTCATTGGCATCAAGTAGTCGGTCGACGCATAGAGGGCAATCTCCGTAGAGGGAAACTGCGCGATGGTCGGTGCAGTCGATGCCGTGTGATAGAGCAGCGCCAACTTGGTCAATATGTCCGGCTCGCCACCGAGCATGGGCACCAGTTTCACCGTGTAGTTCGGATACTTCGTCTCGAACTCCTTTTGCACCGTGGTCCACCAGGTGTGGCCAAGCGGCGTGGTGTCAAAGGTCGTGTTCGCCGCGTAGGCCGCAGTGATCGTGACCTTGCTCGAGGCGCTGGCGGTGGCACCGCCGGCCCACGCGAGCCCACTCGCGACCAGGGCCATCACCGCAGCCCCCGAAGCAAGTCGGGTCACCCCGGCTCTCCTAATGACTTTCATAATTCCTCCCCCTTGATGTAGTTGTGGTTATGCATTGAGGCCTACTGCTGCGAGTCAGTTCCCGCCTAGTCCGACGACACTGACTTTCTCTCGCTCTGAGTTACGACGTAACAAGCTCTCGCGAGTCGTCTCGTCGAAAAGCACCACGCATTCCGTGTTAAAGGCAAGCTTCACGGGATCGTGGCGCTGGAATCTGGGCGCGCGTGGCAATCGCGCGATGATTTTGGACTCGCCCACGTCAACGGTGGCGAACACCTCAGTTCCGGTGTGCTCGCTGATGTCAACCACGCCATCGACACACGTGTCACCAGGCTTTGCCTCGATCGCGAGTTGCAGGTCATGGGGACGGATTCCGACGAGCACGGGCCCCACGACGCTCCTTCCGTTGAGTCGTCCGGCGAGCAGAGGCGAGACCCGGGCCTTCACCCCGAGGACCTCGAGGGTCATGCCGCCATCGCTCATCGTGATGACCCCTGGGAGAATGTTCATCTTCGGGGACCCGATGAACTCGCCGACGAAGACCGTCTCGGGGAACTCGTATAGATCGTTCGCGCTGTCCACCTGAAGCAACACACCGTCCTTCAAAACGGCGACACGGTCGCCCATCGTCAAGGCCTCGACTTGGTCGTGCGTGACGTAGACGGTGGTCGTGCTCTCAAGCCGCTTGTGAAGTCGAATGAGTTCGGCGCGCATCTGCACACGCAGCGCCGCATCAAGGTTCGAGAGTGGCTCGTCCATCAAGAACACGTGAGGTTCGCGAATCAGCGCGCGGCCCAAAGCCACCCGTTGGCGCTGACCCCCAGACAGCGCGGCCGGTGACCTACCAAGGAGGTGACGTATTCCCAGAAGGTCCGCTACCTCGTTGATCCGCCCGTCTAACTCCTTCTTAGGTTCGCGACGAACCTTCGGCCCGAAAGCCAGGTTTTTGTAGACCGTCATGTTCGGGTACAGCGCGTAGCTCTGAAAGACCATCGAGATATCGCGCTGACCCGTCGCAACGTCGGTGACGTCCTTATCGCCCATGAAGATTCTCCCATGGCTTGGGCGCTCCAGCCCGGCGAGCATGCGCAGCGAGGTCGTCTTGCCACACCCCGAAGGTCCAACCAAGACCAGAAACTCACCTTTACGAATGTCGAGGTTGAGGTCGGAGACGACGGCATTGCCCTCAAAGAGCTTCCACACGTGCTCGAAGCGAATGTCGTTCACAACGAATCCACGCCTCGCTGACGTATGTCGGCACGCCCTCGAACACCGAGCGGCTCGGCGTTGCAATGCTTCTCCACTGCCCTCCCCACACGCCTCCTTTTTGGCGGCGCTACCGCTCCCGCGCCGTACTTGCCCCCAGCGAGATCACGGTGATATTGGAGCGACTGTAACCCAATTCTAAACGTATGTCAATAACTGCTATCAATGAGGCTAACTCCGGTCGAATCGCGCGCTTGGTCATCGACCGCCACGGTTGTCAGCAACGCGTAGCGAGACGCCCGGTACACATGCTGGGCAAACTCGAGGGCGCGGCCGCGTTCGTCGTAGGTGGTTCTCTCCATGGTGAGTAGAGCTGAACCCTTCGTCTCATTAAGGTCTCGCGCTTCGGTCGCCGACGCATTCTTGGCCGAGATCCGCTGAGAGGCACTGAAGGGAAAGATCCCGCTGGCGCGAAGCAGTTCGTACAGACCGTGAACTTCCAGCATCTCGTTAGAGAGAGTTACCAATGATGTTGGCAGATAATTGTGCATCAGAGAGATCGGCTCGTCGTCGCCATAACGCAGTCGCTCAAGATAGATCACGAACTGATCATCGACTTCGAGACCAAGGGCTTCTTTCACCAGGTCAGAAGCCTTAATCACCTCGTTATGCAATACCTTGGTGGTCGGTCGCTTCCCCGCTCCTGCGAGGTCATCGTAGAGACTCGAGAGCTTGACTGAACGATTGACTTTCTCCTTGGTCACCACGGTACCTTGTCCTCGCCGACGAACAACCAGTCCCTTGTCAACGAGATAGCGCAGTGCCGCTCTCACTGTTGGACGCGAGAGGCCGAGATCTTCGGCGATCTTCACCTCGTTTTCAATCCGATCGCCGGAGTCCAAACTGCCTGAGTGAATCTCGTTCTCGAAGTGCTGCGCCAACTGAAAGTAGAGTGGGATCGGACTCGATCGATCCAGCACGATCGTGTCGAGTGGGTTATAGGCGGAAACGTCTTGACGGGGCATGCAATCCTCTTCGCGGTGTGCCAAAGAATCCTATATCAATTTGGGCGCGCTGCTGTTATTGTTAGGACATATGTCCCTCACATCCCGTGGCGAACGCTGCGCACTATGAGTGGGCGCTTCGATGTCATCACCATGGGCCGCGTCGGCGTCGACTTCTACCCCACATCGCCCGGCAGTCTGGTCGGTGTGCAATTCTTCGAGAAATTTCTGGGAGGAAGTCCTACCAATGTGGCCGTCGCTGCGGCGCGCCTCGGTGAGCGAGTCGCCGTCGTGACGCGAACGGGACCAGACCCTTTTGGCGAGTTCGTTCACGTCGCCTTAAAGGGATACAACGTTGATGACCAGTTCGTTCTGGAAGTGAATGATTTTCAGACGCCGGTTACCTTTTGCGAAATGTTCCCTCCCAACCACTTCCCCATCCACTTTTATCGGAATCCGAAGGCGCCCGATCTGGAGATATACCCCTCGGAACTTGACATCGAAGCGATTACCTCGTCGCGACTCTTCTGGGCGACCGTCAGCGGACTTTCGGCGGAGCCGAGCCGAACGTCGACGATCTTGGCGATGTCCTCGAGAAAACGGCAGCATCCAACAGTGCTCGACTTGGATTATCGACCCACATTTTGGCCGACGATCGAGGTCGCCCGCGAAGCGACCCGCGAAGCGCTCGGTCACGCCACCGTGGCCGTCGGCAATGTCGCCGAAGCACACATGGCGGTGGGCAGTCTTGATCCTGACATCGCCGCCGATCGACTCTTGGAGCTGGGTTTGAACACCGCGATCATCAAACTTGGACCAGAGGGCGTGCTCGCCAAGACGAGCGGTGAACGGGTCGAGGTTCCATCCGTGCCCGTCGAGGTCGTCAACGGACTCGGTGCGGGGGACGCCTTTGGGGGCGCGTTTTGTCACGGCCTGCTTTCGGGCTGGCCATTGGAAGAGGCCGTTCGCTACGCCAACGTGGCGGGGGCCATTGTCGCCGGCCGGCTCGGTTGTTCAGACGCGATGCCTACGAAAGCGGAAATTGAAGAGTCGTTAGAGGGAGCGAGTCGTGCGTAGTCAAGATCAGGACCTGTTGAGGGAGACTCGGTATCTGCGGCCAGAGTCGATTGCCACCCTGGCGGCTCAACGACCGCGTCGACTCTCGACCGACGCAGGAGAGCGGCTCCTCATCATCGCGGCTGACCACACTGCGCGGGGCGTCCTCAACGTAGGTTCCAACACGATGGCCATGCAGAATCGCTTCGACCTGCTCGATCGGCTAACCACGGCGCTCTCCATTTCCGGCGTCCACGGCGTCTTGGGAAGTCCCGACATCATCGACGACTTGTTGATACTGGGCGCACTGGATGACAAGTTGGTCTTCGGTTCCATGAACCGAGGGGGCCTGCCGGGATCGGTCTTCGAGATGGACGATCGCTTCACTGGCTACTCGGCGAAGTCACTGGTGTCGTCGGGTCTGGACGGGGGCAAGATGCTGCTTCGGGTCAATCTCGAGGACCCGGGCACCGCAGAAGCGTTGAGTGCCTGCTCGAGCGCGGTGACCGAGCTGGCGAGCGTGCAGCTCATCGCGATGGTTGAGCCCTTCATGAACCAACACGTTGACGGCCGCCGACGTAACGTACTCACCACCGATGCGGTCATCCGCTCCATGGCTATAGCGAGCGCGCTCGGCTCGACGTCAGCGTTCACGTGGCTGAAAGTGCCCGTGGTGGATGGCATGGAGCGGATCGCGGAGGCATCGACGTTGCCCATCGTGCTGCTGGGTGGAGAGCGCAGCGACGAGCCCGAGGAAATGTTCCAACGCTGGGAGCAGGCACTCAAGCTTCCAGCCATCAAGGGGCTCGTCGTCGGACGCAATCTGCTCTACCCTCACGACGACGACGTCAAGTCCGCCGTGAAAACCGCACTCAGCTTACTATGACAGCGCAGCTCTACGAGCCGGCGCGTTCACCGGACGCCGAGGGCTGGACGGTCACCATTGATCCGCCGTCCGCCGGATGGTCCTACAGCTCGTTGAAGGTGGTGACTCTGCAGCCTCGCCGGAGCCTTACCTTCCCCAGTGGCGACTCGGAGTGGATCGTTCTCCCCCTTTCGGGCGAATTCCGCGTCACGTGTGGTGACGAACGATTTGAGCTTGAGGGCCGAGAGAGCGTGTTCTCACGGGTCACCGACTTCTGCTACGTGCCACGTGACCGCGAAGTCACGATCGCAAGCTCCAAAGGAGGCAGGGTCGCGCTGCCCGGTGCCCGCGCTGATCGCGTGTTGCCCGCGCGTTACGGCGCGGCTGAAGACGTGCCGGTCGAGATACGCGGCGCGGGATCAGCGACCCGTCAAGCGAACAACTTCGCTTCACCCGAGGGATTCGAGACCGACCGATTGGTCTCTGTGGAAGTCTTGACTCCCGGCGGCAATTGGTCCTCGTATCCACCGCACAAGCACGACGAGTCGCGGCCGGGGGAAGCAGCACTTGAAGAGATCTACTACTTCGAGGTCCAAGAGGCAGAGCCCGCGAGCCGACCGGGCCCCGGGGGATATCAAAGGGTCTACTCCAAGGACCCCGCGCGACCGATCGATGTGCTGGCCGAGGTCTCAACCGGTGACACTATTCTCGTACCCCACGGCTACCACGGGCCGACGATGGCCAGTCCCGGTCACGATCTGTACTTCCTGAACGTGCTGGCTGGCGCTGCTTCGCCTCGCACAATGGCATTCTGTGATGACCCCGATCACGCGTGGATTCGATCATCGTGGGCTCACGAAGCAACGGATCCGCGCCTGCCCATGACGTCATCGAAAGGAATCGCGTGAGGATAACGGTCGCACAGGCACTCGTGCGGTTTCTCTCTCTGCAGAGCGTGGAGCGTGACGGCGAGAAGCATCCCTTCTTTGCTGGCTGCTTTGGCATCTTCGGCCACGGCAACGTGGCGGGCCTGGGCCAAGCGCTCCTCGAGAACGACCAAGAGCTTCGCTACCATCTCGCTCGAAACGAGCAGGCCATGGTTCACGCGGCCGTTGGCTTCGCGCGGATGAGCAATCGTCTGCGCGCCTTCGCCTGCACCACCTCCGTGGGTCCGGGTGCCACCAACATGGTCACCGGAGCCGCCGTGGCGACCACGAACCGCATACCCGTCTTGTTGCTGCCGGGCGACGTCTTCGCAACGCGACGCGCCAATCCCGTCCTGCAAGAGTTGGAGGACCCCGCCTCCCTAGACGTCTCGGTCAACGACTGCCTTCGGCCGGTCTCGCGATACTTCGATCGCGTGTGGCGTCCCGAGCAACTCCCTCAAGCACTCCTGCACGCCATGCGCGTGCTGACTGATCCCGCCGACACGGGCACGGTCACGCTGGCACTTCCCGAGGACGTTCAGACCGAAGCCTTCGAGGTACCCGACGGTTTTCTGGTGCCGCGCGTGTGGCATGTTCGCCGACCGCCACCCGAATCGCGCCTCATGGACCAACTTGCGGCACGACTACGAGCCTCGCAGCGTCCGTTGATCGTGGCGGGAGGTGGGGTTATCTACAGCGACGCGACCGATGCGCTGCGCGACTTGGTTGACGCCACCGCGATGCCGGTCGCTGAGACGCAGGCGGGCAAAGGATCGCTGCGCTTCGATCATCCCACGAGCCTCGGCGCTCTCGGCGCAACGGGCACCCCCGTTGCGAATGACGTCGCACGCTCGGCTGATCTCGTCGTCGGTATCGGCACGCGATGGAGCGACTTCACCACGGGGTCCTTTTCGGTCTTTCAAAACCCTGACGTGGACATCGTCAACATCAACGTCGCGCCGTTCGACACAGTCAAGTTGGCTGGCGAGCCCATCGTGGCTGACGCTCGCATCGCCATAGAGGAGCTCGGTGAGCGTCTGCGCGGCTGGCGAGTCGATGAGGCCTACGAAGTTGAGTATCGAGCGGGGGCGCAGCGATGGAACGCGTCGGTTGAGGCGGCCTACTCGCTCGATCATATTCCTCTGCCCGCTCAGAGCGAGGTGATCGGTGCCGTCGAAGCATCCACCGACGATTGCGACGTCGTCGTCGCGGCGGCGGGCAGCCTGCCCGGAGATCTGCACAAGCTCTGGCGCACCCGCGACCCCAAGGGGTACCACGTCGAGTACGCGTTCTCCTGCATGGGATATGAGATTGCCGGCGGCATCGGGGTCAAGATGGCTGATCCCTCGCGCGAGGTATACGTGATGGTGGGAGACGGCTCGTACCTCATGATGAACTCCGAGTTGGTGACGGCGTTGTCCGAGGGGATCAAGATCATCGTCATCCTCGTGGTCAATCATGGGTTCCAGTCAATCGGGGCCCTCTCGGAGTCGGTTGGCGTCGAGCGCTTCGGTACCAAGTACCGATTCCGCACGGACTCTGGTCACTACGACGGCGAGACTCTCCCGATTGATCTCGCACTGAACGCCCAGAGCCTCGGTGCGATCGTGGAGTGCGCTAACTCGATCTCGGAGCTTCGCGGCGCTCTCCAGCGTGCCCGCGCAAGCACCGCAACCACAGTGATTCGCATCGAAACGGATCCACTGGTCACCGCACCCGACTCGATGTCATGGTGGGACGTGCCCGTCGCCGAGGTGTCTGAGCGCGATTCCACCCGAGAAGCTCTCTCGCGCTATGAGACTGAGCGTCGTCAACAGCGACCTTTCCTTCGCCCCACCGATCTCTCGGAGGCACGTTCTGATTGTCTCGAATGACAATCAGCCGCATCGAACGTTCGACGGCCCTGACGCGCCGCTACAAGGCAGCCCGTGGACGAACTTGAGGAGAGCTCCCCCGGCTCTGAGGTAGTCGCAGTGGGACTGCGCGGTATCGCCTATGCGAACATCACGGCGATCCTCTGGCTGGAGGGCGCAGTTGCCGCGCTGTATGGGCCCCTGCTCCTCACCATCGCCAAGAAGTTCCAGGTCTCCTTGCCCCAAGCGGGGGGCGTCCTCAGCGTCCACTTCGTGGGCGCCCTGGTGGGCGTGGCTATCGGGTGGATCGCCATGAGGCGAGTAAGGGGCGGCCTCGTGGTCAGCGCCGCCCTCGTATGTCTTGCTCTTGGCGCGCTCGCGGTCGCGTTGACCGCTGGGTGGGGGCTGTTTCTTGGGAGCATCTTCGTTATCGGACTTGGGTTCGGTGGGCTCAGCTGCGCAGTGAATTCCTTGCTCGCTCGAACCGCCTTGGCAGGTCGACCTCGACGACTCAGCATCGCCAACGCCGGCTACTGCGTGGGCGCCATCATGGGCCCACTGCTGGTGATCCTCGTGCGACCACGCCACTACACCCTCCTCTTCGGTGCAGCGGCGGCGGTCGCGGCCTTGCTCTCGACCATGAATCGCGGCATCATCGCCCCACCCCAAAGTGCGGTCGATCGTCGACACGAATTGAGTTCTCCTCGCTCGAATCGTCGATCGATTGTCATCACGTTCATCCTCGCGTACCTGCTGTACGAGGCGGCCGAATCGAGCTCGTCAGGCTGGATCGCCGCTCAACTGCATCGCGAAGGACACAGCGCGACGCTGGGAAGTCTTATCACTGGTTGCTTCTGGCTCGGCTTGGCTTTTGGGCGCATCGCGGGCGGTCCCCTGCATAGACGTTTCGCCGAACGAGCGCTCGTCTTGGTCGGGCTCAGCGCTGCGCTGGTGTGCGCCGCCGTCGCGTACTCCGCCACGGTTGCGCCCTACGCCTATCCGGTTCTCGGTCTGGCACTCGCCTCGGTCTACCCGATGGGGATCGTCTGGTTCACGAGGCTGTGTCCCCACGACCGCAACGGTCTCGCGCTCATCGTCTTTTGCATGATGGCGGGAGGAGTGCTCGGCCCCGGCGCCGAGAGCCTGTTGGTGTCGCTCGTTGGTGTTCACGTGGTGCCCGTCGTCATCGCCGTGCTGATCACACTCGATCTTGGAGTCTTCGCCAGCGCCCGTCGATTCACCGCGCCCGCACTGGACGTGATCCAATAGCCCTAGGTCTCGGACTCATTAACCCTAAATGTGCAACCGGGACGATGAGGGCCATCGCCAAGAACCACGCCGCAGTCCGCGCAGAGAAGACCGGCCCAACACGCGGGGTCGCCGCCTTCATCGCTCACCCGCTCGGACGGGGACTCTTCGGTGTGGGCGTCGGATTGACCGCGATCGACGATCGAGAATTCGATGGAGAAGCGAACGTCGTCAGACGGCTCGATGCGATGGCTGATCTCGGGCGGTATTCCCTGCGTTGACCCGGCGTCAACCTCGACGTCGATCTCTGGGGTAGTGGACGCGATGAACCTCAGACGGCCGCGATGCACAATGAGCAGACCCCACGTGCCCGCCGCGATGCGATGATCACGGCGCAGAGCCTTCGGTATCGTCTGCTCATCCCAGATGGGAGTCGCTCGCACGCGTCGAAGGGTTGGCGGAGCCTCGGTGCGCTCGCACAACGGGCAGCCGAGTTTCGTCCCCAGGTGGGCGGCTCGATCGTCATCGTCCACCACCCAGGCCCGTATCTGGAATGGTGGACGGTGACGAATGTGTTGATTGTGACCGCAGTCCAATTCCGCGACCCAATCACCCACCACATCTTGGTGGAAACCCGTTATCGTCCGTTCTACGACCAAGGCCCCGACAGCCTCGTCCGATTGCCCCGAGGCCTTGTCGTCGGGCGTCATATCACGCCGTCGTCGGATGGATCTTCTGGTTCCACCGCCAAAGTTTGGCGCGCCGGACGCAGCCAATGCAACGTGAGAATCCGCTCGGCGTGACGCTCTTCTTCGAGAAGTTTCTGGCGAGCAGTCAGGAGGTTGAACTGCGTGATGAGTCCCTCCAGTCGAGTCGGGTCGGCCTGGTCGACCACGGGCATGACGCTGACGCCATGCTCGGCCATCCGATCGGCGACCGAGCGAAGCACCTCGTCGGGGCGGGCCACCGCCACAGGAGCGCTCATGGCCTGACCGACCGTGCGATCCAGTGCGCCCATCCCTTCGAGAACCGCCGACCACGGCAAGACCCCAACGAAGCGGTGCTCTGTGTCGAGGACCGGGTAGAGGCGCTGGCGTCGCTCGGGCGAGCCTTCCTTCAAACTCGCGTAGAGATCACTCAGGGTGCGCGTCGGCTCGACCGTGAACACATCGGTGACCATGACCTCGCGCACGAACGTCGCCTCCAGTGGATCGACGGCGTACTCGCGCATGACGTGGAACCCACGGCGCGCAACCTTTTCGGTGAGGATAGAGCGCTTCAGTATCAGCACGCTCACTAAGAAGGCGATGGTGGCCACGACTAGAAGTGCGAGCATGCTGTTGACGTCGTGGGTCAACTCCAACGCGAAGACGATGGCCGTGAAAGGAGAGCGAGTCACCCCGGCGAGGGCGCCCGAGAGTCCAATCAGGGCCCACACTCCCGGTGAGGCGCCGGGCAGGACGTGGCCCATCACGCCGCCCACGCAAGCCCCCATCATCATGATGGGCGCCAGGATTCCTCCACTTGTACCGGACCCGAGACCACCAGACCAGATAATCAGCTTCACAATGAACAAGACCGCCAGCGCACCAATGCCCAACTGGCCGAGCAACTCCGCGTGAATTGTGTTGTAACCCACGCCGAGTGACCGCGGCTCGATGAGGCCTCCCAGTCCGATGAGGAGACCGCCGATCATCGGCCACCACATCCAGTGCAGGTGCTTGCCGAGCTTCTTGAAAAGATCCTCGCTGCGGTAGACGGCCTGGGTCATCACCCACGCCCCAATGCCGGTCGCCAGTCCAATCGCCGCGGATCCCAACAGGACGAAGCCGCCCAGAGGTAGGTGCGAGGGAACCGGGAAGATCGGTTGCGGTGTGACCAGGCCGGCGCTCGCCATCACCATGCGCAACGCGTCGGCCATCGCGGCCGCGATGCCGATCAGGATCATCGAGCGTGGCCGGAACTCGAAGGCCAATAACTCGACACCAAAGAGTGTCGCCGCCACCGGCGTACCGAACACGGCGCTCATTCCCGCTGCGGCGCCCGCCACGAGAAGTGCCCGACGTTGGGCCGCAGTGAGATGGAAATACTGACCGATGATGGAACCGATCGCGCCGCCGGTCAAGATGATCGGACCTTCGGCTCCGAAGGGTCCACCCGTGCCGATGCTGATGGCACTCGATATTGGCTTCAGGATTGCCAAGCGCGGTTGCACCGTGCTCCCGTTGATCAGAATTCGCTCCATGGCTTCTGGAATACCGTGACCACGAATCTGCTCTGATCCGAATCGCGCCATGAGCCCGATGATGAGACCACCGCCGACGGGAATGATCAGTGCCAGCGCGCCCAGCGTGTTGCCGGCCGGGGAGACCAGAGTCACGCTCAACCTCTGGAAGTAGAGGAGGTTCGTGAAAAACCCGATCATGTCCAATAGTGCGAGCGACACTCCCGCGCCGAGCGCGCCGATTACTAGGGCCAGTGGCACCAAGCGCAAAAGCTCGGTAGTCGCCGTGAAGTCGCCCAGAGCTCCCTCATTCGCGGTCAACTCTGGCCGTTCGAGATCTATGGGCTCATCTGGTTCGGTCACGCGAACACCCCTGTGACCACATGTATCAAACGCGTTACCCTCCCGAACATGAGGTTGGAATGTAAATACATCGTGGCACGATGCTATCGTTAAATATGATGGGGTTGCCGGACGAGGTGTACACACGCCTGCTGACACTGCGGATTGGTCTGCGCCGTTTCGAGCGATGGAGCGAGCAGCAAGCGCGTGCGGCGGGATTGACCCCCGCCCAGCACCAACTCTTGCTCGCGATACGAGGACACTCCGATCCAAGGGGCCCCACGATCGGCGAGGTGGCCGACTACCTTTTGCTCCGCCATCACAGCACGGTAGAGCTCGTCGATCGAGCGGTTGCCGCCGATCTCGTGTTTCGATCTCGCGACGATGTGGATCACCGCAACATTCGGCTGCAGTTGACCCCAGACGGCGGGCAGCGACTAGAGGGTTTGTCCGCACTCCACCTCGAGGAACTCAAACGACTCGCTCCGCATTTGCCAGGCGCGTGGGAAGACCTCGACCCGGTCCAAGCGACGCACGGACTCTCCGTGGCGACCCGTCGTTCGCGCCCCAGCAAATCACACTGAACTAGGTCGTCCTCGGATCATCTGGCGACCAGACATTTGGCGCCAGGCCTACGCTGATACGTGTGCTCGATTCTGACACGCCCGCGGCGGTGACGGATTCCACCGCCCAACCAAAGAGGATTGACATGCCGACCGACGACGCCCTTCCCGGCGGAAATTTCGATGTCGCCCAAGACGTGAGCGTCACGCGCGTCGGCTATGGCGCCATGCAACTGGCGGGTCCCCATGTCTTTGGTCCTCCGACTGATCGCGAGGAGGCCGTCGGCGTCCTTCGCACCGCGATCGAACTCGGGATCACCCACATCGACACCAGTGACTACTACGGACCCTTCGTCACCAACGAGATCATCAAAGAGGCCCTCTATCCCTACCCCGACTCGCTGCACATCGTCACAAAAGTCGGAGCGCTGCGTGACGCAGAGGGCGGATGGCCCGCCGCGCCGGCGGGTCGCTCGCCGAGCCCTTCACGGCCCTGGCCCAGCTTCAACAAGAAGGGCTTATCAGGCACCTCGGAGTGAGCACCGCCTCCGCGAAGCAGATCGCCGAGGCGCAGTCCATCGCACCAATCGTGTGCGTCCAGAACTTCTACAACGTCGCCCACCGCGACGACGACGCGCTGATTGACTCACTTGCCGCAGAGGGAATCGCCTACGTCCCTTACTTCCCGCTCGGTGGTTTCACGCCGTTGCAGTCCGAGGAGTTGACCTCGGTCGCCACCCGACTCGGAGTCTCGGCGATGTCTGTCGCGCTCGCGTGGTTGCTGCAGCGATCCCCCAACATCCTGCTCATCCCGGGAACGTCGTCGGTCGCACATCTTCGCGAGAACGTCATCGGTGCGGGGCTCGCTCTCGCCGACGCCGACCTCGAAGAGCTGAACCGGATCGCCCCGGCTTAGCGTCGAAGAGCCGAACCGGATCGCCCCGGCTTAGCGTCGACGAGCCTCGCCAGCGCTTCCTCAAAGTCGGCTGCGTTTCGCGATTTTTGGCTCGCTGGTAGAAAGAGGGGCACGGACCATCTCGGCCGTTCGCACTAGGAGAGAACAACCGTGGAACTACGTATCTTCTGTGAGCCACAGCAAGGCGCCTCCTACGACCAGATTCTCCAACTGGCCCTGGCGACCCAAGAGGGCGGCTTTGGAGCGTTCTTTCGCACCGATCACTATTTGAAGATGGGGGCGGTCAGCGGGCTTCCGGGTCCTACCGATGCCTGGGTCACCCTGGCAGGACTCGCTCGTGACACCAGCCACATCCGACTCGGCACCTTGCTCACGTCGGCCACCTTTCGACTACCCGGGCCACTGGCGATCAGCGTCGCCGAAGTCGACGCCATGAGCGGCGGACGCGTAGAGCTCGGATTTGGCGCGGGCTGGTTCGATGAGGAGCACACGGCGTACGGGATCCCGTTTCCTCCTCTAGGGGAACGCTTCGAGAAGTTGGAGGAGCAGCTCGCCATCATCACCGGCCTCTGGAATACCCCAGTCGGGGGCAGATTCGATTTTTCGGGGAAGCACTACACGCTGTCAGATAGTCCCGCTCTCCCCAAGCCTGAGCAGTCACCTCGACCACCGATCATCGTGGGTGGGCACGGAGCCAAGCGAACCCCTCGGCTCGCAGCCACGTACGCCGACGAATTCAACGTTCCCTTCTCTCCCTACGACGCCAGCAAGATCCAGTTCGAACGCGTCGACGACGCGTGCACGGCAATCAATCGAGACCCGAGCTCACTCTTACGTTCGCTCGCCGTCGTTGTCTGCTGCGGGAAGAACGACGCAGACGTCACGCGACGCGCCGCCAACATCGGTCGCAAGGTCGATGAAATATCCCGCGACGGACTGGTGGGGACGCCGGCGCAACTCCTTGAGAGAATCAATACTTATCGCGAGATCGGAGTGTCGCGCCTCTATCTCCAAGTGCTCGATCTTGACGATCTGGACCACGTGCGACTCATCGCCACAGACGTCTTGCCGCTGGTGAAGTAAAGCACGTGCCTCGACTCAGCGCCGGGATACTGCTCTATCGCCATAATGACGCCGCTCGCATCGAGGTGTTGATCGCCCATCCAGGCGGACCCTTCTTTGTGAAGAAGGACGACGCAGCGTGGTCGATCCCCAAAGGAGAGTACGACGCGGGCGAGGATCCTCTGGCGGCAGCCGAGCGAGAGTTCGAGGAGGAGTTGGGAGCGCCGCCACCACTCGGAGCCAGAGTGGATCTCGGTGAACTGGCTCAATCAAGGGCCAAGCGCGTGCACGCCTGGGCCATCGAGGGGGACTTTGATGCCACGAAGATCGCGAGCAACACCTTCAAACTGGAGTGGCCCCCTAAGTCCGGAGAAAACGTCGATTTCCCCGAGGTCGATCGAGCGGCGTGGTTCGAGATACCTGACGCCACGCGAAAGCTCGTCTCGGGCCAGGTGGAGTTTCTCGATCGCCTCATCGAAGTATTGGGCCAATAGAACGCCATAAATCGCGGCATTTTCGCATTACGCCGCGCCACAGGGCCGCGATGTCCCCCCGCGGAGATCGGCTAGTACGTTCAAGGTGATGCCCATGAGACAGAGGGAGTTCGGTCGGTGGCGCAGCCGCTCAAGCAACACGAGCGGTCTCTCGCGGAGAGTCGGCCGGCATTCTGCTTCCCGGGCAGCGTTGGCGGCGATCGCGCTTGTGACCGCTGCGATCTTTGCGATGCCCGACCCGGGGTCGGCCGCGACAAAGTCACCTCGCGAATACGTGCCCGCGGGCGCACACGTCCTGTATTGGGACTCCTTGGAGCCCATCTCGCGCGCCACCGGCGGCGGCACCATCGTCGTAAAGAATCTCACGATCATCGGGGAGGTCCGCGCGCTCATCAACGCCTTGCCGTTGAGCAACACCCGGCACCGCGTCTGCCCCGACGACATGACGTTGCCCATCACCGTAAGTTTCGCGGCGTCGGCCGCGTCGACGCCCTTTACCCGAGTCGTCTTTCAACTGGGCGGCTGTCCGAGCGCTGAGGTCTTTGAGCGGGGCGCGCCAGTCCTGCCAACCCTCGGTGGCCCGAATCTCTCCCGCACCTACGCGAAGATCAAGAACCTCATCAGTCCAAGCGCGCTAGCCCTCGCCTGATCCCCGGCCCATTCGGTGCGCTCAATCCTTCGCCAGCACCGCCACGTACGGCTCGCCGATCTTCGTGCCAAATACCCGGCTCTGGTGCCAACCCGTTCCTCGAAGAATCTCAGCCATCTCAGCGCGCCCGACAAAGAGCCACGTGAACCATGCACCGATCGCGTCACCGTAGCGATAGCGAGCGCGCAACTCGCCAGGTGGCCGATCGTTCTGGCGGTTGCGCCGGTAGTACGTGCGGTCGAATCCCGGTGCTCCCCCTCCGTATGCGCTGGTGCTCTCCATGAAGATGCGAGCGCCGGGTTTGCTGAGATGAGCCCACTCCCTTAAGCGATCGTGCGCTCGCTCGGGAGTCTCGAAGAGACCAAAATTGTTCCCGAACATCACAATTGTGTCGAAGCCGCCGACGCGCGGTCCGAGTCTTTCCAGTGAGGTGCACCACACCGTGTCGACACCGCGATGTCGAGCGGCGCGGGCCGCCAAGCGCGACGAGTCGATCCCCACTACGTCGACGCCGCGCGCCTGCAGATACAGCGCCACTCGACCGGCGCCGCATCCGAGATCGAGCACGCGACCACGCGCGTGGCGAAGCGCTTGGCGCTCAGCGCTTGGCCACCCCGATGGCCCCGACAAGTACACGTCAGGCCCGGCGCCCGCTTCCATGTAGCCATCGTCGCGTTCGATCATCTCTGGAACGGTGCCACCTCGCGCCCAGTCCCAGACCGCAACGCCAAAGGCGTCGCGGCTCTCGCCCTGGCTGGCGCTCACGGGCTCTGAGGGTTGTTCGAGGCACGACGGTCCAGCGACTCGTAAAGGTCGGGCCGCTGCAGCGACCACACATCAATCTGCGATCGCCGCCGAGCCACCTCATCGGGACTTATGGTCGCATAGATAATGTCGTCGCCATCTGCATCCGACTGAGCCAGCACCTCGCCCCACGGTCCCACGATCATGGAGTGCCCGTAAGAGGAGACGCCCTCGTCGGTGGTACCAACCTGAGCGGCCGCGATCACGTACGCGTGATTCTCGATGGCGCGGGCGCGCAGTAAGACGTCCCAGTGGACGCGACCGGTGGCGACGGCGAAGGACGAGGGAACGCCAAGAACCGTCGCGCCGTGCAGCGACAGCTGTCGGTACAACTCCGCAAATCGCAGATCAAAGCAGATCGAGAGTCCGAGACGAAAGCCGAGGACATCTATCATCACTAGTTCGTCGCCCGCCACAAAGTTGCGTGACTCCTCAGACTCAATCTCCCCGGGAACGTGGACGTCAAAGAGGTGGCCCTTTCGATAGGTGGCGAGGATCTCTCCGCCCGAACCGATCACGACGCTGGTGTTGTAGGACTTTTCTGGGTTCACAGAGCGCTCAAACGTACTGCCGATGTGGATAACGATGCCCAGCTCTTTGGCAACGTCGGCGACGAGTGACGTGGTCGGTCCGGGGATGGTCTCGGCAATCATGCGATAACGCGACGCGGGACCGCGGTAGTTGAAGTACTCAGGAAGTTGCACGTACGTCGCGCCCTCACTCGCGGCGCGACGAATCAGATTGATTGCTCGCTCGACGTTCGCGGCGCCGTCTGCGCCGGTCGCCAACTGAACCGCGGCGACGCAGATTTCTCGATCGTTCACTCACCACCTCCGCGTCCATGTTCGCAGAGTCTCAGTCGTCTGCGCGCACGGCACAGATAGGATCGAGGCCTTGTGAAGAGAGTCGTCGTGACGCCCACCATAACGACGGCCATCTTTGGTGCATCGGACGGACTTGTTGCCACGATGGCGCTCATCCTCGCCACGGAGTCGCACGGAAAGAAGGTCGTCTTGGCCGCGGCCCTCGGGCTGCTCATCGCCGAGGGCTTCGGCATGGCGGCCAGCGAGTACCTCTCAGATACCAAACGCGATCTACGCCTCGCCCTCATCATGGGCGTCGCGACGTCGCTGGGCATCATTCTGCCGGCAATCCCGTGGACCTTCGCGGGCGGCGCGGCGGCCGTGGGCGCGTCGTGCGCCATCGGACTCATCCTCGCGGGCGTCATCGCCTACTTACGACCGGGCGGATGGACCGAGTGGGTCCAAACGTACGGAGTGCTCATCTGCGTGGGAGCGATTGCCACCATCGCCGGTCGCTTAACCTGAAGCCCTTCGGCGGTTGATTCTTACGGGATCAAGACAATCTTTCCGTGGGCGTGTCCGGACTTGAGTTCGCGGTGCGCGTCCGCCGCCTCGGCCAGAGGGTACGTCGAGTCGACGATGACCCGCAGCGAGCCGGCTTCCACCCGCCTCACCAACTCGAGGCGAGCGGCGGCGCGAAACTCCGTGCCGGGATCGGCACCGCCACCGACCGCGTGGATCCCGAGTGAGGCGGCCCGACCGTCCGCCACGATCGTCACGATTCGATGGCGGTCACCTACCAGTTCTATCGATACGTCCGCCGCCTCGGCACTGCCGACGAAGTCCACCGCGGCATCGACCCCATCGAGAGCGAGCTCCTTCACTCGTTGCAGCAGTCCTTCGCCATACGTGACCGGTTCAGCGCCGAGCTCGCGCAACAAGTCATGCGCTCCTTCGCTCGCGGTCGCGAGGACGCGCGCACCGTCGGCGGCGGCGAGCTGGATGGCCATGAGACCGACCCCACCGGCGCCGCCATGGATCAGCACCGTGTCCCCGCGCTTGACGGAGGCTGCGTAAAGGGCGTGCGCCGCGGTCACGCCGGCCAACATCAGTCCACTCGCCTCCTCGTATGACATCGAGAAAGGTTTGGCAATGACCGTGCTGGCGGGAGTCACGATGGCGCCGGCGTACGCGCCTGACGCGAGATACACAATGACCTCGTCACCGACTTGGATGGGGCCAGTCGGTCCGACGGGCTCGCCCACCGCGTTGCGCACCACGCCCGCCGCTTCAAACCCCAGGCGCATCGGCAACTTCGAGGGATCGTTGCCGTAGGCGCCGCCGTAGAGCTTGTAGTCAACGGGATTCGTGGCCGCGGCTCGAACCTCAATCAAGACCTCCTCCGGCTCAATCTCCGCGAGTTTGGCCATGGTGAGCACGAGCACTTCGGGTCCGCCGTAAGCGGCTGCGACAACGACGTTGGTTTCCATGCTCGGGACCTTATCGGCGAGCGCGACCGCTGAGCCATGGTTCTCCCTGGCCGGTCAGCGGACCTTCGCCTGTCGCCGCGACCACGCTTTGTCGCGTTGACCTTTGATCTCATCGGCGCGCTCGCACATCGATGGTCCATCTTCTGGGCGTACGAGAAAGATGGCGCACTCATCATTCCCGTGGCTTTCGTCACAGGCGGCGGCGGTACGCACGGCCCCCTGAAGCGGTCGGTCCATAGGTTCCACATCGGCGATGACGACGAGGATGACGACGAAGATGAGAGCGAAGGCGAAGAGGACGATGATGAGAGCGACGAGGACGTAGGGTTTCATTCGGCCGACCAACGCAGTCACGCGCAGCCGCTGGCGGCTCCGGCGGAGGATTCGGTGGCGTCGTTAACCCCGTTGGGGTCTACGTCATAAAGGACGATCGAGTTCGCTGGATTCCCGCACTCAACGTGACGCTGATAGCGATTGCAGCTCTCAGCTTTTTTCGATTACTTGCGCGCCCATCGCAAAATAGACGTGGCCATCGTCACTGACAAATCCTAAGTACACGAGTCGCGAACTTACGCGTTCGGAACGTTCGTATTTTGTCCCTCAATGGCCTTACGCAACAGGTGCGCAAGCTTCGAACGCTCCTCGGCGTTCAGCGCCCCGAGAATCTCGTCTTCGAGGGTCTGCTGGGCGGCTTCTGCCTGAGTCAGAGCCTTTCGCCCCTGCTCGGTCATCGTGACAATGTGGCGACGACGGTCAGCAGGATCGCGACGCCTTTCCACGAGGCCCGACGCTTCCAGGTCGTTCAGCAACATGACGCAGTAATTCGTGTCAATACACAGTCCTTCGGTGAGCTGCTGCTGGGTGGGCTCGCGATAATCACGCAGGTACGACAAGGTCGCGAGTTCTTTCAAGGTCTGTCCCAGCAGCTCGGGCGTACTGCGCCGGCTAATTAAACGTGACAGCTGCGTGAGGAGGAGTATCGGCCCCGTGGACGAATTTTCCTCCATGGAAATTAATGGTAGCGAAGTATCGATATTCATGCTATAGTGATTATACAGCGATATCGATGATAAAGAATCGTTGTTCAGTGTTCCCCCACCCTACCTGCGAAGGACTTCGCTTATGACAACTTCTCCTACCCTTTCATCAGGGACAACAGACCGGCGGCGTTGGATTGCGCTCGTTGTGGTCTGTCTCGCCATGTTAATGAACGCCCTGGACTCGTCGATCGTCAACGTGGCCCTGCCCTCAATTCAGCGTGACCTGCACTTCTCCTCGGCGAACCTGACGTGGGTAGTCGACGCATATCTGATCGCCTTTGGCAGCTTCTTGCTCCTCGCGGGACGCCTCGGCGATCTGCTCGGACGCAAGAAGGTGTTCCTGAGCGGCGTGGCTCTCTTTACGACGTCGTCGTTCATCTGCTCATTGGCGACGAATCAGGCGATGCTCATCATCGCGCGATTCTTCCAGGGCATGGGCGGCGCGATCTCGACGTCAGTCATCGTGGCGATCATCGTCACGGAGTTCTCCGGCGTGAACGAGCGCGCGAAAGCGATGAGCGCATACATGTTCGTGGCTGTCGGCGGGGGTTCGATCGGTCTGCTGGTCGGCGGGATCTTGACACAAGCCGTTAGCTGGCACTGGATCTTCGTCATCAACGTGCCCATTGGCATCGCCACCTTCGTCCTCGGATCCTTCCTCATCAAGGAGAATCCCGGCCTCGGCGTGCGCGAGGGCATCGACCTCAAGGGCTCACTTCTCATGACCGTATCGCTCATCATCGGCATCTACGCGATCGTGACCGCGTCGACATATGGCTGGGTGTCCGCACACACTCTGGTATTCGGCGTCGCGTCGCTCGTCTTGATGGGCTCGTTCGCGCTCGTCGAGACGCGCGTCGCTAAGCCCATCATGCCGATGCGCATCCTGAACCTACGCAGCCTCACGATGTCAAGCGTTATACGTGGACTGTCGTTCGCCGCGATGTTCGCGGTCTTCTTCTTCGGCGCTCTATACCTCGAGCGCGTGCTTGGATACGACCCCCTGCGCACTGGCATCGCGTTCTTGCCCCTCACCCTGGCGATGGCGATCATGTCACTCGGACTAACGAGTCGACTGCTCGCTCGCTTCGGTCCCATGAAGCTGCTGATTCCCGGCATGACGTCGGCCGTCGTGGCCCTGCTCTGGCTCTCGCGCTCCGGCGTGCACGCGGACTACTTTGTGGCGATCCTTCCCGCGTTCGTGTTGCTCGGCGTGGGGATGAGCGTCTCGGCAGTCCCCCTCTTGACCATCGCAATGGCTGACGTGCCGCGTGAGGATGCCGGGCTCGCCTCGGGCATTGTGAACGTCTCGATGTGGCTCGCTTCGTCGGCGGGGCTCGCCGTCTTTGGCACCCTGGCCGCGAGCAAGTCGAAGTCACTGCTGTCGAGGGGGTACTCGAGCGGTGAGTCGCTCGTCGCCGGTTATCACGAAGCGTTCTTCATCGGCGCTGTGTTGGCTGCACTGGCCCTCTTGGTGATCGTGACGGTGTTGCGCGCTCCGGCCAAAGAGGCCGCCGACAATGCAGAGAGCCTCGAAGAGGAGATGAGTCACTTCGAGATCGTCGCCGAGTTCTAATTCACAACGCTATCCACACAACGTGCGTATCTGTGGATAGCGTTTCAGTGGTGACGCTTGACGTATACAGGAGTTGCTCGCGCCACGAGAAGCGCCAAGTGCTCGACGCCTTCTGGCACACCAACGTCGAGTCCTCTAGGCGCATCCGTGACGCCGCAGTTGAATACGGCCCCTACGCGGTGGCGTGCCTAGTAGCAGTGGCCGCTGAACTCGTCGTCCTGATCGTCGTTTCCATTCACCGCGCGCCGGTGATTAGTTGGATCGCAGTCGTCGTTGAGGCCGTCGTGGCGCTCTCCTTGTGGTGGGCGGTCGTTCGATCTCGCGCCTTGAGACGCGAGATCGTCTGACGCGCTCTCGTGTGACACGAGAATGCGCCACGCGCAACTTTCAGCGTTGACGATCACACCTACGATGCAGGAATGGCGTCACACCCGAAGGAAGTGGATGTCGCGGGCCGAAGCCTTTGGACCCTATTGATCGGACGACCTCTTCGCTCAAGCGAGGCGTCCAAAGAGCAGATCAACCCCTTCGAAGGGCTGTCCGCGCTGTCGTTGGACGCGTTGACGTCGGTCGCCTACGGACCTGAAGCGATCGTCGTGGTTCTGGCCCTCGCCGGTGGCGGAGCGCTGCACCTTATCTTGCCGATCACCATCGCCATCGTCGTCCTACTGGCGATTCTGGTGATCTCCTATCGCCAGGTCATCGACGCCTACCCCGGTGGTGGTGGCGCCTATGCGGTCTCGCGGGCCAACCTCGGAGCGAACGCGAGCCTGGTCGCTGGAGCGGCTCTCATCGTCGACTACACCCTGACCGTCGCGGTGTCGATTGCTGCCGGTGTCGCCAGCTTGACGTCGGCCTTTCCAAGCTTGAGCCCCTACACCGTGGCTATGTGTCTCGGGATCCTCGCGGTCATCACTTTGTTGAACTTGCGAGGCCTCGGTGATAGTGCACGAGCCTTCTTGCTGCCGACGTTCATGTTCATCATCGGCCTCCTCGCCATCATCGCGGTCGGACTGATCCACCCATTGGGCCTTCACCAGGTCCAACCGGGTCGATCGCTCCTGTCCACCCACGGCCTACAAGTTATCTCCGTGCTGTTGATCTTGAAGGCTTTCTCGGCGGGATGCAGCGCGCTCACGGGAGTCGAGGCGATCGCCAACGGGGTGCCACTCTTCAAGGCGCCGCGTGCGCGACGCGCAAAGCGCACCGAGCTGTTGCTGGGACTGGTGCTCGGCGCCATGCTCCTCGGGCTCGCCGACCTCGCGCATCGCTGGCACATCGGGCCGAGGTCCCAAGAGACGGTGCTGAGCCAGATCATGGGCTTGGCCGTAGGTCGCCACTGGGCGTACTACGTCGTCTCGCTTACGATCACGGTGGTGCTGGCTTTGGCCGCCAACACCTCCTTTGGCGGACTACCCATCCTCGGCAGCCTCCTGGCGCGCGACAACTACCTGCCCCACATCTTTGGACTCCGCGGCGATCGACGGGTCTTCAACAGCGGAATCTGGGTTCTCGCGTCGCTGTCCGCGCTCCTGCTCATCGCCGTGGGCGGCAACACCAACGAGATGATCCCGCTCTTCGCCATCGGCGTCTTCACCGGCTTCACTCTCTCCCAAACGGGGCTCGTCGTGCACTGGCGGCGAACGCGACCGGCCCGATGGCGATATCGAGCGGTCATCAACGGTATCGGGGGGATCGTCACAGGTGCGGCGACCATCATCTTTCTCATCTCCAAGTTCACCCAAGGTGCCTGGATCGTCGTCATCGCGGTGCCGCTCTTCATCGTCGTGTTCAGGCGCATCAGCGCGTACTACGCCCGCGTGGCGATAGCGCTAGGCATCGAAAAGGTCCCGCCCACCCCTAAGGGGCGCGAGACCCGCGTGATCGTGCCAATCGTCAATGTGTCAACGCTCACGAGCTACGCGATCTCTGAGGCCCTCTCGCTCAGTCACGACGTCGTGGCGATCACCGTCATACCCGATGACCCGGATCTCACCACGAAGGACGAGACCAAACTCAAAGACGCGTGGGCCAAGTGGAATCCTGGGGTCCCCCTGACAGTGATTCACACGGACTTCACCTCCATCGTGGCGCCAATCTGTGAGTCCATCGACGCAGAACGTAGAAGAGACGATCGCCAGATCGTCGTGCTGATACCCGTCGTGGTGCCCGCCAAGCTTCGCTATCGAATCCTGCATAATCAGCTCGACGTTGTTCTCAGCCGAGAGCTCCGCAAGCGCACCGACATCGTGGTGGCCCGGGTCATGATGGGCTTTCCCTTGCCCCCGGCCCGTCCTCGCCGTCGCACCATCACGAAAGGCAAGTAGTCGAACTACCACCTTTCGCTACGCTTCGATCATGTCTTCCTACAGTCCCTCCCCCGATCGCTACGACTCGATGAAGTACCGGCGCTGCGGCTACAGCGGCATCCTGCTGCCCGAAATCTCCCTGGGACTCTGGTACAACTTCGGCGACGATCGATCGATCGACACCCAGCGCGCCACCTTGCGGCGCGCCTTCGATCGCGGAGTGACTCACTTCGACCTCGCCAACAACTACGGGCCGCCCTACGGCAGTGCCGAGATCAATTTCGGTCGTATCCTGCGCGAGGACTTCGCCAACCTGCGCGATCAGCTCATCATCTCCACTAAGGCGGGCTGGGACATGTGGCCCGGCCCCTATGGGGACCGCGGATCGCGCAAGTACCTGCTGGCCAGCCTTGATCAGAGCCTCACCCGTTTGGGCCTCGACTACGTGGACATCTTCTACCATCACCACTTCGACGCCACGACGCCGCTCGAAGAGACGATGGGCGCGCTCGATCACGCCGTGCGCCAGGGTAAGGCGCTCTACGTGGGCATCTCGTCCTATTCCGACGAACGCACCAAGGAAGCGCTGGCGATCCTGCGCTCCCTCGGCACCCCCTTGCTCATCCACCAGCCCTCGTACTCGATGTTCAACCGCTGGATCGAGGACAAGTTGCTCGACGTGCTGGAAGAACTAGGCATCGGCTGCATCGCCTTCTCACCCCTGGCACAAGGTCTCCTCACTGATCGCTACTTGAACGGAGTACCCGAAGGCTCGCGAGCCGTGAATGGCGACTCCCTGGACCACTCGATGCTGAGTGAGCAGAACTTGAATCACGTTCGCGCCCTCAACGACATCGCGCAAGCCCGAGGTCAAAAGCTGGCGCAGATGGCACTGGCCTGGGCGCTGCGCGATCCTCGCGTGACGTCCGCACTCATCGGCGCGAGCAGCGTCGAGCAACTGGACGAGAATCTCGACTCCCTCAACAACCTCGACTTCAGCGCTGAGGAGCTCGCGCGCATCGACCAGCACGCCGTCGACAGCGGCATCGACCTCTGGCGCGAGGTCGCCACCAGCTAACCCCCGCTACGCGGTGGTCCGGCCCGTACGATATCGCGGGCCGCGCCAAACTCGAGGTCAAAGGGACCGATCTGCGCGAGGCGCCAGGTCACCCCGACCGAGGCCCACGCGTCGACGTCGTCGTCGATGGCCCCAAGCACAACGATGTCGAATCGCTCGAGGTGCGCTCCGAGATCACTGAGTCGACGCCGAAGGTCTGTTACATCATGGGGGTCGGTGAGTTGGATGACGAAGACGCCTTGATACTCGGCGGCGCGGCGCAGTGGTGTCGTGTTGGGCCATCGCGCGGCGAGCCAGATCGGAATGCCGCCGGGTCTCGCGGCGACGGGAAGGTATCGCACGTCGGTTGCGCGATAAAACTCGCCGTCGAGATCACTGGGTTCGCCCGACAGCAGACCGGTGAGTACTTCGAGACCCTCCGTCAACATGTGACCTCGAACCTTCGCGTTCACCTCGTCTCCGAAGGAGGAGAACTCTCCGACGTAGTCATCGCCAACGCCGAAGCCCAAGACGAGGCGACCGTGAGAGACGAGGTCCAAGGTGACCGCCTGACGCGCGACAACGCCGGGGCGTCGACGAGCGAGCGGCGTCACCATCACACCGAGCTGCATCGTCGCCGTGGCCGCCGCGATGGCGGTCAGCGAGATGTAGGGGTCGAGGATGTCGCGCACGCCGTGGCTGTACTTGAGGTGATCCCAGAGGAAGAACCCGTCCCAACCTGCGCGCTCCGCATCGAGTGCCAGCTCGACAAGGCGGTCGGGATCCGCCAGGTCGTCAAAGGGTGGAAGAAAGAGCCCGTGCCGCAGTGTTCCTCCTTCGCTGACCTTTCACCGGATTGTAGAGCGTAGCCGTCGCTCTCGAGATCCCAGGAAGTTTTCCAACGGTTACCATCGCGCAATGCGAACCGTTGCCGTGCTTCGAGGAGTGGCGCTCCTCGCTCTGGGAGCCGGCCTGCTGTCGGCGTGTGGTGACAGCCCGACCGCGTCGATCCCTTCTCCCCACGTGTCCAAGTTCCTACCCGCGAACTATCGAGTGACCTCGGTGTTGAGGGTAGACCTCGACGGCTCGGGACTCCCCGAGGAGGCGATCGCCGCCGTTGGGCCAGTTTCGGTCAAGCCCGGATTGGCCACGTCCACGGTGCTGCTGCTCGCCTGGGACAGCGTGACCCAGCGATGGACCGCCCCGTACGACGCCTTGCATCAGGCCTCCTGGCAACAGCACTCCCAACTGGGTTCGGGTCCCGGGCTGGTGAGTCTCAGCGGTCGGGGCCCTCATCTCGCGGTCATCCACGATCAGAGCAACGGTAGGTCCGACTTGTTGTATTGGCTCGACTCGGTGTCAGGCAACACGGCCACGACGGTCGTCGGCATCGTGCACTATCAAAGTCACAGAGCGAACCTCGTCTACTCCCACCGCGACAACGACGGACACGTCTCGAGGTTTGATCTGCACCCCGCGAGCGCTGCCGGCGTGGTGCGAGTGATCGATACGGCACCGGATCAGCAGGTGCGCATCACCCAGCCGTGGTTGTCTGGCGCCGACTCGGAGTCGGTTGCAGTTCGTCGGTACTCCTACGTGATCGCGCCCATATCAACCGACCACGCCACAACCCTTGATCAGTACCGCATCGTCAGTGACAACATGCCCTACATCGGGGTAGGCCTGCTCGAGCTATCGAGCGTGCAGTCGGTCGTCGAGTACGTTAATCCGACGTCACCGGCCTTCGGGCGGTTGCACGTGGGTGATGTGGTTATCGGCATAGCGAACAGCCCACTCTCGACCCCGGCCGCGAGTCACCTGGTGGGTCCCACGGTCATCGACGCCGTCGAACTTCTCTACCCGGGCGATGAGGTGTGGGTGAATGTCGAGCGCAACGGTGCGCCACTTGTGATCCGGGTGAAACTCGCCCAGTGGCCACTTGGCTCAATTAGCCCATTCGAGTACATCCAGCAGCAGTACCTGTCAATCATGTGAGGGTCACGATGATCACGACTCCTCAGCGACGCTCGACGGCGTCCAATTGACGCGCGAGACGACCAGGAGCCCGCCGAGTTCGCTCACCCCACCAAAAGAGGTCCTTGCCGTCGACCAAATACGTCGGCGCGACGGACTCCAGCTCCCGTCGGTGGCGACTCGCAAAGGGATACGGTTCGCTGGGCGCCAGGACGACATCGGGGCGTCGCTCGCGCACGTCCTCGAGCTCGGCGGTGGGATAGGGACCATCGGTGCCATAGATCGTCGAGAGACCAATGTGCGCCAGGAGGTCCGCACCGTAGGTCGGCGTTCCGAGAGCCATCCACGGTCGTCGCCAAATCGGCACAAAAGCACTCGCCCGCAGTGGCGCCGCAGGCTCGAGGTCGACTTCGCGCCACGTCACGTCGACGAGGTCGGCGAGTAGTCCCATGGCCACGTTCACATCGACCAGAGACTGAACGTGCAGCGCGAGAACGCCGAGTCCTTGCTCCACCAGAGCGTCGTGGTCCTCGCGGCGATTCTCTTCGGCCTCCATCACCACGAGATCGGGCGCCAGTTCGATGATTCGTCCAATGTCAGGATTCTTGGTGCCACCCACGCGCTCAAGATCGTCTCGCTCACAGAACCTGGTGCAGGCGATCGGGGTGCGGCCCCACAGCGAGAGGGTCTCGGTGACCGAGGGCACCAAACTGACAAGTCTCACGCCCCCATTGTCGCCGACGCGCCCGCGACGACCTAGAGGTTCTGCTCGAACTCCTGAAGGACGGCCACCCGATCTTCCTTGGGGGGCATCTTGTAATACGGGTTGTTTTGGGCCCAGTAGTAGAACATCGGTATCAGCCCAAGCGCCATGGCCCCCAGACCGATCCATAGTGTCTTGTCACCCAGCTGGACGATCGCTACCAACATGGTCGCGACCATGAAGATCAGCGCCGACACGATGAGCCCAGCCCGATAAAAAACCGACAACGGGATGCAGGGCTCGTCGCACCCACGAATAGCTCGCTCCCGCATTCGCCTCGACGCGGCCGAGGTAGCTGAAGGCGAAGACGATGCCGAACATCGCGATGCCGCAGTACGGAAGGGCCGCCGCGCCGCCAAGCAGCACCGCCCCAAAGACGACGGCAGTCAATCCGGCAATGGAATAGGCCGGCGCGCCTCCGGCGATCCTCATGATCACCGAGCCGAAGAGTCCTAAGGCCCCCGCTTAAAGGCTGTGTTCTGTCAACGCGACCGACTCGGGAACCTCGAGGGTGTCGGTCATTCGGGGCTTCGGCAAAAGTAACTCGAACTCACTAGGCTCCACGTGGCCCACTGCCGTATCGATCCACCAGTTGACCACCTCGGATCACAGTCGCTCCCGAGTAAATTCGTCTGCGAGCGTTGAGAGAGTGTTCGAAGCGCCGAGACAGAAAGAAATGCGGAAACGTGCCACCCCTCCAACGATTCGACGACGACTCGGCTCAACCTCTGACGCCTGAGGAGCTGAAGGCTCGCTGGGTCCACTTCCACGACGAGATTCGACGCCTTTCGGGCGAGCGTTGGCGGCGAATCGCCGGGAGCATGCTGGGCGAGGACACTCTTCGCTACAAAACCGCGCGCGCCGTGTTTCGCCGGCCGTTGCGCGCGTGGCGCAAATTGAGGAAGAAGGAGAAGAGGGTCGCCCTCGTCTCGGCAGCGCGTGCCATCGAGGTCTATCCAATCAATTACCGACCTCGGGTCATCGACTACGACCTGGAGCTCGCCAAGATCACCGTCAGCCTCAGCGACGTGGCCATCGTTGAGGCTGACGAGGGCGAGACCGTCGCCAGCGCCGACCTGGTGATCGAAGCCCTCAACGCCACGCTCAACGAGACAACGGCCGAGTGGATCTTTCTCTGCGACCCCTCGACCCCCGAGGAGGCTCGACGGTACAGCGTCGCAAAGCTTCTGGCCCACGCGACGCGCGACGACGACGTGGTCTTCGCCGATGAGGCTGGCCCCAATCTCTTCGCCCCGCTCTTGAAGAGCCCCGGGGTGGGCCCTCACACGCTGCTGAGCTACAACGTCGTGGGTCGGCCCGCCCTTCTGCGCGTCGAGACGCTCTTTGGCGCCGGAGGGTTCTCCGTGGAGGCGGGGTGGGCGTACGAGCACGACGCGTACCTGCGGCTCAGCGAAACCGGCGCCACGTTTCACCACCTAGCGCGCGTGCTACCCGCCGGGCGAAGTGCCCAAGGCTTCGAGGCATCCCACTTGAACGCCGACACCTGTCGCGTGGTCGAGGCGGCCTTTGCGCGTCGCGGACTACGCGGTATCGCCGTGGCCGGTGAGCTGGCCGGGCTGGTGTCATGGGCTCTCGAAAGCCCGTCTCCCGCGCCGTCGATCGACATCATCATCCCCACCAGAGATCGCATCGAGCTGGTGCGCCAATGCATCGCGGCGATTGAGGAGAAGACGACGTACCCGAACTACGACATCATCATCCTCGACAATGACTCGGTCGAGGAGGAGTCGATGGCGTACTTCAGGGACACGAAGTACCGGGTCGTCGCGTGCCCCGGACCCTTCAACTACGCGAAGATCGTCAACCGAGGAGTGAGTCACTCCAACGCCGACTACGTCGTCACTCTCAACAACGACGCTGTCGTAGTCACTCCGGACTGGCTGGAGCAGATGATGGCGCTGGCCTCGCTCGACGATGTCGGAATCGTGGGCGTGTGCCTGCTGGACGCCGATGGACGACGAGAGCACGAGAGCATCGTGATCTCGCCCTACCCCCAACATCTGCGCACCGACTCGAACTACCCACACGTCGATTACTTCTCGCTCGCGACCCGTGACGTCGCCGCGGTCACCGGCGCCGTGCAAATGGTCGAGCGGGCCTTTTGGCAGCTCCTCGGCGGCATGGACGAGCAACTCAAGGTCGTGATGAATGACGTCGACATCTGCCTGCGCGCTCAGATGGAGGGCCGCTACATCGTCTACACACCCAATGTCCTCCTTCTTCACCACGTCGGGTCGTCGCGCGGCGACCTCGATCCGCTCGACGATCGCAACAGATTCATCGGACGTTGGGACATCTTTGGCTCGTTTCGCGACCCGTACTTTCCTGAGTCACTTCTTCTCTTGGGCGAGAAGATGTACTTCTACGCGCGTTGACCCCAGCACGATGGCATCAATTGACCCTTGTAGCCTAAGAAGGTGAATTCGAGGGTCGAACGATTGATCGGTGCGTATCGCCGACTCTCGCCCACAACCAAGGCCATTGCGCTCATCGTGATCGTCGTCCTTTTGGCCAATGGCATGTACGTGTTCGGCCTGGCGAACGGAGATCCGATCTCCTGGACGGCCGATATCTCAACCAAACTGTGCCGCGTCACGTGCGGGCGCTCAGCGATCGACCCCAACGTTGGCTTCGTGACCCAGACGCTCGGCCACGAAGCGGCGATGGACCTCCTGCACGGCCACTTCCCGTGGTGGACCTACACCCAAGGACTCGGCCAGCCACTGGCCGGGGAGATGCAGTCCGGAGCGCTCTTTCCGCTCACCTTGCTGTTCGCGTTCTCGTCGGGACTGTTGTGGTTCCACATCTCCCTCGAGGTCATCGCCGGGGTGTCGACCTACTTCCTGGCGCGCCGACTCTCGCTACCGGTGTTCTTCGCCACCTTCGCGGGCATTCTCTTCTCCCTCAACGGGACCTACGCCTGGCTCGGCAACTCCGTGCTCAACCCTGTCGCCTTCATGCCGATGGCCATCCTCGGCATAGAGATGGTCCTTGACAGCGCCTCCAGCGCGACCAAGCGAGGCTGGTACATCTTGGCGATTGGCTTGGCTCTGTCGCTCTACGCGGGCTTCCCCGAGGTCGCCTACCTCGACGGACTCTTCGTGCTCGCCTGGGCCATCGTTCGGGTGTTCAGCGTCCCGCGACACCAGCGCCCGCGCGCCCTGCGACGCCTGGGGCTGGGCGGTCTCATGGGACTCATCCTGGCGCTACCGATCCTCGTCCCTTTTGACGACGATCTGAAGGCTGGCTTCATCGGCGCCCACACAGCGGGCGCCGACGGTGCACTCGCGCTCCCCCATTTCGCCCTGCCCGCGTTCTTCGACCCCTACGTGTACGGAACTCTCTTTTCGAACACCAAGGTGATCGTCATGTGGGGCGGGATCGGCGGCTACTTCGGAGCCAGCGTGTGCGCACTCGCGCTGGTGGGTCTCTTCGGTTCGAAGCAGCGACCGCTGCGCATCTTTCTCGGGGTCTGGACACTTCTCTCCATGGCGGGAACATTCAACGTCCTTGGCATTCACAAGCTCTGGAACCTGATCCCGGTGGTGAGTCGATCATCATTCGAGCGCTACAGCACACCGGGCTGCGAACTGGCGATCATCATCCTCGCCGCCTTCGGGCTCTACGACTTCACCCAGAGCGTTCGCGCGAAGAGGCTCTTGACGACGATGACGGGGTTGATGATCCTCGTCCTGGTCTGGTGCATCTTCGAAGCGCGCAGCTACAACGCGGGGACGCACTTCACGTCGCGCGAGGTTCACATCGTCTACATCGGCTTGCAGGCCCTTCCCTTCATCTCGCTGTTCCTTCTGCTGGTCTTTGGTCGGCTTCACCGCTTTCGCTTCACCGCGTTCCTCCTCGCGCTGGTGGTGGTTGGTGAGGCGCTCCTCCTCTTCTTCGTTCCCCAGGCCGAGGCGCCCAAGCAGATCACGATTGACTATGCGCCCATCGCCTACCTGCAAAAGAACCAGGGCCAGGAGCGCTTCTTGGACTTCGAGGTCCTGTATCCTAACTGGGGCACGTACTTCGGGATCAATGAGCTCAGCGACATCGACCTTCCGTTCCCCAAGACGTTCAAGAACTTCATCGAGACCGATCTTCGACCTGGCCTCACCCCGGGCAACCAGTTCGTCGTGAAGAACGGCTTGGTCGGGGTCATAGAGGCCGAGCACTCGGTCATCAACCACTTGCGACAGTATGAGGACGCGTCGGTCAAGTACCTCATAATGCCGACCGCCGTGGTCTTATTGCCCGGTCTGGTGAAAGATGGCGTGAAGCAGGTCTTCAGCGATCCTCCGTTTGCGTCGATCTACGAACTGCCTCACCCTCGAGCGTTCTTCTCCACGCCGTCGTCCTCGTGCACCGTCTCGAGCACGGCCGACAACAAAGCCACTCTCGACTGTCCGAGCGCGACGACCTTGTTGCGGAGCGAACTGTCGATGAAGGGGTGGAAGGCCTTCGTGAACGGCCAGGAAGTCCCCATCACCACCGTGCACCACGTGTACCAAGAGGTCTCGGTGCCCGCGGGGACGTCCACCGTCACCTACACCTTCTCTCCTGCCCACGAGCGAGACGCCTTGATCATCGGGTTCCTCGGCGGTCTCTTCCTCATCGGATCCTTCGTCAACGAACGCCGGCGCTTCATACCGACTCGACGCCCACCCAAGCACCAGTAACGACCACGCACGGCGTCGTGTACGTTGAGGCTCTATGGCCAAAGACGCCCCAAACCCGGTCGACACGATCGATCTCACCAAGTCGATGTCCAAGGAGGAGTCCGACAAGCGGGTGACGAAAGCCCAGGGTCGCTTGACCCAGCTGCGGCTCTTCACCGCCGGGCTCTTGGAGCCGCACGCGCCGGGCCCGGGGCTCATCGTGCTCTTCGAGGGATTCGACGCCGGCGGCAAGGGTGGCGCCATTCGGCGCCTGACGGCCAGCCTCGACCCGCGTCACGTACTGGTGCACCCGGTCGGCGTGCCCACCGCGGAGGAGCTGCGTCACCACTTCCTCTGGCGATTCCAGCCCTATATCCCGGGTCAAGGCGAAATGACCGTCTTCGATCGGTCTTGGTACGGGCGCCTCCTCGTCGAACGGGTCGAGGGCGAGATCGACTCCGAGGTGGCGGAGCGCTCGGCGCGAGAGATCGTCGAGTTCGAGAAGATCCTCACTGACGCCAACGTCACTATCGTCAAATTCTGGCTTCAGATCTCGAACGAGGAGCAGTTGAAGCGCTTCACCAATCGAGAGAAAGATCCGCTCAAGCGCTGGAAGCTCACCCCCGACGACTGGCGCAACCGCGAGAAGCGCAAAGCGTACGATAAGGCGCTGCGATTCATGGTCGACACGACCGATGAGCGCCACGCCCGCTGGGAGCTCATTCCCGCGGAGAACAAGCACTACGCCCGGGTCGACATCCTCGAGACCCTCATCGTGCGCTGGGTGCACGACCTCGAGCGGCGCGGGTACGAGGTGCCCGCCCCTCACCACGGCGACTTCTTGAACTAACGACCGACGCTGCTCCATCTGGAACACTGACACCATGACTTCTCGCTACGGCATCACCGTCCCCTTTGAAGGCGTCTCGCTGCTCGAGCATCGCGACTGGTTCCATCGTCTGGCCGACCTCGGCTACACCGACGTCTGGTCGGCCGAGGTGGACGGCGCCGACGGCTTCACACCGCTGACCGTGGCCGCGCTGAGCGAGTCGCGACTGAATCTCGGGGTGGCCGTCACCCCGGCCTTCACCAGGGGCCCGGGACTCCTCGCCATGAGCATCGCCGCCATGGCCGAGGTCGCGGGCGGTCGCTTCACCATGGGACTCGGTGCCTCCAGCCAGCCGGTGGTCGAGCGCTGGAACGGCATCGCGTACGAACGCCCCTTCCAGCGCACCCGTGACGTGCTGCGTTTCGTGAAGCGCGCCCTGGACGGAGAGAAGATCGACGAGGCGTTCGATACCTTTGAGATTCACGGCTTCAGGCTGTCACGTCCCGTAATCGAACGGCCGACGATCTTGCTCGGAGCGCTTCGCCCGGGCATGCTGCGCCTGGCCGGCGAAGAGGCCGACGGGGCGATATTGAACTGGCTCGCCGCGAGCGACGTGGCCCAGTGTCGCGCCGAGGTCGGCGACGACAAGACCATCGCGGCGCGCCTCTTCGTCATTCCTCTGGAGGACGCCGAGACGGCACGCTTCATCGCCCGGCGGATGATCTCGTCGTATCTAACGGTGAACGCCTACGCTGAGTTTCATCGTTGGCTCGGACGCGGCGAGGCACTGAGTCCGATGTGGGAGGCGTGGAGCGCCGGAGATCGAAAGCTCGCCAACGAGGTCATCCCCGATGAAGTCGCCGACGAGTTGGTCATTCACGGCTCCTACGAGGAGTGCCGCGAGCACGTCGCGCGCTATGTTGATGCGGGCGTCGAAGTCCCCTCGATCGCCATTGTGCCCTATGGCGTCGATCTCAAAGAGGCCGTCGAGGGCCTAGCCCCTCGCTAGAGCGCGTCGGCTTCCAGGAACTCGAGGATCTCGGCGTACTTGATCTTCGCGGCGGCGGTACGCGTGGGTATGTGGTCGCTTGGAACCTCGTGGGGCTCGTAGTTCTTCAACGCGTGGCGCGCCACGGTCTGGCGATGAACCTCATCGGGTCCGTCGTAGATGCGCGCGGCGCGCGCGGCCCGGTACATCGACTCAAGGGGCATGTCCGAGGAGTAGCCGAGCGACCCGTAGGTCTGGATGGCTCGGTCGATGACGTTGTGCAGCACCTCGGCGCCGTAGTACTTGATCATGGCGATCTCGTCGCGCGACGCCGACGCGCCGACCTGATCCATCTTCCACGCGGCGTGCAGGGTCATGAGCCGCGCCGCGTGCATCTCGGCCTTGGAGTCGGCGATCCAGTTCTGCACGGTCTGCTTCTCGGCCAGCAGGGAGCCGTGGGTGTAGCGACTGAGCGCGCGCTCGCACATCATGTCAAAGGCCCGCTGGGACTGGCCTAGCCAGCGCATGCAGTGGTGGATGCGCCCCGGTCCGAGGCGCGTCTGGGCGAGGAGGAAGCCCGAGCCCTCGGGCCCGATCAGGTGATCGGCGGGTACGCGCACGTCCTCGTAGAGGATCTCCGCGTGGTTGCCAAATTTCCCAAAGACCACGTCGGGGTGGTCCATCGCACCCACGTCGCGCAGGATCGTCACCCCGGTGGCGTCGACGGGCACGACGAACATCGACGAGCCCTGATAGGGATGGACCTCGGGATTGGTGACGGCCATCACGATCAAGATGTCGGCGACCGAGCCGTTGGTCGTGTACCACTTGCGACCGTTGATGACCCACTCCTCGCCGTCTCGCACGGCGCGCGTGCGCAGCAATCGCGGGTCGCTGCCCGCCGTGCCGGGCTCGGTCATCGAGAAGCCCGATCGAATGGAGCCGCTCAGCAAGGGCGCGAGCCAGCGCTCACGAATGTCCTGGCGTCCGGTCATCTCCATGCCGGCCGCCAGCAGCTCGGCGTTGCCACTGTCGGGCGCATTGTTGCCAAAGACCACGGGTGCGTACATCGACTGTCCGAGGATCTCGTGCATGAGGCCGAGCTTCACCTGGCCAAAGCCCATCCCGCCAAGCTCGGCCGCCAGGTGCGCCGCCCACAGGCCGCGCTCTTTCACTTGCTCTTGGAGCGGCTTCATGACCGCGAGAAGCTGGTCGTGCTCGAGTGAGAGCGTCTCTAAGGGAAAGACCTCTTCGCGGACGAACTCGCGCATCCAGGCGAGCTGCTCCTGGTACTGCGCGTCGGTGGAAAAGTCCCAGGCCATTACCCCCCTCGGTCGAATCCACCTTAGGACACCGAGAAAATTCCCCTTGAGTAGCGACAAATAAGAAGTGGCCTGGTTTGAAATTCACCGCCCGAACGTGACAGCGTGTCTAGCGTTTGTGCGTGGTCACCCAGCGCTGTCGGCCGCAATATCCTTCGGGCCGGTAGTTAGCCCGGCGGCGTTCGCCCGCAATGGTCGCACGGGCCACTACCCCTACAATGAAAGCGGGATTGGAGCGACGTGGCCAAGAAGAAGAAAAGCAAGTCCGACAAAAGCGAGAAGTTGGTCCGGATCGGCGTCGTCGACACAATGTTCGCTCGCTTCGACATGGGTGCCGCGGCGCGGCGCGAACTCGCCAAGTGTCCCGGACACGGTGAGAAGTTCGAGGTGATCAGCCAAACGGTGCCCGGATTCAAAGACCTTGCGGTCGCGGCGAAGAATCTCATCGAACGCGATGGCGCGTCCATCGTCGTGGTGCTGGGCATGCCGGGCTCGACACCGATCGACAAGCAGTGCGCCCACGAGGCGTCCCTGGGCATCATGCAGGCCCAACTCCTGACCTCGACTCCGATCCTCGAGGTCTTCGTCCACGAAGACGAGACGGATGACCTCCAGATCTTGGCCAAGGTCTTCGACAACCGCTCGCGGGACCACGCGCGCAACGCGTACTGGATGCTCTTCGAGCCCGATCAACTGGCCAAGCGCGCCGGCCAAGGCATCCGCCAGGGCTTCTCCAACGTCGGCACGTTGGAGAACGGCTGACCAAGCTCGCTGAGCGAGTCAGTATGCTCGCCAGAGTTCCGCTCGCGCCCCAGGAGAGATCATGCCCGAAGCCGTCATCGTCGCCACCGCTCGCACCCCCATCGGACGAGCCTTCAAGGGCTCGCTCGTGGACCTGCGCCCCGACGACCTCACGGCATTTGTCGTTCGCGCGGCCCTCGAGAAAGTGGGCTCCCTCGATCCGCACAGCGTCGAAGACCTTATCGTGGGCTGCGGTCAGCCGGCTGGCGAGGCGGGATTCAACGTTGCGCGTGTCGCGGCCGTCCTGGCGGGTCTCGATGACGTCCCGGGTGTGACCGTCAATCGCTACTGCTCGTCATCGTTGCAGACCATTCGCATGGCGGCGCACGCCATCCGCGCCGGGGAGGGAGACGTCTTCATCGCGGCGGGCGTCGAGACCGTCTCGCGCTTTGGAAACGGCGCGGCCGACACTGGTCACGCGGCGAACCCTCTCTTTCATGGCGCGATCGAGCGCACCAAGAGCCGGTCCGAGCGGGTCACCGGGCCCTGGACGCCCGAACCCGGCCTTCCTGATATCTACATCGCCATGGGCCAGACGGCCGAGAACGTGGCGGAGTTCGAAAAGGTGTCGCGCCTGGAGATGGACGAGTTCGCTCTTCGCAGCCAAGAGCTCGCCGTCGCGCACCAGGAGAACGGCTTCTTCGAACGCGAGATCGCGCCCGTCACGCTCCCCGACGGCAGTGTTATCGCCAAGGATGACGGTCCGCGCGCGGGCACCACGCTGGAGAAGCTTCAGAGCCTTAAGCCCGTCTTTCGAGAGGGTGGCACCGTGACGGCCGGCAACGCCTGCCCTCTCAATGACGGCGCGGCGGCGGTCGTCGTGATGAGCGACACGCGCGCGAAGGAACTCGGCATTACCCCCCTGGCGCGCATCGTCGCGAGCGGCGTGAGCGCGCTCAACCCCGAGATCATGGGCCTCGGGCCTATCGAAGCCTGTCGCCAAACTCTGGCGCGCGCGGGTATGACGATGAAGGACATCGACCTTGTCGAGATCAACGAAGCCTTCGCCGCTCAGGTGCTTCCGAGCGCGAAGCACCTGGAGATCCCCCTTGACAAGTTGAACATCCGAGGGGGAGCCATTGCGCTGGGTCACCCCTTTGGCATGACCGGCGCGCGCATCATGACCACGCTGCTCAACTCGCTGGAAGACGCCAACAAGCGCTTCGGCCTCGAGAGCATGTGCGTGGGCGGCGGTCAAGGCATGGCCATGATCGTCGAACGGCTGGGCTAGTCGGCCTCGCCCGTCAGTCGAGCATCGGGATCCTCTTCGAAGGACTCCGCCTCGTCATCGCTGACGGGCCGCGCTTCGTCGGGCAGCATGATCGGAATCGAGTCACGCACCTCGTAGGCCACGCGCAGGCGAGAGTTGTACAGCACGTCGCGCGAGGGGACGTACAGCAACTTCCCGTGGTCGACCGGGTCTTCCAGCAAACTGAGCAGAAAGTTGTCCAGGGGCATTAGGCGAACTCCTTGATCATGGCGACCGCGCCCTCGACGTGAGCGCGAAGGCTCTCCTCGTCGGGCGCCTCCACGTTGAGACGCAGGAGGGGCTCGGTGTTCGAGGGCCGCAGGTTGAACCACCACGTGCCGTAGTCGGCCGTCAGGCCATCGAGAAGGTCAATGGCCACGCCGTCTCTCTCGAGTCGCTCGCGCACTCGCTGCACCGTCATGGCGGGACTCTTCACCTCGGTGTTGATCTCACCGGAGCTGGCGTAGCGCAGAAAGGGCATCGTGAGCTCCGAGAGGGTCAGGTTCGACTGACTGAGCAACTCGAGCACGACGAAAGCGGTGATGATCCCCGAGTCGGCCCGGTAGTTGTCGTGGTAGTAGTAGTGGCCCGAGTGCTCGCCGCCGAAGACGGCCCCGGTCTCGGCCATGGTCTGCTTGATATAGCTGTGGCCGACGCGCGTGCGCACCCCTGCCCCACCAGATTCGTTGATGACCTCACGCACCGATTTAGAGCAGATCACGTTGTAGAGCACGGTCGCCCCGGGGTGACGCTTCAACATGACCGCGGCCACCATGGCGGTCGTCGTCGAGCCGCTCACCGGTTGGCCAAGTTCGTCGATCAAAAAGACCCGGTCGGCGTCGCCGTCAAAGGCCAGCCCGACGTCCGCGCCGGTTTCGCGAATGCGCGCTTGCAGGTCAACCAGATTGGTCGGGTTAAGCGGGTCGGCGGGATGGTTGGGGAAGGTGCCGTCCAGCTCGCCATAGAGAATGTCGACGTCGAACGGCAGTCCTTCGAAGACGAGCGGCGCGACGAGTCCACCCATGCCGTTCGCCGTGTCGGCGACGATTCGAAGTGGTCGAAACGTGGTGACGTCGGCGAAGGAGTGCACGTGGGTGACCCACTCGTTGGAGAGGTCCAGCGCGGAGTACTCCGCCAGATCACCTTCGGCGGGTGTGTCGTAGAACTCGTTGGTCAGCGACTCAACCTCCACGAGACCGGACTCGACGCCGACGGGCTTGGCGCCGGCCAGGCACAGCTTGATGCCGTTGTACTTGGCGGGGTTGTGCGAGGCGGTAAACATCGCGCCGGGTGCGCCGAGGTACCCCGACGCGAAGTAAAGGAAGTCGGTGGAGGCCAGGCCGAGGTCAACGATCTCGACGCCCACGGCGCGCGCACCCGTGGCGAAGGCGGCCGAGAGGGTCTCGCCCGAGGCGCGCATGTCCCGGGCCATCACGATCCTTGGCGTAGTGGTGAAGACGCCGAACGCCGAGCCCACCGCGCGCGCGACTCGCTCATCGAGTTGGTCCGGATAGGTGCCGCGGATGTCGTAGGCCTTGAAAATAGCGGTCGTATCCACGGTTGATCAGTCTACCGAGGGCCTTCTGCGGCGCCGAAGACTCATATAAAGAACGACGAGTCCCACGATGACCGTGGCGTCACTCACCACGTTGGCGAGCGACAGCGCGGGCGCGCTGGTGTAGTTGAGGTTGACGTTCTTGGACGTTGGCACGACCACCATCAGGTTGGGACTCACTCGATAGGGTCCGGTGGCGCCCGTGACGTGCCAGCGTGGATAGTAGGAGATCTTCACCAGCATCGGCACGCCCACGCGACTCACGCGGAAGGTCAGCGACTGAAGACCCACGTGAACGTGAGTCACGGTGACGACCCGCAACGCGCTCCCTCTCGTCATCGTAGAAATGCTTGACGCGCGTGGCCACGTCGCGGGCCCTGTCTCGGCCGCGTAGACGTCCTGTAACGAGGGGTCAAGCCACCACTCCTCGTTCGCACTGAGCCAATCGCGTTGCGATGAGATATTCGCCACGACGTTGGGCGTCGAGGAGAGCGCTTGCACCATCGGGCTGTCCTTGATGAGGTAGATCCGCCACTGAGCGCCCGGCGCGGGCCAGGTCTTGGTCGTGGCGACGAGCTTCAGGTCGGGGTCTCTCTGGGCCTGAGCGACGACGGCGGGCGAGAAGGCCATGTAGTACTTCACGCCGAGCATCTGCAGGTGAGCCACGCCCAGGGCGACGTTGAGCGGTCCGTAGTTGAGACCGACCTGAGGGTTACTCGGGGCGAGGCTGAGTTCGGCCTGGTCGAGATAGTGATAGGGCGTGGTGGGCGAGGACTCCATGAGCAACCCCTCCATGGAGTCAACGCAGTTGTCGGTCCAGTACGGCAGCAACATCAGGGCCTCGGGCGTGCCGAAGCGATTCTCCGTGGCGCTGTACTCCCACATCGCTCTCCCGCAGCCGTAGCGCTTGGCGACGCGCGACATCGTGGTGATCAGTTCGTGATACTCAGGCCACGAGGCTTTCGCCTGGTAGCCCGAGTAGTTCCACTGGGCCCACGACGCGACCTGGTTGTCGGTGGTGTTGAGGTGCAGATCGTTCGCGAGCGGCGTGATCAGGCCCGGCACGGTGGAGGCCAGCGCGACCAACGCCACAAAGCACGTCGCCCAGAAGACGCGCGCCTGGCGCCAGGGTGACTCACTTGATTCTGCAGTCGCCGACTCCTGGACCGCGACATGGACGTCGAGCTCGCGCTCTCGCGGGGGCTCGTGGACGTAGCCGATGTTGTCACCCTCCACGTAGTGAGACTTCCAACGATGGCTGCGCGGAACGTACTGCGCCCAGCGCCACGCGAAGTACCCCACCATCCACCCCGACACGAGGTAGATGGAGATGTACCAGAAGGGAATGAGGCGCTGGTTCCAGATCGCGCTCTGAGGGTCCAGCACAAAGGTCCAAAAGGAGGCTACGGTCAGCGCGGCCAGCACCATGCCGAGCCGATCGCGTACCGCGAAGGCCACGATGACCGAAACTCCGGCGAGCACGACGATCCAGCGGTCGCCAGCCGCTCCCCCGGTCTGGTTGTACCAGCCGAGCGTGGAGAAGATCTGGTGCAGGTTGTTCACCGGGACGTTGGTGTATCCCAGCGAATCGGTCAACGACTGGGAGACCGAGAAAGGGAACAGCCACCAGGCCGACAGGCCGATCGAGATCGCGCCGGCGCCGATCGCGAAGCGCACGGGACGTGAATAATCGCCGCGTTTCAACTCCAATTCGCCCAGGGAGCGCCGGCCGTGGCGCTGAAAGAGCTCGAAGGCCGTCATCACCAGTATCGACGCCAGCGCAAAGCGCACCGCCACGAAGAAGGACAGCGCCGTCAGAGCGACGCCAAGAAGCGTGAACCACCAACCGCGCCGGGCGACCGCCAGTTGGACGATGCGGCCAACCGCGAATAGCGCGAGCAAGACCGTGAAGATCAGCG
The DNA here is from genome assembly GCA_050701895.1 of Acidimicrobiales bacterium. Classification (GTDB taxonomy): domain Bacteria; phylum Actinomycetota; class Acidimicrobiia; order Acidimicrobiales; family RAAP-2; genus RAAP-2. The sequence continues at coordinate 66,227 of JBOGFT010000069.1, forward strand.
AGTATGGAGACTCCCGGATCGAGAGGAAGCCCGATTGGTTGGTCACCGCGGCCGTATCGAAGAAGAACGGCACAAAGGCGAGACACCCCAGCCCGACCCCGACCGCGAAGCGATGGGGTCGGCTGTGCGGCCCGCCCAACGTGGCGTCGCGCGCGATGGGTCCACCGTTGCCGTAACGATGGAGCAGCTCAAAGACGAGCAACAGCGCGATGGCGCCCAACGTGAACAACCACGGCAGCACGTGCGCCGCCAGCGTGGCGGTCAGCGCTATCGCCGCGAGCCAGAATCCTCGACCCGTGCGCATCCCCCGGGCGAAGAGGCCAATGGTCAGCAGCGCGAGAGCCAACGACAAAGAGAAGGCGTACTCGCCGGCCATCGAGGAGAAGAGATTTCCGCCGTCGATCGTGAACGCGTTGGTGAAGAGAAAGGGCAGCGTCGCGAGCGCGAGCGCCACGGGAATAGGTCTCGGGGCGCGAAAGAGTCGGCCTAAGGAGTAGGCCGTAACGGGCGTCAGCACTGAGCCGAGCACCGTGGCCAACTTGAAGGCCACGGCGAAGCCAATCAGGTAACTGCCAAAGGTCGCGAGCACATCGGGCAGGACGAAGTAGTAGGTGTACAGGGGGAAGCCCGCAAACCAACCCGGGTCCCACGGCGTGAAGTTGAAAGGGTTGCCCGTTGAGCGCAGATACGCCGGGGCGGCGAGGTGCGAGCCGGTGTCGCCTCCCGTCAGCAATGTAGAAGAGAAGATCAGGTTGGGGTGCAGTTCCCAGACCGTGATGAAGATCACCGCCGCGACCAGCGCGGTGTCAAACACTCTCTCGGTCGTCCAGAAGGCTTTGAACCGCTGCATCAATGGACCGAGCGCAAATGGATGACCATGACAAAGGCGGTGGCGTTGAACGCGGCGTGCGTCAGATAGCTCGGCACCAGGCGCTTGCTGCGATAGGCCACGATCGCCAGCACGACGCCGAGCACGGCGAGGCCCGCGAACTCGAGGAGCTCGGCGTGAGCGAGGCCAAAGAGGACGGCGCTCCCCAGCACGCCGAGCACGACGGCGCGGCGACGAGAGACCCGGTGCACGCCCTCGGCGATGGCGCGAAACAAGACGCCGCGAAAGAGCCACTCCTCGAAGAACGGGGCCAGCACCACGGTCATGATGCCGACCACGATGAATCCGGTGCCGTGCGACGCGGCGAAGAGGTGGTTCACCGGTTGGTTGAGGCTCTTGAAGTGAAAGGGGTCATAGGCGAGATCGACGCCGTACTGACAGGCAACGCCTAGAACGATGAAGAGGAGGTCACTGGGCCGTGGGCACCATTGATCGGGCCACGGTCGCAGCCGCCCCTCGCGATAGGCATAGAAGATCGCCGCCGCGAAGCCCACCCACAGTCCGAGCAGTCCGAGCGAGTTCGCCCACCATGGAGGGTTTTGCACCTTCGCGAGCGCGCTCAATCCGCCCGGGTAGTGGGTGAGGGCAACGCCGAGGGCCTCGAGCAGGGCCGCAAGTATCTGTCCCGCTAAGAATCCGATAAATCCCGCAGCGACAATCGCCACGACGCGTGGGCGTTCATCCAATGCGGATATAGAAGAAGAACTCAAAGGGATGGCGCTTTCAACTCTGGGTTTTGCACAGGCGCAAATGACTTGTCGCGCTTCACCTCTAGATTAGATACGTGGCTGATGCACCAAATGATCAAAACGGATACAAAAAGTTTCTCCCGGGCGGTGAGAAGCCGATGGCGCCCCAAATGAGGCGCCGGATCATTGTCATTGGTCTGATCGTCTTCCTGCTGGGCCTGCTCATCATCGACTCGACCGTCTCACGCCAGAGTGTGAAAACGCTCACCTACTCTCACCTGCTGCGCGACGCGGCCCAGACCGTGTCCAAGGGAAAATCGGAGGTCGTGTCCGCGTCGATCAACAACTCCAATGGCGTCATCATGGGAAAGCTCTTCAACGGCGTAAACTACAGCGCGAACGGGCCGGTTCCGGCCCTGTCGTCAGAAGTCAGCCTCCTGCGCGGCGACAACGTGTCGGTGACCTTCGCCAACCCCTCGAGCATTCTCGGTGACTTCCTGCCGTATCTGATTTGGATATTGATCTTTGTCGGCTTCATCTACTACGCCAGCCGTCAGGCGCGTGGACAGATGAACGGCATGATGTCGGTGGGCAGATCTCGCGCCAAGCAGTTCAGCGAGGATCGCCCCAAGACCACCTTCGCCGACGTCGCCGGTTACCTCGGGGTCAAACAAGAGATCAGCGAAGTCGTCGAATTCTTGAAGAGTCCGATTCGTTACAAGACGATTGGCGCGACCATCCCCAAGGGCATCTTGCTGGTTGGGCCTCCGGGCACCGGTAAGACCATGCTGGCGCGCGCGGTCGCCGGTGAAGCGGGCGTCCCGTTCTTCTCGGTTTCGGGCTCGGACTTCATGGAGATGTTCGTGGGAGTCGGGGCAAGTCGCGTGCGTGACCTCTTCGCTACCGCGCGCAAGCAGGCTCCCGCCATCGTCTTCGTCGACGAGATCGACTCGATCGGGCGCAAGCGCGGTGCGGGCTTGGGTGGAGGTCACGACGAGCGCGAGCAGACGCTCAATCAGATGCTCAGTGAGATGGATGGCTTTGAGCCCACCGAGGGCGTCGTCGTGATCGCCGCGACGAACCGACCTGACGTCTTAGACCCCGCGCTGCTGCGCCCAGGCCGATTCGACCGTCAAATCGTCGTGCCCCTCCCCGACCTCGAAGAGAGATTGCCCATTCTCGAGGTGCATGCCCAAGGTAAACCGCTCGATCCTTCGGTCGATCTGATGTTGGTGGCCCGTGGCACGCCAGGTATGAGCGGCGCCGACCTGGCCAATCTCGTCAATGAGGCGGCACTGCACGCCGTGCGACGCAACTCGGCCACCATTTCGATGGAGGACTTCGAGACGGCGCGCGACCGCGTGATGATGGGTCAAGAGCGCGACACCATGGTTCTCCAGGACGATGAGCGCGAGCGCATCGCCTTCCACGAGAGCGGGCACGCTCTGCTGGCCTACGTGCTGGATAAGACCGACCCCTTGCACAAGATCACGATCATCCCTCGCGGCATGGCTCTCGGCGTAACTATGACGCTGCCCGAAGAGGATCGACACATCATGGATCGCCAGGCTCTCGAAGACTCGCTGTGTATGAGAATGGGCGGTCGCGTCGCCGAGCTCCTCGTCTACGGCGATCTGTCGACCGGCGCCGCGGACGACCTGCAGCGCAACACCGAGCTCGCGCGCCGCATGGTGCGCGAGTGGGGCATGTCCAAGGAGATCGGGCCCATGGCCTGGGGATCTAACAATCAGGTCTTCCTGGGCGAAGACCTCATGCACACGCGCGACTACTCAGATCACACCTCCAAGGTCATCGACGACGAGGTGGAACGCATCTTGCGCGAGCAGGAGTCCCGCGCGATCGAAGTTTTGACCCTCCACCGCCGCGGTCTGGAGGCCCTGACCCACGCCCTGCTGGAGAGCGAGACCATCGACGGAGCCGAGGCGGCGCGACTGATCGACGAGGCCAATGGCGAGCCAGTGCACCCCGTCGGAACGAGGACCGTGAGTGCCCTCTCAGCCAAGAGTCGGGCCGCGGCTAAGGAGCAGGCGAACGCTCCCGCGGCAACCGTGCCGGCGCCTGCGCCTGTCGCGCCTACGCCAACGCCGAACTGGCGACCGCCGACGCTACCGGCCGTCTAAGGGCACCACCACGTAGAGCCCGTGAGGGCGACTTGGCAACGTCAGAGTCACGATCACACTGGGTCGCGACGACGTCACAAGATACGTTCCGGCGGGACGCGGTAGGGGTGACGAGATCAGTGCCGAGAGCGTCGTTGATGCGCCTCCGCCCAACGTGATCCCGCGCGTCGTAACCGCCTCGCCCTTGGAGGTCGCAACGAAGGTCGTGACGTGCAGTGTCACCGAGTGCGTCGAGGCATTGGTCACGCTCGCTGCATCGAAGCCGAGCCCCGTGAAGTCCCGCACGACGTATGCGCCTGAGGGCGCCTGGGGTGCCGTAAGCGCAATCCACTTACCGCTGCCCGTTGCGAGCCCCGCGATCACCGGGACGTTGGAGTGCAAGCTCAAACTTGCGTAGCCCGCCACCGGTATCGCGGGATTGGGGGTAATGGTGATGACGCCCGTGGTAAAGGGCGCGAGGGTCGCCGTCTGTCGGGCGATCTTGTAGTTCCCGAGCGACACATTCACGGTCACGCTGGCGATCGTGTTGTTCGGATTCGCGAGACGGATCGCCGCCGTCGTGTCATTCGCCGTCGTCACGTCCGGGAACCAGGAGTCCACGCTGGGCGCTGACACACCCTCGCTGAGCGACGGTGTGCCGAGCGAATCCTCTTCGCCGACAACTGCCAGGGACCCCCGCAACACCTTCACGCCAATTCCAACGTTGGCCGTATTCACGATGCTACGACCTAGGTCAATCTCCTCCTGAGCGTGGGCTGGCACGGAAATTCCCTGCAGAGATTCGGGGGCAGAGAATCCGTTCGCGCCTAAGACCGATACGTTCAACACGGCCTCGGTGCCAGTGGGGTTGTACACGCTGACGTACGCGTCCGATCCCAGCGTGGTGTTGAAGCCCGTCGCATACCAGCGCGTAATGCCCTGAGAAGAGCACGGTACCGATGCGACGCCCTGGATTTCGTCGGCGACAACACCGCCGCCGCTGATTTGCGCGGCGACGCCATAACTCTCTGCGACGGTGCTCACTCGGCCCGACTTGGTGTGGCGGACAATCGGCGCGTCAACGACCCCCGGTTGAATACTTTGGCCGGTGTGGGCCGCCAGCTCCACCGTGCCGCTCCACGTTTTCCCGAGGCTCGACACGACCGAGATGCTCAGGCTGCGCGGGGCATTCGCCGCATTGAAAAAGGAGATCCGACCGGCCGAAGTGCTGGAGAGTCCGGTGCAATATACGGCAGTGGACTCCGCGTTGATCGACACCGAGAGGCCGCTGGGCAACTGGGAGGGATTGCTCGGGTGGCGAAGGGTTGTGGCGACTCCCGCTACGGCGAGCAGCACCGCCAACACGACCAGCAGTGGCACGCGACGAAGGCTATTCATCGCGCACCCTCTCGCCCTCAGGGCTCACGCGGCGGCGCCTTGCGGTGAAGAGCCACTCCAGGCGATGGATCCACCCAAACCCGAGCCATACGATGGCCCACATGCCCAGCGTGAAGAGGGCGATCAGGCCATCAAGAGGAAACCGGTCCAGGACCAGGGTGCCCTCAAGCTTCGCTGGCGAGGTGGCAACTTTGAAGTACGGCGTCCAGGTGTCGTAGGTGGAGCGCGGCGCGGCGGGGCCGTTCACGTCGAGCGCGAAGGCGCTGGCGGGCGCGAGTCCCGCCACCACCGTGGCGCCGGGAATCAACGGACCTGAGTTGGACGTCGTAGAGAATATTGGCGACAGCGTCGTCGAGCCGGGCGTGGTGGTGGCGACGATACCGTGGAAGAGCGAATTGGAAAAGACCTCGACCGAAGGCGTCTGCAGTACCAGCGAAAGATCACTCTGATCGTTCAGAGCGGTCGCCAGGACCAGCGGAGCGCTACGCAAGGGAACACTCTGCACCCCGGCGAGCTCCGGAGCCGCGGAGTCCATGAGGACGATGGTGGAGATCCCCGCCGGCGCCAGCAAGGAACCCAGCTGCACGGTGTGTCCGTCCATGGCGCTCGAGACCGCTTGCATGATGACGTCACTTGCTCCCGAACCTGGCGGACTGAAGAGCGTTGACCCTCCCGGCAGCCCATCGGTGGACGTCGACGCTTCGAGCCCGGGCGCCACGGTCCAGCCGGCGAGGGGCAGCACGGACGGGTCGCCGAGCCACAGAACGCGGTACCCGCCCGCAGAGCTCGGGGCCAGTGACGAGAGCGACTCCGCGACGCTCGTCGTGGGCAGATCAAAGCGCCCGCTGCCCAGGCTCTGAAGGAACGGAAGGCTCGCGACGACCAGGGTCGCGATCGAGAGGACGGCCGCGACCTGGCGCCACCCGAATCCCGCGTCACGCAGGTCGTGCTCCAGGGCGCCAATGCCGAGGCCGATCAGCGAGGCCAGGGTCACCGCGTACAACGCCAGAAGGACGTCGAGGTCGGGGGAAAACGATCCGAGCCAGTGCCGCGAGACGAGCGTCGCGAGAATCAAGGTGAGCGCCGCGATGGTCGCCAGCTTCGTGGCCACGCGGCGTCGGTCGCCGCGACAGAGAATGAGCGCAAGCACGGCCGCTGACGGCAACAACCATCCCCACCAGGTCGCCCCAAAGGCGCCGTCCACGCCGCGCAAGAGCAGCGAAAACGACGGTACCGACCACGGTCCCCGAGGCAGACCGAAGATCTCCACCGAGCGCCGACCCGCGACGATGACGTCAATCGTCATCGGTAGGAGAAATATGGCGACGTTGAAGACCAACGATCCAAGAAAGCGCGCCGATCCCCGAAAGGCCGATACAGGATCGGGCTCGAAGACCCGCGACAGCGCCACACCGACGATCACGAGGCCTGCGGCCACGAGCGTCGCGGGCGCCATCGCCGTCGAGAGGGCGACGATCATGATGAGCGTCATGCGCTGGCCGGCCTCGGTGGTGCGCCAGCCGCGATGTCCAAAGGGAACCGGCTCACCGTAGGGCTGGCGTCGAAAGCCCGGAACGTCCATCAATTCGAATACTCTGCGCACGATGTAGGGCAGACTCGCCACGGCGAGCAGGACATCGACGCGACCCTGGCCGATGGAGTTCAGACCGAGCGGCATTGCGGCGTAGGCCAGCGCCCCGATGAGCCGGGCGCGATTCGAGGCACGATCTTTGAGGAGACGTCCGACTCCGACAGCGCCCACCGGGACGGTGAAGATCAAGGCGAGTCGGGGAAGCGCGCCCATGCGCCCGAGCACGAAGGTGCCCGCGAAGCCCAGAACGCCATATCCCGGCATGCCCGGTGCGCCAGTCCCGACCCCGTTGGCGGACCACGATGCGAAGAAGTGTCGCCAGGTCGACCACCACGAGTCGAGTGGGGCGAGACGCCCCACGAGGGGCAGCTGCATCGAAAAGAGATTACGCGAGCCAATGAACCACAACAGCGCGACGATGGCGATCAGCGCCGCCTGCGCGCGAAACGATGTCATGACGCGCGAGGGCCGAGTGCGAACATCGAATTGCTCGCTCTCAGCGATCTCGTCGAACTCCTCGTCTTCGGAGAAGGCGGCCGCGAATCCGACGCCCACCTCCTCGCTCTCGCTCATCGCCTCGTGCTCGCTCGTCGCTTCGACGGGCAAGATGCCCCTCGCCCTGTCGTAGCCCTCACGCGCGAGGGTCACCGCGAAATGACGAAGACGCACCGCGCCACCGATCTGCAGTCGGTGCAGCTGGCCATCGGAGAGGACCCTCAGGGAGTTCAATTGGCGGCGGCGTTGACGCACTCGGCGACGGTGCTTCATCAGCCAGCGCCAAGAACCAGCGATGGCGCCCGCGCGGTCGATATCGCCCCCGATGAGGGCAATTGTTACCTCGACGACGTCCAGCACCATCAGCGTCGATAACGTCCACCACGCGGTCCGACGCTGCCAGCCCGAGGCGACCACCAAGAGTTGGTGCCGGCGATGCAGATCTTGGCGGCTCGCGCGACGAGCGCCCAGTGCGGTGATCGAGCGTTCGCCCGTCGCGATGGTCTCGCGATGGGCCACTTTGGCGAGCGGCGCAACGACGATGCGCGCGCCAGCCACTTGCGCACGCCAGCACAGATCGAGGTCGTCGCCGAGCAGGGTGATCAGCGGGTCGAAGCCACGCAATGTCGAGAACAGGTCGGCGCGCACAAGCGTGACCCCACCGGGAGCGACGAAGACGTCGCGTTCGAGATCTTGCTGACCGTGATCGATCTCACCCGGTTCGATTCGCTCTCGCACCACGCCGAATCGGTCACTGGTTTGACCAACGTGCAAGAGAACCAGGGGATCCTCATACGCGACGAACTTTGGCGTGACGATTCCGGCGTTCGTGCGAAAGGCCGCTTCAACCATCAGCTGCACCGCGCCAGGCTCCAAGCGCACGTCGTCGTGGCAGAAGAGGAAGAAGGCGGAGCCTTGGACCATCAGAGCCGCCTCATTGCAGGCTGGCCCGAAGCCGCGGTTCTCCTCCAAGACCCGTACGAAAGCGTGCGGCACCACCGACGCCACGCGTTCTAAGACGTGGACCGCGTCGCCGTTGGCGACGACGAGCACGCTCAGCTCTTCGTAGTTCTGAGCCGCCAGGGAAGCCGCAGCGGCTTCGAGACCCGGTCCGGAGCCGGTGGTGACGATGACGGCAACAACGGCCGGAGCACGGGAGTCCATCAGTTCTTAAAGGCTAGTTGGCCGCAGAGATCGTGTTGGGCGACGACGTCGAGCAAAATCGTGCGAGAAAATGAGAACTGTCTACGTTCCGCGACGCTGGACGACGAGATCGCTGATCACGTCATCCAGCGTTTGGGCCAGTGATATCTCTGGTTCCCAACCGGTCGCCTCATGGAGTTTCTGAAAGCTCCCGCGAAACACGGGAATCTCGACGGGTCGAAGTAATGAAGGGTCAATAACCAGCGCGACGTCAGGAGCGAGACGTTGGACGAGCTGGGCCGCAATATCGCTAAGGGCCACGTCGTGTCCCGACGCGACGTTGTACACCTCGCCGGTACCTCCAAACTGCGCGAGCAGCCGATACGCGCGCACGACGTCGCGCGCGTCGCAGAAGTCGCGTCGCGTCGACAGGTCTCCCACAAGAATTTCGCCGTCACCGCTATCGACGGCGTCGAGGAGCCGAGTCACCAGCGCCGGAACCACGAAGTTCGAGGACTGGCCGGGTCCAAGATGATTGAAGGGCCGAGCTATCACCACCCGCTGGCCTCGAAGGCGCATCGCGTCGTGCGCCACGTGCTCGGCCTCCACCTTGCTGGCCGCATAGGGATTCACCGGGGCAACGCGAAACGTCTCTCGCAACGGTTGGTCGTGCGCGCTCACGATCCCGTACACCTCAGAGGTAGAGACCACGATGGTCGTGGACGTGGCAACAGCCTCGAATGCGGCGTCTAGAACACGATGGGTGCCCACAACGTTGACGCGGGTGAACTCATTCGCGTGTTCCCACGACTCGCCGACGTGGGTCAGGGCCGCGAGGTGGTAGGTCACCTCAGGGCGGAACGACTCGAAGACCCCTCGCATGGCGAGTTCGTCGGTGACGTCTACCTCGCGGTCGATCCCCTGGACCTCATCCCCACTCTCGAGCAAGTGGCGAATGAGGTGACGCGCCACAAATCCGTTCGATCCGGTGACGAGGGCGCGCACTAGCCCAGCGCCTCTTGGTAGGCCCGCACATGCTGGTCGAGGCAGGCATCCCAGGTGAAGCACTCGGCACGTCCGCGTGCGCGTCGCGACCTTGCGGCGCGCTCGTCGCCGGTCATCTGAAGTGCGTCGCGAAGGCCTTGGGCAAGCGCTCCGGTGTCACCAATGGGCACCAGCGCCGCGGCATCGCCGGCCACGTCGGCCATGACGGTATCGGCGGATGTCACCACCATCGACCCACAGGCCATCGCTTCAAGGACCGGTAGTCCAAATCCCTCGCCTCGTGACGGATAGGCGACGACGCGCGCCTGTCGGTACAGGGCAGGGAGTACCGCGTCAGTGACAAATCCGAGACGACGGATGCGCGCTGCGAAAGGATGCGCGGCGATCGCCGATTCAATTGGACCCGTCCCCCATCCCGCCTGACCGGCGAGCCACAGTTCGATGTCGTCAGACTCGGCGGCCAACTCGGCGAACGATTCGAGCAGCACGTCAAGCCCCTTGCGTGGATCTACCGTGCCCACAAAGAAAATATAGGGAACGCCGCGCCTGAGACCTTGACTGAGAAGGAGATCGTCGTCTCCAGACGAGTCGGGTCGGAACGTCTCTAGCGCCACACCCAGAGGCGCCACGACGACGGGGCCGTGACCGGGGAGGATCTCATTGAGCAGGCGGGCGCTGTAGTCGCTAACGCACACGAGCACGCGCGCGTGTCGCGCGGAGTAGGTGATGGCGCGACGAAAGAAGATCACCTTGGAGCGCTCATGCCACTCCGGGTTCGAAAAGAACGTCATGTCATGGATCGTCACGACACAGGGCGTCGCACGCCGGCGCGGCATCGTGTAGTGCGGCCCATGCCAGAGATCACTCTGGCGCGCAGCCGCACTCTCACCAAGCACAAAGGCCTCACTCGCGAGTCGCGGCACGCGCGCTTTCGGGACGATCGCGGCGAGTGACGCGTCGGGAGAGAGCGCCGCCCAGCGATCTGTGTCGTCTCGGCGCGTCACAAGCGTCGTCAGGACGCCGCGCTCGGGCAGTCGCCGGGCGAGCTCGGCCACGTATCGACCTGCACCGGCCATTTTCGGCGGCACGGCCGAGACGTCCAGCGCAACCTTCACTGCCAGCTCGCCAGATGGTCGAGGGCTACATTTTGCCACGTCAGATCCGCGACGCTCTGGCGACGGCGCTCTCGGGCGGCCTCATCGTTTGACATCGACAGGGCCGTCACGAGTCCGGCTTCGATCGCCGTGACGTCGAGGGGATCCACGATCACGACTTCGCCATTGTGCATGACACTCGGGGTCGTTGCACTCGCGACCACTCTCGAGCCTTCGTGCAGCGCCTCGACGGGGGGCAGTCCCCAACCTTCGGCGCGCGGCACGTAGGCAACCACGGTAGCGTCGCGGTAGAGACCCCTCAACATCGATCTCTCCACCAGTCCGAGTATCACCGCGTCCTCGCTGTCGACACTCCCCCAGCCCGAAGGGCCGACGAAGACGAGTTGGCCGAGATCGTCGTGACTCATCGACGCCCGCGCGTGGGCTTCGATGAGTCTGTCGAGATTCTTCCTCGGCTCTCTGGTACCCGCGTAGAGAGTGAAAGGACCGCTCACGCCGTGCTCCACCAAGAGCTCGCGGACTCGCTCCTCGTTGTCCGCCTCAACGGTGTCATCATCAACGCCGAGTCGAACCTCGTACAGTCGCTCAGCCGCGAATCCTTCGTCGACCAGTCGTTCGCGCAGGTTGGGCGCGGTCAGGATGACGCGGATGTCCCCGCGCCGACGCAACAACTGCAGGCGTTTTTCGTGAAAGCGAATGCCGCGGGCTGTGCTCACGCTCGGCTCATCGCGCCACAGGAGATCATGGAGGGCGAGCGAGTGCACCGTTCCAGACCTTCCGCCGCGATAGGGGCCCGCGAGAGATGTGGCGTGCACGACGTCGCTCGATCCTGGCACACCCGGCGTCGAGAGAGACCACGCTCGCGTGAGCAACCCGACGGGCAACATGGCGGTGACCCGCTTCACTGGAAGGTCGTCGATCGACAGGCGCGGTGACCCCACGGGAGTCATCCCAATGAGTCGCAGCGACTCGTCCTGCAGCGACGCCAGCCCGCGTATGAGACCGCGCACGTAGGTCGCGATGCCGCCAGGTTGGGGACGGTAGAACTGGTCGAGCGTGATACTGACAGTGCGCGCCACGTCTCCTAGCCTCGCACGACTTCACGATAGAGAGCGACGTACGCGCGTGCCGCGGTCGCCGGGGCGAAGTCCTGGGCGCGCGATCGCCCCGCCGCAATGGCGATCGCGCGCCGCGGCCGGCTGTCCCAGAGATCTTCGAGTAGCGGCAGCACATCATCGTCGCTCTCGGTGAGCGCGGCGGCGCCACTGAGTAGCTCACGATTGATCGCCGTCGCGCGCGCGATGGTCGGTACTCCGGCCGCCAGGGCGGCGATGGCGAACGAGGGAAAGCGCGCGCCGTCAGAGATATGCAACACGATTCGCGCATCCGCCAGGGTCGCACGCGCTTCGCTGCGCGGGCGCAACTGGACATCGATGCCTCGCGCGCGGATGTGCTGGGCAACCTTGGCGCTCGTGACCGCTTCCACACGGGTGCCACGCTGGTGGGCGAATGCCACGAGGTCAGTCGCCATCTTCAAAAAGGGCTCGACGACCCCGGTGAGATTGACGACCAGCGTGGCACCGTCGACGGTGGGTTCGACGATCGGCACCGCTGGCGGCACGACAGCCACGCGAGATCTATCGACGCCCAGCACTCGCTGCACCTCGTGACTCGCGCTTCGCGTGGACGCGACGAGCAAGGCTCCGTGATCGGCGGCACGCCGCAGCTGAGTGATGCGCTGATACTCTCGCGACTCGCCGCGCAGTGGCCGAAGGTCATCCACCGAGACCACCAGGGGCGTTGACTTGGTGGGCGGCGTTGCTCGACCGGCCACGTGAACGACATCGAGCGGCTCTAGAAGTCTGTCGATGGCCAGCCCGAGTCCGCGACGCCACAACGGCGCCCAGAGCGACTGGCCGTGCAGATGGACCTCATCGGGAGAGCGAGGTGCGCTGAGCGAGCGAAAGCGCACTAGTTCACACTCGTGAGTCGTATCGAGCGCGTCGGCGAGATCAGTCATCGAGTTGCCGAGTGATTCCAGCGAGCCGTCCAAGTCGAGGCCGACTCGCGGAACGTCTCGGCTCACGGAGCGAGGGCCAGCGCCCGGGCTGCGCTTGTCCAGCGCGGCCACAGCGACACGGCCCAGGGCCCAAAGGGCTCGGTGCTCGTCGCGACCACGGCGATGGCCTCGTCGACGTTCACCAGCAACAGCGATCCGCTTTGGCCGAAGTGTCCGAAGCTGCGTGGGGGCCAGTCCCCCATCCAGTGCTCTTTGTCGCCGCGAACCTCAGGCCCCATTCCCCAGGGGCATGGGGTGAAGCGACCGAAGCCGGGCACGATGCCCGCTAGGTCCGGCAGATACGTTCGGATGAGCCGATCGCGGGTGACCGGAGCGATGAGGTCTGAGCGCATCCAGGCGAGTGCGAACGCCGCGAGATCGTTCGTCGACCCACTCACTCCTGACGCCGGTCGATCAACCAGCGCGGCCGTGGTCATCCCGAGGGGCAGAAATACCCGGTCATCGAGCCACCCCGCCGCGGGGTTCTCACCCACCAGTTTCGCCACGGCAAGCTCATAGGCGTAGTTGGAATAGATCCTTTTGGTGGCGATCGGCACCACGGGGTCGCTCTTTTCGAGTCCGAGTCCGCTCGAGTGCGACAACAGGTTCGCGTAGTTCGCCCCTTGGGGTCCGACCATCTCGGTGTAACTGTGGAGCTCCCAGTCCATCTCCACCCCGAAGGCCATGGCGATCACCATCTTTGAGACTGACGCCCAAGGTCGCACCTCGTCTAGGTCACCGTGTTCGGCTACGCGCTGAACGGTTCCGTCGTTCATGCGAAGCACCAGGTACGCCGGCGAGCCGGGCCAGTCGTCGTCGAGCGCGCTCACCACTCGATGTTACCTAGGCGCCCCCTAAGGTTTCGGGGGTGATCACGGTTCTCAGCGGCGGCGTCGGAGCAGCGCGGCTACTTCGTGCACTGAGCGACGTTGTGGATCCGAGCGAGCTCTGTGCCGTTGTGAACGTCGGCGACGACCTGGTACTGCACGGTCTGACCATCTGCCCAGATCTCGACACGATCACCTACACGCTCGCTGGGCTGAACAATGACGAACTCGGGTGGGGGCTTCGTGGCGAGACGTGGCGCGTCATGGACGAACTCGAAGCACTGAGTGGTGCCGCTTGGTTTCGACTCGGAGACCGCGACCTGGCGACGCATCTCTATAGGAGCCAGCGACTCGCCGAGGGCGCCTCGAAAACCGACGTCACTCGTGAACTCGCCGAGCGCCATGGGGTCAAGGTCCAACTTTTGCCCGTGAGCAACAATCCGATAGCGACGGAGTTCCTCACCGACGAGGGTCGAATGAGCTTTCAGGAGTACTTCGTCCAACGCCACCATGACGTCGTGGTCAACGGCATCGAAGTAACGGGCGTCGAGAGGGCGCGGCCGACCGATGAGGTCGAGCAAGCCCTGACCCAGTCCACCCGACTGGTGATCGCGCCATCTAACCCACTCATTTCGATCGACCCGATTCTCCAGGTCGCCGGGGTCCGCGAAGCTCTCCGCGAGCGGCGCGAGGACGTCGTCGCCATCTCCCCCATCATTGCCGGCGCGGCGCTGAAGGGCCCCGCCGATCGATTGATGCGCGAGCTTGGATACCAGTCCAGTGCGCTGGGGGTGGTTGATTTCTATGGCGACCTGGTGGGCACGTGGATCATCGATGAAGCCGACGCCGATCTCGCCGACGCCATACGCGAGCGCGGTGTGCGCGTGGAGGTCACCACGACGATCATGGCCGATCCCGAGAACGCGCGACGCCTTGCGAAAGTAGTGCTGTCGTGAGCGAGCTTCGCCTGGTGTCGCTTGCTAGCAGCGTGAAGGTTCGCAGGGGGGACGACCTTGTCGCCATGTTCATTGGCGCCCTCGATGACGCCGGTGAGTCGCTTCTACGTCACGACCTCGTGGTCGTGACGAGCAAGGTTGTCTCAAAGTCCGAGGGCCAGGTCGTCGCCTTCGACGGCACCGACGAGCACAAAGTCGCAATCGTCGAAAGGGAGTCGGCACGCGTACTTCGCCGGCGGGGACCCCTGCGCATCACCGAGACTCGTCATGGATTCATCAACGCCAACGCCGGCGTCGATCTGTCGAACGCCGACGAGGGAACAGCAGTATTGCTGCCGAAGGATTCGGATCGATCCGCGCGGCGACTGAGAGCGGAGTTGTCGCGCCGTCTGGACGTTGACGTCGCCGTGATCATCACCGACACGTTCGGACGTGTGTGGCGCCAGGGTGTCACCGACGTGGCGCTCGGCTCGGCGGGCCTCAAGCCACTTCTCGATCTGCGCGGCACGACTGACGCCAACGGCCGAATGCTGGAAGCCACGGAAGTAGCGATAGCCGATGAGATCGCGGGCGCCGCCAACCTCGTTCTCCACAAGGCGGCGTCAACTCCCTTCGCCCTCGTGCGGGGCCTCGACGAGTCCTTCTTCGGCCCCGGCTCGATCAGCGACAACATCGTGCGTTCAACGAACGACGACCTCTTCCGCTGACCTAGACGCCGCCCAATCGAACGTCGCCAAAGAGGCGCGAGTCGGGCGCGACGTGCTCCTTCGCGCCGACCACGCAAGTCGGACCAAGCTGCGAACCCGTTCCGATGACGGCCTCGGGTCCGATGATGGATGAACGAATGGCACAGCCACTTTGCACGATTGCTCCCGGCAGCAGCACCGAGTCCTCCAGCACCACATCCGCCCCCACGACACAGCCGCTGTCGACCACCGTGTTCATGAGCGACGCGCTCGAATCGATCGTGGCCGAGGCTGCGCACCACGAGCCGTTGGTGATATCGGCGAACTCGTGTTGGGCGTTGCGGCCCTTCAAGATGTCGACGTTGGCCTGCAGGTACAGCTGCGGCGTTCCCGTGTCAAGCCAGTAGGCGTGATCGGCCATCGCGAAAAGGGTCCCCTCCGCGGCGAGCGCGGGAAACGTCTCTCGCTCGACACTGACCGGTCGGTCCGCCGCGATGCGATCGAGCGCGCGTGGCTCAAAGACGTACGTCCCCGCATTGATGAGGTTGGTGGGCGCCTCATCACGCGGGGGCTTTTCGACGAAGGCCACGACGCGGCCATCCTGGGCGGTCGGCACAACGCCGAAGTACGACGGATCTTCCACCGGGTGAAGCGCGATGGTCGCTTCAGCGCGGTGCTCGCGGTGAAAGTTCAAAAGCGCCGTGACATTGAGATCGGTGACGATGTCGCCGTTCACGACCAAGAACGTGTCGTCGACGCCCACGAAATTGGCGGCAAAGCGGATGGCTCCTGCGGTGTCAAGCGGTTCGGCTTCGACCGCATACGTCATGCGGACACCTTTGATTAGGTTCTTCGGATACGCCTCGGTGAATCGATCGGGCAAGTACCCAAGCGATAGCACCGCGTCGGTAACGCCGTGGCGCGCCAACGCCTCGAGAACGCACTCAATCATCGGCACGCCGACGAGCGGCAACATCTGCTTGGGCGTTTCGTAGGTGAGGGGGCGAAGCCTCGTCCCCTTCCCCCCGACGAGAATGATCGCCTGCAACTCAGCCCTTGGTGGTGGTCGTCGTCGGCGCGGTCGTAGTCGTGGTGGCGGTGGAACCCGTCGTCGTCGACGTTGTCGTGGTCGTCGTGGTCGGCGGCGTGATCGTGTCGGCCACCATCTCGTCGACTGTCGTGGCCGACGGAATCGTGGGAGTGACGCCCGCCGGTTCGAACGCCAACGTCAAGCGAAGTTCCTTCGTGAACTTGATCTTCGCCGGGTTCGTCGTCACCGTCGGGGTCTTCTGAGCCAGAGTTGACCAGTAGGCGTACTCAACCTTGCCGGTCTTGCCCGCGTACTTCGTGGTCGAAGCACAGACGTCGCCGTTCTTAAAGGTCGTCTTGGGGTTGGCCAGGCCGTCGCCCTTGGGCACGGCCAACTCGTTCGAGGTGGCCTTCAGACCGGCGTATTCGCTCGCGAAGGTCTTCACATTGGCGTTCGTACCCGCGTCCGCGCTCGTCAGGGGGGTCAGACGGATCACGTCATCGGGTCCGACGATGAAACCTCCGCCCTTGAAGGTCGTGTCCGCCACCAAGTACGGGAGGGTCGTGCCGCAGTCCTGGATCGAGAGGGCGGCGTACTGGACGGATCCGATTTTGGGAGCGATGGCCGTGGAGTGGTGCTTGACCGGGTTTTGGTACTCGTAGCGCGAGTAGACGGTCAGCGCGAGCCCGAGCAGAATGATGACGAAAAGTGCTCCGTAGAAGTTGGCGGGGCGGGTTTTGCGGTACGTCTTCCCGCCCCCCGCGGCGCCCACACGGCTAACCCATTTACCTGAAGTGCTTTTCGCCACCCTTCAACGCTACTAAATATTGGACATAGCCCACGCTGCGTAGGGGCGAAGGGACTCGAACCCTCACTGGAGGCGGTTTAAGCGCCCTGCCTCTGCCAATTGGGCTACGCCCCCGCGCAGCAAGGTCGCTCCGTAACGCTAATGCATTGTTACGATTTCATCGAAACAACAGGTTTTTCAAGACCCGCTAACTAGGCTTGACAGATATGTTGCGCGTGCGTCGTCGGAGCACGATTCGGTTTCTTTCACTCGTCCTTGCCTGTGCACTGAGCGGGTTCTTGCTCGTCGCCCCGACGCCCGCGAGTGCTCGGTCCATCACTCAAACGAAACAGGCCATGGCCGATCTGTCGGCCGCGCTCGGTCGCCAAGAGCAGCGCAGCGAGACCTCGGCCAACGAGTACGACGCCGACGAAGCAAACCTCAACTCGATCGACGGCAACATCCACACCCTGGACGCGAACATCTCGAACCTCAAGTCCAAAGAGGCCAGAAAGCGGGCCCAGATTCGAGTGACCAAGCAGAAGCTCGTGATCGCTACGGTGCGCGCTTACGTGCTCGGCATCGCCGACGAGCAAGTTATCCAGCTGTTCAATCAGAACGTCACTCAGGCCAACGAAGCCAAGATTTACCAGGGTGAAGTCGTCGGCAACCTCAACTCGATCAAGGCCAAACTCCAACGTGAGAAAACCTCACTCGAGCGCACCGTCTCTAAAGTCGCCGCGCAACGCGGCAAGGTCAACGCTCAGCGCGCGAAGGCGACCCAGCAAACTTACGAGATCAAGGTTCTCCTCGCGTCGGAGGTGGAACTGCAGGATCAGACCCAGGCCGAGCTCGCGAGCGTGACTGCGCAATACAAGGTTGAGATCATCAACTACGAGATCGGTGCGGGCGTCGCCGCCGCCAAAGCGGGCAACAACGCGGCCGCGCAGCAGGCCGTCACCGCAGCCGCCGAGGTGGGCGGACAGGGTGCAGCCAACCAGGTCATCGAAGCTGAGCAGGCCGCCATCACAACCCCCACCATCGCCGAAGTCGCTGGGACCGCCCAGGGACTCGCGGCGGTGAAGGACGCCGAGAGCCAGATCGGCGTGCCCTACGTTTGGGGTGGCGAGACGCCCGGCGTGGGCTTTGACTGCTCGGGTCTCGTTCAGTGGGCCTGGCAAAAGGCCGGCATCTCGATTCCCCGGACCACCGAGAGCCAGTGGCCGGACCTGCTCCACGTGCCCCTCACCGACCTCCAGCCCGGTGACCTCCTGTTCTATTACAACCTGGACGGCGACAACGAGATCGACCACGTGGTCATGTATGTCGGCTCGGGGCCGTGGGGCGTAGACACGACCATCGCCGCCGCGTACACGGGCACCAATATCGCGCTCGCGCCACTGTTTACGAATGGACTGTACGGCGCCGCGCGTCCTTAATCAATGATCGATCTCACTGTCATCATCCCGGCCTTCAACGAGAGCGCCCGGCTTCAAGACGGCTACGACCGGCTCGCACCGACGCTCGAGGCGCTCGGACAGTCCAACGTCGAGGTGATTGTCGTTGATGACGGCTCCAGCGACAACACGCTCAAAGTCGCCCACGACGTTTACGGCCATCTCGAGCACGCGCTCTTCCTCCAACAGCCGACCAACTTCGGCAAGGGAGCGGCGCTTCGTCTCGCCATGGGGCTAGCGCGCGGCACCAGTGTCATCACGGCCGACGCCGATATGGCCATCGACCCTGGGCAGTTTCCGCTCTTCACCACGGCGCTGCGCGACAGCGACTTCGTTCCCGGAACGCGTGCGGTCGCCGGGCGCATCGCCTACGGCTCGCGGTTGCGCACGGTGAGCGGCTCGGTATTTCATCGATTCGTGCATCACTACACGCACACGGGCCAGCGAGACACACAGTGCGGCTGCAAAGGTTTCCAATTAGGAACCGCGCGACTGCTCGCCTCACTGGCCATGGTTGATCGATTCGCCTTTGACGTGGAGCTCTTCTACCTCGCCAGCCAACTCGATCTGGGCGTGAAACCGCTCCTCGTCACCTGGCAAGACGTGCCGGGTTCGTCAGTGCGACCGGTGCACGACGCGTGGATAATGCTGCGCGACATCCGCGGCATCCGAACCACGCAATACGAGAACATTGTCGTGGAACTCGCGAGCGACGTACGCATTGAGGACATCGCCCCCGTCGCGCGCGACGCGCGACTGCAGGGACTGGTGCTGGCGCGAGGGGAACAGAACGCCTTGTTGTTGGTCGGGCGCAACGGCGGACCCGGTGGACTCGGCGTCGCGTCAGTGCTGAACGGTCAGCTTCGCACGACCAACCTCGCCGAACTCCGGGGACGCGTCTATGAAGCCGTCTAGTGGAGTTGGGGTATGAGCCAATCGGTCACGAGTTCAGGTGCCCGATCGCTCCACTCTTCAGAGGTGACGGCGTAGCGCGCGTGATCCTCCCAGGCCCCATCTATCTCTAGATACCGTTCCGCGATGCCTTCAAATCTGAGTCCGAGCTTCTCGACGACGCGACGCGACGGGGCGTTTCTCGGAATAATGTTGATCTCGACCCGGTGCAGCCGCAGCGACTCAAAGGCGTACTGCAGCATCGTGACGACCGCCTCGGGCATGAGCCCTTGGCCCGCCACAGCCTCATCGATCCAGTAGCCGATGTAGGCCGACTGCAGGGGACCTCGCTGAATCGACGAGAGCGTGATCTCGCCTACGAATCGCCCATCCACGAAGATCCCGAAGCCAAAACCTGTTCCAATTTGACGTTCGCGCTCTCGAATGGCGCACCGGCTGACGAAGCTACGGCGGTCTTCGGCCAGGTGCGAGGCGTGCGCCGAGCGTGGCTCCCACTTGAGCAACCAAGCGCGACAGCGCTTGCGCACCTCGCGCCAGGCCTCGTAGTCCTGCTCGTTCATGGTCCTCAGCACAATTCGCCGCCCATGCAGGGTAATGGGCGAATAGACCGCGCTTCGAGTCGTCACCATGAGGGGCCTCTCACCCCACAATCGTTGCAGGTCACCGTAACAAGCGCAATCTCAGGTCGCGAGCAGCGCAGCGGTGATCCCATCCAGGATGTCATTTTCGGAACTTAATAGTTGATTCACTCTCAATCGACGCATCACGGCGACCAGGATGTAGAGCCCGGCGGTCAGCACATCTTCACGACCCTTGACCATGCCGGGATGCCCTAGTCGCTCGCTGGGCGACTCGCGGGCGAGCAGGTCTCGCCAGAACTCGACGGTCTCGAGTGAGAGCACTCGGTGATGAACGACATCGCGGTCGTAGTTCACCAGCGCCGCGTCCATCTGAGCCAACGTGGCGACGGTCCCCGCGAGGCCCACGAGACGCACGTTGTCGACGACGCGCGCAAAGTCCGGTCGAGCCGCAAATGCCCGCTCCAGTTCCCCTTCGATCATCGTCCGTGCGGCGAGATCGCTCGCGTCGTCCACCACGCCGCGACCGAGAGCACGTTCGGTGACGCGCACGGAGCCAAGCTGCATCGAATAGCTCGCCAGGTCCCCGTCGAGTTCAACCGCCAATTCGGTCGATCCCCCGCCGACGTCGACGATCATCGTGGGCACGTCCACCCGAACGAGATCCTTCGTGGCCCCCGCGTAGGAGAGGGTGGCCTCTTCGCCACCCTCGAGAACACTCACCGGCACTCGGACAATCTCGTGCGCGCGGCGAAGGAACTCGTCCCCGTTGGCGGCGTCTCGCACCGCTGACGTGGCGACCAGTCGTCCGCGAGTCACGGCCTGGCGGTCGCACTCGGCGCGGTACTCGCGCAGGACGGCAAACGTCCGCTCCATGGCCTCGGGCAACAATGATCGCGAAGCATCCACTCCTTGGCTCAGTCGGGTGATGCTCATCGACCTCACCAGCGTGTCACCTTCGCCGTCGGCAATGAGGAGTCGCGTCGAGTTGCTCCCACAGTCAAACGCGGCGACGACCTCAGTCACGAACGTCATCGAGCTGAAAGACCCCCAGATGCAAATTGGCCGCAACGAGTTGGCCCACCGGGTCGTCCGCGCACGCGAGATAGTTCGCGAGGTGCGCGTGCAGGCACTTCACGCCCACGCGAGTGCCGCCCACTCCCCCACTCGCTTGAACCAGATCGCTGCGCACGGTCACCCCGCCGCGGCGGCGCGCGTAGCTGTCGTGCGCGCGTCGCAGTTCGTCGGCGTCCACGAGCGTCTCGAAGCGGTGCACCCCCCCGTCACTTTCCAGGCGGCTGACGGCGCCGTGCAGTTCAGGGTCGACAAGCCAGTAGAGCGTGGGCATCGGCGTGCCGTCACGCAGATGGGGCTCATTCTCGATGACGATGGGTCGACCGTCTGGTGCGCGCACCACCACGGCGAAACGTCCTGCGAGAGGACGCCCGATCAGACTTTCTACGAGTTGCTGATCGTCAGGCGACGCATCGCGAAATGTCAACGCCAGAACTCGAGCGTGCGCACCAAGCGCGAAAGGTAGCCGTTGTTCGAGTGGCGCGTCGAGGGAGTCGTTGACGGGGACGTCGCGCTAGGCAAGATCCCCGCGGGCGAGACCAGAGGCTGGAAGCCTGGATCGACGGAGTTCGGAGAGACTTGGCCGTTCGAATCACCCGGCAACACCTGGATCAGACTTTGGCCGGGGTTGACGAGTTGATACTGCTCGCGCGCCAGCTGCGTCGCGGCGGCCTTGGTGTCGACTGTCTTCGCCTCGCTCTCCAAGATCGCCTCTTGGTGCTCTACGACCTTGATCTCATTTGATGTGGCGTTGAGTTGGGCCTGCTGATGCCAGAGGGCGCTCGCCGGAAACCAGCCGACCAGCATGATGGCCGCCGTCACCAGGGCGAGTGGCAGCATCCAGTGATTGCGATGCGGCGCGCTGACGCTATGAGTTGCTGACACCTGACGCTCCCGACAGCGATGAAGCCCCGACGAAGCGGGCTTGATCACCGAGCTGTTCCTCAATTCTCAACAACTGATTGTACTTCGCGACGCGGTCAGAACGTGCCGGAGCACCAGTTTTAATTTGACCGGCGTTGGTCGCGACCGCCACATCTGCAATAGTCACATCCTCGGTCTCGCCCGAACGGTGCGAAATCACGACGCTGTAGCTGTTCAAGTTCGCCAGGCGCACGGTGTCGAGAGTTTCGCTGAGGGTGCCGATCTGGTTCAGTTTCACGAGAATTGAGTTCGCGACGCCTCGCTCAATGCCCTTTTGGAGCAACTCGGTGTCCGTCACGAAGACGTCATCTCCAACAAGTTGGATCTTGCCGCCGAGGCGCGAGGTCAACGCCACCCATCCATCCCAGTCCTCTTCGGCCATGCCATCTTCGATCGAGACAATGGGAAAGCGACCACAGAGATCGATCCAGTAGTCAACGAGCTCCTCGCTCGAGAGCACACGACCCTCGCCGTCCAGGTGGTAGGCGCCGTCGCGGTAGAACTCACTCGCCGCGGGGTCCATGGCAATCGCGATGTCCCCACCGGGCGTGCGACCCGTCGCTTCGATCGCCTCGATCAGTGCTTTGATCGCTGTTTCAGCGTCAGGAAGGTCGGGCGCGAACCCGCCCTCGTCGCCGACCGCGGTCGAAATGCCGCGCTTTTCGAAGATGCCTTTCAACGCGTGGTAGGTCTCGGTGCCCCAGCGAAGCGCTTCGTTGAATGACGCGGCACCGATGGGCATCACCATGAACTCTTGGAAGTCGATGGTGTTCTTGGCGTGCGCTCCGCCGTTGACGACATTCATCATCGGCACGGGCAGCACGTGGGCGTTCACGCCTCCGAGGTACTGATACAAGGGCAGATCGCTCTCAATGGAGGCGGCCTTGGCGGTGGCGAGCGAGACGGCCAGAATTGCGTTCGCGCCCAGTCGCCCCTTGTTGGCGGTGCCGTCGAGGTCGATCATGGCAAAGTCCACGGCACGCTGGTCTTGGGCCTCGTATCCCTCGAGCGCGTCGTTGATCTCGCCGTTAACGAAGCTAACCGCCGCTAAAACCCCTTTGCCGCCCCACTCTTTGGCGCCGTCCCTCAGTTCGACGGCCTCGTGAATGCCCGTGGAGGCGCCCGAGGGCGAGATCGCGCGACCCATCGCACCCGACTCCAGGTGCACCTCGGCCTCAACCGTGGGATTGCCCCGCGAGTCGAGAATCTGGCGGCCCAGGACAACTTCAATCGCGCTCATGTCGCCTCCTCAGTTTGACACCAACGTTACTCGGCGGGTTTTGTCACCTCGGTCTGGCGAATCGCGTCGCGCAATATGATCGCGCGTTCTCTCAGCACGCCTTCGAGATCGACACCGTCGTAGCGCGCGGCTGCAACAAGTGCGCTCAGCGCATCGCCCCAGGCGACCGCGACGTTCGACGTGGACTCGGCGTCACCCGCGATGTCTGGATCTAGTTGCAGCGACGCGACGGCCTCGAGTGCTCGCTGACGCGAGCTTTCACCCGATTCGACCATGACGTCGAGCGACGCCGCCTTGCGCAGAAGCTTGGTATAGAGAGTCAACGCCGGCATCTGCCACGCGATGCCGTCGGTGACGCTGTCGCGTCCTTTTTCTCTCTGTTTCAGCATCTCCCAGCGCGTCGCCACCTCGTTCGCGTCCGCGACCTCCACGTCACCAAAGACGTGGGGATGGCGACCAATGAGTTTGTCGCGCACGCTATCGGCGACGGAAGCGAAGCTGAAGTTGCCCTCCTCGTCGCCGAGCTCCGCGTGAAAGACAATCTGGAAGAGAAGGTCACCCAGTTCCTCTTCGACGTGGGCGACCTGATCATCACTCGGCTCTCCGGCATCGCTCGCCCGTACGAAAGCCTCCAGCGCGTCGAGTGCTTCGTAGGCCTCTTCAAGCAGGTGACGCGTCAACGAGGCATGGGTCTGCACTTGGTCCCACGGGCACTCCGCGCGAAGCCGCCTGGTGAAGTCGATGAGGTCGCCCATCGCCTCACCGGCGTCACGAAACTCCTCCACCCAGAGCGACGTCAGGTGGTCGGTGCCTGAGAAGCTCACAAGTTCATCCGCCCGATACGTCGCGATGAGCTCATCCTCCAATCCGAGGTGGTGCAGGAGCGTGACCCTGCTCGATTCGAGAAGGCGATCGGCGACGCTCGCGAGTATTTCGGGCGAGTACGTCTGCAGCACGAGGATTGGGCCCGGACCTCGCAGGTGGTACGTCGAATCCAGGGCGTCAACGACGCGCAGGCCCACGCTCATCGGGTCGCGGCCGAGCGCGGCGCAGACCACATCGATCACCGACACCGCCGGTTCGGTCACGACGCTCAGGTCGTGGCGCTCGCGAAGAAGTTCGACGGTGCGCTCGGCCACGACGGGAGAGCCGGGCACGACATAGAGGACCTCTTTACCGGGCGCCTCACTCGCAAGCCGCATCAGATCATCGGCGATCTCGCGATAAAGCTCATCAAAGGAGCTGGCTCGTTCATAGAACTCGTCATAGCTCTCGACGTCGCCAAAGTAAGCCGCGCTGGGGTGAACGACCGTGCGAAAGCGTACGACGGGCGATTCGCGAATCAGTCGCGACGTGCGCTCGCTGATGTGATCAACGGTGCTCGGTCCCAGTCCGACGACGCGGACGACGGGGGTCACTGATAGTGGGCAGCGCCTGAGGTGAGCTTCGGCGCCCCCGTGACGTTGCCCGTAGCGGGAACGCTCGGCGCGAACACTTCGAGACCGGTGGTGTTAAGTCCCCAGCGACCAAAAGACGGATCGACGTAGACGGCCGACTCATAGAGAAGGGTGTTCTTCACTTTGTCCGCCGCTTGGGCGTTCAAGTTCTGCAGGTCGCTCAAAACGGTTTCGGCCGCTGTGGCATAGGGAGTGACGATGCGCTTGGTCGCGGCGACGAAGAGCCCATACTCGCTGCCGTTATAGTCGATGTACTGCGGGGTGGTCGGGAACGTGTTCAAGGCCCCGTCCGCCACGTCCGCGCGCACCCCCGTGTAGGACTGACTCGACGGTGAGAAGCAGCCGTAGGCACCTCCCTTCGCAGACGAGGGGTCTTGCGAGTAGTCCTTGGCCAGCGTCGCGACGCTGTCTCCCGCCGCCTCGCCCTTGTCGAAGGCGGCAACGCTATCGGGCAGCACGAGGGCGATAGAGACGCACAGTGTGTCGTAGTCCGAAACATGGGCCCTGTAGTAGTTCTTCATGGACACCACGGTAAGTGGAATCGTCGCGCGCACTTTCTTGACGAGGTAGAGCGAGGTCGCCTGGTCTTGGATCTCGGAGGTTCGCATCTCGACCGGCATCTCGGCGAGGGCTTCAGCCGAAGTGCCCGGGCACTTGGTGGAACCGTTCGCCGCCTGTTCAGTCAACTCGCTTTCGAGCGAGAGCTTCGCGGCGGCGAGTTGGGTGACGTTGGGGTGATACTTCAACGTCGCCGTGACGTATTGGTTGATGGCGAGGCCCTCGACGCGCAGATTCGCCCACACGGCGGCGGCGCTCGCCTTCAGTGAGTCTGCGCCGGTGCCCGATACGTAACTGGTCGGATCCAGCGCGCTGATGTAGCACGCCAGGGTGTTGTTGTGCGAAATCGCGGACAGTTCAGCGCTCAAGGTGTAGCTCGACACGCCTTGGTGGTCCACGCTCACGCCCGAGGAGGATCCGCTAATTCCGTACGCAGCAGCGCCCACGAGTGCGATAACAAACAGGGCTACGAGGCGACGCACCCTGTCATGCTACTGAGTTAGCCAGAGGCCTCTGTCGAGGCGTGCACGTCCTCTATTAGCGCCGTGATGGCCGGCGGCGCTACCTCGCCCGGCGCGCGCTCGACGCGAATCTCGTGGGTCGACTCGTTGTAGGCGCCCGAGCCGTACGCGCGCCGAACGCGCATCTGCTGGCTCAGCGCCAGAATGACCGGGCCGAATCGCACGATCGGCTGGGACCGTACACCCACGCGCGAGGGCAATACGATGACCGACGTGACGCCGTACTCCAAGCACGTGAGACGTAGGCGAGCGAGCTCCAACAGACCCAACGCCGACGCGGGCAACTCGCCGTAGCGGTCGATCCACTCAATGCGCAGATCGTCCAGTTCCTCGTGCGTCGTGACGCCGGCGAGTCTGCGGTACGCCTCAAGGCGCGCGTCGTCGGCCTCCACGTAGTTCTTGGGCAGATGCGCCTCCCCGGGCACGTCGAGGTTGATCGGCGTGATCTCGGGGACTCGGAACCCCTTGGCGTCAGCGACGGCCTCGGCGACCAGTTGCACGTAGAGGTCGTAGCCGACGGCCGCCACGGGTCCGGACTGATCGTGACCGAGGAGGTTTCCCGCGCCTCGAATCTCGAGGTCGCGCATGGCGATCTTGAAGCCACTGCCCAAGGCGGTGTTGTCGCCGATGGTGCGCAGGCGCTCGTAGGCGGCCTCAGATAGCACCTGGTCCACGGGGTGAAAGAGGTAGGCGTAGGCTCGCTGGCCGCTTCGCCCGACCCGACCGCGCAGCTGGTGCAACTGACCAAGTCCGAGGCGCTCCGCGCGATCGACGATCAACGTGTTGACCGAAGGCAGGTCGATTCCCGACTCGACAATCGTCGTGCAGACCAACACGTCAAATCGTCGCTCCCAGAAGTCGATCATGACGCGTTCGAGTGAGCCTTCGTCCATCTGACCGTGGGCGATGGCGATTCGCGCGTCGGGTACCAGTTGTCCGAGACGTCGCGCGACCTGATCGATGTCGGTCACGCGGTTGTGGACGAAGAAGACTTGCCCTTCGCGCAACAACTCGCGACGGATCGCCTCGACCACGGCGGGTTCGTTGAACTCCCCCACGTGCGTGAGGATTGGACGGCGATCGGCCGGTGGCGTGGTGATCATCGACAGGTCGCGAATACCGGTGAAGGCCATCTCCAAGGTGCGCGGAATCGGACTCGCGCTCAAGGTCAGCACATCCACGCCCACCGAACGCGACTTAATCGCCTCTTTGTGCGTGACACCGAAGCGTTGCTCTTCGTCCACGACAAGTAATCCAAGTTTCTTGAACGCGACAGACTCGCCGAGGAGACGGTGGGTCCCGATGACCACGTCCACGGTCCCATCGGCGAGACCCTCCAGGGTGACCTTGGATTCGACGTCGTCGACGAATCGGCTGAGCAGTGCCACCTTGATGGGAAAGCCGGCGAAGCGCTCAGCGAAAGTGGTGAAGTGCTGGCTGGCGAGCAGCGTGGTGGGCACCAGTACCGCAGCTTGATAGTTGTCCTGCACCGCCTTGAACACTGCGCGCAACGCGACCTCGGTCTTGCCAAAGCCCACGTCGGCGCAGACCAGCCGGTCCATCGGACGTGGTGACTCCATGTCGGCCTTGACATCACGAATGGCTTGGGCCTGATCGGCGGTCAAGGTGTAGGCGAAGAGCTCTTCCATCTCTCGCTGCCAGGCCGTGTCGGGGCTGAACGCGTGGCCCTCGGCGACGGTGCGCGCACGATAGAGGTCAACCAGTTCCTGGGCGACGAGATAGGCCGCGGCTCTCGCCTTGGCGCGGGTCTTTTGCCATTCCACGCCACCCATGCGCGAGAGCGCGGGCGAGTCGCCCCCCGTGTAGGGAGTCAGCGCGTCGATCTGTTCGGTGGGCCAGTAACTTCGCCCGTCCTTGAACTCCAGAATCAAGTAGTCGCGGGTGACACCATTGATCGCCCGCGTCGTTGTGCCCGAAAACCGCGCCACGCCGTGCTGACGATGCACCACGTAGTTGCCCACGGATAAGTCGTCGAAGAAACCGTCCACGTTTCGAGTGCGCGTGCGCGCAATTCGACGTTGCACGCGTCGACCCGTCAGGTCGCTCTCGCTCCAGACAACGATCTCGGGCTCATCGAGGAAGAAACCTGAGGGGAGGGAGCTCTCGAGCACGCTGAGTCGCGCCTCGAGGACGCGACGTGGGTCCGTCGTGACGTCGAGTCCCTCGCCGCGCAGTTGGTCCGCCATGCGGTCGATGGCGAACGGAGTCGACGTCAGGATCACGCCGCGACGACCCTTGGACCAACCCCGCACGTGGGCGGCGATGCGCGCTGCATCGCCTTGGACAAGGGGGGGTGAGGTTAGCGCGGACTCGAACGCGGTAGCGCCCGTGTCGAGACTCAGGTCGACACGACCACCGAGAACCTCGTCATAGGCGAGATGCAACAGCGGCACGTCCTCCCTCGCCCGCCAGGTCGCCGCCACCACGTCGGTGAGCTCTCGTTCCTCACTGAGCAGCTCCTCGAGGCGCGAGCGAACCCGAGTGGGCTCGACCACGACGACGCGAGCGCCTGCGACTTCGTCCAACAGCGTTACGGGCTCGGTGACGAAGAGACCCATCCACCCTTCCATGCCGTCAAAGAGCTGCCCGATCGCTAGGCGATCAAAGGTGGACTGCGCCCACGGGGCGATCTGGGCGAGCGCTTCGGCACGCTCGCGGGTCGCTCGGCCGGGTAGCCACTCGCGCGCGGGAGCGATGACGGCTTCCTCCAGGTCGCGAGTGGACCTTTGGGTGGCGATGTCAAAAATGGTGAGGCGCTCGATCTCGTCCCCGAAGAAATCGAGACGCACGGGCTCATCATTCTGAGCGGGCCAGACGTCGATGATTCCTCCGCGTACCGCGATCTCGGCGCGATGCTCAACCAGTTGCTCTCGCCGGTATCCCATGTCTACGAGACCCTCTATGAAGCGGTCGCGTTCAATCTCACTGCCCCGACGGAGCACAAAAGGCTCTGCCAGCGCCTCAGGCGAGAGCACTTGGGCGACGGAGCGAGCCGAGGTCACGACGACGCGCGGGGCACTCCCTTCGCGTAGACGCCATCGAAGCAGCGACCGCAACGCCATCACCTGACTATCGGGGCTGACGCGCTCAAGCGGATGGGTGTCCCACCCTGGCCACAGCGCGACGTTGCTCTCCCCCAACCATGCCACGAGAGCGTCACGAACGTGTTCGGCCTCACTCGAAGTGGCGGTCACCGCGACGAGAAGGTCATCCTCGAGGGCCAGTGCAGCCAACGCGAGCGGCGTTGCGTAGCTGGAGGCGACAAAGGAACCCGACGCCAGCGACGCGCGAACACTCGGGGCGACGCGTTCGAGAACTCGGCGAAGGGCGACCTCGCTCACGATCCGTTCACGCGCTGCTGGGCGTCGTCGAACCCGTAATCGAGCAAGGCCTCGATCGCGTCGGCGGCGTCATCGACGTTGAGCGTCAACGACTCGCGAAGCCTGCCCGTCGGACGTTTGAGGACGTAGTTAGCTCCCTGCTCCTTGCTCGGGGGCTTGCCGATGCCGATGCGCACTCGGGCGAACTCCTGAGAGTCGAGGGTGTGGGCAATGGACCGCAGTCCGTTGTGACCGGCGAGTCCGCCTCCGAATTTGATCCGCACGCGACCCGGCTCGAGATCCAGCTCATCGTGCACGACGACGAGACGCGAGAGATCGCCAATCGAGGTTCGACGCAACAAGGGGGGCAGGGCCGAACCGGATTCGTTCATGAAGGTAGTGGGCACCGCGAGAGTGACCGGTCCACGCGCGGTTGAGACGGTGGCGCTGAGAGCGCGCTGGTGACGCTCCAGCTTGAGGTGACCACCGCGGCGCGACACCACGAGGCGCACGGCGTCGCCGCCGACGTTGTGGCGCGAGCCTTCATAGTCCTCACCAGGATTGGCCAACCCGATGATGAGCAAACTGCTCGACTGACCCCGCCGGTCACTCTCACGAGCGCGCCGAAGCGCCACGGCGAACTACTCCGTGGGAGCGTCGACGGTCGCTCCGACCGCCTTCGCGGCGCGACCCGCGTGCGTCGCCACGACCGAGGCTGACGGATCGCCCGTAGCCTCGACGCCCTTGGGCAGCGCTAGGTCGCTGACGCGAATAGCCGAACCGACGGTGAGATCTGAGATGTCAACTTCGACGAAGTTCGGAATTCGGTCGGGACGAGCGCTGACTTCGAGGTTGAACATCTGCTGGTCCACTTCCCAGTCCGCGTGACGCACTTCCACGGCATCTCCGATGAGGTGAAGGGGAACTTCTGCGACGACGGCCTGGTTGGGGTCGACCACCTGGAAATCGATGTGCGAGACGGTGCCACGAACGGGGTGGCGCTGGAGTTCGCGCGCCATCACGGTGTACTTTTTCCCGTCGGCGTCAAGGGTGATGAGCGCATTCAGTCCTTGGTCACCAGAGACGGCGGTGCGGAACTCCTTCGCGTTCACGGCAACCGGGAAGGGTCCGACGCCGTGCCCATAGATCACACCAGGAATGGAGCCCTCATGGCGCAAGCGGCGAGAACCCGCCGAGCCCTGCGCGCGACTCGTCGTCGCGTGCAACGTGACCTGTGACATGAGTACTCCTCTAAGAAATGACTGGCGGCCCCGGGCCTACG
The DNA here is from genome assembly GCA_050701895.1 of Acidimicrobiales bacterium. Classification (GTDB taxonomy): domain Bacteria; phylum Actinomycetota; class Acidimicrobiia; order Acidimicrobiales; family RAAP-2; genus RAAP-2. The sequence continues at coordinate 96,361 of JBOGFT010000069.1, forward strand.
CACAGGAGAAACAGTCTACTGTGCCGAGTCGGGCTCGCTCCAGCCCAGCGAGTTGGCCGATCTAGGTCGAGCCTTGTAGAAGGTCACGGCGGACCTTGTAGTCCTCAGGGTCAATCTCTCCTTTGGCGAAGCGCTCATTCAATATTCGCAACGCTTCGAAGGACGCGGGCGTCCCGCTCGGCCCCACCAGCCCCCACCGATGCCGGTTTCGCTCGTAGCGAATGAACGCCACGGCCAGCACGATCACGACGATCAGCAAGAGCAACGCCAAGATGGCCGGGAATGGCCCGAATGATCTGCCCGGTCCGGGACCGAAGAAGAATCCCAGATGGCGTCCAAAACTGATGGATGACGAAGATCGACCGAATATGCCCATCGCACCCCTTCCCTCGGCCGCACTTTAGTTCACGCGGCGCTCCCTTAGCGCGTCGCGATCAGAGCAGGTTTTCGCCGCCGAAGATGTCCGACACCGACGTGTCGTCGAAGATGGCCGAAATGGCGGTCGCGATGATGGGCGCAATAGAGAGGATCTCGAGCTTCTCGAAGCGCTTCTCCGAGGGGAGGGGCAGCGTGTCGGTCACGATGACTCGACTGATCGGCGCGTTGAAGAGTCGCTCGACCGCCGGCGGTGAAAAGACGGCGTGAGTGGCCATCACCCAGATCTCTTCCGCACCGTGCTGCTTGAGGAGGTCACAAGCGGCCACGATGGTGCCCGCCGTGTCGATCATGTCGTCGATCAACACGCAGTGGCGACCGGTCACGTCACCGACGATATGGCGAGCCTCGGCCACGTTGAGCGCACCGCGCGGGCGCGTCTTGTGCACGAGCGCGAGGTCACAGCCAAGGTGCTGGGCATAGCGCTCAGCCACTTTCACGCGTCCGGCGTCCGGCGCGACAACCACCAGATCGCGAGGATTGGCGTTGGCCTTGAGGTGCCCCTCAAGGACGGGGGCCGCGACCAGGTGGTCGACGGGAATATCGAAGAACCCCTGGATCTGACCGGAGTGAAAGTCAACTGACAACACCCGCGACGCGCCCGCGGTCTGGAGCATGTCAGCCACGAGTTTGGCGGTGATGGGCTCGCGACCAGCCGTCTTTCGATCCTGCCGGGCGTACCCGTAGTTGGGCACGACGGCGGTAATGCTCTTGGCGGACGCGCGCTTGGCGGCGTCGATCATGATGAGTTGTTCCATGACCGAGTCGTTGACCGGCGACGCGTGCGTTTGCATGATGAACACGTGCGCGCCGCGAATCGATTCGTCGATGCGACAGTGAATCTCTCCGTCGGCAAACTCGCGCAGATTAGCGTTCGTGAGCTCAATGCCGAGCTTGTCGGCCACGTCCATCGCGAGGGCTGGATGGCAACGCCCCGAGACCAGCACAAGGCGGCGTTTGGCGAGGGACTCCACGGCGCCAGCGTACAGGCGAACGAGAGGCCTCAGTGAGAGCGGTGAGTCAACGGCGTAACGATCTCGCCCGCCGAGACGACCGTGCCGGGACTCAGGACGACGAAGGAGGCAACGCTCGCGTCGGCGCCGACTCGAACGTGGGTCGCGTCGACTGTACCGATTGTTGAGCCTTCGCCCACCTCCACATCGCGCAACACCGCGTTTGGTCCAATCGTCGCTCCGCGCGCTACCACGCAGTGACCCTTCAAGATCGTTCCAGGCAACAGCGCAACCTCTGGCGCAAGCTCGACGTCAGCGTCGACGTAGGTCTGAGTGGGGTCCCACATCGTGACTCCCCGAGCCATCCATTCGTCGTTGATTCGCGCGCGTAGAACCTGTTCAGCCTGGGCGAGCTGGCGCCGGTCGTTGATCCCCAGCGCTTCGCTGGCGTCCTCCAACTGCCAGGAGGCTACGAAGTGGCCCATGTCGTGAAGTTCCTCAACCAAGTCGGTGAGGTAGTACTCCTGTTGGGCGTTGTGGCGTCCGATACGTCGCAGCGCGGGGCCCAGAAGGCTTTGACGAACGACCATGATCGAGGTGTTCACCTCAGTGACCACGCGATCACTCTCCCTCGCGTCACGTTCTTCGACGATGCGCTCCAGCGTTCCGTCTTTTGCGTGAATGACGCGTCCATATCCCGTCGGATTGTCGAGGTGCGCGCTCAGCACAGTGAGGGCCGCCTGGCTTTCGCGATGGCGCTCCAAGAGACGCGCAACACTCGCCCCGCGCAGTAGCGGGGTGTCGCCGGGCAAGATCACGACGTCGCCGTCGGTGTCACCGATCGCTTCGTCGATGGCGGAGAGCGCCACCGACACTGCGTGACCGGTGCCCAACTGTTCGAGTTGCTCAACGAACGTGAGGGGTCGCAGAGGCGACGCGCCCGCGCTCAGCTCTTTTTCCACCCACGTCGCGTAGTGGCCAACAACGACGACCGTTGCGCGGACATTCTCCTGGGCTGCGGCGTCGAGAACGTAGCGCACCATCGCGCGTCCACAGAGATGGTGAAGGGGTTTGGGGCGTGACGAACGCATCCTCGATCCCTCGCCGGCGGCGAGAACGACCACGCACGTCGGACGACTCACCCCACTATCTCTAGCAGTGAATCTTCTACGCTCTGGTGCGTGCCAGAAAATTCTTACGACGAGTTTTCCCTTTTCCACGAGAACATCGCGGAGTGGGCCCTCGATGTCAAGATCCCGCCCGTGCGGCGATTCTTCGTCGCGGTCGATGGACTGCGCCAGTTGAGCGGCTTGCGTTGGGGCGAGAGAGAGCCCCAGCTCGTCTTGGTTCACGGCGGCGCTCAGAACGCCCACACCTTCGACTCGGTCGCACTGACCCTGGACCGACCACTCATCGCGCTCGATCTGCCGGGTCACGGCCACTCCGATCCCTCGCCCAACGAGAACTCGGCCATCGCGGTGCACGCCCGCGATCTGGCGCGCGCGATCGAACAACTGACCTCGGACCCGCTCCCGCTGGTCGGCATGTCACTGGGTGGCCTCAGTTCCATCCTGGTCGCCAGCGAGCGACCGGACCTCGTTCGCGCCCTCGTGTTGATCGACATCACGCCCGGGGTCAACGCCGACAAGGCCCGTCACATCACGAACTTCGTCAATGGGCCAGCGACCTTTGACAGCTTCGACGAACTCCTCGCGCGGACGATCGAGCACAACCCCACTCGCTCGGTCTCCTCGCTTCGTCGCGGCATCCTCCATAACGCCGTACAGCGATCCGATGGCACCTGGGTGTGGCGACATCAGCAGCACGGCTCCTCCGCCTTGCAAGCGCTGCCTACCGACGATCTGTGGAGCGCGCTCGGATCGCTCCTCATGCCCGTCGCGCTCGTGCGCGGTATGGCGCACGGCTCAGTGGTCGACGATGAGGACCAAGCCGAAGTGCTGAGGCGACTTCCTGACGCCACGATCATTCACGTCGAAGACGCCGGCCACTCCATCCAGGGTGATCAACCGGTCGTCCTTGCGAAGGTGCTCCAGGAACTTTTGTTCTAGGCGACTCACGTTATCGGGCTCCGTCCATCAGAGATTGGCGTACCATCGCAGCCATGGCCCACGGTCACTGGCCAAAAAGCACGGGTCCGGTGCTCTGTCTGTAGTTGACCGGCCTGCCAAATCTCACTGACGAGAGGCTCTCCTGGCGACAGATCGACCAGCACGGCACCGCGAAAGGTGACCCCGCCCTCGGGGGGAGTAAGAAACGTGAATCCGGTGACGAGGGCCTCCTTCCCATCGGGCGCGATCGACCGATATGTCGCTACCGCGATTCGCTTTCCCACTTGTCGGCACCGTCGACGCTGTGGCTACCCCATTCCCGGCAATAGACTTCACGACCAATCGGGTTGGATGACCCGCGCCCGTCGACGAAATACGGATCACCGCTGGCCGTGAAGGCGAGATTGGAAGGGCTGGACAGCTCGGCGTCGATTGCTCGCCCGTCGCTACTCCCGTAATCATCGCGGCCATCGCCCGCCACGACGCGAAAGCGTCCGTCCTTCATTTGAGCACGCAATCAGTCGCACTTGTTGACGCAGGCATAAGAACCAGCGATCACGTGCTCTATTCTGGTCAGGGCGTCCAGGACAAAGGTTGGAGTACGTGGCACCGGCAAAGCACCGACGACGAGGCTCGTTCGCGTCTCGTTCGAGCGCACCGCTCGCCGAGGGCCAGGTGCCGGTGCTCGGCCGTTTCTTTCCCCCGCCTCTCGCCGCCAAGGTCCCCGAGACCATCCTTTTCTTCTGGGTCGCCAAGATCCTCACGACCGCCGGTGGCGAGGCCGCGTCGGACTACTTCAAGACGTGGGGAAACATCAGGGGCGGCGGTACCGAGGTCGGTCTCTTCCTCGTCGCACTCGTGGCCCAGTTCTCGACGCGCCGATATCGGACCTTCTGCTACTGGTTCCTCGCTTACGCCATCGCCATCTTCGGCACGGGAGTCTCAGACTTTCTCCACCTCGACGTGGGAATCCCCTACATAGGGACGACTCTCCTGTGGGCCGTGGTGCTGGCCGCCATCTTTTGGACGTGGCAACGCAGCGAGGGAACCTTGTCCATCCACAGCATCACCACCCAGCGACGCGAGGTCTTCTACTGGGCCACGGTCTTTGCCACCTTCGCCCTGGGTACCGCGCTCGGTGACTTCACGGCGACCTCGCTCAACCTCGGTTACCTCTCGTCGGGCGTCCTCTTCAGCGTCCTCATCTTGGTCCCGGCCGTAGCGCGCTGGCGCTTTCGATTCAACTCCATCGCCGCGTTCTGGACCGCCTACGTCCTCACGCGACCCCTCGGTGCGTCGTATGCCGACTACATCAGCAAGTCCCCGGCCATCAGTGGCATCGGCTTTGGAGACGGTCAGACCGCCCTCGTCTTCGTCGCGGCGGTATTCGTCCTGGTGATCTATCTGGCGGTCGCTCGACCCGACATCCAGCCGGCGCAGGGCGATTCCCCTCCTTAGCGACTCGCGCTAGCCAGCCCCACTACTCCATGCGGGCGTCTTCGGGTCGCGTGAGGCGACTGAGCAGCGGCATGGTGGAGCCGATGATCAGGAGCGACCCGGCAAGCCCACCAAGCACGATCGCGTAGTACGAAGCTCCAGGAAGTCGCAAGGTGAGACCCAGCTGCGAGCGCAAGAACAAGTTGGACGTCACCAAGCCAAGGGTGGCCGACACCAGCGCGATGACGACGAGCGGCCCCGCGGTCTCCAGGGCGATGACCCGCTGCAATACGCGTAACGGCACACCTGTCAACCGCAACAGGCCAAAGGGGCGCTTGCGCTCGCTCACCCCAGATACCATGGCCACGGCCAAACTGCAACCGGCAATCAGCAGACTGGCCAGGATGACTACCTCGCTGGCTGTCTTCATCTCGGTGAGAAGCTGCTGGGAGCCCAAGCTCGCTTCTCCGAAGAGGCTCGTGGTGCTTTGGAAAGGGAACGCTCGATCGAGAACCGTCTCGACACGAGCAACCGTCGACGTGGAGCCGTCAGTGGCCACGGCGACGATCTGAACGGGCAGGCTCCCAAGCGAACTCTTTGCGTGCGCGCTAGGCCAGGTCGTGGATGCGGCGACGGTGACCGATTTCGTGAGTGGCGCGAAGGCGATGTCGTCGCCGAGCGCGGCGAATGTCGCGCCCCGTTGGCATTTGCCCAGAGCGGGCGTCCTCGCCAGATCCGCGCAGGACACCAAGCCGTACTGAAGATCGCCACCGAGCCCATTGATATCGGGCACGTGCCCATCGATTCGCGTGCCGGACGGCGCGACGTGGACGAGCGTCACTCCCTTCACGCCGCGGATTGCGTGCAGCGACCTCGTCACGCTGCTGGGCACTGTGGGCACGGAGCCGTTTTGAAAGAAGGCGAACTGATCGGCCACCGTCTCGCTCGCCGCAGAGCCGGTGCCCGCTGTCCCGTGATCTGTCAAGAGCGTGGAGATAACGCCGAACGCGACGCTCGTGACGAAGATGGCGAGTATCAGGCCGCTAATGGCTCGAAACGCGCCGCGCGGATTGTCCGAGAGTCGTCTTCCCGCGAGGAGCAGAGTCGCTCGACTGGTTCGCTTGGCCATGATGCGCGAGCCCATCATCGTCAGCCACGGGCCCGCCAGCACCAGGCCGATCATGATCAAGAAGAAACCCAATAGATACCCCTGGATCTGACCGCCCGAAGAGCTGGGACGGCCGACGGCAGCATAGAACGCGAGAATTGCGATGCCCGCGACCAAAGGGATGACTCGATAGAACCGCGGCGCCGAGGGAGTGACGCGGCGCGTCACGCCAAGCGGAGAAATCCGCACGCGTCGAAGCGCAACGCGTGCCACCACGGCGGCGGCGAAAGGAACGCCAATGGCGACGATGAGGATGTCGGTCAGTCCGGTGGTGAGATCGCCTGCGGACAGCGGTTGCCCGGCAAAGGGAACATGGACTAGCGCCGGCTTGACGAGGATGAAGAGACCGAACCCCATCACAACGCCGGCCAAGGCGGCGACGACCGCCTCCACTGCGGCGATCACTGCAACCTGGCGCAGCGTGGCACCGGCGAGGCGCATTGCGGCGAAGCGCTGCTCGCGCCGAGCAGCGGAGAGTCTCGTGGCCATGGCAATGAACACGAGGACCGGGAACAGCAGGACCAGGGCCAGTATGCCCAGCACAACTTGCAGGCCTGTGGTGCCTAATGTGTCGGGGCCGCCGCTGCCCGAGGAGGTGGCGAACGCCGAGATCCTCTGCGCGCCAGGGGCGTGAGCCAGAGTAGAGGCCATGTCTCCCATGACGACGATGAGATCACTCGGCGACGGCAGAGCCGACGACCCGATGGTGCCGATCTCGGTTCCGCTAAAGCGATCACCCAGCTCGCTCGCCGGAGTGGTCCTCAGCAGTGCGGCCAGGGCGGGCGACGCATAGAACTGCCCTGGCCCAGGCAGTCGGGGTATTCCCGGCGGAACCAGAGAGTGTGCGTCTGTAGCGGCGACATCCACTCGGACGATTACCTGTTGTTCGAACTGATCGGTGCTGACGAGAAACCAAATGGACCCCTTTGAGGATGTGGTCTCCAATGGCGAGCCTTGTGAGCCACGCTGATGCTGGGCGAAGTAGGGCGTCGGGTTGGACATCCACTCGCCCCGGGAATTCTGCGAGCCGAGCGCGTTGATAATCGCCATAGTCGCGAGGAGCATCGCGACGCCCACGGCTACGGCGAGCGCCATGACGATGAGTCGAAGGAGGGACTCTCTCCCGCCTCTCAGCGTGAGACGGAGACCAAAGCGGATCATGACGCGTAGGTGTCTGACTCGAGAGATCTGACGAGACCGTCTCGGACGATGACCTCGCGCCCCGCATAGGCGGCCACGCGCGGCTCGTGGGTCACGAGGACCACCGTGGTACCGTCCTCCTTAGCCGCCCTGACGAGCATCTCCATCACCAGCTCGCCGGTCAGCGAGTCCAGCGAACCCGTGGGCTCATCGGCGAAGAGCACCTTGGGGTGTGCCACGAGCCCGCGCGCTAGGGCGACTCGCTGGGCCTGCCCGCCAGACAGTTCTCCCGAACGTCGCCGCTCCAAACCCCCGAGTCCGAGGCGCTCGAACCACTGACGCGCGCGCAACAGGGCTTCGTCGCGTCGAATCCCGTCGAGCAGCAGGGGCAGCGCGACGTTTTCCTCAGCGGTGAGTTCGGGCACCAGTTGACCGAACTGGAAGACGAAACCGAAGGCTTCACGTCGCAACGCGCTGCGCTCATTCTCGTCGAGGGTGTCGATGCGCTCGCCCGAGAAGCGGATCTCCCCCCGCTTAGGGATGAGTATCCCCGCGAGGCAGTGCAGGAGCGTCGACTTGCCTGAGCCGCTCGGGCCCATGACGGCCACGATCTCGCCTTCATTGATCGAGAGATTGGCCCCTCTCAATGCCGGCGTCTCGCCAAAGTCGAACACGGCGTTGTGAGCTTCGATCAAGTACTCCGCGGATCGAACATCAATGGGCGCGGTCATCACGCTCATCACGCCACCACCTCAGCGAGCAGGGGAAGGCGCGCGGCCGTCATGTCGATCCAGCGAAGGTCCGCCTCCAAGTGGAACAACCCGTGATCGGCAAGCAGCACGTCGACCAGGCTGTCGCTGCGCTTCTGATCGGTGAGATCGCGCATGCGCTTCAGATGAGCCGCACGCTGAGTGTCGAGATAGCGCTCTGCGGAGCGACCGAGCATGAGGGCAAGGACCACCTTGGCGAACAAGACGGTTTGCAGATGGGGTTCTGGTTCCACTGGCTCGGCGAGCCACGTCTCGAACTCCTCTCTCCCCTCGGGAGTGATGGCGTAGCGCTTTCGATCCGGCCCGCCGCCTGGCTCGACCTCTCCGGGGACCACTTTGCCGTCACGCGACAGACGGGCCAAGGTGGCGTAGACCTGGCCGAACGGCAGCGGTTTCGCGCGACCGAAATAGGTGTCGTAGTCGCGCTTCAGGTCGTATCCGTGACTCGGCTCTCGTTCGAGGAGGCCAAGCAATGTCAAGGGAACACTCATACCTAAACAATACACTGGGAGTATACGCTGCGCAACTAGTGAGATCAGGAGCCCGTTCGATGGTCCCGCGCAACGCTAGGGACTCTTCGATCTGACCCGCCCGGACCTACTGAATGTGGGAGCGACGTAGGCGCTTGCGGCGCCGTAACACGTGAACAATGACATACACCACGAGGATGATGCTCGCCAGCTTGTGCCACTGATCGAGGCCGGGCGTAACCCAATGTCTGACGCGAAGGGAAGAACCGTCGCGTGATGACTCATGGCGTCGACGATCCCCGACACCAAGACGTTCGCCACGAGCAGCTCAAGGATCGTGTCGGAGATCGCCAAGCGGCTCGGCCCTTTGGCGCGGCTCTTGGTGCTCACGAACTGTTTGGCGAGCGACCTGACGGTGCATCGGCGCTGGTAGAGATGGAAGAGGACGAACACCATGAAGGCCACGCCGAAGATCACGTGGATGGTGATGCTGTGACTCAAGTAAACGAGCGTCACCAGCGATCCCGCCAAGGTCAAGAGCAGAGCGAGGTGCACGTACCATCGGCGATGCTCTCCTGCGATCACAGCCCTCGGGCCTGGCGCCGCCTCAGTCAATTTCGCTCCATTTGCTCGCATCTATGGCAGCACCGAATCCGCCTCTGCTCCTTCGCGGATTGGATCATTCGATGGGTTGGCGCGATAGCAAGGACGGTTGGCGCGCGGCGAATAGCCAACCGCCGATCGCCGCCAGCAAGGGCATGCCGACGAGGATCAAGAGAAGATTCTCCACGGGCACGGCGCCGAGGGCCCCCAAGCCTCCATTGAGCGAGTTCGTTCGAATCCAACCGGCCACGCCGATGTACGCGGCCGCCGTTCCGAGGACGGCGCCCAAGAGACCCAGCGCCCCGGCCGTCGCCGCGGTCAGCGTGCGCCGAGTCCTTCGGCTTGCCCCAGTCGCAGCGAGCGTGCGCAAGTCACCCGCCGTCTCGCTGCGAATGAGTCCAACGGACATGGCGAGGATGGCCAGCGCCAGGATCACACCGAAGGCGGTTGCGTCGTTCACGATCTCCGCCGAGGACGGCAAGCTGTTCTTGGACTCGAGGCTCATGCTCGAAGTCGCCGCCGACCCACGAACACTCGAGATCTGCGTCGCGCTCAGCGGGCTCGGTGCTTGGATCATCCAGCCCGCGACGATGGGATGTAGGCCGAGCTTGTGCACCGCGTACTCGGTGATCACCGTGTTCGGATCAGAAGTTCCGGCCGGTAGTGAACTGATCTCTTGGATCTTGGGGTTCGCGAGGCATCCGTTGGCCGCGGTGCAGATAGGTGACGGTCCGCGGCCGCCCTTGTTTCCATAGGTGAGTTGCATTTTGGAAAGTCCCGATAGGCCCGGGCGCATGGTAAGTATCTCGGCGCCGTGCTCGATCTGCGAGTTCTTGATGCCAAAGAACCGAAGGAGCTGCGGCGTTGCCACGAAGACCGGGCCGGACCAGTTTCGCCCCGCTTCTGCGTGGTTTATGGAGGCACTCGTGGTCTCGAGCTCCACAAGTTGGTGGCTACCTAGCGACGCCGCAATGGCGTCCGCGCTCTTTCGCATCTTGTCAACCTGGCTTGTTGTCACGACACTGCCAAACCCGGCACCGGGCCCTTCTGCGCCGTAGGGCCCGTTCGCGGTGTAGACGTTGATCTGGCTCGACGTCATGTTCGGGCCGGCGTAGTCGAGCACGTTCGCGTACCGCGCCGCTGACACGAGTGACACGATGACGGCGATCAGAACTCCCAGGGCGATCGCAGCGAGCACCGAGCCCGAGCGAGCCCGGTATCGCGCGAGGTCGCGCAGCGAGAGTCGCACGGCGATGGGCGCACCGCGCCCCAGTCGCGCGAGCGCGGTCAAGCAGAACGGCGCGAGAAGGATGATGCCCGGGATAAGCAACATGAGACCGAAGGCGAGTTCGGGGAGACGTGGGTCCTGGCTGCTCCCCCCGCCCGCGTACCCCAGCAAGACAAAAGCGACGATGAAGAAGACGGCGCCGGGTATCGCGGTGCGGTGGACTTGGCGCGGCGGTGCCGGGCGACCTGAGAGGGCCGACACGATCGGAACCTTTGTAATTGAGCGCGCGGGGCGCGAGGCACCGAAGTACGTGGCGGCGATGGCGAGAACCATCGCGAGGATCACCACCAGCCAGGGCAGCGCGAGCACCCCGATTTCGTGATGAGAGCTCTGCTCAAGACTCGGGCGGTACGCCAGCCACACCGCGACCGCAACCAGGGCACCGGCCACGGCACCGACCACTCCGACGATCACGCCGTTGGCGCGAACGACTAGTCGCACGTGGCGATCAGTCGCCCCGAGTGACTCCAACATGCCGATTGATCGCAGGCGGCGTTGCGCCAGAACGGTGAAGCCGCCGATCGACACGAGCGCGATGAGCATCATGCCCAGGATCAGACCGGCGATCGAGATGGTCTCTGGATTTATCCCGTTGGTGGTCACGAAGTGAATGTTCTGGATGACCTCGCCCGAGGAGACCTGCTTCGGTGCGGGTCCGTCGAACAAGATGCTGATCTGTGTGGGCGTCGCGACCTGGCCCGGTGCGACGAGCGCAAACTCATCCAGCAGGCTTTGAGGGTTCTGCACGATACCGACCACGCGCCGGGTCACACCCGACTCGATCCACGTGCCACCGACTTTCACATTGAAGGTGGATTCGAGTCCCGCTGTCAAGGCCACCTGGGCCGAACCGGTCGGATAGTGACCGCTCACCAAGGACAGCATCGGCTTGATGAAGGGACCGCGAGGATTCTCTGAGCGCAGTTGGTAGGTGTCGATCGAACCAGGGATGGCGAGCGTTTCGTTGTCGACTACTTCGTTCGAGCCATAGCGCTGCTGAAGGCTGGCTATGTCGCTCGCGACCTTCGGTCCGGACCCCGGAAACGTCACCAGATCCTGGGCGGTTCCGAACCCCAGGTTGGCCGGCTGGCGCGAGTTGATCGACACCGCGGCACCGACGATGGTGGCGGCGGTGGCGACGATGACGAGCGCGAGGATCAAGAGTTGCTGGCGCCACTCTCGGCGGAACAGGCGCCAGGCCCAGCGCACCACGGCGCGCCGAGCGGGAGCGCCCCCGTTGCTTGATGTCGACTTGGCTTCGATCGACCTCCCTTTCAGATGGCTAGTCACGAGTTGGGAGAAGGCTCGAGTAGGGACTCTGGCGGTGGCGGTGGCACCGTTTGATCGACCACTCGCCCGTCGCGTAGGAACACCACTCGGTCTGCCCACGAGGCCAGTTGCGCGTCATGGGTGACAACCACTGCAGCGACTCCACGACGACACGCGGCAAGTACGAGACGCATCACGGCCTCTCCATTGGCGGAGTCAAGGGCGCCTGACGGTTCATCGGCGAGCAGAAGCCGACGCTCACCCACCACAGCTCGGGCGATGGATACGCGCTGACGCTCACCGCCAGAGAGTTCGTCGGGGTAGCGCGACGCCCGATCGGCGAGACCGAGTTCTTCCAGTGCCTCCATGCCGGCCTCTCGCGCCTTGCGGGTCGAGGTCCCGTCAAGTTCCAGCGGCAGTGAGACATTCTCCGCCGCACTCAATCCGGCCAGCAGGTTGTAGTCCTGAAACACGTACCCAATGGAGCGACGTCGCAGGCGCGCCTGGTCGTTGCGTGACATCTTGGACAGAGCTGAGCCACCAACGTACACCTCCCCTGACGTTGGCTTCTCCAAACTTCCGGCGATGGTCAATAGCGTGCTCTTGCCCGAGCCGCTCGCTCCCATCACTGCAACCAGGGCACCGGGATCAACCGAGAGTTCAATGTCACTCAGCGCGTGAACCTGATTGGATCCTTCGCCGTAGGTCTTGGAGACCCCGCACATTTCGAGATAGCTCATAGTCGTACTCCTACATTTCGGCGCGCCTTGGGCATCGACAGCCCGGGTGACTTCGGTGGTTCAAGTGAGGCTCGCTTGATTCGACCCTCGGCTGTGTCAAGCCATCGGATGACCGAATCAAGTCGGAAGAGCTCAGCATCCACTGCGAGCGCGAAGGGCAGATCGAGATCTCTCTCGTCTTCCTTCAGCCGAGTCCACTGCTGCATCAATTGCACCAAGTAGCGCCGGTGGCTCTGTATGACCTCTGAGACGTCCACCCCGGGAAGCCGTAGGGCGATCAGAACCTTGATCACCAGCTCATCGCGCGGAGGTGAGCTGAGATCTGGCGGCGTGTGCAACCACAGGTCGAGCTCCACCTCACCCACCTCAGTGATGCGAAAACTCTTCTGGGGACTTTCGTCGTCGAGATTGTCCGACTCGACAAGGCCGTCTCGCTCGAGGCGTTGCAGGGTCGTGTACACCTGGCCGACGTTGAGCGGCCACACCTCGCCGGTCCTGGCCTCGAACTCCTGACGTAGTTGGAGTCCATACTTCGGTCTCTCGCTGAGTAAGGCCAAAAGTGCGTGTCGAACGCTCATCGGCTCACCTCCCCAAATTGCTGTATACTGAGTATCCTACTCAGTTTATAAACCGCCGTCAAGCCGGTGGCGTCGAGCTCTAAGGGCTTTTACCTAGGGATCGATACGGTGCCCAAGCCGGTGGTGAAGACGCTCTGAGCCAGAAATGGTGCCGTGTCGGTCCTGGGGCACGCGGGCGGCGACTCGACCTCGTTGATCGCGATCGTCAGGTAGAACGTGCCACTGATTCCTCTGTAGGCACCGGCGCCAGAACCGGCATCGATGGAAGCAGGCCCACTAACGGTGACCTCTCCTGAGCAGGTTGTCGAATTCGTCGGGAACTTTCCCACGATCGATTTGGCGAGATCACGCTCGATGCCGGCGATGTCGAGCGTGAATGATCCACGCTTCAGCGTCAACTCGAGTTCGTTGTACTGCAATGAGGACTTCTCGGTGCTGGCGCGAACGGCTGTGCCGAAGTCGCCGATGACTCCGGTCAGGATCACCACAGACTTCAGCCCGTCGCCGTCGCTGTAGCCAGAGATGTTCACCACTCCCCCGGACTTTGGCACGCGGGCCCCCACGGGCCCCTGTGAGGCGCCGGCGGGGTCTCCTCCGATGATCGACGCTACGGCGATGCTCGTCGCCAGCAGCGTCGACACAACGGCGCCCTTGCGCAGTACGAGCTTCTGATTGAGTAGCCATCCGGTCACGTGAGCCAACGTATGCGGCTCGCGTGAGAGCAGCAATCGGGGATCACCCTGAGTGCTCACCCATTCAAGACTTCGACGTCGGGGTTTGCCCTAACTCACCGATATCAGCTCGTCAACGAGCCTTCTTACCCGTTCTTCTGTGTCGTCCCTTATTTTCCTCACGGTCTCGATGCCCATACCAGTTCGATCGTTCAAGTCCCAATCGACGTATCGTTTCCAGGGAAAGTACGGGCAATCGTCCCCGCAACCCATGGTGACGATCACGTCGGAGCGCTGCGCCATCTCGTCGGTCAGCTTCGTTGGCGCCTCCCTTGTCAGGTCGATGCCAACTTCATGCATCCCCTCGACCACCGCCGGATTTAGAGTTTCGCCGGGCGCCGAGCCCCCGAGTGAACCATGAGGGTGCTTCCGCCAATATGCCGTGCGAATCCTGCGGCCATTTGCGAGCGACCGGCATTGTGGACGCAAAGAAACAGAACTTCAGGAACTTGCGTCACACGACCTCCAGCCGTTTCGGATACAAGATGCGAACGACGACGTAGCCGACGAGTGCGCCAACGATCTCGGCGGCGACGAACACGGGCACCGACGACGGCGCGATTCCGGCAAATGTATTGGAGAACATTCGCCCGATCGCGATCGCGGGATTGGCGAAGCTCGTTGACGATGTGAAGAAATAAGCCGCCATGATGTACGAACCAACTGCGATTGGAGTGAAGCGGTGTTTGCCGTTGCGCGCTAAGGCGAAGATCACGAGCATCAAACCGGCGGTCGCGATGATCTCGGAAAACGCGTGAGTACCAGTCGCTCGGTCGCGGGTGGAAAATGATATGGCCGCCTCCCCGAACATGACATTCGCCGCGATGGCGCCAATGATGCACCCGAATACTTGAGCAACGAGGTAACTACACGCTTCTCGATACGTGATCCCGCCAAACGCGGCGTCAATGAACGAGACCAGCGGATTCAAGTGTGCCCCTGACACTTCACCCAACACCAAGATGAGGACGAACAGGCCGGCACCTGTGACGATGGCGTTCTCTAGTAGTTCGAGTCCCAGGTTGGAGGGCGAAAGTTGCTGAGCAGCGATGCCTGAGCCGATGACAACTGCCGCGAGGAGCGCACTGCCCAGAAATTCAGCAAAAACGCGTCGCCTCAGCGCAACGGTATGCACGGCCCGACTAACAGCACGAGTCGACGGATTCGGGGACCGCCTTCGAACTGAATCCGCCACAGCAGCGAGAGTCCCCGCCGAGCCCATCGTCCAAAGCCGCGTCAGCGAGGACGGTGTATACCTCCCACTTCGATCCGTCGGGCCCCTCGACCCACACTTTGTCTTGCCTCGCGTAACAACATGTTGTGTTCTCTTCGACACGAGTCGACATGCCAAGATCGACCAGGCGACTGGTCGCCGACGTGACTTCGTCCACCGAAAAGACTTCGACGCCAAGATGATTTATTGATCCCGGAATGCCGCCGCCCTCAATCAGGACGAGTTTTAGCGGAGGGTCGGCAATCGCGAAATTGGCGTAGCCGGTTCGCACCTTCGCCGGTTCGACGTCGAACATCTTTGAATAGAACGAGATCGCCTCATCGAGATTTGAGACGTTCAGGGCAAGTTGCACGCGAGACATGATTATCCTTTAGATTGACAGGTATCGATGAGTCTACCAAATAGATCGACAGATGTCAATGAGTGAGGAATCGTGTCAAAACGAAGCATTGAGTTGATCGACGACGAAGTCGTCGGGTGCTGCAGTTCGCTGACCACAGAGATCATGTCTGAGACAGAGTCCCGCGATGTGGCCGCAATCTTCGCCGCGCTCGGTGACCCGGTTCGCCTACGTCTACTGTCGATCATCGCATCGTCGAGCGAGACGTGCAGCTGCAATCTCGAGGAGCCGCTCGGCAAGAGTCAGCCGACAATCTCGCACCACACAAGAATCCTGGCCGAAGCCGGATTGATAGCAGGTGAGAAGCGGGGACGGTGGACGTGGTGGCAAGTGGCGCCGAAACGATTGGAGTTGGCCGCGAGGATACTTCGCCCTTGATCCGTGCGTATCTTGGCTGGCGGGGGAGGGCTCGAACCTCCAACGACCGGATTCAAAGTCCGGCATTCTGCCAATTGAATTACCCGCCACCGATGAAACTCGCTGCAATTGCAGCAATCTTCAAAGATTCTTAAAGTATCTCTGATGATGCTTAATGCCAACCAGCAACACTAGAGCCTAAGAACTACTCCAACGAAAGTTGTCGTGACCACCGCATCTACTTCCAACTCCTACGTGGCCATCGTGGATGACGACTCGGCCATCCGATCGGCGCTCGGGCGCGCTCTGCGCATGGAGAACTACGACGTCGAACTCTTTGAGGACGGTGCCGCCGCTCTCAAGTCCATTCAACTGCGCGCCCCCGACGCGGTGGTGCTGGACTTGCAACTCCCCGACATTGACGGTCTGGAAGTCTGTCGGCGCATCCGCCGCTCTGGCGACACGACCCCAATCTTGATGTTGACCGCGCGCAACGCCGTGAACGACCGTGTCGAGGGACTGGATGTCGGGGCGGACGACTACCTCGTCAAGCCGTTTGATCTGGCTGAATTACTGGCGCGACTGCGCGCCCTGCTGCGCCGTCACAACGTGAGCGACACCGATGGGACGGTTCTACGATTCGAAGACTTGACTCTCAATCCCCAGACTCGTGAGGTGCATCGCGGCGGGCGGCTCATTGAGTTGACCAAGATTGAGTTCGACCTCTTGGAACTGTTTCTGCACCACCCGCGCCAGGTACTGACCCGCGACCAAATCCTCGACCTCGTGTGGGGTTACAACTTTGATTCGGGCACGAACTCCCTGGCGGTCTACATCGGTTACCTGCGCCGCAAACTCGAAGAAGATGACAAACCGCGACTCATACAGACCGTTCGCGGAGTGGGTTACGCCCTTCGAACGTCGTGACGTTTCGTCTGCGCGTCATCGCGGCGACCGTGGCAGCGGCGGCCATCGCGGTCATCCTCGCCTGCTTTGCCTCGTACTTCACCACCCGCAGCGCGCTGTTTGACTCCGTCGACGCGTCTCTGATCCAAGCGTCACACCAGCCTCTCAACTCGCACTATGACGACCGACTGGTCGGTGTGTCGTCGGAGATCGTCTTGCCCAACGGTGAGACCCTCCCGACGTCAATCGTCCCGGTTGACCAATCGATCATGACGGTGGCCAAGGGCAGGAGCCTTCAGTTCATTCGTACCGTGACCGTGGGAAACCAGAGCTATCGCGAACTCGTGGTGCCGTTGCCCGCCAACTCAATTCTTGGGTGCTCGCAAACGGGCATCTGTCAACAGATCTCAACCACATCGGCCCAGGTGATCACCCTTGAGGTCACCGGCCAGGTCAACGAGCTGAACCATCTCCTCTCGACCCTCATGCTCGTCGCTGCTGGCGGCTTGCTTCTCGCCTTTGGACTCGGCCTCGGCCTCGCCCGCCAAGCCCTTCATCCTCTGGAAGAGGTCACCAACGAGATCGAATCGGTGGCCACCACCAACGACCTCCAGTACCGCTTGGTGGAGGGTGACGAAGACGAGTTGGGGCGCTTGCGACGAGTCTTCAACCGGCTGCTGCGCTCCGTCGAGAGCAGCCAAAGTCTTCAACGTCAACTCGTCGTGGACGCGAGCCACGAACTGCGCACCCCACTCACGTCGTTGCGCACGAACGCCCAAGTGCTCTCACGCGCGGAAGAACTCAGCGCGGAGGAGTTGCGCCAAATCACCGATGACATGGTCACCCAGGTCGATGAGCTGGCCGCCCTCGTGACCGACCTCGGCGAACTGGCTAGGGGAGAACGCTCTGAGGAGGCCCTGGAACGCCTGCGACTCGATGACTGCGTCGATGAGTGCGTCGAGACGGCGCGCACCTACGCCCGCCTTCGCGACATCGCGATTCACGTTGATGTTGAAGCGTCCTTGGTCGAGGCGCGCCACGACCGACTGAACCGAGCAATATCCAACCTTCTGACGAACGCCGTCAAGTTCACCCCTCGGGGCGGGCGCATCGACGTGCGCTCGTCGCGCGGCTCAATCTCGGTCGGTGACAGCGGACCAGGCATCGCCGATGAGGATCGCCAATACGTCTTCGACCGATTCTGGCGCTCCCCGTCAGCGCGGTCGCTTCCGGGCTCGGGTTTAGGTCTTTCCATCGTCGCCCAGGTGGTTGAGGAGTTCGCGGGCACGGTCACGGTCGATCGTGATCCGGTGCTCGGCGGTGCCCGCTTTATTATCCAACTGCCTGAGGCCAGCTAGTCAAGACTCATCGAATCGATCAGCTCCAACGGCCGCCCCGCGCGGCCAAAACCGGGGGCTTCTCTTGGGCAGCGAATCCGAGCAGGCCCACGTAGAACTCGTCGCAGCGCTGCTCCTCACCCGCCGGTATGGCCAATTGCACATGGTTGAGGGACCACACCATCGAAACCTCCACAAAAAGGGGACTATGTAGAACGTAGTAAGGTTCTTCAAGCCATGGGATCATTGATTAAGAAGCGCCGCAAGCGAATGCGCAAGAAAAAGCACAAGAAGATGCTGAAACGCACCCGCTTCCAGCGTCGCGCCGCTGGCAAATAATCGCCTGCTAGGCGCCCTTGGGCGTGGTGGTGGTCTGGCGAAACTGAACGATACCTTGGGGACCCATGACCTCCCAGGAGTCGACGGCACTCTCCAGATGCCCTTCGACAAACAGAGTCGAGCCTGATCCCGCTAGGTGCACCCGGTCACCGAGCGTCGCACTCAGCCAGTCCATCGTCTCGGCCAGTCGCGGCTCTACTCGTCGAGCCGCCGCCTCGAGGTGATTTCGCCCGACTGGGCGTTCGCCTTCGTCGACCAGCCCATCAAACGCTTGGTAGCACCGGGCAGTGTTGACCCCAAAGCTCAACAAGATGAGCGTCACGTCGCGTCTCTCAAAGGGCAACTCGCCGATCCGCTCGCCCACCCCCTCGACCAGGGCTCGTCCGCCTATCTGGCAAAAAGGAACATCACCGCCGAGTCTCAGCGCCATCTCGGGGCTGACTCCCCCAGCCCAGCGCAACAGGGCACCGGCGTCAGCGCTGCCACCGCCGAGACCCCCGCCGGGAGGGATGTATTTGTGTAGCGTCACTCCCGCTCGGCGATTGACCAGGTGGAGCGCCCGCGATACCAAATTGTCTTCATGAGACACCAGATTGGAATACGGCCCTTCGAGATTGAGGTAGTCGCCGTCTTCGTCGATCTCCAGTCGATCAGCGAAATTGACGCTGAGCATCTCGGCGCGCAGTTCGTGCATCCCGTCCTCGCGCCGGCCGGCGATCTCGAGAAACCACGTCAACTTCGCCGGAGCGTGAAGCTCGATCATCGAGACGCGGCCAATGCCGCGAACTCTTCGATAGTGAGTTCCTCGGGCCGGCGCGTCTCAGCGACCCCGGCGCGCTCGAAGACCCCGTCTGTCGCCCAGTCTGCGAGGGAGCGGCGCAGCATCTTTCGTCGCTGGCCAAAGGCCGTTCGAATCACCCCGAAGAGCTCGTCTTCGCCGACCAGATCAGGATCGACGCGCACCCGATCGCGCCTCACCAGTGAGACCAGGACCGAGTCGACGTTGGGTCGTGGCAGAAAGACACTTGGGGGAACCTTGCCCACGATCTTCGCGTCGGCGAAGTACTGCACCCGCAGCGACACCGCCCCGTAGGCCTCGTCGCCGGCGTGGGCGGCAAGACGCTCGCCCGCTTCTTTTTGCACCATGACGAGCAGGCGCGTCACCAAAGGTTGGCTCTCCAGCAGATGCAGTACGACGGGCGTCGCCACGTTATAGGGCAGATTCGCCACCACGACGGCCGACCGCGAACCGAGAATCTCGTCGTAGGGCGCCTCGAGCGCGTTGACGTGATGAACGCTCACGCCCAGCGGCTCTACGATCGAGCGGAGCGGCTCGATCAGATAGCGGTCAATCTCCAGAGCGTGCACCGTGGCGCCCGTTTCGGCCAACGCCAAGGTCAATGATCCCAGGCCCGCCCCGATCTCCAGGACCTGGTCACCGGAGCCAACCTCGGCCAGTCGGGCAATGCGGCGCACCGTATTGGCGTCCACCACGAAGTTCTGACCCAGCGCGCGTGACGGCGCAATGTCATTCGCCTTCATCAATGCCACGAGTTCAGTTCGAGAGTGCGTCACCAAGAGACTTTGACACTAATCACGCCCTTCCATAGTGGCTCCAGTTCGGCGAACTGCGTCTCATTCAGGTCAACGACGTGATTTCCCGACTCATTTTCTCGGTCACTAACGACACAGGTGATCGATCGGCCCGTCTGGAGATCGAGCACGGTGATGCGGGTGCCCAGAGGCAGGTACCAGGTGGCGCAGTGTCCGGGAATGTAGTTGTACCAGGTGGCGACGCCCAACTTGAAGTCCACGCCGTTGATCACGACGGCGGACGTGGGAGTGGGCGACTCGGGCGCCGCGGTCTGGACGGCACCCGAGGGGCGATGGGTGGAGACGTGAATCACCACGACGCTGTGCCAGGGAACCCGGGCACCCGGACGCGGTGATTGGCTCAGCGCCACGATCCAGGATCTGCTCGTACTCCCTGGTCCCACCGTCTTAAAGAACAGTTGGGCACCCCGCATTTCGGCGTAGACCGCCGCCTTGGACCGTCCAATGAGTCGCGGAACCGCGCGGGCGGCGTGCGAGGTGGCGGTGGGTCGCACCATCAACCTCGCCTCGCTGTGCCAGGCGATCAGCACTCCCGGCCGAGGGCTCTGGCTCACGACGTCGTTCCAGTGGTCGTTCTGGCTACCGGGCCCTGTCGTTACGAAATAGAGACCGTCGTGACGCATGGTTCGATAGACCGCGAGACGCGATCGTCCCACCAGATCGGGCATGCGCAGTGGGGCGTGAGCGCCGGCGCTTGACGCGGTGGGCGTGAGCAGTACAAAGCAGGTGGCCACGACGGCCGTTGTGGTACGCAGTAACCGCGGACGCCTACGCGCCCCACGTCGTGATGTACTCAGTCGTTGCCCTCCGCCAGGACTGCCAGTTTGCGAAAACTTGCCCCCTTACGCTAGGAGAGTGCGGACGTTTCGGCAAACTCTTACCAAATCTCTTGAAAACACTGGTAATCGGGTCAGCTCGCGGGCAAATTGAAGAGCCGGCGTGAGTTGGCCGACGTGGCCACGCGCAGGGTCTCCACGTCCTCATCACGCAGCGCGGCGACGTACTCGCCCACCACTGAAACATACGAGGGCTCGTTTTTTCGCCCTCGAAAAGGGACCGGGGCCAAAAAGGGACTGTCAGTCTCGACGTGAAGTCGATCCAGTGGCACCAGGCGCGCCGCCTCGCGCAGCAAGTCCGCGCTCTTGAACGTCACGATCCCCGAGATGGAGATGTCGCATCCTCGCTCGAGGCAACCGAGCGCCTCATCGGGAGTTCCGGTGAAGCAGTGGATCATCGTGCGCGGAGGCACTCCCTCGCTCGCGAAGATGTCAAAGAGGTGGTCAAAAGCGTCGCGGGCGTGCACCACGAGGGCCAAGTCGAGTTCCAAGGCGAGAGCGATCTGAGCGGAAAAAGCTTGGCGTTGCTGGGCTCTCGGCGAATGATCGTAAAAATAGTCGAGCCCACACTCACCTATCGCCACGAGACGAGGGTGCCCAGCACGGGCGAGTTCAGCGACCGGGCTGAGATCGTCCTTGGCGTCGTGGGGATGAAGCCCGACCGTCGCGTACAGCTGGATGGCCCCGCTGAGCGAGGTCAACTCAAGCGCTTCGGCTGAGCTCTTCGCTCCAGTGCCCACGACGACGAGTCGATCAACACCGAGCTCATATGCGCGTTCGAGAGTTGCCGCCACTTGAAGATCCGCATCAGGCGCGTCGTCGAAGAACTCGTCCTGGAGATGACAGTGCGCGTCAGTCCAAAAGCTCACTTGTCACTCGAGATCCGCGGGAAGAGCGAAGCTCCTTTTTCCACCCGTCCACCGGGATAGAGACCCCAGATCGCCACCTCGTCGAATGGCGTCGCGTCGGGTGCCCCGCCCAGTCCGATTCGTCGCCAGATCTCTGCCGCCACGGTGGGCATGGCGGGCGATACGAGGATGGTGATCAGGCGTATTGCTTCCAGAGCGTCACCCATAACGGCGTCCAGCGCGCCGCCGGATTCCATCTTCCACGGTGCGTGAACTTCGAGGTACGCGTTCGTCGCGCCGACGAGCTCAAAGGTCGCCTCGAGAGCGCGCTGGGGTGCGAAGTTCTCCCACGCCTCAGAAGTTCTGGCCAGGGAGGTCTCGGCGACCTCGCGGAGCGTTGAGCCACGCACGGGCTTGGGGCCAACACCATCGCACTTGGACGAGACGACGGCCGCGACGCGTGCGACAAGGTTGCCGAGGTTGTTCGCCAGGTCGGTGTTGTAGCGAGCGATGATGCCCTCGAGTGAGAACTCGCCATCGTTGCCCAGGGCCGTCTCACGCAGCAGGTAGTAACGCAGGGGGTCGACGCCGAACTCTTCAGATAGTGCAATGGGCTCGATATCGCTGAGTTGGACGCCGCCCTCGGCCGCCATGGTCTTGCCCAACTTCTCCCCGCCCACCAAGAGCCAGCCATTGACCTGGACGTGGTGGACTGGCTCCAAGCCTGCCGCCATGCACATGGCCGGCCACCAGACGCAGTGAAACCGGATGATCTCCTTGCCGATCAGGTGATTGGAGCACGGCCACCACTTTTCGACCTGGTCGTCCTCGCGGCCGTAGCCGATCGCCGTCAGGTAGTTGATCAGCGCGTCGTACCAGACGTAAAAGACGTGACGGTCGTCCCATGGCACCGGCACGCCCCAGGTGATCGAGGTACGGGTGATCGATATATCGCGCAGGCCACCTTTTACGAACGAATACGCCTCGTTGCTCTTCGTCTCGGGCGTGACGAACCCGGGATGCGAGTTGTAGTACTCAATGAGCCGACCCTCAAAGGCGCTGAGGCGAAAGAACCAGTTCTCCTCTTCCATCTCGGTCAGGACAGAGTGATGAATGGGACAACGGCCGCTCTCACTCGCTTCGAGGGTGTAGTAGTCCTCGCAGCTCACGCAGTAGAGGCCCTTGTAGACGTCCTTGTAGATGTAGCCGTTCTCGTAGATCACGGAGAGGAACTTCTGCACCGAGAGGTAGTGGCGGGGCTCGGTGGTACGGAGGAAGTCGTCGTAGCTGATGTTGAGCACCGACCAGGCCTCGCGAAAGCGCTCGGACACCTTGTCGGTCCACTCGCCGGGCGTGGCGCCGTGCTTGGCGGCCGCGTCGGCCATCTTCTGGCCGTGCTCGTCGGTTCCGGTCAGGAACTTCACCTCGTCACCAATCAGACGGTGCCAGCGAGCCAAGGCGTCGGCGTTGACCGTCGTGTAGGCCGAGCCGACGTGGGGAGCGTCGTTGGCGTAGTAAATGGGGGTGGTGATGTAGAAACGACCCATCAACAGAGATTAGTTACTTGGTCGTGCGGCCTTTCCGCTGGGCCAGCGCCAATCGGTAGACATCGCGGTGCGCCACTCCGAGCGCGCTTGACACATAGTCGACGGCGTCTCGGGTGGTCGCTCCCTCTCGCCACTGGTCCTCGAGGGCGGCGGCGATGTCATCGTCGCTAATCGCCTCCATCACGATCGCCCCCTCGAGCACGACCACGACTTCGCCCAGGATGTCGCGCGCGGAGAGCACTTCGGACACTTCACGGGCCGCTCCGCGGATCACCTCTTCGTGCAGCTTGGTCAACTCTCGCGCCACGGCGACGCGGCGATCAGGAAACAGGTTGGCGAGCTCGCCCATCACCAACGCAACGCGTTGAGGGGACTCGTAGAAAACGATCGTACGTTCCTCGCTGGCCCACTGCGCCAGGCGACTCGCCCGCTCGCCGGCCTTTCGCGGTAAGAAGCCTTCCATCACAAACCGGTCGGTCGAGAGACCGCTCACGCAGAGCGCGGCGATCACGGCCGACGGTCCTGGCGCCGTTGTCACCCGAAGTCCAGCGGCGATCGCCGCCGCCGCGACCCGACCACCTGGGTCAGAGATTCCCGGCGTTCCGGCGTCGCTGATGAGGACCACCAGCTCCCCCGCGGTAACTCGTTCGATCACCCGGACGCTCTGAGCCGCCTCATTGTGCTCGTGGAGGGCGCGGAGCCGACCACCCGATGGGATGCCGTGAGCGCTAAAGAGCGTACGCGAATGTCGGGTGTCTTCGCAGAAAATGACGTCGGCGCGTCGAAAGAGGTCGAGGGCGCGTGCTGACAGGTCGCCCAGGTTGCCGATGGGCGTCGCCACGAGTATCAGCTCACCTGTGGTCTCGGTTTCATCCACGTCAGGTCCTCGTTTGGCTCACGACCGCTACCACCCACTAACATTGTCACCTATGTCTAAGCGGACCGTGAAACGCAAACTGCGCGCCAAGAAGAAGGCCAACCACGGCAAGAAGCCGAACTGCGGCCGGGGCTAGTCGCGGTCTCTCTCCCCCGCGGTGCCGAATACGCACCGGTGACTTACTGGTGCCACACTTCCTGAGGCCGGTGACTTGACGACGCATCGAGTCGAGTGCGAAAGCAGCCCCACGGTAACGTTTGAACCCTCGGAGTGCTTCGCCATGGAGTCACAAGGAGAAGGAGTGCGATGCTCGCGAGCATCAGTGGGTCGACCACCACCATTGTCCTCGTCGGTGCCGTATTTTTGGCCGCCTCGGTGGAGATGGTTGAGGCGTTAACCATCGTCATCGCTGTCGGCCACACTCGGGGCTGGCGCTCGGCGCTTGAGGGTGCGGCTCTGGCGATACTCGCTTTGGGCGCGCTCGTCGCGATCTTCGGACCTGCCCTGGTACGAATACCGCTTGACCCACTGCGCCTCGTCGTCGGAACGGTCTTGTTGATCTTCGGCCTCCAATGGCTGCGTAAGGCGATACTTCGCGCGAGCGGTTACATCGGGATGCACGACGAAGACGCCATCTACGAAAAGACAGTGGCCTCGCTTCGCAGCGAGGGTTTCACCGTTGGGCGCGACCGGGTTGCCTTCGTGGTCGCCTTCAAGGGCGTCTTCCTCGAGGGAACCGAGATCGTGGTCGCGGTGCTCACGCTGGGTTCCTCGGCCCATCGGCTGGGTCTCGCGATCGTGGTGGCATCGATCGCCGTCGTCGTGGTAGCGATCATCGGGGTCATCGTCGCCCGCCAACTGACCAAAGTGCCCGAGAACCTCATGAAGATGTCGGTGGGCGTCATGTTGGTGAGCTTTGGGACCTTTTGGGTTGGCGAAGGCCTTCGGGTGCGCTGGCCCGGTGGCGACACCATGCTGCTCGCCCTCGTCGTCCTGTACGCCGTCGTGACATTCCTGATGATCCGCATCGCTCGTCACCCACGCTCACTGAGCGGTGAACTGGCCCATGAGTAGTGCCGCGAACCGCCTCGGACGAGTTGCGCGGGGCTTCGGAAAGTTCTGGTGGGACTTCTTGGTTGGCGACACTCCCGAAATCACTGTGGTCGTCCTCGTCATCCTGGGCGTGGTGGCCCTAGTGCGTGATGTTGCCCACGTGAACGCGCTGGCCTACGTGGCGTTGCCGGTGTTCGCCATCGCGGGGCTCGGACTGTCAGTCGCTCGCGCTCGGCGGCGCACGAAGATCTGACCGACGCCGTCTAGGTCCCGCTCAGGTTTCCGTCCCACGCGCATCCGCGCTCGGCCAACACCGACCCCAGGACGCTCGGCCGATCGCTGACTAGCCCGTCCACTCCAAGATCGATGAGACGCGCCATCTCGTCGGCGTCGTTGATCGTCCACACGTGCACGGCAATGCCCGCCGCGTGGGCCGCCTCAAGAAACGACTCGGTCACGACGTCAACATCTCCGTACCGCGTGGGCACCTGAAAGGCCACGACCGGCGGAACGACGGGATCTTCGAGGTGAGAGAAAAAGAACGCCACCGTTTCATTCGTTGACCCCGACGTGGGAATCTCGGAGGCGACGGTGCGAAAGCGCGCCAGGACGTCATCGTGAAAGGAGGCGACAATGGTGCGACCGGCGAGGTCGAGGCGACGTAGTTCCTCGGCGAGCAACTCCTCGTAGGGCTCGACCACGGGCGCCGTGCCTTTGATGTCCAGGTTCAATACGACCCCAGGGAACTCCGTCGCTACGTCTTGGAGCGTGGCGACGCCGTAACGACGATCGGCGGGCGCGCGGCCGCGCAGCAGGTACTCATCGGCGCCACGCCCGACGTCACGACGTCACCGTCGATCCACCAGCAGGCGTTGTCGAGTCGGATCAGCTCCTCGAGCGTCATGTCGCTGATTGCCCCGTGGTGGTTCGTCGTGCGATCGACCGTGGAGTCGTGGCACACGACAACTCGGCGATCCTTCGTCGCATGGACGTCGAGCTCGATGGCGCTCGCTCCCACGTCGAGAGCATGAGCGATCGCGGTGAGCGTCGAGGAGGGACCCTCGAACGATCCCCTTTGATGGTCGAAGGCGATGACCCGTCGCGCGAGCCACTGGCTCACTTCGCCGCGGGAACCTTCGCGGGCAGCCCGTGGGGATAGAGCTTGAGGCGCATCCGATGTTCGAGGTAGAACGCGAGGCCTGGAACGAATCCGGCGAAGAGCATGATCCCGATGTAGTAGATCGACAGACGAAACTTCAAGGTGAGGCTGAAGCAACTGATCATGTAAATCGGGTAAAGGATGATGCCGTGGCCGATGCCCACGACATCCACGAAGAGGTGAATCTGGCCCCAGAGCTTGAGGTCGACGGAGTGCAAGAAAAGCGTCACGAACAGAACCAAGAGCGTGGATCCGGTGATGAATGACATCGCTCGATAGCGACGAAACGTAGTCTCCACTAATGACCCCAGAGGCGCTTCTTGGGGGTGTGCGACAACTGCGCCAGGTGGTCGTTGTAGGCCGCCAATGAGGGATCCTCGCCCTCGGCGGCGGCGGCCCGCTCGCGCGCGGCCTGAGCGTCGGCACGCATTTTCTCTTCGTACTCTTGACGTGCCTTTATCTCGCGGTCCGAGATCTTCTCCGCGTTCAACATGGAGTACCAGCCGACAATCCCGAGGACCCCAATGAGGGGCCACTCAATGGAGTACAAGAAGCTAAGAGAGTTGCCTTGAACGGCGCGTCCTACCTGCCACCAGGCCGCAAGAGCGCAGAGCACGACCCAACAGATCAGGACAAAGTGCAATCCGATTGCTCGAAGAGTGAAATACTTTCGACGCACCTCGCCATCCTACTGAAGTATTTTTCAGGTAAGAAAGGCCGCCGTAGGATGGATCAGTGCCCTTCACGATGATCATGCCCTTCTCCTGGCATCATCTCAACCACTGGGACATTGGGGTGATTCCGATGATTCTTCTGGTCGGCGCGGCGGCCTTCTACTTCTCAAGCGCGCGGCGCGAAGCGTCATGGCCGCGGATTCGCAGCGTCTGCTTCGGCCTTGGGCTGCTCGTCACCTTCCTCGCCACCCAGACGTTCATCGGCGCCTACGACATGGAGTATTTCAGCGACCACATGGTTCAACACCTCATGTTGATCATGGTGGCCGCCCCCCTCTTCGCCCTCAGCGCACCTCTCGATCTCATCTACGACAGCGGTGACGAGCGCGCTCGGCGATTCCTCGATGGCAAGTTCATGGCCAAGGTCACCCACCCACTCTTCGCCTTTGCGCTGTATTTCGTCTTCATCCCCTTCACGCACCTCAGCGGTTTCATGAATCTGATGATGGTCCACCTGTGGCTTCAGTACCTTGAGCAGATCGGCTTTCTCGTCGTTGGATATCTCTTCTTTCGCGCGGCCTTCGGCATCGAGCGCGGCTACAAGCTCCACCCGGGCCTGCGCCTCGTCTACGTCATGGCGGCGGTGCCCGTTGACACCTTTACCGGACTGGTGCTCTCAATGTCGTCGCGGGTCCCCTATTCGAACTACGCCATGATGGCCCCGACGGGTGCGAGCAAGGCGTGGCTACTGTCGAGCATCAAGCTCGGGGGTGGCATCATGTGGATCGGCGGCGACGCGCTGATGCTCCTTGCTCTCATCCCCATCGCCGTCATGTGGGTGAAGTGGGAGACCGTGCGCACGAGGGAACTCGACGCCATCCTCGACGCGCAGGGCATCTAGCTACAGGAGACCAGCTTTGATGCCGAGCTCTTCCAGGTCGTCCTCGGGACGCGCCCCCAAGTGCTGGATAATCTCGCCCGCGCAGAGCGAGCCAAGCTCGGCGGCTTCAACCGGGTCGGCACCCAGGGCGAGCCCATAGAGGAAGCCCGACGCGAACATGTCGCCGGCGCCGTTCTGGTCGACCACGTGTTCGACGTTCATGGCCGGCACACTCACCACGCCCGAGACCGTCGCGACGTCGGCGCCTAAGGGGCCGCGGGTGACAACCGCGAGAACACCGATCTCGTCCAGCGCCTCGAACGCCGATTCCAAGCTGTCGAACTGAAAGAGCGAGAGGATCTCGGTCTCATTCGCGAGCAAGACGTCGACGTCAGTCGTGACCAAGTCGAGAAAGTCTCGCCGGTGGCGACTGACGCAGAACATGTCCGAGAGCGAGAGCGCCACCATCGAGTCGTGCTCGTGGGCGAAGTTGACGACCTTGCGAATTGACTCCATCGCGGGTGGTAGATCGAAGAGATAGCCCTCCACGTAGGTGATCTCCGAGCGCGCGATGAGGGCTCCGTGGATATCGTCCACGTTGAGCTTGTTGGAGGCGCCCAGGTACGTCGCCATCGTGCGCTGAGCGTCACTGGTGATGAACACGTGACAGCGCCCCGTCGCCCCTTCACCGGGCTTGGCAATCGCGAGGTCGAGCTCCACTCCCATCGAGGCCAGGTCGTGTCGAAAGCGCTCACCGAACTCGTCGTCCGCAACCTTGCCGATGTAGCCGCACGTTCCACCAAGGGCGGCGACGCCGGCGATCGAGTTCGCCACCGATCCGCCCGACATCTGCACCGTCGTCGTCATGGCGCCGTAGAAGGTGGCGAGCTGGTCTACCTCGATGAGGGACATCGACGCTTTGACCAGTCCGAGGCTCTTGTAGACCTCCTCGACATCCTCGGTGATGATGTCCAGCATGGCGTTGCCGATGCCGGTCACCGCGAGGCGATTCGGGCCCGGTTTTTGGCGCAGCGAGACCGGTGTTGGGGTAGAACTCACCCGTCGAGCGTACGCGTTTTCGTCCTATGGTGGTGACCTATGACCGCTGCCAAAAACCCGTATCGTCTCGATCGAACCGTCGTCCCCTCGGCGTATCGGATATTTCTGACCCCGGATCTCGAAAAGTTCACCTTCTCTGGCCGCGCCGAGATCGACGTGGACATCAAGGAGAGCGTGAGCGAACTGACCCTAAACGCCGTCGATCTCGAGCTCGGTGCCGCGACCATCAGCGCCGAGGGGACGAGCTACCGCTCTCTCGAGCGCTTTCTCGATGAGGCCTACGAGACGGCGACCTTCGTCTTTGACCGAGAACTCCCCGCGGGCCCCGCCGTCGTGGAGATTGCCTTTGACGGAACGCTCAACGACAAGCTCGTTGGGTTTTATCGGTCCACCTATACCGACATCAACGGCGTGGATCGAGTGATCGCCACCACGCAGTTCGAAAACACCGACGCTCGCCGGGCCTTCCCCTGCTGGGACGAGCCGGCCTTCAAGGCGACGTTCCAGGTCAACCTCACGATCCCAAGCGACCTTTCGGCGTACTCCAACTCACCGATCGAGACCGACACCGATCTGGGCAACGGCCAGCGAACGCTCAGTTTTCGCCCGACGATGATCATGTCGAGCTATCTCGTGGCCTTCGTGGTGGGTCCCTTCGAGGAGAGCGAGACCGTCGACGTCGATGGCGTGCCGCTACGCGTGGTCACCCCCATCGGCAAGACTCACCTCGGCGCACTCGCCCTCGAAGCGGGAGCGTTCGCACTGCGCTTCTTCTCGGACTACTTCAACATCCCCTATCCCGGCGAAAAGCTGGACATGATCGCCGTCCCCGACTTCAACGCGGGCGCCATGGAGAACCTCGGATGCATCACCTACCGCGAGACCGCGCTCCTCGTCGATCCCGCCAGCGCGTCGCAACCCGAAGTGGAGCGAGTCGCCCAAGTGGTGCATCACGAGATCGCCCACATGTGGTTCGGCGACCTCGTCACCATGCAATGGTGGGAGGGGATCTGGCTCAACGAGGCCTTCGCCACCTTCATGCAACTGATCTGTACCAACGCCTTTCGCCCCGAGTGGCGCGTCTGGTCTACCCAAGTCACGTCCCGTGACCTGGCCATGCAAATCGACGGCCTGAACACGACGCGTCCCATCGAGTACGAGGTCATCTCGCCCGACGACACCGACGGCATGTTCGACGTCTTGACCTACGAGAAGGGCGGCTCGGTGCTGCGCATGCTGGAGCAGTACCTCGGAGAAGACGCCTTTCGCGACGGGATCCGCCTCTACTTGAATAAGCACAGCTACGCGAACGCCGTTACCTCAGATCTGTGGGATGCCCTCGAGGAGAGCTCGGGCCAGCCGGTGCGAAACGTCATGGACACCTGGATTCTGCAGGGCGGATTCCCACTCGTCACTCTTGATTCAGGACAGGTCACCCAGCAGCCCTTTCGCTATCTCCCGACGAAGGGAGCAAGCGCGGTTGGTGATCACTGGCTTGTGCCGCTGCTCACTCGATCACTGGACGGGGGGACCACCTCGCGCCATCTCCTCGGCGACGAAGCGATCAGTGTCACCGACGCCCCGCCAATACTTCTGAACGCCGGGGGATCGGGCTTCTTTCGCTCCCGCTACGCCAGCACCGAGTTAACTGAGATTGCGCCCCGCGTGGGAGAGCTGACCGAGCTCGAGCGCGCGACACTCTTCTCTGATTCGTACGCCGCGCTACTGGCGAATGCCATCACCTGGCACGACTTCTACGCACTCGCCCAAGGACTCGGCGACCAGGACGAGCCGAACCCCTGGGCGACTGTCGCCGCCGCCGTCGACATGGTGCGCCGCGCTTTGAACAACGAGCAGCGAGTCGTCTTGCGCGACCAGGTTCGCCAACTCTTCGAACCGCAGTTGGCTCGTCTGGGTTGGGATCCGAAGGAGGGCGAGGGCGAGCTGGCGCCGCAACTTCGCGCCGCCGTGATCGCAACTCTGGGTGTCGCCGGTGAGGACGAAGGAGTCCAAGCCGAAGCCGTCAAACGCTTCGAGGCCGACGAGATGGACGGCAACGTCGCCAACGCCATTCTGAGAGTCGTCGCGAACCAGGATCGGGCGGGCGACTACGAGACGTTCCTCGAGCGTCACCGCAACGCACCGACACCACAAGAAGAGATGCGCTACCTCATCGGACTGTCAGGGTTTCGTGAGGAACGTGTGGCCATCGACGCCACCGAGCGAAGCTTGCGCGAGTTTCGCAGCCAAGACGCACCCCTGGTCATCCCGGCACTGATGCGCAATGAGGCGAGCGGACCAGCCGTGTGGCGTTATGTCACGAAGAACTGGGAGGAGACCACGCAACGAATTACCCGGGCGCATCTCAACCGAATGGCCGCCGGCGCACCCGGGTTCATCAAAGACCCCGCCTTCGCCGACGAGGTGGCGGCCTTTCACGAGGCCCATCCCGTCAACGGGGGCTACCCCGCCAATGTGCCTCAGCAACTCGAACGGATGCGAGTGGGACTGGCCTTTGCCGAAGTAATTCGACGTCAGTTTTAAGACTCGATGACCGTCGGGGCGTTTCTCGGCATCTTCGCCGTCATCTTGCTGTTGGAGCTGCCCGACAAGTCGATGATTGCCACCATCGTGATGAGTACGCGATCACGGTCATCGTCGATCGTGATCGGGGCGTCGTCGGCGTTCATCGTGCAGATGGGCATCGCCGTCGGCGCGGGCGGGCTTTTGACCCTGTTGCCGGTTCACGTCAAGGACGTGATCGTGGCCGTCCTCTTCTTAGGTGGCGCCGCCTACCTACTCCTCTCGCACGAAGAGACGGCCGAAGACAAGGGAGTCCGCGAGGCCGATCGACAACACGCAGCGACGCGCACCCGAGAGATCGCGACCGCCTTCGCCGTCATGTTCCTGGCCGAGTTCGGCGACCTCACCCAGATCCAAGCCGCCAACTTCACGCTCAAAACTCAGCAGCCCCTCGAGGTTTTCCTCGCCTCCTCTCTCGCCCTCGTGTGCGCCTCGTTTCTTGGCGCCTACGGTGGGCAACTCTTGCAACGCGCGGTACCGCTTCGTTGGATCCGTTTCGGCGGAGGCCTGATTTTTTTGGGACTGGGCATCTACACCCTGGTGAACCTTTGAGTCGCCGAAACGAACTGCTCGCGCGAGCGGAGTCGGCTAAGGGCTTTATGCCCGCGGTCGAAGGATTGGCACTCTTTGAGAACGGGCTTCTCGCCGGCCAGCACCGACCCCGAGGCACCTGGCTTGAAGTTGGGGCCTGGTGCGGCAAGTCGGCGATCTATCTCGGCGCGGCCGCCGAGGAGACGGCCTGCGTGCTCTACTCGCTCGATCACCATCACGGCAGCGAGGAGAATCAAGCGGGCTGGGAGCACTTCGACGCCACCCTCGTTGACTCGCACGACGGGCGCCTCAACACACTGCCCACCTGGCAACGCAACATCGCCGACGCTGGACTCGGGTCAACGGTGATCGGACTCGTCGGGCCGTCGACAATCATCTCGGAGCACTTCGCCCAACCACTTGATCTCCTCTTCATCGACGGCGGACACGATCGAGACGTGGCCTGGGCCGACTACGAGCACTGGTCGCCCAGAGTCGTCGCGGGGGGCCTCTTGCTCATTCACGACGTCTTCGCCGATCCTCGCGACGGCGGACGACCCCCCTATGAGATCTACCTCGCCGCCCGGGACGGCAATTTTCGCGACGTCGGGGCCGAGGGCTCGCTGCGCGTGCTCGCGCGGACTTAGTGGAGCGGGCAGCCCGGTTCGGCTAGGTCCAAAGGCGCCGGTAGTTCGTCGTGGCGAAACAGCCCCGCGGCGCGCGACGATGACGTCAGGGCGTCGGCGGCGAGCAGCACCGCGGCAGCAGTGTACGAGGTCGTCTCTCGTCCGGGAAAGGTCACTCGATCGGGGTAGGCGATCCCGGTCCAGTACGATCCGTCCTCTTGACGGTGCCAGTTGGTGCAGCGAAAGAGGTCGAGGGCTCGACTGGTGAGTCCGAGCGCGTCCAGGGCGAGCACGCACTCGGCGGTCTCGGCCGCCGTGACCCAGTCGTTCGTCGAGACGCAGCGCACGCCGAGTCCGTCCATGACGTGGCGCTCGTAGCCGTCGTCCATGCGCTTCTCGCCCGCGACTCCGCGTAGCGCGCCCGAGAAGATCGGGTAGTACCAGTCCATGGCGAACTCGTTCTTCGGCGCGAAGGCTCCCGGGTGGTGGGCGACGGCGTGGCCCAGGCGCCCGGCCGCCAACTCCCACTCGGGCTTGGCGAACCCGAGGCGCTCAGCGAGAGCGACCGCACTGCACAACGAGTGAAAGATCGACGAGGAGCCGGTCAACAGCGCGTACGCCTCCGCTCGCCCCTGGGCGTCGAGAGACCAGCGAATCGTCCCATCGCTCAGCTGCCAGCGAAGCACGAACTCGACGGCGCGCTCAACGTGAGGCCACAGCAACGCCACGAAGTCGACGTCCTCGGTCGCAAGAAAGAAGTGATAGAGACCGGTCGCGATGTAGGCGCACACGTTGGTGTCGAGCCGCGCGTCTTTCACGCGGTCCCCGAGGTAGTAGTTGAACCAGCTCCCGTCGCCCAGCTGAGCCCGTGACAACCAGGCGTAGGCGGCGCGCGCCTCGTCCACGTGGCCACTTACCGTCAGGGCCATGGCGACCTCGACGAGATTCCACGGGTCGCAGTGCCCTCCCTCAAACCACGGGATCTGTCCGCTGGGCCGCTGCAGCGCCGCGAGATACGCCCCAGTCGTCGCCAACTGCTCACTGGTCAGGGCGTCGGGTACGCCGTGGAGCGCGAGGGTCGAACTCACGCGGGCTTGCGCAGGTAGATCACGATCGACTTGCCCATGAGCGGCGAGAGAACGCGCTCCGCGTAGCGCGTCGTGCGCGGCTTCTTCATGATGTCCCACACGAGCAGTCGATGGTAGAGCTTGACCAAACGATGCTCCTCGTTCGTCGTGCCGACCAAGCACTTCAGCCACCAATAGGGACTATGCAAGCCGTGCGCGTAGTGATGGCCGGTTGGGACCAGACCCGTCGAGCTCAATCGCTCCTCGAGGACCGAGCGACGATAGATGCGAATGTGCCCACCGGGCACGTTGTGATACTCATCGGACAGCGCCCAGTTCACCAACTCCGGTCCGAACCTCGGTACGGTGATCGCCATTGTCCCCCCTGGTCGCAACACGCGGGTGAGTTCGCGCATCGCCACGACGTCCTCGGGAATGTGCTCAAGGACCTCCGAGCAGATGACCCGATCGAACGTCGCGTCGGGAAAGGGCAGGGCCAAGGCGTCACCTCGCACGACGTTGGCGTGCAGCGAGCCACTGGCCAGTTCACCCGCGTCGACCATCGCGGCAAAGGTCGCCGCCACCCCGAGCACCTCGTCCTCGCCCGCATCAAGGGCGACCACGCTCGCGCCGCGCCGCGCCGCTTCGAACGCGTGACGTCCAAAGCCGCAGCCCAGGTCGAGAACCTTGTCGTCGGGGCGCAGCCCCAGTCGTTCGTACTGCGCGGTGAGCATTAGTCGAAGATCACCGACTCCGGCAAAGGCTGATGGTCCAAGATCGCGTCGTAACAGGCGGCCGTGCCCTTGGCCGTCACCTGCCAGGTAAAGCGCTCCATCACGCGCTGGCGACCGGCGGCGCCCAGGCGCTCGCGTAGTTCGGCGTCGTCGAGCAGTTGTCCAATCGCCGCGACCAGCGCCTGGGGGTCATTGGGCTCAACGAGCAGACCCGTCTCACCGCTCACTCCCACCACTTCGGGCAACGCTCCCCCGGTGGTCGCGACGACGGGAACGGCGCAACTCATCGCTTCGATCGCGGGCAGCGAGAACCCCTCGTAGAGGCTCGGCACGATGGCGATCTCGGCCTCGCCGTAGAGATGCGCGAGCTCCTGGTCACTCACCCCGGTGATCGTCGTGACGATGTCGGTGAGACCGAGTCGTTCGAGCGCGCGCGCGACGCGGCCCTTGGGCTGTGGTTGGCCGATGACGATGAGGTCGATGTCCCTTTCGGCACGGAGTTTGGCAATCGCCTCCAGCAAGGGAACGAGACCCTTCATGGGGACGTCGCTGCTCGAGGTAACCATCAGACGGCCCTTTTTTTTCACGACGTCGTCGTAGGGTCGGAAGACTTCGTGATCAACGCCCACCGGCACAACGGTCAGGCGATCCAGAGGTACGCCCATTTGCGCATGAATGTCAGCCTTGGAGTTGTGCGAGACCGTCAAGACCGCGGGCAACTGCTTGACCACACGCACCTGCATGCGAAGGAACCCGAACCAGCGCCGCGTCGTCACGCGATTCCAGAACGTCTCGGCGTGATCTAGCGCGATGGAGCGGTCGACGGTGATCGGATGATGGAGGGTCTCGAGCAGAGGCCACCCGCGCCGATGCAGGCGAAGGACGCCTGGACCCATGCACTGGTTGTCGTGAACGATGTCGAAGTCGCCGCGTCGTGCGTCGAGGGCTTTGGCGAGGCGCATCGAGTACGCCAGCGGCTCTCCAAATCCCGCGCTCATCATGACCGCAAACTCCGTGACATCGGCGAGGGACCTGAACTCCGAGCGGGCGGGGATACGAAAGGGGTCAGGCTCTCGATACAAATCAAGACTCGGCACGGGGGTGAAGCCGACCCCCTCGTCGAGCTCGGGCCACGGGGGCCCGGCGAAGACTTCGACGCTATGACCAAGGGCCACGAGTTCGCGGGTCAGATGACGGGTGTACACGCCCTGACCGCCACAGCGCGGGTTCCCTCGGTAGATCAAGAAGGCGACGCGATACTTGCCCGAGCTAGCCGGTGCGGGCGCGACTCGATCGGGCACAGCGATAGTGAGACTGCGGGCCCACGACGCCTTAGTGGCGGTGATAGTTTCGGCGAGAGAACGAGCCACGAGCCAACTTTCCTAATCGGACGGTCTTCCATTCTCCTCCAATTGCCAAGGCCGCACAAATGTTGAAATCGTTGCGATTGCCCATTGACTACGCTTCGCCGTATGGACCTGACATATTCCCCCGACGCCGAGTCCTTTCGCAAAGAGATTCGCGCGTGGCTCGAAGAGAACGTGCCCGATGGGTGGTTCGAGCCGGGGTTTACCGTGACGAAGGATGAACGGCAGCACTTCAACGAAACCTGGACCGCCAAACTCTACGAGGGCGGCTGGATATGTGCGGGTTGGCCCGTCGAATACGGCGGCAAGGGCCTCACCTTCATGGAGCAGGTGGTGCTGAACGAGGAGTTCGCCAAGGCCAGCGCTCCCATGCGAGCTGATTTCTTCGGCGACACGCTGGTCGGTCCCACCATCCTCCAGTGGGGAACCGATGAACAGAAGAAAGAGTTCATCCCGGGAATTCTCAACGGCTCGATCACCTGGTGTCAGGGATTCTCTGAGCCCAACTCCGGCTCCGATCTCGCGAGCCTGAAGACGTCGGCGGTGCTCGACGGCGACGAGTGGATCATCAACGGGCAAAAGGTCTGGACGACCCAGGCGCAATACGCCGACTACGTCTTTCTCCTCACCCGCACAGATCCGAACGTAGAACAGCACGCGGGCATCAGTTACCTCCTCGTGCCGATGCACCAAGCCGGTGTCGACGTTCGACCCATCACTCAGGTGGATGGCTCATCGGAGTTCAACGAGGTCTTCTTCACCAACGCCCGCTGTCCCAAGACCAACGTGATCGGCGGCGTTAACAACGGATGGAAGGTCGCTATGACCACGCTCGGCTTCGAGCGCGGCTCCTCGTCAACGACGGGCTATCGACGCTTCCTCAAAGAGTGGGAGCACATCCTCAGCGAGGCGCGTCGGGTCGAAAAGAGCGACAACGAACTCGTGCGCGAGGATCTCGTGAAGTCCTGGTCGAAGATCAAGATCATGGAGATCAACGGATACCGCTCGTTGACCGACGCACTGAACAACACGCACCATGCGGCCCTGCTCGGTGCGTGCAACAAGATGTTCTGGTCCGAAGCCCATCGCGCGACGAGCGAACTCGCGATCGACATCCTTGGGATGGAGGGCCAGATCCTGACCGGCGTTGGACTAGTGGAGGGTCCCTCAGGCACACTGCACCGAGGACGTGAGGACTACCCGGTGTCAGAGTTGCAGAGCGCATTCTTCTTCTCGCGCAGCGAAACGATCTGGGGTGGCACGGCCGAGATCCAGCGCAACATCGTCGGGGAGCGCGCCCTGGGACTTCCCAAGGAACCGAAAGTTCCGAGCATCTAAAGCAACGGTGCCGATCCGGTGACGCGGCGTTCGACACCGCCCGCTGATCCTCGAAAGGCCGACATGCACGAGATTCCCAGTCAGCGCGGAAAGCTCGCCATCATCACCGGCGCCAATAGTGGTACGGGCCTCGAGGTTACGAAGCAACTAGCCGCCGCGGGCGCCGACGTCATCATGGCGGTACGCGACGGTGACAAGGGCGAGGCCGCTCGCCAAGTCCTCCTCGCTCGCCAGCCCGATGCCCGACTCGAGGTGCGCATCCTTGACCTCGCGGACCTCTCCTCAGTCACACTCTTCGCGGGCGCTCTCAACAACGACGGCCGCGACATTAACATTCTGATCAACAACGCCGGGGTCATGGTGCCACCAAAACGATTCGCCACGGTTGATGGCTTCGAACTGCAGATGGGAACAAACTTCCTTGGCCCCTTCGCCCTCACGCTTTCGCTCTTGCCGCTGTTGCTGCGAGCAGATGACCCGAGGGTCACGGCCGTGAGCAGCTTCGCGGCAACCTACGGACGCATCCACTTCGACGATCTGCAGTGGACGCACCGCTACCGCGCGTCGTCCGCGTACGCCCAGTCGAAGCTGGCCGACTTACTGTTCGCCCTGCGCCTCGCTGAGATCGCGCAAGAGCGCAACTGGCCGCTCATGAGCAACGCGGCGCACCCGGGCTACACCCGCACCAATCTCATGACGGCAGGCGCGAGTCTTGGACGTAGCCGCACGCGTCGGACGTGGGTAAATCGCGCCGCGTACTTCATCTCCCAGGGCGTCCAGCAGGGCGCCGAGCCTCTGCTCTACGCCGCGACGAGTCCTAACGCGCTGAGTGGCGTGTACTACGGGCCGAGTCGCGTGCTGGTGGGACCCACAGCGGTCGCCTCTCCTCCACGATCAGCCCGCCACCGCGACATCGGCGAACGACTCTTCGACGTGGCCGAAACGTTGACGGGAGTATCGCTACCGGGCGCGAGCTAGAGGGAGCGGTATCGCGGCACATAGCCGCCCGTGCCAAGAAACGACGACTCTTCTGGATCCATGGTGTCGTCAACGTCCCCAACGACTTCGGTCACCCAGTCCAAGCGGTCCTTCAGGATGCGAGTGACTCCACCTTGGATGGTGTCGCTCGAGATAGCGCAGCTCGAGCAGGCACCCTGCAATTGCACCTCGACGACACCAGTCTCGACGTCGCAGCGGATCAAGACGAGGTCTCCCCCGTCGGCCTGCACCGAGGGCCGCATCAGTTCCATGAGGGCGTTCAGCGCCGCCAGACGGCTGCCTCGCTCTTGGTCGGTGAGT
This sequence comes from Acidimicrobiales bacterium, assembly GCA_050701895.1. Taxonomy (GTDB): domain Bacteria; phylum Actinomycetota; class Acidimicrobiia; order Acidimicrobiales; family RAAP-2; genus RAAP-2. Next base: position 134,677 of record JBOGFT010000069.1, read on the forward strand.
TCCACCCACCCAGTCTGCCGTGAAACGACCCGCGTGTGCCCGCTAGGACTCCACGCGCTGTTCAGCCACCGCCTCGTCGTAGGCCCGTAGCGCCCTCGCTCCCCACACGGTGCCGGGCCCGCCGTTCATCGAGATCGCCACGCCCATCGCCTCGGCGATTTGCAGGCGCGTGACGCCGGCGCGCAACGCACCTCTCGCGTGCGCCACTATGCACCCATCACACTCTCTGGTGACCGCGATGGCGAGGGCCAGCAACTCCTTCGTCGCGGTCGCAAGTTCACCCGCAGACATCGCGGCGGCCGAAAGATCCGAATAGCTTCTCATGACCTCAGGAATCAAAGCGTGCAGGTCTAGAGACGGTTGACGAAGTTCCTCGCGAATGTCATGCATATTCTCCATTGCACTTAACCTCCAGTCCGAGCGTAGCCATCTCTTTCGCTGATTAGCCCCTGTTGAGTTTCTATGATGATCCCCATGACTGCCATCGACGACCTGGTCGAACAAAATCGAGCCTCGATTAAGGCGCATGAGCATCGCGTCATGCCAACCGAACCACAACTGCAACTTGCCGTGCTTACGTGCATGGACTCGCGCATCGACATCTTCGGTGCGCTTGGTCTCAAGCTCGGCGAGGCGCACATGATTCGCAACGCGGGCGGCATTGCAAGCGATGACGCCATTCGCTCGCTGCTCTTGAGTCAGTGGTTGCTCGGTACGCGGTCGATCATGGTCATACACCACACGCGGTGTGGACTCGAGGCGTTCGACGAATCGACGCTGCAAGACGAGATAGCACATGAGTTACACGTTAAGCCACCGTTTCGACTCGGCGCCTTCTCCGACGTGATTGAAGACACCCGCCTGACGGTACGAGCACTGCGCGAAAGCCCATTTTTGAGCGACTCCGAGATCCGCGGCTTCGTCTACGACGTTGATGACGGGGAGTTGCAAGAGGTTCCCGTTGCCTACAGCAACTTCTTAAAGCCCTGATTGATCGCGACGTAACCCTGCGCCTCGTAGAAACGATGCGCTTCAGCGCGCACGTGCCTACTGGTCAACTGAATCTGATAGCAGCCTTCACATCGCGCTGAGTTCCTCGCCTACAAGGAGAAGCTCCGCGCCAATGCCGTGGCTTGTCCATGTCGCTTCGCACGTAAACGCTCTTGAGTTCCGCGCACCAACCACCGCGAAATGTGGAGAGACGATCTGGCATATTGCGACGACCTCATCGTTGACGGCGGTGACGTCGTCGCTCTGGACAGAGACGTCCACGGCCTAGCGCGGATCGATCGGCGTGATGACGCCGAGGCTCTGCTCGACGGCTTCGGCAGCGTTGAGACACAGATCATCTCGAAAGAGGTCGCCAATGATCTGTACGCCCGTGGGAAAGTCACGAGCGAAGCCAACGGGCACGCACGCCGCCGGCAGTCCCAACAGGTTCGCGGGCAAAACGAAGCGAGCCATCTCGAGGACCTTCATGGCCGACTCCTTGTCCGCAATGTCAAAGCCCAGTGGGAAGGGCGGCTGGGTCCACGTCGGTCCCACCACGAGCGGGTACGTCGTGAAGAACTGGCGCCACGCCCGAGCGATACGAAAGCGATTACGGTGCATCAGATCGACTGACTCCGGTGTGGCCGCTGGGAACTCAGCCGCGCCCAACTCCAAGAAGCGCAGGCCGTCCTCGCCAATGACCGCTGTCAGGTCCTCCGTGTCCAGGGCCATGCTCGTCGTCATGAGCTCCGCCCACACCACGTAGGAATCAAAAAGCAAAGGCGGTTCGACCTCCTCCACCTCGTAGCCCGCGTCTTCCAAAGCACGCCCCGCTCGACGCACACCTTCGGCGATCTCCGAGTCCGTCTCTCCCCCGAAAGGCTCGGGAACGAGGGCTACGCGCTTGGACACGGGCGCACCGTGCAGAGTCACGTCCACAGACTGTGGGTCGGCGCGATGCGCGCCCATGACGACCTCAAGGCCACGTCGCAGGTCGCCGGCGTGTCGCGCCATCACGCCCTCGGCGAGCATGATCTGCTCGTTCAGCGCCATCTCATAGAGGACGCTCGCGTCTTGGGAGGCGACACGTCCTCGCGAGGGCTTGATCGAGGCGACCCCGCAGCAAAAGACGGGATTGCGCAACGACCCGCCGATATCGTTGCCCAGACCGATGGGGCTCATCCCCGAAGCCAGGGCCGCCGCCTCCCCGCCCGAGGAACCACCCGCCGTGAACCCGTGGCGCCAGGGATTGTGCGTCGCGCCATAGAGCGACGACTCGGTGTTGAGACGCAGACCAAGGTCGGGCATGTTGGTGCGTGCGAGGACCACGGCTCCAGCTCGGCGCATCTTCTCGACGACTGGCGCGTCGACGGTGGCGATGAGGTCGGTCAGCGCGAACGAGCCTCGGGTGGTCGCGTATCCCGCGACGTCAATGTTGGTCTTGACCGTAAAGGGGACGCCGTGCAGGGTGCCGAGCGCGTCGCTCACGCGCAGAGCGGCATCCGCCCGATCGGCCTCGGCGAGAACCTCATCGGGGCGAACTTCAACGATGGCGTTCAGCGAGCCGTTGACCTCGTCGATGCGCGCGAGATGCGACTCGAGGACTTCACGCGAAGAGACGTCGCCGCCACGAATGAGTTGAGCGAGCGATAATGCGGATCGCCGCCACAGATCGTCCATCTCCTACCTCCAGATTGAAACCCTGGTTAGTCTTTCACGCCACGCTGGCGTGCTCATCCGAATCGGCCCAACGTGCGCGAGTCGTCGGGATTGTTGAAGATCTTCTCCGTTGTATCGAACTCGATGAGCTCACCGGCGCCGTCGTCGCCCATGAGCAAGAAGATGCAGTCGTTAGAGATGAGCGCGCCAGTCTCTCGTTATGGGTAACACTTTGCCGCCGACCGTGTGCGCCGAGGAGCCTGAAGTCGTCACGCCAACGAGCGGGGCGTCAGACGGCGATCCGTTGATCGCGAGAGGCGCCGTACTTGGCACGACCAAGAAGAAGACCGGTCGCGGCGAGTGGCGCGGCCACGATCAGTCTGAAGCGATTTCATCATGCTGAACTTTGGTGTGTACTGACGCGACAATTCGAGGCTCGAACGTTTTGCCGTCCGCAACCCTAGAAGCTAACGGCGGGTGAATTGGAATCAGTCGGTAAGTGAAATGAAAAAGAAATTGATGCAGATCACTCTCAATCGCAACAACTATCGCGCCAGCCACAACTCCGACAGCGGAAATGGGCGTGTTCGGGGCTGAGCGCCGAACCGCAATGGGGGCATTCGCTAAAAATGGCCCATCTGCTCTCGCAGCCTTCTGGGCGCTCACTCCCTGGAACTACGTCCTCCACCGTGCAATTAATCCTGCCTTCCCTGGCTCCCCCACGGGGTGATATCGCTAGGACGTGTGGGCGCTCAACTGGCCAAGGCGGTAGTGGGATCGGCACAGCACCTGGTAATGCACGGCCCCTTCGACCACGTCCCCCGTGACGATCTGCGAGCCTGCGCGCGCCACCACCCCGTCGACGACGCGTGCGTTGCAACGGCCCTTTTGACCACACCAGCACGACGAGGTCAGTGGCAGCTCGTGCGCCCAGTCGGCAATCGCGAAGAGCCGAGCGGAAGCGGGAAAGACGTTGAGAAGAAAGTCCGCCGACAGGCCAAATGCGTGCACGTCGATACCGAGGTCGTCGACGACCCGTGCGAGCTCGTCGATCTGTTCGATGCTGGCGAACTGCGCTTCGTCGATGACGAGGATCTTGACGCCGCGGGCCACCAGTGTGTCAACCTGGCGGTCGATCGTCTGACCTGGCTCAATCGCCTCGGCCGCGGCCTCGATGCCGATACGGCTCGTGACCATCCCCTCGGCGCTGCGGTCGCCAAATGTCCACAGGGCTACGTCGCTACGACCCTCTCGGAGCTGCCAGCAGAGTTGTAGGGCGAGCGTCGACTTGCCGGACGCCATTGTCCCGTAGGTAAAGGTAAGTTCTGCCATCTCTTCTCTCGAACGACCTACGATACCGCCGCCGTCGCCGAGCGACAGGCGTACGCGCCCGTTCGACGGTTCAAGAGTCTGGCGATCTCTTAAGCGTCCAGTTCTCTTGGTCGGATGGCTGGACCGATCTTCTAGATTGGCGCCGTGGAACCCGTGATGCGTACCGTGGCCGTCGTACGCAACGCGCGACGTGAGGTCGTCGATGACGATGGGACGACTACGAGTCCGTCATCGAATTGGTTGACGATGTGCCCACTTCTTCGTTGCGAGGCGTTGAAGAGTTTTCTCACATTGAGGTTGTCTTTTTCGCCGCCCTGGCGCAGGACGTGCCACCGGGCCCGTGGCATCGTCGACCTCGCGGCAATGTCGAGTGGCCCGACGTGGGGATCTTCGCTCAGCGCAACAAGGATCGACCCAATCGTCTCATGCTCTCGGTCGTTGCACTAGAGCGCGTCAATGCGCGATCACTCGTCGTACGGGGACTGGACGCCATCAACGACACCCAGGTGCTCGACATCAAGCCCGTCTACTCCTGGAGCGGCCCGCGCAGCCTTCTGCGCGTGGCAACCTGGAGCGAGGAACTAGGCAAGGGGTACTTCTAGAGAGCCCCCCAGTCAAGCGCGTCGATGAGAAAGCTCTCCACCTCGGAGAGCGTAGGACTCGTCGCCGGACCAAATCGGGCCACGGACATCGCGGCCGCAGCGTTCGCCCACCGAGCGGCTGCGACAGGTTCGTGACCCTGGGCGATTTGAGCGAGAAAGACGCCGTCATGCACGTCGCCAGCTCCGGTGGTGTCCACGACCGTCGTTTGAAAACCCTTTACGACAACGGGCTCTTTGCGCCGCTGAGCAACCACGCATCCCTCGGATCCACTGCGCACGAGAATGTTGAGCGACTCGTGAGCGCTAGAGAGGCGGCGCACCGCGTCGAGCACGTCGGTTTCTCCGCTCAACCTCGTCGCCTCGATGCGATTGCACAGTAGCCAGGTGGCGCGGGCCACGGCACGATGGATGTTCTGCTGGGGAATATCTTCGACTCGCGTCGCGGGATCGAGCGCAACGATGACGTCGGCACCGAAACCCTCGAGCCACTCAAGGACAGACTCGGCCATATCGGGGTACATCACGTTGTAGCCCGACACAAGCACGATGTCTCCCCCGTTTACCTCGAGTTCGGCGAGGTCGCTCGCGCGCAGCGTGCTTTCGGCGCCCGGTGCCGTGACGAAGGTGCGCTCCGCGTTGGGTTCGACCAGGACAACACAGACTCCGCAGTCCAGATCTTCGTTGAGCTCCAACGGCGTTGCTATGCCTGCGCCCGCCAATGAACTCATCGCCAGCGTCGCGAAGGGGCCGCGGCCGATTCGTCCCGCATAGACCACGTCGAGATCGTGGCGAGAGGCGGCGCTCATGGCGTTGAAGCCGCCACCAGTGGTGATGAGTTGGGAAGTGGCGCGCACGTCGCCGGCCCGTGCGGGCAATGACGTAATGGCGAGCTCCACGTCGACGAGCACCGTGTCCAGACAAATGAGCCGAGGCGCAGCCATCACCTCACCATAGGACGATGGAGACGCACGATCGCTCGATGATTCGCTGACGTGGATGACGTCGCCAACGCCCTCACCTCATACAATCGTCCCAGCGGCGCCGATCGTCGCGAGGGGGCACGGTGAGCAGACGTGGCGCAGGTCATCGACACCAATCCATCGGGCGCGCTTCACGTTGAAGCCAACGGCATCAACGTCATCTCCGAAGATGAGCGAAAAGGCCGACCTCGCGAACTTTTCTGGCCGTGGTTCGGTGCCAACGTCTCGGTGCTCGGACTGAGCTACGGCTCCTTCGTATTGGGATTCGGCATCTCCTTCGTCCAGGCGGTGGTGGTTGGAGCGATCGGCATCGTCTTCAGCTTCTGGCTGTGTGGCGTGATCGCCACCGCGGGCAAGCGGGGCTCGGCGCCCACCATGGTTCTTTCGAGAGCGGCGTACGGCGTGCGCGGCAATCGGCTGCCTTCAGCGATCTCCTGGCTGCTGTGCGTCGGTTGGGAGACGGCGCTGACGGTGATCGCAGTACTGGCGACGTCGACCGTCTTCAGCCGCCTCGGCTGGAGTGCCGGTGATGCCACAAAGGTGGTGGCGATGCTGGTCGTCGCGGCTCTCATCATCGCTGGCGGCGTCATGGGCTTTGATCTGATCATGCGCATGCAAGCCGTCATCACGGTGGTGACCGCCGCTCTCACGATTGTGTTCATCGCGCTGACCATCAAACATATTGACTGGCACGTCGTGCGCCACATACACGCGGGGTCGACCCAGTCCACAATCGGCGCCCTGGTCTTTGTGATGACGGGCTTCGGGCTCGGCTGGGTCAACGTCGCTGCGGACTACTCGCGCTACCTTCCTCGCAGCGCCTCGAGTCGAGGGGTTGTGTGGTGGACCACGTTTGGCGGATCCCTCGCGCCGCTGGTCCTCTTGTTCTTCGGCCTGTTGCTGGCTGGCTCGTCGAGTTCACTCAGCAGTGCCGTCGCGAACGACCCCGTCGGGGCGCTCGCCAAGCTCCTGCCCACGTGGTTCCTGGTGCCCTTTGTGATCGTGGCGCTGGCCGGTCTCATCGGTGGCGCGGTGCTCGACATCTACTCCTCAGGTCTGGCGCTGCTCTCGGCGGGTCTACGCATTCCTCGCTACGCGGCGGCGGGTGTTGATGGCGTCATCATGTTGATCGGCACGATCTACATCGTCTTCGTCGCCAAGAACTTTCTCGGTCAGTTCGAAGGTTTTCTCACGAGCATCGGCGTCTTGATCGCCGCGTGGTGCGGGGTGTTCCTCGGCGACCTCCTCCTACGGCGCAAGAATTACCTAGAGTCGGACTTCTTCGAGACTCAGGGACGCTATGGCGACGTTCGCGTGATCCCGATTGCCATCACGGTGGCGTCAAGCGTCCTCGGATGGGGCCTCGTCACGAACTCCGCCGCCTCGTGGCTTACCTGGCAGGGCTATCTACTCTCTTCCTTCGGCCTTGGTGGCAAGAGCGGGGCGTGGGCCTACGCCAACCTTGGTGTGCTCGTCGCCCTTGCGGTCAGTTTTGTCGCAACTCTCCTACTCAGCCGTGGTGAGGTGGAGCGCGAAGAGTCACTCGCCTGAGGCTTCCCCGGGCGCGCCGCGACGCGACCGTAGAATGACGGCGGGTCCGGTAAGGAGATGGCAATGCGTATCGGTGTTCTGACCGCGGGCGGTGACGCGCCGGGGTTGAACGCGGCCATCCGGGCGATCGGCGGCATGGCCATGCGTGATGGGCACGAGGTCATCGGTATCGCCAACGGTTGGGCCGGTCTCGTCGGCGACTTCGAGGGCGAGGCACTGTCGGCGAAGGATCTGCGCGGCATCATCGGTCAAGGGGGCACTCTGCTCGGCACGGCGCGATACAGCCTCGATGACCCGCCGGGTGGACGCGACTGCGTGCTCGGGGCCATTGAAGAACACGTGGACGCGCTCATCGCCATCGGCGGCGACGGCACGCAGCGCATTTCGCTCTGGCTCGCCGAACGAAACGCTCCGGTCATCGGAGTGCCCAAGACCCTGGACAACGATTTACCCGGCACCGACTACTGCATTGGCTTCGACACCGCCATCAGCATCGTGGCCGAGTCGCTCGACCGCCTCAATACGACGGCCGCTTCCCACCACCGCGTCATCGTCGTTGAGACCATGGGTCGCTCGACGGGGTGGGTCGCCGCACTGGGCGGTCTCGCGGGTGGCGCGGACATGATTGTGATCCCCGAGTTCCCGATCACGATGGACGAGATCGTCGCCCATCTGGAGCGGCGCCGGAGTGCGGGTCTGGTCTTTTCCATCGTGGTCGTCGCCGAGGGCATCGACCTCGAACTGCTGGGCGGCGGTGCGGGCGACGCGATCTCTGACGGGGTGAGCGGCGTTCGCCACGCGACCCGAGGAGTCGGTCACTTCGTCGCCTCCAAAATCGAAGAGCACGGCTTTGAGGTTCGCACCACCGTGCTCGGGCACCTTCAACGCGGCGGCAGCCCCACGGCGTATGACCGTATCTATGCGACGCGCGTGGCCGCCGCGGCCTACGAGGCCGTCATCGCCGGCAAGTTCGGGACGATTCCCGTGGTACGCGACGGGGCGGTCGTGCTCACCCAACTCTCGACCGTCTCAGTGGGCAAGCGGCAAGTACCTCGAGAGATCTACGACCTCTGCGCCGTGTTCTTCTGAGTCGCTCTGGCCCAACGCGCTACGAGCAACTTCGCGAGCAATCGGAGGCTCAGCATGAGTGTCCCGAGGAACCCCAGCGCCACTGCGATGAACGCCACCGCCGTTCCCTGCCCCGACACCACGCGTAGCACCATCCCCGCGCCCACGGTGGTGAGCCAAACAACTATCCCACTCGAAAGGGACGCTCCCCGAGGACCGCGTGCGAGGACCCACGCCCAACCTACAAGCACCCCCACGCCAAAGGGCCACGTCGTGGAGGCCATTCCTCGCCACGACAGCGCGTGATGGTGAGCAGAGCGACCGATCAAGACGAATAACAGGACGACTATCACGTCGGCGGCAAATAAAGCGTGAGCGGCGACGCGATCACTTCTCGTCGCCGGCGATGCGCTCGGCTCTGCTCGGCGAGTAGTGGTCATTGCTCCCAACCTACCTACGATGCGAAGCCGTACGCCGCTGCCTATAGATTGAAAAACACGCGACAGCGTCGCGCCGGCACGTTGCACGCATAGCGGGAGGGCAAGTGAGCGTCGAATCGGGACCAGGTCCTCTCGCATTGGTGGGTTCGGGCGAGTACCTCCCCGAAATGGCCGACGTCGAAGGCGCGCTGATCGCCGGGCGCGCTCCGCGCTACGTGCAGTTGGCCACCGCCGCAGTTCAAGACGGCTCCTCGGTCGTCGAGCATTGGCATGATCTCGGGATAGCTCAAGCAAAGCGACTCGACGTCGAACCAGTCATCGTGCCGGTCAACACCCATGATGATGCGAACAATCCCGCGTTGGCGGCGATGATCGACGGCGCCGGACTGATTTATTTGTCGGGCGGCGACCCCAACTATCTGGCCGATGCCCTGCGCGACACCCTCGTATGGCGGGCGATCGAGAGGAATTGGCGTGGCGGAGCCGCTCTCGCGGGATGCAGTGCTGGAGCAATGGCGCTGGGCTCATGGATCCCGTCGCTGCGCCACCCCCGTAAGGGGTCGTCGTCTGGACTTGGTCTGCTTGAGCACATGGGTATCATTCCCCACTTCGATGCCTTTGTGATGCGCATTCCCGATCTCCTCACCCGTTTCGTCCTACCGGACGAAGCCACGCTCTCGGTCTACGGAATCGATGAGCAGACGGCCCTCGTTGGAGGGCCCAAGGAGTGGACAGTGCAAGGACGCTCGAGCGTGTGGCACTTGACCACGAGCGGTCGAGAAGAGTTTCGCGTTGGTCAGAGCGTGACGACGCGCGGCTAAGCCGACACGTGCTCGGCCGCCGCCAACTTGTCCAGGTGATAGCGGATCTGGATGGAAGCCGCCGCCCCCTCACCGACCGCTGACGCCAATTGCTTTGTCGAGCCGTGACGCACGTCACCGGCCACGAAAACGCCGGGCAGATTGGTGCGAAACTGCTCGTCACTTAGGATGAAGCCCCGCTCATCGAGTTGCAGGACGCTCTTCAAGAAATCCGCGTTGGGGTCGAGTCCGATGAACACGAACGCGCCATCTGCTTCGTGTTCGCGACGCTGTCCGCTCGCGCGGTCCTCGAGTTCGACGTGATCCAACTTGCCGTCCTCTCCGGCATGAAACTCAACAACCTTCGTATTCGTGACGATGGACATCTTCGGATGTCCTTTCACTTTGTCCTGCAGGAGCTTGCTGCCGCCCAGGGTCTCGTTGTGCTCAACGACCGTGACGTGGTCGGCAAACTGGGTGAGAAAGAGTCCTTCTTCCAGACCGCTGTTGCCGCCTCCAATCGCCAGCACCTCCTTTGCCCCGCGGTAGAACGGGCCGTCGCAGGTCGCACAGAAGTGAATGCCCGAACCAATGAGATCGGCCTCGCCGTCGGCACCAGTGCGGCGATAGGCCGATCCCGTCGCCACGAGGACGGCGAGTGCGCGGTACGTCTCGTTCGTCGCAGTTGTCACCGAGACGCCCTCGCCGTCGGCTTCAATTCCGGTGACGGCGACCGCCTGGAGGATCTCTACGCCGTAACGCTCGGCCTGGCGTCGCATCCGATCCGCCAGATCGTGGCCGGCGACCCCGTCAGGGAAACCCGGATAGTTGTCGAGCCGCTCGGTGAGGCCCGCCTGGCCACCCGGCGCGGACTTCTCGATGATCAGGACGCTTTCGTTCTCCCGCGCGGCGTAGATCGACGCCGTCAGGCCCGTCGGACCTCCACCAACGATGATCACGTCGTACATGCATGACATCGCCGAGCGACTGAGTCCGAGCTTTTCGGCTAGTTCGTCGTTGCCCGGTTCGGTGAGGTGGGACCCATCAGGAAAGATGATCGTCGGGATCGCCCGACTCCCATTGTTGATGCGCTCGACGATCTCGGTGGCCTCGGGGTGTTGCTCCAGATCCACCCAGTCATAGGCGACGCGTTGTTCGGCGAGAAAGGTCTTCGCCCGACGACAGTCCGGGCACCACGTGGCCCCGATGACGGTGATGGCGTCCGAATCGATGTCCATCGCTCTCCTTTGCCCGATGAACGTACTGTCTCGATCCGAGTTCCTCGCGTTACGAGGGAACTCTAGCGGCGTGGCGCCCGGCGATACGTCGCTACGACAACACCCTTACCGGTCGACTCGACGTCAAAGAGGTTCCACAGCGCCGGATTCAATCCCTCGTCGAAGAGACGCTCGCCGGATCCCACGATCACCGGGTGCAACCAGAGCCGGTACTCATCCACAAGATCGTTTTGGTGGAGGTACCGCGCGAGAGTCCGACTACCCACCAGCAGAAGTCCCTTTCCGGGAAGCTCCTTGAGGGCCGCGACGGCGCGAGCTACGTCCCCGCGCAGCAGTGTCGCGTGCCAGGTCACTACGGTGAGGGTCGACGAGGCGACGAATTTGGGCATCTCGTTCATTCGCTTGGACAGGCCGCTGTCGTCATGTTCTGACGGCCACACGGCGGCGAAATGCTCGTAGGTCTTGCGCCCCAGCAACAGGGCGTCGACTTCTTGCATCTGTTCGACCATAAGTCGCACGTGATCGTCACAGATGTACTGACGCGCCCATCCGCCGGCGGGAAACTCCTTCGCGTCGCCAGGCCCCTGCATCACCCCGTCGAGGGAAATGAACTCCTGCACGATGACAGGTCGCATGGGACCTCCTTTCAACGAGCCGTGGTCCACGTGGTGCCTGGCCTAGCGTGACGACTATGCACCTCGGGGCGATGAGAAGTCAAGTCTCGCACCGTATTGGCCGGTGGCCAGCCCAAACATTCATCGCCGCCGGACAGTGGGCATTTGCTATCGGCATCACGCTCTGTGTGGCGCTGCACCCCGGATTCGTGCTCAAGGCGAACGAAGGGGGGGTCAGCGACTATGGGGTGCACGCGAAGACAGCTATCCCCTATTACCTCGGTCTCGCCGCGGCGGCACTCGGCGCGTACCTGGCAGCGACGCGCACTGGTGACTCGACTCGCCCGGCACGATGCCTGCGGAGCCTGCTTTTCGCCTACGCGTTCCTCGTCGCTCTTACGCTGGCGAGCACTTTCGGCTACACATTGGACCATCCCCAGCGCGACATCCACGTCGGCGTCGGCACGGCGTTGTCCGTTTTTGAATTTGTCGCGTCGCTGTGGATGTACCGTGAGCGGCGAGCGGACCTTGAACTGGTGCTCGTCGAACTCGCGGGCTCAGTTCTTGCGGCGTTCACGATCGTGGGCGCGGTTCATCTCCTCTTTGTCGCCGAAGTGGTGACCGCAGCGAGCTTCGCGATCCTGCTCTACCGGTCAACGCGCCAGATGGCGGTCGCAAGCGCCTAAATAAATGGCGCGGGCGAGGAATCTCCTGTGCTCGGTCCGAGACCGGCCCGCTCGCGAAGGACCGTCTCCAACGCGTCGGGATCGTCGGGAGTGATGAAGGGCTTCACTCTTTTGCCGTCGTCGACGATGAAGGCAACCTGCTTCTTCGGTCGTTTGGGATCGAGGTTGGCCCAGTAATTGAAGTTCGCCGTGCCCCAAATGCGCCACTGACCGTTGAGGGTGCCCATGCTCAGCCGCTGAAGTCCCTTGATCTCGGCGTACTTCACGCGCTTGGATCCCACGGGGAAGTAGTAGCGGCGGATCTCCAGGCCCTCTGCATCGCACTTGATGATGCCGTCGTCGTAGTCCTGAGCCATGGGCGAATCATAAGCCTGGTCAAATCAGTGCTAGGGGAATGTCTTGTTCGTCGCCACCACGTACGTCGAGGGCGCCTTGACGCTGAACTTCTCCCCCCACTTGGAGAAGACCAGCTCATTGGTGATCTTGCGCCCGTTCACCACCGCCAGGGCCGAAACCCCTATGGGCAGATAGGGCGCCTTCGTTGAGACGTAAACGGTCTCAGTTCCGCTCTGGCCGGCGTCGCCCTGCAGGGCGAGGGCGGACTGGCCGTCAATGGTGACGGCTCCGACGTCTTTGACCGAGCCGATGTCAACGAGTTGCTGCATGACCGACCGGACCAAGATGGCGGCGGCGATGTTGCCGTAGTTCTTGTTGGTCGAGGGCACGAGCACCCACTCATTGGCCAAGGTCGTCTTCTTCACGCCAAAGTCCGCAGAGTAGGCCTTGGCGTTCGCGTACAGATAGAGCTTCTTGCCGATCAATCGGGTGGTCTCGGTTCCCCCATCGAGCGACTGGGTCTGGTCGCCCTTCGTGAGAGCGCTATCGGTCGAGAGTGTCAACGCGACGACGCCGGCGATCGACGACGATGAGTCGTAATGGAAACTTCCTTCGCTGTGCATCGCCGACACGCTCAGCTCGAGGATCTGCTGGGGCGACGTGGTCGAGGCCGCCCACGCACTCGCCGACCACGAAGCGAGCGTGGTCACGACGACGGGCAGAACGAGGCAGAGGCGACGCATAGAACTCCAAAGTGGGACAGCCAAGAATATCGGGTGACCAACTCTAGTGACGTCACGTTCTCGTCACACACCATGGCGCATTTGAGAAAGCGCCCAGGATACGGTTGAAAGGTGAGACAACATCCGTTCCTCACCGATCTTAGATTCACAGCGTTGAACGATATGCACCAGGGTGCATATCGAGCGAGCGAGGGCCACATCGGCGGGTCCACCGCTGAACCAGCGACCCCGCAATACTCGCCTCTCACTCGGGTGATGGCCGTCAAAAAACCAAGTGAACTCCGGCCTTTCGCGGCCGCCAGGTATCAGACCTACGGTAGTGACCAGCGCCACCGCGCTTGTGATATCCCCCGTGTTATTGGCGAGCGTCGATGAGTTGCTTACGCTACGAAGTCGACGCGCTTATGGGAAAGAAGGGTTACGCGAAGATGTCAAAGAAGCAGCAGCGCAAGCACGACCACGATGTCGTCAAGGCCTTCACGCGTGAACTGCTCAATGTCGCCGAAAGCGACATCAAACTGGCCGATTTCATCGTTCGCAACAACCGCACCGAAGGCGAGCCGGACGACCCTGAATCCACGCGCAAGCTTCGCCTGTCGTTTCGCCGGGTGCAGTACCGCTTGGCGACCATGGCCAGTATTGACCCGACGCTGGGGGCCGACGAACTCATTGAACGTCTCTACGACGTGGGCAAGCCATTTGGACGCTTGAGGGATGCCGAAGTGCTTGAGGAGGGTGTGATCAAAGCTCTCGGGAATCGCATCGCCTCTCCCCAAGGTCGTCAACTCATGGACCTCGCGGCGCGATCGCGGCGCGATCTGCAACAGAAGACCGACGATCTCTTGAAGTCGGACAAGTACCACGACACGCTTCGCGAAGTGAGCGAGTTTCGCATGTCACTACCGACGCGTCACACGTCGTCTGACACGTTGAGCCCGATGGCCGAGCGCGCCATGCACGTGGCCTGGACCGAGCTACGTCAAGTCGTAAAGCTGGCCAAGCGCAACCCCAGCGACAAGAACCTCCACGAAACACGTATCGCCGCCAAGCGCACGCTGTATGCCGCGCAGGCGCTCTCGGATATCTTGGGCTCATCGGTCGAGGAGTTCTCGCGCCGCGTCGACGTCATGCAGAAGTACCTGGGCAAGCAGCACGACCTCGTCATCGCGTCCCAGTGGTTTCGCGACGTGGGCCGAGAGCACCCGAGCCTGAAGAAGATCACGAAGAAGCTCTCTGCTCAAGTGCGCCGACGCGCTGATAAGCGGGCCAACCGATGGACGGACTACTGGAACGCGGTCAAGGATCTGCACCCCGACAAGAGTTGGTAGCAGATCACGCTGTGAGACTTCGCGAATGATGAGTGGCACCTCCAACGGCCCGGGCGACGGCGCGTACCTCGTTCTGGCGCTACTCATCGTGATCGCGGTCATGCGCAATCGCGGAATGCGCCAGAACCGCGGGATGATCCTCAACAAAGGGGAACGTCTGCGCCCGATCGCCATCACCATGCTCGATCCCGTCATCAGCATCTTTCTCATCGGCACCGTGCTCTGGAGTTTGATGATGCGAAGCGACGGGCACGTCGCCGCCGCCTTGGTCGGTGCGGCGGCCGGAATACCCATCGGCATGGCCCGCGCGCGAGTGATGTACGTGCGCGCGGTGATCACCGCCAAGAGCGTGGTCTTTCGACGCAGCGCCATGGAGTACGGACTTCTCGCGTTGCTGCTGGCTCTGCGCATCGCCGAGGACTCGATCTCGCGTCTTCACAACGAGGTGGCAACGTACGCGCTCACCACGCTGATCGCCCTCGCCGTGGCCGAGTCGATCACTCGCGCCGTGGCGATCTATCTTCACTACCGCCGGGACACGACTCTCGGAGCCACCTAGTCAGACCTGTCCGATGACGTGATCGCGATAGGCGTCGATCGTGCCCCCGGGATCGTCGTGCATGAGATACAGCGCGAACTGGTCAACGCCCAGTTCGGAGAGCTCAGTCAAGCGCTCGCGATGCTGCTCCACGTTCCCTAGCACGCAGAATCGATCGATGATCTCATCGGGCACGAAGTCGACGTCAGGATTGTCGGCGCGACCGTGGTGGGAGTAGTCATAACTCTTGCGTCCGCGGATGTAGTCAGTGAGTGCACGAGGGACCATGGACGAGTCTGAGCCGTAGCGCTCGACGATGTCGGCCACGTGATTTCCGACCATGCCCCCGAACCAGCGAACCTGGTCGCGCTGGTGAGCGAGGTCGCTGCCCACGTACGCCGGTGCCGCCACGCAGACGCGATAGTCGCCCGTAGCGCGACCGGCCAATTCCCGCGAGGCGAGCGCCTGGCCTCTCGCCCAGTTGACGACGAAGGGATCGGCCAGTTGCATGATGAGCCCATCTGCCTTCGATCCCGCGACCGCGAGGGCCTTGGGCCCGTACGCCGCCATCCAGACGTCGATCTGGCCCGGGTCGACCCAGGGGAAAGAGACGCTGCGCCCGTTCAGAGTGACCTCGCGACCTTCGACCAACTCCTTGACCACGCTCACGCACTCGCTAAGTGTCTCGAGGGAAGCGGGCGTGCGGCCGATCACGCGCAAGGCCGAGTCGCCCCGGCCAATCCCACAGATCGTGCGGTCTCCGAAGAGCTCATTCAAGGTGGCGAACAGCGAAGCCGTCACGGTCCAGTCCCGGGTCACCGGGTTGGTCACCATCGGGCCCACCATGATGTGCGAGGTGTTGGCGAGAATTTGCGAGTAGATGACAAAGGGCTCTTGCCACAAGACGCACGAGTCAAACGTCCAAAAGTGCGAAAACCCCGCGTCCTCGGCGCGCTGAGCCAGCGCCACCACGTCGCGGGCGGGGGCGTTGGTCTGGGCGACGAGTCCGAAGTCCACGCTCATCTCCTCGCTCTGGCGCTCACCGCAGGTATCCGTTCAGTCCTCGCGCGAGAAACGCTCCCCACCCGACTCGCCCCACGTACTCGCCGTGGTCGATCACGACTGCGCCACGCGAGAGCACCGTCACGACCTGACCCTGTATAGCCATGCCTTCGTAGGCCGAGTAGTCGACGTTCATATGGTGAGTCGCCGCGGAGAAGGTCTGGACAGCCGTGGGGTCATATAGAACGATGTCGGCGTCAGATCCGGGAGCGATGACGCCCTTCTTTGGAAAGAGACCGAACAGTCGCGCGGGCGTCGTGGAGGTGACCTCGACCCAGCGTGCGAGCGAAAGCTCGCCTTGGTCGACACCTTGAAAGATGAGATCCAAACGGTGCTCAACTCCCGGGATGCCGTTGGGAATCTTGGAGAAGTCACCGATGCCCAGCTCCTTTTGCTCCTTGAAGCAGAACGGGCAGTGATCCGTTGAGACCACGCTCAGGTCGTCCGTGCGAAGGCCGCGCCACAGATCGGCGTGGTGACCCTCGGCGCGAAGCGGCGGCGAGCAGACGAACTTCGCCCCTTCGAAGCCACCACGCGCCAGGTCGGCCTCAGAAAGGAACAAGTACTGCGGGCACGTCTCGGCGAAGACGTTCTGCCCGCGGTCGCGCGCCGCGACCACTTCATCGAGGGCTTCGGCGGCCGAGAGGTGCACGATGTACAGCGGGGCGCCCGCGACCCGAGCCAATTGGATCGCGCGATGCGTCGCCTCACCTTCGAACAGGGCCGGCCGGGTCGCACCGTGAAAGCGCGGGTCACCCTCGCCACGGGAGAGAGACTGGGCGACCAGGACGTCGATGGCGATGCCGTTCTCTGCGTGCATCATGATCGTCGCGCCATTCCCCGCGGCTTGCTGCATCGCCTGAAGGATCTGCCCGTCGTTGGAGTAGAAGACGCCGGGATAGGCCATGAACAGTTTGAAGCTGGTGACTCCCTCGTCCACGACGAGATCCATCTCCTTCCTAGACGACTCGGTCACGTCCGAGACGATCAAGTGAAAGCCGTAGTCGATGGCGCAGCGCCCTTCGGACTTCGCGTGCCACGCGTCCAGTCCTTCGCGCAGGCTTTTGCCCTTGCTTTGAATGGCGAAGTCAATGATGGTGGTTGTGCCGCCGTGAGCCGCCGCGCGAGTACCGGTCTCGAACGTGTCGGACGAGTGAGTCCCGCCAAAAGGCATCTCCATATGCGTGTGCGCGTCAATGGCACCGGGAACGACGTAGAGCCCGCTCGCGTCAATGACGCGATCCGCGCCCTCGCGCCACGAAAGTGATGACGCAGAGTTCGCGCCCACCAACCCGGCGATGCGCTCACCGTCGATCAGCACGTCGGCGGCGAAGGGCCCGCTCGCGTTCACGACCGTTCCCCCGCTGATCAAGATCTTCATGACGGCACCTCTCTTTTCTGGGCGGCTACGGGGTAACGAGCTCCCCGTAACTGTCGGGGCGACGGTCGCGGTAGAAGGCCCAGGTGTGGCGCACCTCTCTAAGCTCGCTCATGTCGAGATCGCGAACGATGACCTCATCCTCGCTGTCCGAGGCCGACTCCCCGATGATCTGACCTCGCGGACTCACGAAGTATGAGGATCCATAGAAGTTGTTGTCGCCCAGCTCTTCGACTCCGACGCGATTGATCGCGCCGACGAAGTATTCGTTGGCCACCGCCGCCGCCGGCTGTTCGAGGTTCCAGAGATACGCCGAGAGACCGCGACTTGTCGCTGAAGGATTAAAGACGATCTTGGCACCGGCGAGCCCAAGCGCGCGCCAGCCTTCGGGAAAGTGCCGGTCGTAGCATATGTAGACGCCGATGGGACCGACAGCGGTCTGAAAGATCGGATAGCCCAGGTTGCCCGGGCGAAAGTAGTACTTCTCCCAAAAGCCCTTCACCTGGGGAATGTGGTGCTTACGGTACTTGCCGAGGTAGGTGCCATCGGCGTCGATGACGAACGCGGTGTTGTAGAAGACCCCCTCTTGCTCGACCTCATAGATCGGCACGACGAGCACCATGCGCGTCTCACGGGCAAGCTCTTGCATGAGCTCGCTCGTTGGCCCCGGAATCGATTCGGTGTAAGAGAAGTACTCAGGGTCTTGGACTTGGCAGAAATACGGACCGTAGAACAGCTCTTGGAAGCACAGCACCCGAGCGCCCTGGCTGGCCGCCTGGCGAGCGAGAGCGACGTTGGCCTTGATCATCGACTCTTTATCGCCGGTCCATTTCGACTGCACGAGTGCGGCTCGAATGACCTCGCACTTCGACTCGTTCGTTTGACTCATCGGATCCACCCCGTTCTCTCTTCTGCCCGGCGAGACACATCGCTACTCCAGGAACACACGTACATCAGATCAAGTTTCAGTCGCGATACTGATCAGAGTTGGATACTAGACCTCTTCAATAAGAGCCTCCGTGAGGCGTTGCTGACCTCATCTGGTAGAAACGCGCCTACGCAAGGTCCCCTACTCGTGTCCCCTTCTTACCTGCTCGTGGCCGCGATTAGGAGAGACGCCTCAGAGCGTCGGCGAGAAAGGCATCGCGACGTTCGCGCAAGATCGCCTTTGTGAGATCCGATCGCCCCGTCATGCTCGGAATGGCGTCGGCGAACCAGTCGATGTCGGGGGGCGTGCTTAGCGCCGCCACAGCGTCCCAGTGCGCCAGGGACACCGCCGGGCGTTTCGCCTCGCCCTCCCAGCCAGCCAGAATATGGCCCGCGACTTGGAGTCCGTAGCACATCGCCGCATCGCATCTCAGCGAGCCGAGATCGACCCCTGCGGCTCCAAGTCCGGCGCAGTCCCAATCAATGATCGCAACCAGCTCCTCGCTCCGCCACAAGACGTTGCCGCTCCACAGATCTCCGTGCACGAGGCCAATTGGGTCATCAGGCGCATTCCCGATAACGCGCTCCTGCGCGGCGACGAGAAGAGGCTGCGGCTGCGCGGGAGCGCAACTCATCAAAGTCACAGAGACGGATCGGACGGGTCACAGTGGGCAACTCGGCGTCACGGGCGTCGACCGCACTGATGCGAGCCGCCATGGCCCCGAGTGCCTCGAGCCGAGCGGGCTCGAGTTGGTCCGGCTGGTAACTCGAGCCCTCGACGTACTCGACCAATAATAAGGCGGCCTCGTCGTCCACCCGGGAGGCGATGACGACCGGGCTGGGACGCCTCCGCTCTGGGCAAGTCCGAGCCAGCACCTCGAACCTTTGCGTCTCGGTCGAATCGGGCGCGCCGACCCTCACCACGACGCTGCGCTCACCACTGGCGCTTGTGCATCGAACCAGCCACGGCGGACCGCCGTCGCGAAGACTGATCGCGGACACGAGCTGGTCCGCATCAACCGCGGCAAGAGCCCACGCGATCATCCTGTCGTAGAGGGGCCGCGTCACGGCGTTGACACGACGCGAACTCCTCGATGGTCATTGACACCGCGAGCAGCCACCCCGAGAACTGGTCAGTGCCCCCGGCAGGAGTCGAACCTGCGCACACAGTTTAGGAAACTGATGCTCTATCCACTGAGCTACGAGGGCGATACCAAAGTCAATGGTAGGTGACATTGTGATGGGACCCGCCGACTGCGCGATTCTTGCTCGCGGCACACTAAACCGCACCCATCAATGACGCTTCAGGGGCGCCAATCATCGCGTTGTCCTGTATCACGCCCTTCTACCCCAATGTCTAACTGAAGTGGTCGACCCAGTCGCCAGTTATCTGTCGCGTCGCCGCGTTCAGGCGGTTCCATGTATTGATCATCGCGATCTGCACAATGAGAGCGGCCAGAGCCTTCTCGTCGAAGTGCGCGGCGGCGTCTGAGAAAATCTCGTCCGAGACTGCCTCGGGCCGGTCGGCGATGCGCGTCATCGCTTCGGTCAGAGCCAGGGCGGCGCGCTCAGCGTCAGAGAAGTATGGCGTTTCGCGCCAGGCAGCGACGGTAAAGAGCCGTTCGTCGCGCTCCCCCGCCTTCTTCGCGGTGCGATTGTGCATGTCACAGCACACGCTGCAGCCATTTATTTGGCTGGCCCGTATGTGCACCAGATTGACGACCGTCTCGTCGAGTCCCTCGGCCCTCGCCGTCTCGCTCACGGCTCGAATTGCCTCAAGGAGTCCCGGTAACAAGAGTGCGGGGTTACTGATTCGTGGGTCCATGGTTGCTCCTTTGTCATTTGGTCGCGGCGGATGCGTCGCTACTAGGACAATCGTAAGTGGGCGTTTGTGACATCGAGCGCGAGACTTCTTATCGAAGCCTTACGTTTCGCGACGCCAGAGAGGCTGTGGCGTACGGCGCCCGTGGAGACAGGAAACTATGGTCGAAATCAGTGCGATGTAACGCATTCCCTGCCGCAGTGACTACTCAGGGAACGCTTGAAGGAATCGTGCGAGCCACTGCGCTTATGTTGTCTAAGAAAGCAAAGCTGTGACACTTATTCTGATCGCCGTCGTGGCGGGCCTGATTGCGGGCATTTCTCCGTGCGTACTTCCCGTACTTCCCGTCGTCTTCGTCGCCGGGGCGACGGCCAAGTCGCCCTCTTCGCTGCGTCGAGCGCTTTCGATAGTCCTCGGGCTCATCATCAGTTTCTCGTTCTTGATCCTCGCGGGCGCCGAGATCGTGTCACTCTTGCATCTCCCCCAATCATTCCTGCACTACTTGGGCATCGGTCTGCTCATCCTCGTCGGCATCGGCCTCTTCTTCCCGCAACTTGGAATATTCCTTGAACGACCATTCTCACGCTTTGTCACCCGTCAACCCAGATTGTCGAGCGGCGGCTTTCTCATCGGTCTCGCACTCGGACTGGTCTTTGTCCCCTGCGCGGGACCTGTGCTCTCGACGATCATTGTCTTGGGCGCCATGGAGCAAGTCAGCTTCATGACTTTGCTCGTCACTCTGGCGTTCTCGATAGGCGCATCTGTTCCCCTCCTCATTATCGCTCTAGCGGGGAGCACCCTGGTCAAACGCGCGCGCTCTCTCCGCCAAAGGGGTCCCACGCTGCGCAAAGTGGGCGGCGTGGTCTTGATCGTCATGGCCGTGGCGATCTGGGCGAACGTGTTCAACTCCTTGCAGACCGATGTCCCTGGCTACACCAACGCCCTCCAGCAGCGCGTCGAAGGGTCGTCGTCAGTGCGCAAGCAGCTCGAGGCGCTCAAGGGGAGCGGCCCGGTTTTCGACGGCGCACTCTCCTCATGCACGCCCGGTGACCCCGATCTGCAGAAGTGCGGCAAGGCGTCGAACTTCGCCGACGTCACCGCCTGGCTGAACACGCCAGGCGGTAAGCCGCTCTCGATCCAGGGCCTTCGCGGGAAGGTGGTCCTGGTCGATTTCTGGACGTACTCATGCATCAACTGCCAGCGCTCCCTCCCTCACGTCGAAGCCTGGTACAACCGCTACAAGAAATACGGGCTGGTCGTGGTCGGGGTCCACACACCCGAGTTTGGATTTGAACACGTGGTGAGCAACGTGCGAGCAATGTCAAAGACACTGGGCGTCGACTACCCCGTGGCCGTCGACGACAACTACGGAACCTGGGACGCCTACAACAATGAATACTGGCCTGCGGACTACCTGATCGACGCGAATGGCGTCGTGCGCCACGAAGAGTTCGGCGAGGGCAACTACTCACTCACCGAGAGCCTGATCCGCACTCTGTTAGTGGACGCGCACCCCGGCCTCAAGCTGCCGCCCCGCACGAACGTTGCCAACCTGACGCCGACCCAGCCCACGAACCCCGAGTCCTACGTGGGCTACGAACGCGTTCAGTATCTCCAGAACACCCCCACCCCGGGCCAGAACACCTCCGTGAAGTACCAATTCCCGCCGTCTCTCGGCTCGGACTACTTCGCATTCTCAGGCGTGTGGACGGACCACGCCCAAGAAGCAACGGCAGGTAAAGACGCCAAGCTGGAGTTGAGCTACGAAGCACAAGACGTATACCTGGTGATGGGCGGTAGCGGTACGGTCACGGTCTCATACGGCAGTGGGACCACGCCCGAGACGATTCAGGTTCAGGGAATCCCGAGGCTGTACACGCTCTTTCACGCAAAGTCGACGTCCGTAGGGACCTTGGTGCTGAAGGTGACGCCCGGCGTGCAGGCGTACGATTTCACTTTTGGCTAGCTCGTCGTTTTGCGGGCCCCACGATGGGACATGGACATCTGTATCGCGGCGAAGGCGAGCCATGTGGCCCTACTAACCCAGGCACGACAAGATCGAGGTCTACCCGCAGCCCAATACTGGATGCCCGATCAATAAGCGCTATATCGCGCTGCACCGAGTGAGAAAGTGGCGAACCAACGACATCCAACAGCGGTGCCTCGTCAGTAACCTGAGGGACCCATGGCCATCCTCATCGATCTGCAGAGCGTGACGCTTCAGGGCTCCGACCGGGCGATCTTCGAGGATCTGACGATGACGATATCCAGCGCAGAAAGAATCGGCGTTGTCGGCATCAACGGCGTGGGTAAGAGCACGTTGCTCAGCATCGTCGCGGGCACCGTGACCCCAGACACCGGTGTCATACGTCGGGGACGCGATCTCCGCGTCCGGTTCCTCCCCCAGATCCCCACCTTGCCCGTCGGCACCGTTCGAGAGACATTGGGCGCTGGTTGGCGTGTTGACGCGGTCCTTGATCGTCTCGCGATGCTGGGTGAGGTCAACACGCCAACCAGCGCCCTGTCGGGCGGTCAATTGAAGCGTGTCGCGTTGGCCAAAGTGTTCGCCGAACCGAGCGACGTGCTCATCCTCGATGAGCCGACCAACCACCTCGACCTTCACGCCATCGAATGGCTGGAGCAACAGATCATGGACTATCCCGGCGCCATCGTGCTGGTCAGCCACGACCGATTCCTGCTCGACCGCGTCACCAACCGCATGGTCGAAATTGATCGGGGCAAGATCTACGTCCACGCCGGCGGATACTCACGGCTGCTGGAGGCTCAGGCCGATCGCGCGGCGCAAGCGGCCACGGCCGAGCAGGTGCGAAGGAACCTGGCGCGCACCGAGCTCGCGTGGCTGCGCCGCGGCGCGAAGGCTCGCTCCACCAAGCCTCAAGCCCGCATCGATGCGGCGAAACGGCTCCTCGCCCAGCGACCCGTAGCCGCTGCAAGAAGTGGCGCCCTCGAATTCGGCATCGACTCGCCACGTCTTGGCAACACCGTCATCAGGGCGCACCACGTCGGATTTTCGTACGAGCCCGACAAGCCCATCCTGCGCGACGTTGACTTAGAACTTGGACCAGGCGACCGCTTAGGCGTCGTCGGTGCCAACGGTTCGGGAAAATCAACGTTGGTCAAGTTGCTGGCGGGGCGCCTCCGCCCGACCAGCGGAACCGTGAAGACGGGGCCGACCGTGGTGTCGTCGTACCTCGACCAAGGCGGCGGCGACTTCGGCCTCGAGGCGACCGTTCAGGAACTGGTGGCCGGGCCTCAGGGGATTCCCGGGTCGCCTAATGACCTCGCGCTCATGAAGCGCTTCTGGTTCACTGGCGCGCTCCCTCTCACTCGGGCGAAGGATCTCTCCGGCGGCGAGCGGCGTCGCCTGCAACTCCTGCTCGCCCTGGCGGCGCGACCCAACGTTCTCTTGCTCGACGAGCCGACGAACGATCTTGACCTGGAGACAATTCGCCTTCTGGAGGCGTTCCTCAGCCAATGGCCCGGCACGCTGGTCGTGGTCTCACATGATCGCACCTTCCTCAGTCGAACTACGGACCGACTCGTTGAGGTACACAGCGACGCTCGCGTCGCCGACGTGCCTGGTGGCATCGACGCCTGGATCGCCCGATCCATCAGTGGACCGTTGAGGCGTGCAGCGATCAGTGATGGCGCGCCCGATTCGGCGCCGCGGGGCCGACAGTTGCGCGACGCCGAAAAAGTTGTGACCCGGCTCGAGAGGAGAAAGGTCACCCTGACTCGAACGTTGCTTGAGTCAGCGGACCACAACGAACAGACGCGGCTCGGCGATGAGCTAGCGGCCGTGCAGAGAGAACTCCACGATGCCGAGGAGCGTTGGCTCAGCCTCCTTGAGTGAGGTCCGCGGAGGAGAGGAAGGCGTCGACGACCTCCACGTAGCGATCTGTCTCCTCGACGAAGGGCATGTGGCTCGAGTCCTCGAAGATCTCCCAGCGAACGTCGGGGATGTGATCGAAGAACGGCTGGACGGTGGCCGGCGTCGCTTCGTCGTGACGGCCCGAGAGGAGCAAAGTGGGCGCGGTGATATTGGCGATGCGATCGACCACGCTCCAATCGCGGAGCGACCCCACGCAGTAGAACTCGTTCGGCCCGTTCATGATGTTGTACACCGTCGAGTCCTTCGCCATGATCTCGAAGGCGCGCGCCACTTCAGGTGGATTGGGCACGACGCGACAGACGTACTCGCCGTAGTACGTCTCGACCGCAGCGAGGTATTCGGGGTCGCCAATCGTGCCGTCCGCCTCGTGTCGATCGAGCGCCGCCTCGACGTCCGGTGGCAGCCGGCTTCGCAGTATCTTGGCTTCGCTCGCCCACAGCGCCATCGAGGCCGGCGAGTTGCTGATGACGAGACCGCGCAGTCCGTCGGGTCGAAGAATGGCGTGCTCGGCCGCCAGCATGCCGCCCCACGACTGACCGAGCAAGTGATAGCGATCCTTGATTCCGAGAGATTCTAGGAGGTTGTCGAGTTCGGAGAGAAACAGCTCGACCGTCCAGAAGTCTTCACCGCGCTCGGGCAGATGCGTCGATCGCCCTCCCCCTACCTGGTCGTAGTGGATGACCGCACGACCCGACCGCGCGAGAGCGACGAGCGAGTCGAGATAGTCGTGTGAGCAGCCCGGACCGCCGTGGGCGACGACCAGCGGGGTAACACCCGAGTGCACATCTCCCG
This sequence comes from Acidimicrobiales bacterium, assembly GCA_050701895.1. Lineage (GTDB taxonomy): Bacteria > Actinomycetota > Acidimicrobiia > Acidimicrobiales > RAAP-2 > RAAP-2. Next base: position 159,476 of record JBOGFT010000069.1, read on the forward strand.
TGATTCGGTACCACGTCTCGTGATCGCCGAAGGGAGCGAAGCCTTCTGTCGTCGTGTCGTCGTTCATGACCTCGACTGTAGGCGACGCCAGAAGCCAATTCTTACTGGCAATTAGTCACTTTTGCTTCCGCCTTGCAGAGGACCGAGGAGGATGAACGGCACTTTCTTGGAAGGGACATCTGTGAATTCTCTGCTGCCGCGGGGTGCGCAAGGCGTTCAGGAATACCATGCGCTCGGTGGCCGTGGTGGTCATCTTGGCCGTGGCGATCGCGCCTTCTATCTCGATACTGATCGCTCGTGACGCCGTCACCACCAAGATAAACAGCGCGCGCCTCGACCGGGACCACCATCACGGTCTCGCCGAAGGGATTATTCGGGTTCAACGGAGGCAACACGCCGCTAACACCACCGAGATCACCTCACTGCTCGGCCTGAAGGACGTCACCTCGGTCCAAGAGTCGTTGAGCGAGGAGTTGTAATCCAACTGACACCTCGCTGAAGTCCCCACTTTGGTCCACACTGACGTGCTGGCCGAGATCGCGTAGCTAAGCCAAGCTCTAAATCAAGTGAAGTAGCCTGGACTCCTCTATGGGGCTCTCGATTGGCATCGTCGGACTGCCGAACGTTGGAAAATCAACACTGTTCAACGCGCTGACGAAGAACCACGTGCTCGCGGCGAACTATCCCTTCGCTACCATCGAACCCAACGTCGGCATCGTCGCGGTGCCCGATTACCGCCTCGGCGTCTTAGCGGAGATGTTCCACTCCGTGAAGATCATCCCCGCGACGGTGACCTTCGTGGACATCGCCGGCATCGTTCGTGGCGCCTCCACCGGCGAAGGGCTGGGCAATCAGTTCCTTGCGGCGATCCGCGAATCCGACGCGATCTGTGAGGTGGTACGTGTCTTCGAAGACGCCGACGTCATCCACGTGGACGGTCGAATCGATCCCGCGAGCGACGTCGCCACCATCGAGACTGAGTTGATTCTGGCGGACTTGCAGACGGTGGAGAAGACCATCGCGCGCCTCGAACGAGACGCCAAGCGCGGCGGCGAAGCGGCGATCAAGTTGGCCGAAGTTAGAAAAGCACAGGTGGCCCTCAACGAGGGACGGGTCATCTCGCAACTGGGCGCCAGAGAGCTCGACCGCTCGCTGCTCTACGACCTCCACCTGCTTTCAGACAAGCCCTTCATCTACGTCTTCAACGTCGACGAGTCGACCCTCGACGACGAGGCGCGCCAGAGCGAACTGCGTGATTCAGTCGCGCCCTCGCCGAGTGTGGTGCTGTGCGCCAAGGTCGAGGCCGAGCTCTCCGATCTCGACGACGCCGAGGCTCTCGAACTCCTGCAGTCCTACGGCCAGAGCGAGTCGGGTCTGGCCCAACTCTCTCGTGTAGGTTTCGCGACGCTAGGGCTGCAGACGTTTTTGACAGCCGGTCCCAAAGAAGCCCGAGCCTGGACGATTCACCAGGGCGAGACCGCGCCCCAAGCGGCTGGTGAGATCCACAGCGACTTTCAAAGGCACTTCATCAAGGCCGAGGTCGTCTCCTATGACGAGCTGATCGCGGCGGGTTCCCTGGCCGCGGTGAAGACGGCCGGGAAAGCGCGCGTCGAGGGCAAGGACTACGTGATGCGCGATGGCGACGTCGTCGAGTTCCGAGTGGGCGTATAGCGCTATTATGTGAATGGGCGACTACGGCAGAGGTCGGCGCCTGGAAAGCTCAAACTCCTAGGAGAAATATGACCTCTGACGCCCTTGCCTTTAAAGTTGCTGACCTTTCACTCGCCGACTTCGGTCGCGCTGAGATCAAATTGGCCGAGCACGAGATGCCCGGGCTCATGGCGATGCGCGCCGAGTTCGGCGAATCCAAGCCCCTGGGCGGCGCCCGTATCGCGGGCTCATTGCACATGACTATCCAAACGGCCGTGTTGATAGAGACGCTCGTGGCGCTCGGTGCGGACGTGCGCTGGGTCAGCTGCAACATCTTCTCCACCCAGGACCACGCCGCTGCGGCCGTGGTCGTGGGACCGAATGGTACCCTCGAGAGCCCTCAAGGCGTTCCGGTCTTCGCCTGGAAGGGCGAGACCCTCGAAGAGTACTGGTGGTGCACGGAGCAACTCCTTCGCTGGCCCGGGTGGGACGGACCGACGATGATTCTCGACGACGGTGGTGACGCGACACTCTTCGTGCACAAGGGACTGGAGTTCGAGCGCGCGGGCCTCGTGCCCTCCCCCGAGACGGCCGACACCGAGGAGTATCGCGTCATCTTGAACCTGCTCTCCTCGATCGTCGAAAAGGGCGAGAAGGTCTTCGAGCCAATGGCCAACAGCATCATCGGCGTGTCGGAGGAGACGACGACCGGCGTGCACCGGCTCTATGAGATGGCGCGCGATGGCACGTTGCTGTTCCCCGCCATCAACGTGAATGACGCCGTCACCAAGTCGAAGTTCGACAACAAGTACGGCGTGCGCCACTCCTTGATCGACGGCATCAACCGGGCGACCGACATCCTCATTGGCGGCAAAGTCGCCCTGGTGTGCGGATACGGCGACGTGGGCAAAGGCTCGGCCGAGTCATTTCGCGGTCAGGGAGCCCGGGTCATAGTGACCGAGGTCGATCCGATCTGCGCACTGCAGGCGGCGATGGATGGCTTTCAGGTGACGACGCTCGAAGAGGCGCTCCCCGTTTCCGACTTCGTCATCACGGCTACGGGCAACCGCGACATCGTCACCGTTGAGCACATGGCGATGATGAAGGACCTCGCGGTGCTCGGCAACATCGGGCACTTCGACAACGAGATCGACATGGCCGGCCTGGCGGGCCTGGCGGGCGTCGTGCGCGAGACGATCAAGCCACAGGTTGACAAGTGGACGTTGCCCAACGGCCGGGCCATTATCGTCCTCTCCGAGGGTCGACTCCTCAATCTCGGAAACGCGACTGGTCACCCGAGCTTTGTGATGAGCAACTCCTTCACCAACCAGACCATGGCTCAGATCGAACTGTTCGTGAACAACGACACCTACGAGAAGAAGGTCTACGTCTTGCCCAAGGCGCTCGACGAGAAGGTCGCTCGACTCCACCTTGACGCGCTCGGCGTGAAGTTGACGACGCTCACCAAAGAGCAGGCCGACTACATCGGCGTCGCCGTCGAAGGTCCCTACAAGCCCGATACGTATCGCTATTAGTCGAGCGGCGAACTAGCGATAGCCCGCGAAGATATCGGTTGCGGTCCCCGAGAGTCCCGTAGGGTTCGTCACGCGCACGAACCACTCAGTACCCATGGCGTTGCGGAACTCCTCACGGCTCATCTTCATCCAGAAGGACTCAGCAATCTGGGAGTGATGAGCGGCGAGTGCGTCGTACTTGGCGTCGGTCGCCGAGCTGACATCGATGACCGCGCCAATCCTGTCGTCAGGCGTACCCATCTCGATAAGGTCCTCTTCGCTCATCTCGGGATCGGGATCGCGAACGATGCCCTTGGCGGCGTCGGCCTCGCGCCGCTCACGCTCTTCTTGCTCCCAGCGCTCGCGCATGATGGCCATCACTGAGTTGGGAATCGCGTTGAAATACAGCGTCGGCTCGTAGTCGATCAGCGCCAGGGCGGACATGGTGATGCGATGGGCCTGAATGTGGTCGGGATGCCCGTAGAAGCCGTTCTCGTTGTAGGTCACCACCACCTGGGGGCGCTCCTCCATCAAGATCGCGGCCAGGCGTTCGGCGGCGTCGCTGATCGGCGTCGCCCAAAAGGCTGAAGGATCGTCGTTCTGGGGCCAGCCCATCATCCCCGAGTCGCGGTACCCGAGGCGCACCGACCGGCTGATGCCCAGAACTTCGACGGCCTGGTCGAGCTCCCTGTCCCGGATCACGGCCACATCGTCGGCGTCGTGCCCGTGCGCGTCGGGCTTGATGCCGCCGGGCGCGTCACCGAACTCGCCACGCGTGCAAGTCACCAGGACCGTGCGGATCCGTTGGTTGGCGAGGACCCGGTAGAGACCGCCCGTGGAGCTCGCTTCGTCGTCGGGGTGAGCGTGCACCGCAAGAAATGTCAGCGCCATCAGAGCCCTCCCATCAGATCAGTCTGGTCGCCGTGTGTGACGTGGCGGCTCCACGCCCGCTGGTAGTACTCGGTACTAAAGAGTAGTGAGAAGAGGTCATGGTTCATCTCGACCAGATCCTCGTTGTCGATCTGGGTCGCGTGGGCCGCCATGGCGTCATGCTGTGTTCCCAGGTGGTCGCTGACGTCCAAGGCGGTCGCCACCAGGTCATCGTGCACGTGCAGGCTCGCGTCCAACATCCACGCCGGCATCGAGAGACCTTGGGCCGTCGCCTGCTCACGGAGAGACGTGATGATGTCCTCGGGCACCACGGTGTAATACAGGCGCTCGACGGTGGACGACAGCTCAACTGCCCGACGGGTCACCACATTGGTTTGAATGTGATCGGGGTGCCCGTAGAAGCCATGTTCGTCGTAGGTCACCACGACGATGGCGTCCTCTTCATCCATGATCGACGCGATCGTCCGCGCGACCGCGTCGACATCGGCGTTCATGAAGGCCTCGGAGCTCTTGTTCTGGGGCCAACCCATCATGCCCGAGTCGTCGTAGCCGAGCGTCACCACGCGCGCGATGCCCAGCGCCGCCGCCGAACGCCGCAGTTCGCTCGACCTCGTTGCGGTGGTCTGGAGGTCGTCATGATGCGCTTGGTCACCCGAGCGGCCCGCCGCGTCGTAGCCGAACTGACCATTCGTGCACGTAATGAGCACAACTCGATGCCCCAGTGCGGAGTAGCGCGCCGTCGCGCCCGCACCGAAGAACGCCTCATCGTCGGGATGGGCGTGCACGCAGACCAAGGTGGCGCGAGAACTCATGTCGAGAGACTAGGAGGTCAGCAGTTGGACGAAGCGCACGATCAATAAGATTCCCGCCGCGAAGAGATAGCAGCTTTGCGAGCGCATGAGGACCGAACGGGCCCGCGACTTGGGCAGGGGCGCGAGCAGGGTGAGTCGCGGGGTGCGCCAGTCGCGCCTGTCGATCTCGTAGTGGGAGGGCGCCTGCCATCGACGCCAGGCCATCGGTAGTCCGACCACCAGGCCCAGTGCGCCGACGATGGCGAGGACCTCGAGCAGCCGGAGAACCGGGATGGACGTGAACAGCGTGGAGATCATCAGCGTGAAGGACAGCACGACCAACACGACCACCATGAAGACCGCGACCACGTTGAGGAGGCGTCCGTTCTTCCAAGGGCCCATCAACTCACGATCGTTGGCGAGCATCAGCACGATGATCGTCGTACTCGGAAGCATCAAGCCACAGAGGGCCTGCACCGCGAGGGTGATCACGCCGAGTGGGGCGCCCGGCACGACCGCCACCGTACCCGCGAGAATCAACAGAGCCCCGAAGCCGCCGTAGAAGCCCTTCGCTTCGCTCAGTCGGGCGTTGAGTCCTTGGTGGCTCGACGAGAGGTCACCAATGGCGTAGGAGCTCGCGAGAGTCACGACCGCCGCGCCAATCACCGAGGCATTCAGCAGGAGAATCGCGAAGAGCGCGCCCGCGCCGTGGCCAACGTATCGACCGAGACCCCGGGCCACCCCGAGGGCGTTGGTATAGGAGCCCGTGTTTCCGTGGCCGGCCAGTCCCATGGCGCACGCCCCCACCAACGCTCCCGCCACGATCACCACCACGAAGGAGCCGACGATGGTATCGACTCGTTCGTAGTTCAGCCAGCGCGGCGTGATGCGCTTGTCGACGATGTTGGACTCCTGAAAGAACAACTGCCAGGGGGCGACAGTCGTGCCGATGATCGAGATGATGAGGAGCACCGCGCTTGAACTGGCCCCTCCTCGAATCTTGGGAATGAAGGAATGACTGGCCATGGCGCTGAAAGAGGGATGGGTCACGACCAGGAGGGGGATGATGATGAAGTTGATGGCGATGAAGAGCATCATGAAGCGCTCCCAACGGCGAAACGAGCCCGACGCCGTCACCAAAAACAACAGGAGCACGGCGATAGGCACCGAGACATAGGGACTGACGCCGAAGTACCTCATCGACAGCGAGATGCCGATGAACTCGGTCACGATGATGAGGAAGTTCAAGAAGAGAATGGAGAAGATCGAGAGGTTTCCCCAGTAGCGGCCGAAGCGCTCGCGGATGAGTCGACCGTGGCCGACGCCGGTGACCGCGCCCAGTCGCGCCACCATCTCTTGAATGATGATGAGTACAGGGATCAGTAGCGGCAGCGTCCAGAGCAGCGTGTAGCCGAAGCTCTGACCCGCCTGGGCGTAGGTGGAGACGCCCCCCGCGTCGTTGTCGCCCACCATGACGATGAGACCAGGTCCAATGATGGCGATCAGCGTGAGGAAGCGCGCGCGAATGCCGTGCCGCCGCTCGTCGTCGTGCGCGCCGATCGAGCCGAACGCCCCGGCGATCTGTGTATCTTTCGACTTCTCGCGCTGCACGTGCCATCTCCTTTCGTCTCGTCGTGGTCGTTGGGCGAAACAACCACGAGGAGGCCAAAGGGGCTAGAAGCGCTCCTGTCCTAAGCGAAGTTGTGTCGGTACGTCAATGGCCTCGCGGCCGGTACTAGGGGGTTTCAGACAGACCCCCTTAGAACGAGACGACGGGCGGTGCGCACTTATTCCTCCGCCGCACTCATACCAAACTCGGCGCGCCAGCCCTGGGGCAGCAGCTCTTCGAGTAAGTCGTCTACCGTCACGACCCCGATCATCTTGTTGTGCCCATCGTCAAGCACCGGCAAGACCGTCAGGTTGAAGTCGCTCATTTTCCTGGACACGCGCAGTACGTCCCAGTGCGGGTGCACGTGAGCCAACTGCGTACGCGCCACCGAGAGGGCCAGCTCCTCGGGACGCGCGCGCACGAGTGGCGCGATGGACGCCGCTCCGACCGGCTGGCCGTCCTCATTCAGAATGAACACCGCCTGCAGCGACTCCGCGGGGACACTGGAAGTGCGGATCGCCGCGAGAGCGTCGGCAACCGTGGCTCTTCCGCCCACCGAGACGAAGTCGGGGTTCATCAGTCCCCCGGCCGTGTCGGCGTTGTAGGAGAGGAGTTGGCGAACCTTGACCTGTTGCTCGGTCGGCAGAAGATTCAATATTGGCAGCCGGCGGTCTTGATCGATCTCGGAGATGAGGTCCGCCGCGTTGTCGGGTTCCATGCGCGAGAGCAACCTTGCCGACTCCCCGTCGCTTCGCGACTCCAGGAACTCGAGCTGGTGAGTCGTATCGAGCTCCTCGAAGACGTCTGCTTCCAGCTCGCGATTCATTCCCACCGCCTCGATGATCTCCTCGCCCTCTTCGTGACTGGCCTGCTCGACGAGGTCGGCGATCTGAGCGGGATGCAGCTTGGAGAGCTTGCGGTATGGAATGCGCAACCGCGCCGAGGGAACGTGCGAGACGAACGGCTCGATGGACGCAAAGTCAACAATCGAATCCGTCTGGACGTGCGAGCCGATCTTGTGGCCGAGAAGGCGGCGCAGGAAAGGTCGCCGACCCGGATCGACGCCGACCACTTCCCAACGACCGTCGACTTGGGCAATCTCGATCTCGCTGGCCACCATGAGACGACCGCGAACCAGGTTGATGAGGTGTCGCGCGAGGAGGTCTTCCGCCAGAAGTATTTCCCCCGGGCGCCGTTCGAATCTTCGAAGATCCACGCGCCGGCCCTCGAAGGTCATACGCCCTTGTTCGAGTCCTCCGATCTTCTTGATGGGGACGAAGACGTCACGACTCTCTATGCGGATAACGGCACCGACAATCGGCGGATGCGGATCGTCGCCGAGTCGCGCGACCAGGTCCTGGACGCGTCCAATCTTGTCGCCATCCGAGTCGTAGATCGGACGACGCAAGAACGTAGAGAGGTGAAAGATCTCCGCCATGATCAGCCTTGACCATCACAGGTTACCGCGATCCCGCCAACAATTTCCTGGGCGGACTCAGTGTGACGGTGGCGTGTACTGCGCGAGAACCTGACCAACGTAGTCCACGTCGTCGTCGTCAATGCCCGAGTGCGTTACGAAGCGCGCGCGACGGGGCGACACCGTGCCACCGAGCACGCCGAACTCCTCGAGTTCACTCACGATCTGACGCGCCATGGGGTGGTCGAAGGCGACGATATTGGTGCGACAACCGGTCGCGTCGTAGTTCGACTCGGGAAACGCGGTGGCGAAGAGATCGGCCAGTTGACGTGCGCGCGCGTGGTCGTCCTTCAGTCGTTCGACCATGGTGTCCAGGGCGACCAGACCGGCCGCGGCCAAAAAACCCGCCTGGCGCATCGCCCCACCGAGCCGCTTGCGTTCCACACGAGCGCGCGCGATCAGTGGCCCGGGCCCCGCGAGGAGTGACCCCACCGGCGCACTCAGGCCCTTTGAGAGACACGACATGACCATGACGGCGGGGGCGGCGAACTCTGCTGCGCTTGCGCCCGTGGCGACAACAGCGTTGAAGAGACGCGCGCCGTCGAGATAGACCGGCACGGCGCCCACTGCTGCGGCGAGCGCTCGTAACTCGTCCACCGCCCACGGCACACCGCCCGCGGTCATGTGAGTGTTCTCCACACACACCAGGGAAACGTGAGGCTGATGGTCCCCTTCCGCGTCAATGACGTCGAGCACGTCGGCGAGATCAAGGACCCCCCGTGAATCGTCCACGGTCGCGAACTGAATCGCCGAGTTGCGCGACGCCGCGCCCATCTCAAAGGAGACAACGTGTTGAGAGCGCCCGGCCACCACGAGATCACCGGGATGGGCGAGCACGCGCAGCGCAATCTGATTGGCCATGACTCCCGAAGGAACGAAGAGCGCCGCTTCCTTCTCGACGAGTCGAGCAAAACGGGACTCGAGCTCATTGACGACGGGATCTTCGCCGTATCCGTCGTCCCCCACGACCGCCGCCGCTATCGCCTCGCGCATGGCTGGAGTCGGTTGCGTGATGGTGTCGCTTCTCAGATCGACGCGGCGTGTCATGTTCGAAGGCTATCCGTCCCTAAACTCTCGCCATGAGCGACAACGCCTTTGAACGCATCCCGAGCGGTCCCACCGTCCACGACCAACTCGGCATTGAGGTCGTGAGCGCTACCCCCGACGAGGTTGTGTTGCGCGTGGAGGTGGGACCAAAGGTTCACCAATACTTCGGCGTCTTGCACGGCGGCGTGTCGGCGTTGATGGCTGAGGGCGCGGCATCCATTGGCGGAGGTGTCAGTGTCGGCCCAGAGGAGATTGTCGTAGGAACCGATCTCAATTGCTCGCATCTTCGCTCGATGACCGAGGGGACGCTCACTGCCGTCGCCACGCCTATACGCAAGGGTCGTCGCGTGCACGTGTGGGGCATCGAGTTACGCGATGGTAACGGCAGTCTCATCAGCGTTTCACGCTGCACCTTGCAAGTATTGCCCGCCCCTTCACCGGCGGCGCGTTAACACCACCACCTAGACTTCGGGCAGAACTCGCTGGCGAAGGGGCTGATATGGGCGCACGCTTTACGGGCTGGGGCATTGCACTTCCCGAGCGGATCGTCACCAACGACGAACTCTCACAGACTCTGCCCACGTCGGACGCCTGGATCCAAGAGCGCACCGGCATCAAAGAGCGCCGCATCGGCGGCACGGTGGCGCACCTCGGCGCCGTTGCGGGTCGCCTGGCCATCGAGGACGCGGGTATCGAGGCGAAGGACATCGACTTTCTCATCCTCGCCACCAGCGCGGCCGATCGCATCACGCCCGCGACCGCGACCATGATGGCCGAGGAGATCGGCCTCAACTGCCCGGCCATGGACGTGAACGCCGCCTGCAGCGGATTTATGTACGCGGTGCGCACCGCGTACGGTCTGCTGGAGACGGGCAACAAGCGAGTACTCGTCGTGGGTGCGGAGGTCCTCTCGCGCTTCGTCGACTGGAGCGATCGCAACATGGCAGTGCTGCTGGCCGACGGCGCGGGCGCCACGGTGCTGGAGTACGACCCGACCGAGAACGACATACTCTCGTTCTCCCTCGGCGCAGACGGCTCCGCCGCCGAGCTGTTGACCTGTGAGCACGAGGGATACTTCCGCATGGACGGCGCCGAGGTCTTTCGCAACGCCGTTCGCGTCGTAGTGGACTCGGCCGAGAAGGCCATGGCCCTGGCGGGAATCACCTCTGACGACCTCAGCCTCGTCATCCCCCACCAGGCCAACGTCCGTATCATCCAGGCCGCCTGCCAGCGTCTCAACATCGAGATGGACCGCGCCGTTGTCTGTATCGATCGCTACGGAAACACCTCCAGCGCCTCTATTCCCTTGGCTTTTGACGACGCCCGCAAGGCCGACCGCATCCACAAGGGCGATTACGCCCTCCTCACCGGATTTGGCGCCGGAATGACGTGGGCCTCGGCGGTCGTAAGGTGGTCTAGGTGACCGGTCCTTCTCTCGTCATCTTGGCCGCGGGTCGAGCACGCCGCTACGGCGGCGTAAAGCAACTCGCGCCAGTGGGCATGCACGGTGAGGGCGTCATCGACCTGATCGCCTCGGACGCGTTCGCCGCTGGCTTCGGTGACGTGGTCATTGTTATAAACGAGGACACGGGGCCCGAGATCCAAGAGCACGTCGCGACCTTTTGGCCCAAGAGCCAAAAAGTCGCCTTCTCGCACCAGACCGAGTTGCGTGGAACGGTCAGCGCCGTCATCGCCGCTGAGCACTCGCTCGACTTGACGCGGCCCTTCGCCGTCTCCAACGCCGATGATCTCTACGGGCGCGAGTCGTTTCACCTCCTTGGTGAGCACTTGGCAACCAGCGCAAACAACTGCCTGGTGGGCTTCGAACTTGAACGAGCCCTGGTGGGCGAACTTCCCGTATCGCGAGGCACCTGCGTGGTGGTGAATGGGCATCTGACCGAGATTGTCGAGAGGCGAAACGTCTCGGCCAGTCTCGACGGCTTCGTGGCCGATGACGGACTCGAGCCCAAGAACCTGCACCCCCAGACAATCGTGTCCATGAACCTCTGGGGCTTTCAGCCTTCGATCTTCTCGTTGATGCACGAGTCCCTCGCTCGGCACGATTTCGAGAAGGAAAAAGAGATCCAGCTCTCGACCTTCGTGGGCGAGATCCTCTACCGCGCTCCGCTGCGCTTTGACGTCATGCGCACCGGCTCGCGTTGCATCGGCGTCACCCACGCCGAAGATCTTCCTCTTGCACAGATACTCGTGCGCCAAGAGATCGAAGCGGGCGACCGCCCGGAGTTCGCGTTCGCCAACTAGGAGCGCCCGGCGCGGGACTTGCCTCGGTGAACCGTCTAATCAAACGCACGGACTGTAAATTTGTTCGAGCGTGGCTACGTAACCTCACCTCTTGACATATGCGAATATAGGAATATGATGGGTCCATGGCCCGCTCTTCCACGACGTTGGATGTGTTTCACGCCATAGGCGACGCGAGCCGTCGCGAAATCCTGGAGTCGCTGATCGAAGGCGAGAAGCCTGTCGGAGCGATCGTCGACGAGCTCTCGATGTCTCAGCCTCAGGTTTCAAAGCATCTGCGCGTTCTCAGTGAGGTCGGACTCGTGAAGTGCCGGGCGCAGGGGCGTCGCCGACTGTACCGCTTAGAACCGGCGCACCTTGCTCCGCTACACGAGTGGTTGGCGAAGTACGAGCGAGCAATGAGTGACCGACTGGATCGTGTTGATGACTACGTCAAAGAACTACAACAACAAAGAGAGGCGCAATGACCACCACACAGCATGGAAAAGCCGTCGTCGAATTCCCGAGTGATCTTGAAGTTCTCATCACGCGTGAGTTCGACGCTCCGATCGAACTCGTCTTCGACGTCTTCACGAAACCCGAGCACGTACGCAAGACCTTCGCCCCGTTTGGAGAGGAGGTGACGGTCTGCTCGATCGACCTGCGCGTCGGCGGGAACTACCACATCGTCATGGTGACCGACGACGGAATGGAGTGCTCGTTCCGAGGAACCTACTTGGAGATCGAGCCGCCGACTCGAATCGTCGAGACATGGCTCTTTGAGGGGTGGCCCGATGCCGATGCGGTCGAGTCGATGGATCTGAGCGAAACGAACGGAGTGACTACGTTGAAGTGGAAGCTGGCATTCGCCGACCAGGCCGGCCGCGACCACATGACCAAGTTCGATGGCGTCGAGGCGAGCTTCGACAGCGCGGAGGATCACTTGAGGGTGCTGCTCGATCCGAAGTGAGCTGTCGCTGAGTAATCGAGGTTCGAGTCGCCCTACCTGGATGCGTGGTGGGCCGATCCTCCTGGTTGGATCAGTGCCAGTCTCTCGAGGACGGCACCGTCGTACCGAGTGTGAGGGCCTCGACGTGTTCGGCCACGAGCGTGACAATCCCCTGACCGCGTTCGAGCGATCCACGAATCACCAGCGCTGGGGCGAGGCCGGCCACCTTCGACCAACGGGCCCACGCGCCCTTGGTGAAGATCACGTTCACGTGCCCCGTCTCGTCCTCCAGGTTGACGAAGACTGCTCCGTTGGCCGTTTCGGGGTGCTGGCGATGCGTGACGACGCCGGCCACCAAGACTCGCGAGGCCTCGACCGAAGCCAGCGCATTAGCACGCGTCACCCCGCGTTCGTTGAGCGACGCGCGCACTAGCTCCATCGCCGTGGCCTCAGTCGTGAGGCCCATGGACCACAGGTCGTCAGCGACCCGCTCAAGTTCACTCGTCGAAGGGAGATCGGGGGCTACCTGACCGGTCACCACGCCGGGCAGTCGATCAGCCATGGCCTGCGCCGCGGCGCCGGCCGACCAGGTAAGCGCACGCCGAGACGGGCCGAAGCCATCGAGGGCGCCGGTGGCGGCGAGCGCCTCAAGGTGCTGTTGTTGTAAGCCGGCGCGACGTGCGAGGTCGGCGCTGTCGCTCCAGGGCGCTTCCGCGACGATCCGCTCAGCGAGGTCCGGGCCGATCGAGCGCACGTCGCCGAGCCCTAAGCGAACGAGCGGCTCGTCAGGCGTACCCTCGAGCGAGGCCCCCACGCGCGATGAGTTCACGTCGGGGCGCAGGACTGTGACGCCATGGCGCTTCGCGTCGCTCACGAGGCTCTGGGGCGACCAGAAGCCCATGGGCTGGGCGTTGAGCAGCGAGACGAGAAAAGCCGCCGGGTAGTTCACCTTGATCCAGGCCGAGCAGTAGACGAGGTGGGCGAAGGAGACCGAATGCGACTCGGGAAAACCGAAGTTCGCAAAGGCCGCCAGCGCGTCAAAGAGCTGGTCGGCGCCAGCCCCGGTAATGCCGTTTTGCGCCATGCCCTCGTAGAAGCGGCTCTTCAGCCTCATCATGCGAACTTCCGAGCGCTTTGCGGCCATGGCCTGGCGCAGCTCGTCGGACTCCCCCGGTGAGAAACCCGCCACGGCGACGGCCATCTCCATGAGCTGTTCTTGGAAGAGGGGAACTCCGAGCGTGCGCGCGAGGATCGGCTCGAGGCGAGGATGCAGGTAGGTGATCGGCTCATCGCCGCGACGTCGACGAATGTAGGGGTTGACCGCACGCCCCTGGATGGGACCGGGGCGAATGAGAGCGACCTCGATGACGAGGTCGTAGAAGCAGCGCGGCTGCACTCGCGGCAGGGTCGCCATCTGCGCGCGCGACTCCACCTGAAAGACGCCCACGGTGTCGGCCTCGCACAACAGGTCATAGACCGCGTCCTCTTGAGGCAGCATGGCCAAGTCCAACGAGACTCCGTGAAACTCTTGGACCCCGTCGACCGCCCGATGCAGCGCCTCGAGCATGCCCAGCCCCAGGAGATCGAACTTCACGAGGCCAATCGCCGCGCAGTCGTCCTTATCCCACTGCAGGACACTGCGATCCGCCATGCGACCCCACTCCACCGGACAGACCTCGAGCACGGGCCGGTCGCACAGCACCATGCCCGCTGAGTGGATGCCGAGATGGCGCGGCCTATCCAACAACTGGGCGGCCATGGTGGTGACGAGCGGCGAGACTCCTGAGTCGCCGGGAGTCATCGTCGAGCGATCGACGTGGTCGCGAATGTAGTTGGCCTCTTCTTCACTGTGACCAAGGGCTCGGGCCACGTCGCGCAACGCCGACTTCGAGCGATAGGTGATCACGGCCGCTACCTGGGCGGCGTGGTGGCGGTCGTAGCGGTCATAGACGTACTGAATCACCTCTTCGCGTCGGCCCGACTCGATATCGACATCGATGTCAGGAGGACCGTCGCGCTCGGGTGAGAGAAAGCGCTCGAAGAACAAGTTGAGCGCCACGGCGTCGGCGTTGGTGATGCCGAGCGAGTAGCACACGGCAGAGTTCGCGGCCGAGCCACGCCCCTGGCAGTAGATGTCGTTCCTTCGACAGAACTCGGTAATGTCCCAGACGGTCAAGAAGTACCCCGCGAAGCCCAACGTCTTGATCACCGAGAGTTCATGATCGATCTGGCGCCACGCGCCCAGCACTCGTTCGCTCTCGCGCGACCCGTATCGCTGGGTGGCGCCGCTCGCCACGATCTCTTCCAAGTACGACTGTTCATCGTGGCCCTCGGGGGTTTCAAAGGCCGGAAGGTTCGGCGCCACCAGACGAAGATCGAAAGCCAGTTCACTCACGAGCTCTCCGGCGGCATCTACGACCCCGGGCCAGCGCGCAAAGCGCCGACGCTGCTCAGTGTCGCTGCGCAGATGGGCCAGTGGCGAGGCGCTCTGCCACCCCTCCATCTCCTCAAGACTCTGTCGAGCGCGAATCGCGGCGAGCACGCTGGCACGAGGAAAGTCGCGCGGCGTGGCGTAGTGCACGTTGTTCGTCGCCACCACCGCCACGTTCGCGCGCACCGCCAACTCGGCCAGAACGTCGTTGCGCGCGACGTCGTCGGGCGAGCCGTGGTCCCAGATCTCAACGGCCACGTTGTCGCGCCCGAAACGCTCGATGAGTCGCGCGAGCGCGCGAGCGGCAACTCGCGGGCCCTCGGCCATCAGCGCTCGCGTCAGGGGTCCCTTGCGACATCCCGTCAACACCAGCCACTCACGCGCGGCGCTCGTCACCACATCCAGCGTGAAGCGCGGCGAGCCCTTCTCCCCACGCTCGAGGTGCGCGAGTGCCAGCATCCTCGAGAGGTGCGCATACCCTTCGGGTGAACGCGCCAGCACCACCAGATGCTCCCCTGAGGGGTCCGACACGCCCACGCGATCGTCGTTTCCATCCAGGGTGATCTCACTGCCGAAGACGCTCGCGAGGCCGAGCGCACGGGCGGCTTCGGAGAAGCGCACGACCCCATAGAGGCCGTCATGATCGCAGAGGGCCAGTCCCGAGAGCCCGAGACGCGTGGCCTCGACGACTAACTCTTCGGGGTCGCTCGCGCCGTCTAAGAAGCTAAAGCCCGAATGCGCGTGCAGTTCTCCGTAGATCGCCATCAGTCATAGATTCCAACGAGCCACCACCGGCTCGACTCCGCGACCACCAGCAACGCCTCGCCCGTAGCGAGCACCATCTGCACGTGGGCGCGGCGGCGATGACGCGACCACCACCGTTCCACCAACGGCCAGGGTCCGGCGTACCAAACGATCTCTCGTCGCAGCGGGGAGGAAAAGATCACGGCCGCGGGTGCAGCGCTCAAGACGCCGCGCGCGTTCATCACCACGGGTCGATTCGCCTCGTCGCGCAGTTGCAGTGGAACGGGATGGGACAAGGTGGTCGCCGGCGAGGGCGCTTCGAGTCGACCGGGCCAGGGCGCGGGGTCGCGTACGACCGTCGCGGGCGAACCCCAGGGCACCAGGGTGGCGCGATCCTCGGGTGCGCGACCCCCGTGCAGATTCGCCACCACAATCGCCTCAGCCCCCAGACGGTCGCGCACGCGACGCGCGGCCGCCTCGGCGCGATCGTCTTCAGCTCCACGTTGGCCAAAGAAGCCCTGTTGTTCTTCGAAGAGATCGCTTCCACCGCGTAGTTGCGTAAGACGACGAGCGAGACGCGGGTCGCGCTGAGACTCCATCTCGGTGAGCTCACCTCGGGCCACGCGGTGCAAGATCAGAGCGTGTTGGTTGAAGCGCTCCGCCACGCGCGCCGGTTCGAGGTCTGCGAAGGCACCTAGTGTGCGCAGGCCCAGGCGCTGACACGTGGTCGTGAGATCCTTGCGACCAAGCACCTCAAGTGGCTGTGCGCGACGAAACGCGTCGCTCGCACCACGCGGCACGAGAACTTCGCGATGGGCAGCGAGTTCCGCACAGAACAGTCCTTCGGCGACCCCGAACCTGGCCTCTGTGCCCACCACGTTGAGAACGCACTGGCGCACCATGGCCAATACCGCGTCGTCACCACCGAAGAAGCGACTCGGTCCACGCAGCGGCATGACGAAAAGACCGAGACGCACCGTCTCAGTGAAGGGGCACATTGCCTCCAGCGCGTCGGCCAGAGCGATGGTGTCGCGCAACGTTGAGCCATCAGGCTGTTCGATCGCGAGAGAATCGACCCACACCGCCAGGAGCTGCTCCACTAGATCGCCCCCGCGGCACCGCGGCGATTGGGAACCACCACCACGTGCTCGGTGCCGCGTGCGAGTTCCCCGCGACCGCTCACGTGCACCGTGAGATAGCGCGCGTCGAGACGCGAGGAGGCGACCCACTCAGTCTGGGTAACGCGAAAGAACAGGTCCGCAGGTAGTGGCCAGGGCGCACGGGGCTCGCTCAGTGCGACGAGCACTGTGCCGCGTTCGCGCACCCGATCCATCAAACGTCGCACAGCACCCTGACTGGGGCGCGACGGTGGTCGCACGAGAACGAGGTCGACCCCGTCGAGAAGATCAGCCGCCGACTCCGCCCACGCACCCCTTGGACGCGGCACGAAGAGCACGCGGCGCAGGTCGACACCCAGTTCGGCCATAGCGACGACCCCGGGATCGTCCACACCCACGACGGCCGTCCAGTGGCCGTTGGTGCTGGCTTCGCTCAAGAGGCTGAGGGCGAGGCTGAGCCCGCCGAGACCGACTGGTGCCTCCACCACAACCGTTGATCCGCGACGCAGCGAGCCGTCGGGCACGAGCGCCCGCCAGGGGTCGCCGAGAGGGACGGTACGGGTCTTCGCGAGCGACACCGGGCGCACGCGGGCGAGGAGCTCAGGAGAGAGCGAGGGTCGAGTAGGAGAAAAAGCGAACATATGTTCGTAAGAGTAGCCACTCGTCGTCACACGCGCCAATGGCCCATAAACAAAGGAAAACTAGGCTTTTTCATGACAGAATCACATGATCATCGCCTCGCCACACCCACCGACGCTCCAGAAACGCTCGCCGGAGGGCGAAGTCCAACGCCGCAATGCGCGTGCTGTTCGATCGCGAAGGCTGGGCGCTGAGCGGCACACTCACCGGGATTGACGAAGACGATCCCGAGATCGTGTTCTGGCGGCGCCGCGACAACCCGCCTACTTCCAACAAATTACGTGACTGAGCACTCTGCGCATCAGGGTCGACAGGTCACGGCAAACTGGAAGCCATGTGTGGCCGCATCGCTCTCTTTACTCCCCCCGCGCACCTCGCCCGGTTTCTCGACGCGGCCCTCGCCGCGGACCTCGTACCCGACGCGCCAAGTTGGAACGTCGGTCCCCAACGCACGCTCTTTGGCGTGAGCGAACACAACGGAACACGTCAGATGAATGCTTATCTGTGGGGGCTCGTGCCGAGTTGGTCGAAAGATCCCTCGATCGGCAATCGACTCTTCAACGCGCGCGCCGAGGGCATCGTCGACAAGCCGTCGTTCCGCAACGCCTTCGCGCGACGTCCGTGCGTAATTCCCGTCGACGGCTTCTACGAGTGGGATCATCGCGCGGCAGGAGATCGTCAGCCTCACTTCTTCACTCGCGTCGACGAAGATCCCGTACTCCTGGCGGGACTCTACGAGTACTGGCGAAACCCGGCCGATCCCAGCCCCGAGCCTCTGGTGACATGCACCGTCATCACGACGACTCCGGGGACGGACATGGACGAGATCCATGATCGCATGCCCGTCATAATGGAACTGGACAGTGTCGAGAGGTGGCTCAACGTCGCCGACTACTCCACCGACGAACGACTCTCGTTGTTGCGTCCCGCGCCCGAGGGAACGCTCACTCACTACGGCGTGGGGAAAGCCGTCGGTTCGGTCAAGAACGACGGGCCGGAACTCACCGAGCCCGTCGAACCCCAGTCCCTTTTTTGAGTCACTTTCGTTAAGGCATTTCTCGAGCGACGCTGAACTCACCGTTAGCGTGGATCGATGACGCTGCGAGTGCGACCGTACAACGAAGCCGACGAAGCGGTGGCCGTCGCGATTCATCAGGCGATGCTCGTCGACGACTTCTACTTTCTCTTGTTCTGGGAGCCTTCCATGTCGTGGTCGGCGTACCTGCAGTCGATTGAAGACGGAAGGCTCAGCCCCCGCCGAATCGCGTGCGCGGCGATCATCTCATCGCCGAAGTTGACGGCGGACGGCTCGGGCGCGTGACTCTTTAGAGCTCAACGATTTCCTCGCCCGGAGGCGGTCACGTGGGATACGACGTGGCGCCCGCGCATCGACGCAAGGGGTACGCCACTGAGATGCTGCGCCAAGCGGTGATCATGCTTGGTGCGCAGGACGTTGATCGGGTACTCGTAACGTGCGATGACGACAACGTGCGATGACGACAACGTAGGCTCGGCGAGGGTAATCGAGCGCAACGGCGGCGTGTTGGAGTCGATAGGGCCTCCAGAGCAGGGTGATGACCGCGTCCTTCGTCGTTACTGGATCAACTGAAGTTGTCCCTAGACGGCCGAAAACCCCGAGTGACCAGTGAGCCGAAGCTCACCCGCCCCTCGGGGTTTCCGAGGCACGCCAACTATGCTCCGTGTCGGACAGAACATCTTTGACGGCAGGCACTTCACGTCATTCGCCCGTTCCTTGCAGCGGACCGAACTCCGCTGCCCGTCGGAAGGAGTCCATCCCTCTTACGAGGTTCCTCTTCCCCCCGCTTCCTTCTCACCTTGCGGTTCGTCAGATCGTTGGCAGGTACTACGTGAACTACGAGTGATACTGTGCCAGAGATTTTTCTCTTTACCAAGCCCGAAGAGGGAAATCAAAAACTTATGCCCAGGTTTGGGGTACTTATCCACCAAAACTGTCGGGGCGCGTTCACATACCAACCACTTAGGCTCATCTTTTCCACAGAGATGGCCGGTTTTGCCCGGGCAAAATGGGCGATTTTACGGTGCCGAGTCGACGCTCGAAGACCCTGGGAGGGACTACGAAAATGTAGTTCGCTCCAGCCACCGTCCGTGGGCGTGGCTCCAACCCCAACGTGTCGGGGCGCCGCCGGGACGAGTCACCACAATCTGCGACGCGGCGCGATGATGTGCCTCCTCGTCTGGATCGACACCGGGCCACTTCACCATTGTTGATTCAATCGAGAGCCACGCGACATTGCCCTTCGCGCACCGATGCACCATGTCATTGAAGTAATCCGTGCGTTCGTCCTCGGAGAAGTAAAAGGCGGTCCACGTGTTCATGATGATCGTCAGCACGCTCGTGTCACATAGCGCGTACGCATCGCCGAGAGACTCTCTCGCCCGGCCGCGCAGCATCGTGACGGGCGGCCACGATGGTTGCGCCGCGACGATTGCGTCGAAGCGGTCGTGTCGCCGTCGTTGCTCCGGCCAAAGACAAGCTTTCAACCATCGGCGATCCTCTTCGTTCGCGAGCGACAGCGGATTCGGATCGATACCTACGCGTGCGAGCACGTTCGGAAGCGGGCGCGATCGGTCAACGGGCGTCACGTCCTCGCACACCAGGGTCATGAGATTGCCGTTATCGTGACCCTTCACGACGAACTTGTCGAAGTAGAGATTGATTCCCGCTGACGCTCCGACTTCTATGAGGTTGATCGCGTCGATATCATTTCGCGTTAAGTCGGCCACGGCCGCCTGGATAATCGCACTTCGTCCGGGTTCGTTGGTCTGCGTCGATCGCCAGAGTTCGTCTCGCACGAGATTCGGCGCGGCGTGAAGCGTGTCGAGCACGTGGGTGGCGGCTCCCGTGGGGTTCTCGAGCACACCGTGACGCGCGTCGTCATATATCGGGCCGAGCACGGGGTGATCCCGCAATGCCGCAAGTTGCAGCGCGGCGAGCACCAACATCGGGTTACGCTGTTCGACGCGTACGCCGGCGAGAAGCTCGAGGGCGAGCGGGTCCTCTTCGAGATCATGAAGCAGAGCACTGTAGAACGGGAGATGTTCGTAATCCTCGGGGGCTAGCGCGAAGTGGTACCGCTTTCGCGCGTCGTCGAGGTCGAGTTGGGTCAAAGTACTTGTGATCATAGGGTCGGGGCAGATCGTGGCGGCTTTGCCCACGAGTTGCACGGTTGACGCGCGATACCCCTGTGGTTGTTAGCCCGGAGAGTTCTCGGACCCTCGACGATGCTTTTTTTGACGACGCATCGTGAGGCGCAACTGCGCGACGCGCCCGACACCGATCGCCAGGATAATGATGGCTCCCGCCACGAGCGCGGCGAGTAGCGCCACCGCGATGGGCATCTCTCCATTCGCGCCGAAGAACTCAATGCGCACGTCGCGGGTGTTCTGAGCGATGAAGTCAATCAGAGCCACCCCAAAGATCACTCCGACCGCCGCCGCCGCCCAGGCCGCGGAGGTTCGAGTGTGGCGAAACACCTCAGGCTCGCGGTCCGCGCGGACAGGCGTTCGAAGTTCGCTTCCCGAATCGTGTGCCGCGGGCGAGATAGTTGGCCGACCGTCATCGCTAGGTTCGTCACTCACGTTTGCCCCTCCCCCGGGGTGGTTCCCGCGGTTCCCCAGTTCCAGGTCCCGCTGCGATCCTACGACGCGGGGCGCGACACGCTCACGAGATGCCATGTCGTTCTCTTGCGCTCGCGCTGCATCGAAACGTGCGACGAGGAAACTCCACGTGCATGACCGTTGCGTTGTCGTCGCGAACGTCAGATTGACAATGACGCCATGTGGCGACTTCTTTCATCGACCAGTTACCGCTATCGCCGCTTGAGTTCGCTCCAAAAGTCCGTCGAGAGCGCCGGAGGAGGGCACGAGATTCGATCCCATCGCCACCGCAACGGCGCCCGCTTCGAACCATTCAGCGGCGTTGCCCGCCGTGACGCCGCCGGTAGGGACAAACTTGACAGACGAGAACGGCCCCTGCAGCGCTCGCAGGTGCGCGACACCGCCGGTCGAAGCCGGGAAGAGCTTGATCAGACGCGCACCCGCGCTCAGGGCCAGATCGACTTCGGTGGGTGTGAAGGCGCCCGGCAGGGCGAGAAGTCCGAGTTCATGTATCGAGGCGATGACGTTGGGATTGGCGTTCGGGGTGACGATGAAGCGCGCGCCGCGCTCCGCCGCTTCATTCGCCACCTCACGCGAGACCACGGTGCCCGCGCCCACGGTCGCCGACTCTCCCACCGCTTCCACCACGCGCCGCAACGCCTCCAAACCCTCAGGTCGCTCCACCGTGACCTCCAAATACTGCACTCCACCCTCTACGAGGGTCTCCGCGACCGCAGCGACGTTGGCGTGATCGATGAGTCGAATGATCACGATCAGCCGGGCCGCCTCTATTCCCGACTTGAGTTCATCTCGAAGATCGCTCACTAGCGAATGACCTTTCGAGAGGTCACGTAGCCGTCGGTGAGATCGTGCAACGAGCCCGACCACGTGTCACCCGGAATGGTCAGCATTCTTGCGTACGCCCGAGCACAGCGCTGCGCCGCCACCACGTTCCCCTCCCCACCAAGCATCGCCGCGAGGAACGCCCCCGCCGCGACATCGCCGGCGCCAATCTCGTCAACCACCTTGCCAAAGGCGAATACTTCGCTGGAGTCGTCGCCGACCACGCGCACGATGGCGCCCAACTCGTCTGTCGAGACCTCTCGCCGGTCACGCAGCACCATGGTCGTCACGTCGTACTCTTCACGCACCTTGTTGGCCAGTACCTCGGTCTCATCATCAAGGCCGGTGAGCGTTTCCAGATCACTCGGGGCCAGAAAAAGCACGTCAACGAATGGCAGCACTTGCTGGAACGCCACGCGAGCTTGGTCGAGGTCCCACAACTGGGAGCGATAGTTCATGTCGAAACTTGTCACAACACCCAGGTCTTTGGCCGCTCGAAAAAATGCGAGCACCGCCTCGAGTGGACCATCCCCAAGCGCGCACGTGACGCCAGAGGTATGCGCCGCCTTCGCGTCAACGAGCTCGTCGCGCCAATCGAAGTCCTCGACGCAGAGGTGGCTGGCCGCGGAGTCTCGACGGTCGTAGAGAACGGTCGAGGGCCGCGGCGGGACCCCGAACTCCATGAAGAAGAGCCCGGCACGGCCGGCCGGCTCTGTGATCGCGCGCACCTCGATGTCGAAAGAGGCCACGTGTCGGCGGATCATCGTGCCGAGCTCATTGTCTGGCAACCGTGACAACCAGCGGCTGCGCGCACCCAACGCGTTGGCAGCGATCAACAGGTCGAGCTCAGTTCCGGCGACCTCGACGTCAAGCTCCACTGCACGCGACAGGGACGTGCGCGAGCGGGTCGTGAGTCGTATCATCGCCTCACCGAGAGCCACGATCAACGGGGCCTCTGTCGCTTCTTCGGTCATCTTGCTCCCATCGTCGAAGTACGCCCGCTCATCACGAGACTCGCTCGCGCAACTGCGGACGATACGGGTTAATCGAAACTCCAGCGACATCGACGTTCACACAGAAGAGGCGTCCGGCCTCGGGTTCTCGCTCCAGGACCTCGCGGGACATGTCCTCTCGCGCCGTCGTGATGTACAGGGTCGTTGCGTTTGTGCCCCCTATGGCACAACAAGAAGGCTGGGCCGTGGCCACGGCGACCCGCCCGATCAACTCACTCGAGGGCGCATACCGGCGTACTTCGTAGCCACCCCACACCGCCACCCAGATTGCCCCCTCGGCGTCAACGCAGAGTCCGTCGGGTGTTCCCTCGTTCGCCACGTCCATCTGCGTGAAGACCCGTTGGTTGGCGATCGCGCCGACATCGTCGACATCAAATATGAAGATGGTCCCGGGCCCACTATCGACGTAATACATGGTGCGATGATCGAGGCTCCATCCGATGCCATTGGAGATGGTGACGCCCGATACGAGGGTCGAGAGACCCGTTGATTCGTGGAACGTATAGAGGCTTCCACGACCTTTGGCGGCATCAAAGGCCATCGAACCAATCCAGTAGCGTCCCCATGGGTCGGCGGCGCCGTCATTGGTGCGCACCTCATCCCCGTGACGTGCCTCGGGCGACGCCAACTCAGTCAATTCCCCCGATTCGCTCAGCGCGAAGAGTGACTGGTCGCGCGCGACGATCCAGCCGTCTCGGCGATCCTCCATGGGGGCGATCGCGGTGACGTACCCGCCGAGGTCGTAGCGCCTGATCACCTTGATCAGCGGGCCATTCGCGTCGGCCCGAAAGAACTCCCCGCTGTCCACGTTGACCCAGTACAACTCTTGGCGCACCTCATCCCACCGACAGCTTTCGCCCAAGTGGAAGAGGTCGGTCGTGCAGGGCTCGGCGATCCACGCGTCCATCACAACGCTCCCTCGCCGACGCAGATCTCCACCCAAAAGGTGGTGAGATCATTTGACACGTATTCGGGGACCGTCCCTCGCTGATAGCAGCGCTCGAGGTCGTCGAAGAAACCATTGGTCGGCTCCACCGCTACGACGTGGCCGTTTCCATGGCGTCCCCGGTCGACCCATATGCCGAGGTAGCGGGCGAAGAGACTGTCCCAGCGAAGACTCAACCACGAACCCGTGTCGTCGACGAGGGTCGCCTCTTTGACCACGTCGTCGGGATGAAGGTAGTACATCCGATCCTCGCCGTCGGCGACGTCGCGCTCAACGATGAGTTCACCGGGCCACGCGACGTCCGTAGGCGAGAGCGGCGCGGTCGTATCCAGGAGCACGTCACGCTGACCGGGCAGGACCAGTCGTGAGCCGGGTCGCATTGAGAACTGTGGATGCAGCGCCCACAGGAGCGAGACGGCTGGGCCGTTCACCTCGAGGCGATAGTCGAGACGAAGCGACGAACCGCGAAGTTCGGTCCTTCTCTCGAACGTGTAGCCAAAGCGTTGGCTGTGAAAACGCTGGGTAATCGAGTCGTCCGCGGACTCAACCACCTCCCAGATGCCGCGCCACAACTCGCCGTGATCGGGCACCCAACGACCTTCGTACGGTGCGACCGGGTACTGACAGGGGTCAACGCTCGGGCACATCTCGTCGAGGCCAAAGTGATCACTGTCGGTGAAGACCTCCAGAGGGGGCCACACTCTCGAGCGCCCTCGAGGTTGGGTCAACCACTCTCGGCGGTCACGTCGATTAAGCACGCTCGTCACCCGCGCTCCCTTTTCGGGAACGACGGCGACCGTCAACTCGTCGCTCTGCAGCACCACCCGGTCGGCGAGCGTCGAGGTCATGATCGCATCGAATCGAGTTGAAAGGGCCAGAACTGCCCGTCGCGAGCAAAGGCCTGCGCGGCCGCACCGAGTGCGTCCTCAACCACCGCGACTCCGAGTCCCGGAGCGCTGGGGGTGCCCCACGTGGGACCATCGAGTATGGGAAGTCGCTGTGCGATCACGTCACCTTCCATGTGCGCGCTGGTCTGCTGGTTGCCCTCGACGATCGCCGGCAAGGTCAACATGACGTGCTGGGCCGCGGTCGCCGCAATGCCCAACTCGCCGTGAGTGTGCTTGCAAACCTGGGCTCCGTGCTCGTAGGCCAGGAACCCCAACCGCTGAAAGGCGCGCAGCGAACCCACCCAGTACGGACTGAAGCAGTAGACGTCAGCGACGCGGGCCTCAATTCGCTCACGGGCCTGCTCTTCACTCCAGAGTCCTTCGTTCGCGGCGAGTGGCACGTCGACCACTCGGCGAAGGTCGCGCAATAAGTCTCGCGGCACCTGGCGAACGGGCTGCTCGACAAAATCCAAGTTCGCGTCGCGCATGGCACTAAGGGCACGTCGAGCTTCGCCGTACGTCCAGGCGCCATTCGCGTCCACGCGTAGCCGGGCACGCGGTCCAATGGCGTCACGAACCGCGAACACCCGTGCCACGTCCGCCTCGAAGTCGCGGCCCACCTTGAGATAGAACGTCCCGTAGCCGCGACCAGCGCCGAGGCCAGCGCTGTCGAGCAATCCATCTAAGTCGCTGCCGCCCAAGTACCAGAAGTAGTCGACGCTCTCGCGCAGTGCGCCTCCGAGCAGAGCGTGAACTGGTACGCCCGCCGATTGCCCGCAAAGGTCGGCCAGGGCCATGTCAAGCCCGGCCCAGGCGAAGTTCCCCGTCGGCTCACGGAACTGCCAGAGACCGTGGTGCCACGCGTCACGCTTTACGGATTCGCCGCGCCAGGGATCGGCGCCCAGCACGAAGGGTTTCAGAGCGCGGAGCGCGTCAAGGACCGAGGCCATATCGGCGCCGCTGCAGGCCTCTCCCCATCCGACGAGCCCATCGTCGCTTTCCAGTCGTATGACGGCGGCGGTCACCCCGTCGCGCTCAACCTGTGAGCTAACTTCGCGATGCTCGTAAGCGACGTTGGCTGCGGTTACGTCGCATCTGATGACCTTCATCTCGTCGCTCCTTTGGCGGGTTCAGTTGTTGTAGCTGAGCGGCGGACCCGAGGGCAACGCCGCCATCAGCCCACCGTCGGCTTGGTACATGGCGCCGGTCACGAAACTGGCCAGGGGTGAGGCCAGAAACATAGTCACGTTCGCGATCTCACTCGGCTGGCCGATTCGCCCAAGCGGGTGCGATGCGGCGAAGAGCCGCATCTGGCGCTCAAAGTCGCCCGCCACCATGGCCTCGCGTCGAACCATGGGGGTGTCAACGGTTCCGGGCACCACTCCGTTCACCCGAACGCCGAAGGGCGCGGCTTCAAGCGCCAGGGCTCGAATGAGAGCGTGCACACCGCCCTTGCTCGCCGCGTACGCCCCCGCGTCAGGCACCGTCGCCCAGGCATGAGGTGAGGACGTGATGACCAGAGATCCCAACTCTTGGTGGCACATCGCCGAAAGCGCGGCGCGGCCAACCAGGAAAGCGCCGGTGAGATTCACGTCCAGTACGCGTCGCCACTCATCGAGAGTCGTCGAGCGCACGTCCTTCATCCACTCCACCCCGGCGTTCATCGAGACGGCCTCGAGCGGGCCATAGGTGTCGAGCACCCACCCAAACAACTCTTCAACCTCGGACTCGTTGGCGACATCACAGTGTCGGTAGATGGCGCGGTGTCCATCCTTGTTGAGCGAGTCGACTATCTCTTGACCCAGCTCGTCCGCGACGTCATTCACCACCGTCGTGGCACCGGCTCGAGCAAAACCCTGGGACGTCGCCGCTCCGATGCCCGCGGCACCGCCACTCACTACGACGACCTTGCCGGCGAAGAACTCATTCCACATTCGCTGCGCTCCCCTCGCCTAACGCCGCGCGCAGTCGCGTTAGCACCAACGCGGCGTCGTCGTCGGTCGCCAACGTGTCGGGCGTCGCGAACAGTTTCGCGTCGGCGACGAGAACCGCAACACGGGGGTCTCCATCCCACAAAGACTCGGCGACTCGCGTCGCGTCGAGATCGTCGCGTTCGAAGGTGACTTCGAGCCGTGGCACCGGCTGGGCGGCTTCGTTGGTCGCAACGCGACGTGTCGCGACGCCCTTAACGTCACTCAGGCCGGCGACCCACGCATCCACTGTCTCGCTCCAGCTCTTCGCAAGTACGGCGTGATCGAGGGCGAGGTATCGCTCGACTGCGGCCACGAGACCGCAGATCTCTTCTTTACCTGCTTTAAGCGC
Source organism: Acidimicrobiales bacterium (assembly GCA_050701895.1). Lineage (GTDB taxonomy): Bacteria > Actinomycetota > Acidimicrobiia > Acidimicrobiales > RAAP-2 > RAAP-2. The sequence goes on from JBOGFT010000069.1 coordinate 186,227, forward strand.
TCGAGCAAATCGCTGGTGGGGCGCACCGTTCGATCGCGCCGCATCTATGAGCTTCGCCGAACCCACCATCAGCCCACTCGCCTGGGGTCCTTGCAAAGCTTTCCCTCCACTGAAGAGAGCAAGGTCCGCGCCACTCTCGACCGTGTAGCGCCACAGATTCTCCACCGGAGGCAGCTGAGCAGCTGCGTCGACTATGACAGGCACGCCGCGACTGTGTGCGATCGCAACGGCCCTGTCAAGGGTCAGCGCGCTCTGGGGCAGGTGCCCCCCGGCCACCCAGAAGACCGCCGCCACGCTTTGGTCGAGGGCCGCCTCGAGCTCCCACTCGAAGGTCTGAATCACGTTGCCGATCTCAAGGATGTGGCCCCCGCCCAGCTCGATGGCCCGATCATAGGGAATGCGGTGAGCTCGATGCATCACCACCGTGCGCGCCAGGCTCTCGTCACCCGGGATTCGCGCGATTGTTGCCGGATCGCCATGAGTGATTGCCGCCAACGTCGCCAACGTGATTGCCGCTGCGCATCCAGACGTCACGTACGCGGCGTCGTTGCGAGTCAACTGGGCCAGGCGACGTCCCGCGGCGTCGTGCAGCTCCTCCATCGACACGCACGAGCGCGAGGCTCCCGCCATGGCGCGGAGAACCTCCTCGGGTAGCACCGTGCGGCCGAGCGCGGTCAGCGTCGTGGCGGCGTTCAGCACCCGGCGAACCCCCAGCTCGGCGTAGACGTTAGAACCCACGGTTTAGGCGACGACCGCGAGCACCGTGATCTCAACCTTCATGCCCGCAGGAAGCCGAACTCCGACGGTCGTGCGCGTCGGAAACGGCGCGGTAAAGACCGTCGCGTACGCGTCGTTCATTTCGGCGAAGTCGCCCATATCTGCGAGATATACCTCGACTCGAATGACGTCGTCCAGGGTCGCACCCAATGAGGCGAGGCAGGCGGCGACATTCTTGAAGGTTTGGACCGTCTGAGCGGTGATGTCGGCGCCAGCCCATTCGCCGGTCATCGGGTCGACCCCGCCTTGGCCGGCGACGGATACGGTTGAGCCGATTCGAACCGCTTGGGAGTAGGGCGCCACCGGCGTGGGCGCCTGGTCGGTAATGCCTTGTTGTCGGGCCATGATGTTCTCCTTCGTTTTCACTTTCTCGAGTATGTGATTCGTGTCTATCAGGGTCCTCGGCCTACTTACCCATACCGGCCGTCAGACCACGCACGAAGAAGCGCTGACCGAAAATGTAGAGAACGCCGAGGGGCAAGATCGAGAGAAATGCCGCCGACATCAAGAGCGGCTCGTCGGTGACGTAGCGGCCCTGGTAGAGCGCGAGGCCGGCCATGAGGGTGCGCGAGGAGTTGCTTTGGAGGAAGACGAGGGCCACCAGCAACTCGTTCCAAACGAAGATGGCGTTCACGATCACCAGCGTGATCGTCGAGGCGCCCGACAGCGGCATGACGACCTTTCGCAGGATGCGACGATTAGGCGCGCCATCGATGTGCGCAGCCTCGATCAACTCAAGTGGGATCTCGCGAAAGAAGTTCACGAAGAAGAAGATCGAGAAAGGGATCATCAGACCCGTATAGAAGATCATCACCGAGGGCAACTGGTTGATCAGGTGCAAGTTCACCATCAAGATGTACATCGGCACGAGGAGCGCCACCGGCGGAATTGCCATCAAGGCGATGTTCGTGCGAAACAGTGCCTCGCGTCCGTGGGCCCGCGAGAAGACGATCGCATAGGCGGCCATGATGGAGATCACCGTCGAAACGCCCACGGCGACCGCCGTGACGATAAGGCTGTTGCGCATCCACGACAGGAGTGGCCAGTTTGTCAACACCGAGTGGAAGTTGGCCAACGTCGGATGGTAGGGCAGGCCAGTGGGATTCTGCGTGTAGTAGCTCGTGGTCTTGAGGGCCGTGGAGAGCATGAACCACACCGGGTACAGCGAGACGACCGACAGCAAGATCAAGAGCGCTTGACGGCTGACGGTGCGGACGTGGCGTATCACCATCAGCGCCGCTCCTTCGAAAGCCGCGTGCGGTTCCAGATGTAAAGCGCGATGAAGACGCTGGCGATGCCGAGCAGGACGACCGCCGCAGCCGAGGCGATCCCGATGGAGCCGTTCTCAAAACCATTCTGATAGACGTAGAACTCCATCACGCCAGAGGAGTAGGCGGGTCCGCCCCCGGTCAGGACGTAGACGTAGGTGAAGACGGAGGAGAGGACGATGATGGCTTGGAGGATGACGAAGAACTCGATAATTCGGCGGATCTGTGGGATCAGGATCTTGCGCTGGACCACCCACCAGTTGGCCCCGTCGATGCGCGCGGCCTCGATGGTCTCACCCGGCACCGCGAGCAGCGCCGCGGAAAACACTACGACGCCAAAGCCGAACTGCTGCCACACGATGACTCCACCGATGCTGAAGATCACCCAGCTCGGCGAGCCAAGCCAGTCGTGGATCAAGAACGAGAGATGCAAGTTTGTCAACAACTGGTCGACGATGCCGTTGCCCTGGAGCAGATAGGAAAAAGACAGGCCCATCGCGGTCGCCGGCAGGATGTAGGGCAAGAAGACGATGGCTCGGTAGTGGCGAACCCCTCGAAAGGTGGTGTTGATCATGAGGGCAACCGCCAGCGAGAGGAATGTGACGATTGGGACGCAGAAGAGCAGCTTGAAGTTGTCGAACATCGAAGTGATGAACTGTGGGTCCTGGAAGAGCTCCTTGTAATTGGACCAGCCGACGTAGACGAGTTGGCCGACACTGCCTGCGTAGAAGCTATAGCGCACCACCTCGTAGAACGAGTAGGCGAACGTGAGACCGAGCATAAAGAGCACCGGCGCCATGTAACCGTAGGGCCAGTACTGACGCCGACGCCGGACACGATCGGTGTCCGGCGTCGGCCTAAGACGGGCGTCAGTATCAATACTCACGCTAGAAAGACTCACACACATCCTTCGAACGTGTACTGACTACCCGTGATTTGTACGACGAGTGTGGCTACGACGCCGCCGCCCACGCCTTGAATTCGCTGAACTGCGTGGGTTGTTGCGTGGCCCACTTTTGGAGCTGCTCCTTCCATAGCGCCACCGCCTGCGTGGGCGTGCCCGACCCCGAGGTGATGAGTTGCCCAGCCGGAAGGTCGGCGTCGGAGTCGATCTGGGGCGGAATGTAGTTCTCCAGCCAAATCGAGGTGCCGGACGTATCGAGCTTGTCAAGTGCTTTGGCTAGAGGGTCTGTGATGTTCTTCGACGAGAACTGGTTGTCCGCGGGGAACGCACCGGTCTCCTTATTCAGCGCCAGCATGTTGGTCGGCGAGTGCAAGAACTCGAGGAAGTTCGCGGCAGCCTGCGGGTTCTTCGACCACGAGGTGATGAACTCATCGGACGACTGGGTGACGTCGTAGGTGCTCGCGAGAGCTCCCTTACCCCAGATCGGTGGCTTCTCGACGCCGACATTCGCTTCGCCGACGGACTTCGCCCACGACAAGACGTTGCCGTCAGTGGTGAGGGACATCGCGGCCTTGGCGTCAGGAAAGAGCTGCCAGCCCTCATCGAGTGAGAGGGATTCGACATTCGAGTTGACGTAGCCATCTTTGATCAGACCCTGGAACATGGTGTACATGGTCTTGAGCGAGGCGAGCAGCTTGGCCTGCGCCGAACCGACGTTGGCGACGCCCTCGGTCAACTGAGACAGCGAGTTCAGCTGTTGCTTCTCGTAGATGGCAAACATCCAGGCGCCGAAGTACCCATCCTCATTGCCCATGCCGATCGGCGTGATGCCGTGCGCTTTGAGCACCTTGCAGTCGGCGAGGAACTGGGCCCACGTGGCCGGACCAACGTTGGGGTTGAGACCCGCTGCCTTGAAGAGTTTCTTATTCCATACCAGCGGCACACCGATGAGATAGAGCGGCATCGCGTAAATCGCGCCCTTGTATGTATTCTCATTCGTGTTCAGCCAGTGCGACGTGTCAGATGCGGGCAGGTACTTCGAGATCGGGGTCACGTCGCCCTGCAGCGCTGGCAACAGGGTCGGCAGCGTCGCCCACTGCGTGTCGAGATCCGGACCAGACTTGCTCTGAGCCGCCAAGTTGAAGCTCGAGATGATCGTGGTGTTCGACTGGGGCACCATGGAGATGGAGACGTTGGGATTGGCCTTCTCGTAAGTGGCGATCCGCTGGCTCATCCACTTGGTGATGCCCGGAATGTCACTCTCGCCCCAGAACCAATAGGTGAGCTTCGTCTTCGTCGCGGCGCCGGCCCCTGTCGCCATAGGTAGTGCGGCGATGCCGAGGCCCATCGACGCAACGCACAAGATGGAGACCAACTTGAAGTGTCGCCTACGCCACGGCGTACTTCCACGTGATGACGCGTTACTATGCATAACTTTCCCCTCCGAAAGATTCCGCTCGCGAATGCGATTGGCCCCACCGTAGCCAAGTATTCACAGGGTCGCAATGCGGTACGACGCGACTTCGTCGCACATTCGGCTTCTTACGTTCGTACTATTTGAACGCACTCGGAAAGCGTTCTGCTATTCGGAACGACTCGATCCTTCGAAACGAAAAAGCGCGTCAATCACGGCTTCGTGGGAGGGTGCGCATCGTGCGCGCAACCACGTGCTCGCCCTCGTTCAACCAATCGGAACGTTAAAGTTTTCGCCAAATTTTTTCGCCGCCTGACCTGAATAACGACCCACTTCGCTCAACGTATCGTGGGGAGATGACGTACTGCGACGTCCTCTACGCCGGTGACACTCGAGTACCCCTCCGCTCGCGGCCCGTGAGGAGAGTATGAAGGCGTTGGTGTTCACCAGGCCGGGGGTCGTTGAAATAGACGATGTGCCCGATGTCATCGTCGCAGCTGGCGAAGAGGTCGTGGACGTGGAGCTCGCGGGGATCTGCGGCAGTGAGTTGCACGGCGTGACGACGCCAGGTTTCCGTGTTCCGCCTCTCGTCATGGGTCACGAATTCGTGGGACGCACCAGCGACGACCGACGCGTCGCGGTCAATCCTCTGTCCGCGTGCGGCGAGTGCGATCACTGTCGCAGCGGTCAGTCGCAACTCTGTCGCACGCGATCCTTGCTCGGCGTTCACAAATCGGGCGGCTTTGCAGAGCGCGTCGCCGTGCCGAGCAGGTCAATTCATGAACTGCCCGAAGGCCTCGAGTGGGAGCGCGCCGCGCTCATTGAGCCGATTGCAAATGCCGTGCACGCATGGTCCAGAGCCGACTCGCCGATCGGCAAGCGAATCGGCATCATCGGTTGTGGCGCCATCGGCATCGCCTGCCTGGAGGTAGCACGAAGCTTCGGCGCCGGGTCGGTGTCGTGTGCCGACGTAACTGAGCTGCGCAGAACGCTGGCAGACGGCTTGGGGGCCGATGCGGTCGGCGAGGTGTTGAGCGACGAGTACGACGTGATCTTCGACGCGGTAGGCATCGCCCCAACGAGAGAGATGTCAATCGAACGACTGAAGCCTGGTGGAACGACCGTGTGGCTCGGATTGGCGTCAACAATCTCGGGCTTTGACGCGACCAACGCTGTTCGATTCGAGAAGTCCGTGCGCGGCACGTTCGCCTACAACGACGAAGAGTTCGCCACGGCCGTCGCACTTGCCCCGGAGCTCGACCTCTCGTGGTCTGCCACCTTCGCACTGGACGACGGCGCCGACATATTCACCGAGCTCATGCACGGACGGGTGACACCGGTCAAAGCGCTGCTTCGACCGTGAACGTCTACGAGCTCGACACCCCGCGACTGGTCCTTGACCTCGACCGAGTGAGAATGAACATCGATGAGATGGCCTTGCGCGCGCAAGAGGCGAACGTGCGACTTCGACCACACACCAAGACGCACAAGATCCCCGAGATCGCCCACATGCAGCTGCGCGCCGGCGCGTCGGGGATAACGTGCGCCAAGCTCGGCGAGGCGGAGGTCATGGTCGATGCGGGTATTGACGACATCCTGGTCGCCTATCCCCTACTCGGCTCGGAAAAACTTGCGCGCCTACAAGGGCTTCGCGAGCGAGCTCGAATCCTGGTAAGCCTTGACTCAGTCGAGGTTGCGCGAGGACTCGGCCACGTAGGTGTGGTGACTGGCCAACCCGTCGAAGTGTTCGTTGAAGTCGACACCGGTCATCACCGAATGGGTCGTGCACCGGGCGTACCTACTGCTGATTTAATCAAGCAACTCTCCTCGATCGTCGGCATTCGCGTGGTTGGTCTGATGACCCACGCCGGTCACGCGTACGGTGCGGTCAGCCTTGAACTGCGCGACACCGTTGTTGAGCGAGAGATTGACGATCTTGTGGCGACCAAGGAGATGTGCGCCTCGGCGGGCATCGAGTTCCAAGAGATCAGCGTGGGCTCCACGCCGTCGGCCCGACTGGAGATGACAAAGCGCGGCGTCACTGAGGTGCGACCGGGCACGTACGTCTTCAATGACACCGCAATGATCAGCCTGGGTGTGGCCGACGAGGCTACATGCGCCGCTCATGTGCTCGCCACGGTCGTCGCGCGGCCGACGCCCGAACGATTCATCATCGACGCGGGCTCCAAGTGCTTCACCTCCGACGGAGTTGGACGGGCGGGCTGGATCACCGTCGCTGGACGAAGTGATCTCACGATGAGCTTCACCACTGAAGAGCACGGCGTTGGCGTTATCGATCTCGAACAGGGCGGTCACCTGAACATCGGCGACAAGTTGTTATTCATCCCGAGCCACATCTGCCCCGTCGTCAACCTCTTCGATTCCGTGTCGGTCGTCGAGGCTGGTCAGGTAGCCGGCGAACTCGCGGTCGCCGGACGAGGTCGGGTTCGCTGAGCTAGGCCTGCACCAGAGAGCTTCGTTGCGTACCCAGGCCGGTGATGGAGAGTTCCATGACGTCTCCCGCGGCCAGGAACGCCACGTCGTCGTGTCCCATCGACACGCCAGCCGGCGTCCCCGTGTTAATAAGGTCCCCCGGCTCCAAGACCATGAACTGGCTGACGTACCAGACCAGGAAGTGCACGCCAAAGATCATGTCGCGCGTGGTGCCGTCCTGGCGCGTCACCCCATTGACGCTCAGCGTCAGGCGAAGATCTTGGGGATCAGCGATCTCATCGATCGTCACCAGCCAGGGACCCACAGGGTTGAACGTCTCACAGGACTTCCCCTTCACCCATTGGCCGCCGCGCTCATTTTGAAACGCTCGCTCAGACACATCGTTTGACAGGCAGTATCCGGCAATCACATTCGGCGCGTCGTCAGGTGAGGCGAGATAGCGAGCCTCCGAGCCGATCACGACACCGAGCTCCACTTCCCAATCGGTCTTTTTCGAGTCTCGGGGGATCATCACATCGTCGTGGGGACCGACGACGCAATTGGCAGCCTTCATGAAGAGAATCGGCTCGCTGGGGATGGCGCTGCCGGTCTCTTCGGCGTGATCCCGGTAGTTCAGCCCGACGCACACCACTTTGCCGGGTCTCGCGATCGGTGCGCCAAGTCGCGCGCCGCCATCGAGGTCCTCTCTGAGTTCACCATTCTCGAGCAGGTAGCGGACCTCTTCGAGGCGATGCCTACTGAGAAACTCGCCGTCAAGATCGCCCAGACTGCTCGGCAGTGCCCGCCAGACGCCGTCGGCTCCTTGAACCGCCGCCCGTTCGAGGCCGCGTTCTCCTACTCGCCGAAATTTCACATGGCTCCTTCTACTCGATGGCTTGTTGGCTCTGGGTGTCAAAAAAGTGAAGCCGATCGGGGTAGACCACGAATTCCGCGACCTCTCCTGAGTGGACATTGGCGCGTGGCTCGACTCGCGCGATTCCCTCGCCGACGATGTCGATGGCGGCTGCTCCGAGATCCTCGGCGCCGTTCGAGCTGTGACCTTCACCACCGACCTTGGTGGCATCAATCGAGAAATGGACGAGCATTTCTGACCCAAGTTCCTCAATGGTCTCTACGCGAGCCTTCAGCAGCGTGCGCTCATCGACGTCGCCCGAGGCGACGGGCAGATCTTCGGCGCGCAGGCCCACTACGAGATCGCGACCGCGGTACGCCGCCAGGCCCGGACGAAGTTGGTAGACCGACTCGCCCAGCAAAATCGTCTGGGATCCGAGTCTCAAGGTCGTGCCATCCTCAGTGATGGTGGCCTCGAATAGGTTCATCGCCGGAGAGCCGATGAAGGCCGCCACGAAAAGGTTCTGGGGGCTTTGATACAGGGTTTTGGGATGATCGCACTGCTGCAGGACCCCTGCGAGCATTACCGCTACCCGATCACCCATCGTCATGGCCTCGGTCTGGTCGTGAGTTACGTACAGCGTGGCCACGCCAATGCGACGTTGGATCTGTCGCACTTCGGTGCGCATCTGCACGCGAAGTTTTGCATCCAAGTTCGACAGTGGTTCGTCCATCAGAAAGACCTTCGGTTCTCGAACGATCGCGCGACCCATTGCTACGCGTTGTCGTTGACCGCCCGAGAGCATTCCCGGTTTGCGGTTCAGCAGGTCCGAGAGACCCAGAACCGCGGCCGCCGAGGCGACCCTCTCCTTGATGGCTGCTTTTGGAATGTTTCGAAGGTTCAGGCTGAAGGCAATGTTCTCGGCCACCGTCATGTGGGGATACAGCGCATAGTTCTGAAAGACCATGGCGACGTCGCGATCCTTGGAACTCAGGTGATTGGCCACCCGATCGCCAATCTTCAGCGTGCCGGACGTGATGTCTTCCAGTCCGGCGACCATTCGCAGAGCAGTAGTCTTGCCGCACCCCGACGGTCCGACCAACACCATGAACTCGCCTTCACCGACCGTGACGTCCAACTCACTGACGGCGTTGAATCCGTTGGGGTATACCTTGGACACCTTTTCTATCGAGATCGAGGCCATGGCCATCCCCTCGTTTCTCCCGCGGTATCGAGATGACGTATCAGTGTTTCAGCGCTCAAGCCATGACCTCGCCGAGGTTTTCACGAATGAGCTCTCGAGCCCGATCCAGCGACGCCTCAAGCTTTGTCAGCGGAAATCGCTGCGCCACCGCGGTGATGCTAATGGCGCCGTCGGGTACGAGCCGTGACGTCAAGAAGAGAGGGATCGCGAGGCAGTTCACGCCCTGCTCGTGCTCCTCGCGGTCGACGGCATAGCCCATCATGCGAATGCGCGACAGCTCTTCGTGCAGCACGTCCGCGGTCGTGATGGTGTTACAGGTGAATTGGATCATCGGTGGATTATGCTCCGCGACAAACCTCTCGACATCGTCGCGCGTCGTCAACTGACAAGACAGCAGCGCCTTACCCACACCGGTGCAGTAGGCGGGATTGCGACCCCCAATGGCCGAGGTCATCTGATACCTCGAAAGAGAGGATTGGACTTTCGCGAGATACACGACCTCGCTGCGATCCAGAATCGCATAATGGATAGTCTCACCGAACTCGGCGGCGAGCGCCGTCAAGATCGGTCGCATCCGGCCCACTTCGTCGAGTTCTTCGTAGTACGAAAACGCGAGCTTCAGCAGTCCGTAACCAAGGCGGTAGTGGCTATCGCGATCCTGCTCGATCAAATCGGCGCGACGCAGTGCCGACAGCGCTCGATGCACACTCGAACGTGGCGAGTTCATTCGACGGGCCAAGTCATTCACGCCGATGCCGTCGGGAAACGAACCCAAAAGACTGAGGATGGCCAGCACGCGATCGGCTCCGCTCAAGCCACGATTATCGATCGCGGTCGTGCCGTTTAGTTGCTCCGTGCTCATGGTCCCCCTTCGCTCAGCACCGCAAAGACCCAATGATAACGAGGTTTTTGCTATTAGGAATGGCGTTCCTTTTATCGGAACGAATTGATTCCTCGCTAAATGTTCCAATTCTTGTCGTGGTGCGGCACGCTGCGCATCACGCGAATTGAAGGCAGCGAACGATGGTCCAGATAGGTGCGATCTCGACCCGCTGCAGTGCCTCCGGACTCAGGCGAGATGACGATTCGTCACGGGCACAGAAGGTATTCGAGCCTGGTGGACGAATGGCACCCCCAGAGGTATGGCGGTCACGTTGTTCTCGTAAGCGCGGTCCACTCTTTGGAGTTCAGGCCATTCGATGGAGGTGATCGAACTCCACTCTCGCCCCCGAGCGCCTTACGAAGTGCAAGTTCTCAACACTCTCGGATTTCGATAACGCCTAAGTTACGCCTATCTTCGCGCCGCGCCCGTGGCTAAACGGCGACAACGCGAAGAAGATCGTCGAGCCCGGCAAAATCGTCGGGATTACGTGTGTAAAGCGTGAGTCCGTTGGCGTGGGCGGTGGCAGCGATGAGCAGGTCGGCGATACGACTTCGATGTGAGCGCCCAGCCAGATTGACGGCCGTCACCAGTTGCCCGTAACTTCGAGCGGCGGCGGCGTCGAAAGGGAGCGTCTCAAAGGTTGCTTCGACCTGTTGAAGGCGAGACTGACGACGCGCACCCTCAGGTCCGGTAGCAGCTAAATGCGGACCGGCCGCTAACTCGGCGAGGGTGATGGCACACACCCTCATTTCATCTGGGAGGGCCGCGTCAACTGCGGGATCATCCAAGTCAATGACAACCGAAGTGTCGATGAGCCCCGACGCCATCTACAAGCTCTGATCAACGAAGCGATCGGAATCTGCCCTGAATTGATGACGGTCAATCCGGGGGCCAGCGGCAAAGATCGCCACGACTTCCGCCTTGGTGACGAAGGCACGTCGTGCGGCAGTGAACGGACGAAGTTCTGCCACCGGCACACCATTACGCGTGACGACAAAACTCTCACCCGCTACGACGGCATCAATCACTTTGGCGTTGTCATTTCGGAGCTCGCGCTGTGCAATGGTCTTTGGCACGAACCAAGTGTAGCATAGAATGCTACGGGGGGCTACGATAGGTCAGCCCCTGCTGAACGGTGCAACTTCAACGGGCCGTCGCTCTTTTGCGTGATATTGCGAGCCTACGTACGAGATCAAGGCGCAAAGAGTTCACTCGCACTCTGATGGCGATCGGACGTCGTACCTGGTCGCTGCACGTTGTTGTGAACCTGACAACGAGTGGAGGTGATGGGACTCGCTACGCATAGGAAAACCCGTTCAATTCATCGAGTTATCGCCGACCATGTATTTCAATTACGCCTAACTTTTACGCCAAACTTGTCACGGCGGCATCACCGGACCGACCGGAGTCTCGCCTCACTTACGCCCGATTCGTAACATTGCGGGTGTGGCAGCAAAGCGATTCCCGATGGTGAGACTGATGTCCTTGTCGGACGTGGATCTTCGAATCAACTATTTCCACGACGCCTCGGATGACCATCTCCGCTTACTCGGTGTCGATCGAGCGTTGCTCCCATCACGACACGCCTGGCGAGCATTTTACGAAGAGGATTCGATGCGGCCGATCGAGGAGCGAATCAATTATTCGCTCGTGTGGGAACTCGATGGTCACCCGGTCGGGTTCAGTTCAACCGATCGCATCGAGTTCGGCAAGGAGGCATTCATGCACCTTCACGTCCTTGAGCCATCCAATCGGTGTGACGGACTAGGCACCGAGTTCGTCAAGCAATCTGCGGAGATCTACTTTCGCGATCTCGAGCTCGACCAACTTTTCTGCGAACCCAACGCGTTTAACGTTGCGCCGAACCGGACCCTTCAGCGGGCGGGTTTTTCCTATCTCTTCACACACGAAGCCACGCCGAGTCCAATCAATTTTCCCCAGATAACAACGCGCTGGATTCTCAATCGATCGAACTGACCGTTGGCATCGCTTGGACCGAAGCCAGTAAAGATGTGCCGAGTCGTAGGGTTGAGCTCAAACCATGACCCGCGCTGTCTCCACTTCGACCTACAGCGAAACGATTCCAGCCACCGCGTCGACCAGCGCTCCACGAGTGGAGTCGATGATGCCCCACCGAGTGAGCAAACGTTTTGCGCGGTAACGGTTTTTTATCACTCTCGATTTCATTTACGCCTAAGTTTTACGCCTTCAAGTGTGATTCGTGATTTTGTCGATCTGGTACGGTCACGGCGCGTCTCGGAGGTGTTGCGCGCCAGGTTGATGGCGATTCGCCGACCTCGACCTCCGCTTTCATTTTCGAAAGACCGCGACTCGCACTTCGCCCGAACGCGTTCGGCTCTCGACTACCGAGCCGCCAGCGCGTCTAGGTTCTCGATGATGACCGGATCGATCTCGTCGGCCGACTCAAAGCCCAGGACTTGAGAGTAGAAGTACAGTTCGGCCTCTGCCGCGCGCACTATGTTTCTCGCCTGGCGGAAACCGTGCTGCTCCCCCTCGAACGTAAGGTACGCAAAAGGGACCCCCCGTTGCCGCAGGGCCTCGGCCATCGCTTCGGCCTGCGCGGGCGGCACCACCTCATCCTCGAGACCCTGGAAGAGAATCATCGGTGTGCTCATCAACTCGGTGTGGAAGATCGGCGATCTCGCGCGATACAGGTCTTCGCGCTCGGAATAGGGACCCACTATCCCGTCGAGGTACCTCGACTCGAACTTGTGCGTGTCGCGTGCTAAAGCGCCGAGGTCACCTACACCGAAGTAGCTCGCTCCCGCCGCAAAGACGCTACGAAACGTCAAGGCGCACAGCGTCGTGTAGCCGCCGGCACTCCCCCCGCGAATCACCAACGCATTCTCATTGACGCGACCACCCGAGATAAGGGAGGCGGCAGCGTTGACGCAGTCGTCGAGGTCGACCACACCCCAGTTACCCTTCAAGCGTTCGCGGTAGGCGCGTCCGTAGCCGGTGGAGCCGCCATAGTTGACGTCGACGACGGCGAATCCTCGACTCGTCCAGTACTGGACGTCGTAGTTGAGAGTTGAAAAAAAATGCGACGTAGGACCTCCATGGCTCTCAACGATGAGTGCAGGACGTGCACCTTCGGGTCCTCGAAAGTCCGGATTGGTCGGTGGATAAAAGAGGGCGTGTGCGGTCAAGTGGTCCTCGGTCGAGAACTCGATTGGCTCGGCGACAGAGAGATACGCAGGGTCGATGGAGTCATCTCGACTGGCCTTCAAGACCGAAGTCTGCCCGGACGACAGTTCAATCTCGACGATCGAGAGCGGAGTGACCGGCGAACCAACCGCGCAGACCACGACACCGTCGCGCTCGCTGGGCGAATCAAAATATTGCCACGATGTCGCAACCTCCGCAATCGGACCTCCGCCTTCCGGAACGACCCCGAGGTGCGAGACGCCGTCTTTACTCCACGTCGTCACGATCGACCCGTCCTCGCGCACCGCGTAGGAGCGCGTGCCAAATCTCCACGCCGGCAAGGCGAACTCCGCGTCGAGAGGCGAGAGGGCTTTTGCCTGGGCGGCCGCGTCAAGGTAGAGGTTCCACCATCCAGAGCGGTCAGAGATGTAATGCAATACCGTGTCAACGCCGTAGCGCGGCTGCACAACAGACTCGTGATCACCTCCACAGACGATGCGCTCGCTCGCGACGTTATAGGACTCGTCAAGCACCGCCTCGTGTAGTCGCGTCCCGTCCCAGGGCATGCACGGGTGATCCCAGGTGATCCACGCCAGCCGTCGACCATCACCACTGAGTACCGGCGCCGCGTAGAAGTCGTGCCCCGATGCGAGGACCCGCGGCAATGCTGACCCGTCACTCGCCAGGATGATCAACTCGTTGACGACGCCCGTTTCCTCATGACTCTCGCGAACACAGATCACGTGCAAACCATCGGGCGTGACAATCGGGTCGGCGTAACGCCACCCCCGGGGGCTCAGGGGCTCGTCGGTGATCGCGCGTGGCGGCGAACCAAGGTCAATTCGATACAAACGCTGATCGCCGAAGTTGGTGAAGTAGACGACACCCTTGTGCGCTACGTAGCATAGGCCCCCGTATTCATGGGCTAGGGTGCGAGCGGCAAACTCACCCGATATCACGTCGGCGGTCGTACCGTCAGCACTGCGCTTGACAATGACTTCTCGTCCCGCCTCGAGCGGACGACCTTCAACCCAGTAGGTATCACTGCCATCGGTCGACGGATTTGCGAGTCGAACGACGTTGGCCACGAGGAACTGGGACGATACTGGCGAGCGCCAAGAGCCATAAGGGGCCGTGGTCGTCACTCGGCTCACGCTACTACTGACATGCAAGCAATGCGTCCGGCGAGCGGTCAGTGTGTAGCCGCACTTCGTGGAGGTGATGGGATTCGAACCCACTGCCTCTACATTGCGAACGTAGCGCTCTACCAATTGAGCTACACCCCCGAAGAGGAATCCACTTTACCCTAAGGCGCGTCGGCGCTCCGGTTCGCGTTGCCAGGTTGCGGCAGTCTCAGGCTCGTAGAACTCTGAATCGAACTCGTCGTGGTAGTACACGTACTGCGCCTCATCATGGTCGTCATACGTGGGTTCAACAGTGGCGCGCTGGCGACGTTGGGGAAGGCGTACTTTGAGCGAAGGCTCACTCAGGTACCCCTGGCTCACGGCGTACAGGCCGAATGCAATGAAGAGCACGACTGAGAACCACGCGAGGGCCGCAACGTCGACAAAGATCGACAGCCCCGTGAGGAAGGCCACTAGGGTAATCAGCGCGGCCCCGGCAACGAGTCGTGAGAACACGATGCGACGTTGCGCTTTCATTGTGCGACGACGAATCGGAGGTTCGTAACGCTGAGTGACTTCTGGTTCAACCGGTCGCGAGGAATACGCGCGCGCGTAGTAATTGGTCTCTGGCCCGCTCTGAGCAGCCGGCTCGTCGAACGAATAGTCCTGGTCCCATTCGTCCCAGGTGGATCGCGCCTCAAGCGTGCCGATCGTGTCGTCGCTGTGTACGACTCTCAGGTGCGGGCGACGATCCCTTGAGGGTACGTGAACAGGCTCGTCATCGGGCTCGTCAAGCCGGTGAGCCGGGGCGACCACGTAATCCTGACGACTCAGGACCTCGTGCTCGGCGTGAAATGACTGGATCGACTTTTCGCTGCCGCCGTCGCGAAACCGGCGTATCGCGACTGGGGCCAATAGTGCAACCCAGAACAGCGCGAGAACTAGTAGAAGCATCCGACGTGCTTCGTGAGTTGTCGCCGTGACATTGCGACAAATTTACAGTCGTGACCCGATTTTTTGGTGGATGTCTAGGCTTCGTGCAGTCCGCACTCGTCTTTATCAAGGCCAACCCAACGGCCCGATCGGCGATCGCCCGGCACCTGAGGTTTGAGCGTCATCGCCGCGCAGCCGATCGACGCGTAGCCCTGCGCCCACAGCGGGTGCTCGGGTAAGTCGAGGCTCGTCAGGTAATACGCGACATCGTCGTCCCCCCAGGTCGCCAAGGGGTTGACCTTGACGAGTTCAAATTTCCCGTCCCACATCAGGGTTTTCATGGTCGCGCGGGTGGGGGCGTCCACGCGCTTGACCGAAGTGATCCAGGCGCTTCGACCCCGCAATGCTCGACCGAGTGGCTCGACTTTTCGAAGTTGACAGCACTGCTGCGTGCCACAGGGCCACGCGTCGGCGTCGAGACCGGGCTGAGTTCGAGTCATGTTGAGGGACCACTTCGCCTCCACCTGGTCAGCGAAGTCGAGTGTCTCCCCAAAGTGACCTCCGGTGTCAAGAAAGACGATCTCGGTGGTCGGCCGAAGTTCGTGCACCATGTGCAAGAGCGCGACATCTTCAAAGGAGCAGGCCATCGCGACGTCGTCGAACCGATCAAAGGTCCACTGGAGTATCTCGATCGGCGTGGAGTGCTCGAAGCGTTCGTTGGTTTCATCGAGCTCGCTCAGGAGCGCAGCAGTCGGGGTAATCAGGGGCATACTCACGGGAGCCTTACTTTGTCTAGTGCATTACTAGAATACAATTCATCCTAAGAGACGATGACAACGACCTTGCCAACCCGCCACGCCACTGACCACCTCGACATTCTTGAGTCTCACGCCATCTTCATCCTGCGCGAGGTGGTAGCCGAATGCGAGCGCCCGGTTCTCATGTTCTCAGGTGGCAAGGACTCGGCCCTGCTGTTGCACCTTGCCGCCAAGGCCTTCGCGCCACAGCAACTCCCCTTCCCCGTGCTGCACATCGACACGGGTCAGAACTTCTCTGAGGTGCTGGCGTTTCGCGACCGAGCCGTCCACGCCGCGGGCGCACGCCTGATCATTGCCCGGGTGCAGGACTCCATCGATCAGGGAAAAGTCGTTGATCCGGGTCGACTCGGGTCTCGCAATCGACTCCAGACCGTGACCCTGCTCGACGCCATCAACGACAACGCCTTCGACGCGGCCTTTGGAGGGGCTCGACGCGACGAGGACAAGGCCCGCGCGAAAGAGCGGATCCTTAGCTTTCGTGACGCCTTCGGTCAGTGGGATCCACGCCAACAGCGCCCCGAACTCTGGCAGCTCTACCAAGGCAAGGTCAACCCTGGTGAACACGTGCGGGCCTTTCCGCTCTCGGACTGGACCGAACTCGACGTCTGGCAGTACATCGGGCGCGAGAAGATGGATCTACCGACGATCTACTTCGCCCACAACCGCCAGGTCGTCGAGCGAGACGGCATGTGGCTCGCGGTTGGTGACTTCGTGGAGCCCCGGGCGAACGAAGAAGTTCTCACCAAGTCGGTTCGCTTTCGCACGGTGGGTGACGCCAACTGCACCGGCGCTGTTCTCTCGAGCGCCACCACTCTGGAGGCCATCATCGACGAGGTCGCCATCGCCAATGTCTCGGAGCGCGGCGCCACGCGAGGTGACGACAAGTTCTCCGAGACCGCCATGGAAGATCGTAAACGCGAGGGCTACTTCTAAGTGGAACTCGTAACGAAAGACGTACTACGCCTGGCCACCATCGGGTCCGTGGATGACGGCAAATCGACGCTGATCGGACGCCTGCTCGTCGACACGCGCCAACTGTTCGACGACCAACTTGACGCCGTGACCGCCGCGTCCGAGAAGCGCGGTATCGGCGATCTGGATCTCAGCTTCGTGACCGACGGGTTGCGCGCCGAGCGTGAGCAGGGCATCACCATCGACGTCGCGTACCGCTACGCCACCACGCCGACGCGCAAGTTCATCATCGCCGACTGCCCCGGACACGTGCGCTACACGAGGAACATGGCCACGGGGGCCTCGACAGCCGATCTCGCTCTCGTTGTTCTCGACGTGGCCTCGGGGCTCAAGGAGCAGACGCGCCGCCATCTGTGCATCGCCGCCCTGCTCGGAGTGCGCTCGATCATCGTGGCGGTCAACAAGATGGACACGGTCGCCGGGTCCCACCTCGCCTTCCAGAGCGTGGTCGACGAGTTCGAAACGCTGTCACGTGAGCTCGGCTTTTCCTCAACGGTGGCGATACCGGTCTCGGCACTCTTGGGCGACAATGTCGCCACCCGATCCAGGAACACCCCCTGGTACCAGGGACCATCGGTACTCGACGCGCTCGAAGCCTCCGAGGCGGGCTCGTGGGAGACCGCGCAGGGCGCGCGACTCCCCATTCAATGGGCTCTGCGCCAGCCCGGCGGCGGCAGGACGTACGCCGGCATGGTGAGTGGCGAAGCCTTTCACGTCGGTGACAAGGTCACCTTGCTCCCCCAGGGCATAGAAACGACCATCCGCGGCATCAACTTCGGGGGCGAGTCGCGTCTCGAAGCAACGGTGGGTCTGGCCGCAGACGTGGATCTCGACGATGAGACCGACGCGGGGCGTGGCGACCTGATCGCGACTCACCCGTTGCCCTTGGTAACCAAGGAGTTTGAGGCGACCCTCTGCTGGTTCGGCGAGAAACCCTTCACCACCACCGGCCAACGACTTCGTCTGAAGCACACCACGAAGTCAACGCCGGTGCGCGTCCAGGCGATCCATGGCGTCATCAATATCGAATCGCTGTCGATCGGTCCCGCCTCGTCGCTCGCTACAAATGAGATCGGACTGGCGACTCTTCTCACCAGCGACGCCCTCGTGGTGGACGACTACCGCGAAGACCGAGTGACCGGCAGCTTCGTGCTCATTGACGAGGTGACCAATGCCACCGTCGCCGCCGGCATGGTCGGCCACGCCTCTTTCCTCTAACTCACCCCCCTCCACTGGAGGCGAGCCAGAACGTAAAGTGACTTTGCCGCCGACGTGACGGTGCGACCCCGAAGGTGAGACATCCATGCGCTGGAACGCCGCAGCGAGCACCCACCCCGAGTGGCCGACCACCATCGAGAACTACGACGCCAAGTCCAAAGTTGCCGACCAAATGGCCCAGCGACTCCGCGACGGTGATGTCGTAGGTGTCGGCAGCGGATCTACGAGCATGTTGGCACTCCACGCCGTCGTCGATCGAGCGCACCGCCAAAAGTGGCACTTCGGCGCGATTACCACTTCGTTGGAGATGTCGATCGCCTGCGCAGAATTGGGAGTGGCGACGACTGACCTGTTGCAAGAGCGCCCCGACTGGTCCTTTGACGGGGCCGACGAAGTGGATCCGAACCGGGACATGATCAAGGGTCGTGGCGGGGCGATGCTGCGCGAGAAACTGCTGCTCGCCAGTTCGCCCGAGCGTTACATACTCATCGACGAGACCAAGAGAGTGACCCGACTAGGAGAGAAGGTTCAAGTGCCCGTGGAGGTCGTCCCCGAAGCGCTGCAGTTCGTCCAATCTCGACTACTGGAGGAGTTCGACGTACGCGAGATCAAACTTCGCATGGCCATCGCCAAGGACGGGCCAGTGATCACCGAGCACGGCAACGTGATCCTGGAGGTCAGATTCACCGAGACCACGAGCGACATCGATGCACGACTGAACTGCGTGCCCGGCGTCGTCGGTAGCGGTCTCTTCTTCGGATTTCAACCAACGATCCTCAGCGGCTGACAAAGAGCTTTATTCCAACGATGACGGCGCGTAGCGCGCCGCCAAATAACCGCGACCATCAGAGTCCGATCCTGGCGCAACTTGATGCGGAGTAGATGTTTCACGCCGAACCAGGCTGGGCAGCTTGAATCTCCAATACTCCCCGGTCCATCGTGAACCGGAAGTAACCAGGATAGACCGGCCACTTCTTGAGGAACGGACCGCCTCTTATCTTTGCCAGCAGCGCCGCTTGAGTCATCAAGGTTCCCGGATTCGTGTCTTCGAACGATTCCATTGCCTTCGAGATCACCACTCCATCCGCTTCGCACGCCCGAAGCACCCGGCTCACCTCGCTCGAAGAGGCGACACCTTGCCAACTCACCAAGGGAACGAGCATCATCGAGAGAAGTGACCCGATGATCAACAGCCTTCTCATGATCTCAACGTAGGCCTGCGAGCTGTCCGTTGGCGACATCGCTCGAATGCTGCCATGAGTCATTGACGAGATTGTGGAATACTCTCGCGGCAGCGAATCACACGTTGATAGAACATATTCTTTCTATCTACGATCACGCGGCCCTTTTCCGGGGCACCGAGGGTCTCAACGGCACGACAATCAGTCGGCGCTCATCCGTTTCGCCACGTTCCTCTCCATCAGTGAGCCTTCGACAAAGTGGTCACGCACGCTTCGCCGATCCACATCGGGACGATTCTGGGAGAGTTTCGCCTTGCCCTCGATGGAGATTACCTCGAGCTCCACGCCCACAATCGCCTTCAACTGCTGCTCGCGAAAGTGCGAGTCCAGATCGTCCGCGCGCCACTCGGGATCTCGTCCGCGTTCAAAGTGCGAGGTGACTGCACTCGTCTGTGCCAGCTTCCATTCAAGGTCGTCGTGGATCGTCGCTCGACCGCGCACCTCCGCCGCCACGTAGTTCCACGTCGGGACAACGCCCGGATTCTCCAGGCGACTCGGATAGTGCGAGGGCGTCACGTACGCGCTGGCCGCGAGAAACAGTGCCAGGACCTCTGCACCCTCGCCCACTGACTTCCACCATGGATTCGCCCTGGCGACGTGCGTCCTGATTATGCGTCGATCCTCGCCCACGATCACCGGGACGTACACACTGGCCAATCCACTCTCGCTCTGAATGACGAGCATGCCCGCGCCCGCGTCGTCAACGACTCGCCAGGCGTCGATATCATCAAGCGCAAATAGTGGAGGTACGTACACACGTCCAGTGTTCCACGAATACTCGCCACATTTTGCGCCCTAGACGAGGGCTGATGCTGCCTGGGGCCCCTTGTATTTCTTTCGCCGCGCCCGTCATCAGCCGAAACGCAGATACGCTAACGCGACCGCCATCGTCACGCCTAGCCAGCACAGCGTCATCAGCGACCGCTCGAGCGGGAGGAGGATTGTCTGCGCCGTGATCGCCTCGGAAGTTCCGTCCGCACGAGTGATCGTCCCTTCGACCGAGGCGGTGCGTCGTCGCAACTCGCGAGCGGGCGTCGACAAGAGACGCTGAATTTGAACGATGAGTGCGCCGAAGGCGGCGGCGGCGACCGCGGCGAATCCCAACGTGGCGTGCTGAGCGTAGTACGCGGTGAGGATCGGAAAGGATCCCCACGCCAGAACCAGCACCAGTGGAGTGTGCCACCGTCCCGAGAACAGCTCCAGGTTGTAGCTGAGTGCGAGAAACACCCCCAACACAATGAAGACGGTCATGTAGTAGCTCACGAGAAAGATAGCAAGGATGCCGAGCCCCACGGCACCCCCGAGACCAATGATGGCGGCGCTGACGAGCTGCCACGTGGGAATGGTCGTCGTCAAGGGTCGACCCCGGAGCTCGTCAAGCGCGTGGGCACCGATACCCAGGGCGAGGAAGAAGGCCACGAGCGTTTCGACGAGGCGGGTGGCGTTTACTGGGCCAACCAGGCACGCCCCGATCGTCACGAGCGAGAGGTGCAACATCGTGTAGGGGGGGTGCAGCAGAGTCCACCACTCCCGCATCCGAGTACTACGAAGGAATCGTGGGCGGGCGTAGAAGGAGGGGCTGGCGGCAGATGTCTCGTAACGAGGACCATCGCTCATCTCTACGCCGCCCGATATCCCCATATGACGACGCCCCCACCGAGGCTCATCGTGCGGTGCTCGACGTGCTCGATACCGGCGTTGCGCCACGCAATGAGCGTCCATTCGAGTGAATAGCGCTTGTAATGCGCCGAGATGCTTGGTCCGAGAAAGCGTCCGACGTCCCACCACGCGCGACCCCCGCTCAGGTATCCCGCGACGGGAAGCACCAGGCGCGTGTAGATCCACCACGACCAGCGCCAGCTTCGTCTCTTCGGCACCGCGAACTCCAAACTCGCGATGCGACCTCCGGGCTTGACGACTCGAGCGAGTTCGATCAGCGCCGCCTGGGGATCGGCCACGTAGCGCAGCAGATAGGTGAACGTCAGTGCGTCGAATGAGTCGTCCGCAAAGGGAAGTTGCTCACCGCGCCCCAATACGAGGGAGACTCTCTCCTCCAACCCGGCTCGGCGAACATTGCTCTGGCCCTCGCGGAGCATCTCCGGGCTGAGATCGAGGCCGACAACGTGCGCCGAGGTTTTCTTTGCGATCCTCTTGGTGACGGCTCCCGGGCCGCACGCCACGTCCAGCACCAGGTTCGGATGGCTCGCGATCAGCTGATCAACCATGGTGGAGCGCCAGAGGCGATCCTGGCCAAAGGAGAGAACGGCCGCGAGCAGGTTGTACCGGCGGGGCAAAGGCGCAAACAGGCGCTCGGCGAAATCATTGGGACTCGTACGCGAGGCCGAAACACTTCGACTTTTCTTCTTCATCGTCACCTAGAGGAAAACCCTATATGACGTCGAATATTTGCGCCCAGTCGCGCGAACTCGATACCTCGTGAGCCCGAAGGGAGGTTCAGCCGCGTACTACAGGGCGTCCAGCACGGACTGCAGGTACTCCTCGAACGGGTCGTAGAACCACGACTCGTCGTAACGCACCCCGTTGACGAAGAAGGCCGGCGTGCCGTTCGCGCCACTGCGGATGGCCCCCTCCAGGTCAGTTTCGACGCGAGCGCGCGGGGCGCCGCTCAGTATCGCCTCTTCAGCCCGCTTCACGTCGGCACCGACGTCCTTCGCGTACGTGCGCAGGTCCTCGTCACCGAGCGAGCGCTGGTTCTCGTACAACATGTTGTGCATGGGCCAGAACTTGTCCTGCATCGCGACCGCCTCGGCCATCTCGGCCGCCGCCTCGGCGTGGGGATGAACGTCAGCCAAGGGTAGGTTGCGAAACACCAAGCGCATCGTCGACTCGAACTTCTTGGCCAGTCGCGCGACGATGGGATAGGCCTGTCCGCAGTACGGACATTGATAGTCGCCGTACTCCACCACCGTGAGAACGGCGTTGTCAGCCCCTCGCACGTGATCGTTGGGGCCGACGGGGATCGTCAGGTGAATGCTCATGAGAGTGCCTCCACTGCGTTCAGGGCGCCGTCAGCGCCGGGACTCACCCCGACCGGCGAAACATAACTCCAGGCGATCTTCTTGCCGCGATCGATGACAAAGAGCGCGCGCTCGCAGATACCGTCCTTGTCGTCGTAGACGTCGTACGCGCGAGCCGTGGCCCCTTTGGGATGAAAATCCGCCAACAGCGGGAACTCAATCTTGTGTTCAGCCCGAAACGCCGTGTGGCTCCACGCCCCGTCGACCGAGATGCCAATCAGTTGCGCATCGTGCTTCTGAAAGAGCTGGCTGGCCGCTTCGAACATAGTCAGCTCGTCGCCGCACACTGGGCTCCAGTCGGCCGGATAGAAGATCAACACCACGGGTCCGCCAATCTCCGACAGGCTAAGAGACTGATCGGGAGTCGCCAGCAAGGTAAAATTGGGGGCGGGTGTCCCCGGGGAAAGGGCCATGTCAACTCCTTTGCTCAGTAGTGCCCAGGATTCTACGAGTCGCCTCAAAAAACGCGACGTCAGGCCCGCGCCGATTAGTCATACGCGCCAGCGTTGATTGAGATGGACTCACCGGTAACGAACGCCGCGGCGTCCGGAACCAAAACGCGACGACTTTCGCTACGTCCTAGGGGTCGCTAGCCGGGCCATCTAAGTGGCGTCCGCCATGTGAGTCGCACGCGGAAGAACGCGGGCTCTAAGAGGTGACTCCACACGGAGACTACGCCCCCGCGAGACCTGCGCGGAGGCCCTCAACTTCGAGAAAATCCAGGTCCGGGAGAATTGCCATCTCTAAAGTGCCGAAGTACGCCGCGAGTTCGACAACGGACGCCCCGCCCTCCACACTCAGTCGCTCGACGATGGTCGCTCGGCGGGTCTTAGAGCCCATGACGGCACATCATGTGAATTTTTAACATTCACAAACCAGAGAATGAGTGAATTTCACTACAAGGCCTCAGCTTGCGATTAAACCTAGGCCTTACCTGCCGACGTCTTGTTTCAGAATGAGTTCGGCCGCTTTCGCGTCGACGGTCCGCATTTGGGCGAGTAAATCACGAATGCGACGGTCGTTGCCTATCCACTC
>JBOGFT010000070.1:0-16093 GCA_050701895.1 Acidimicrobiales bacterium
GCGAGCTCGGCTACCTCACGCCAGCCGAAGTTGAAGAGGACTATCGTGTCAAGAATCAGGCCAGGGTGGCGTGAGAGAACCAAGCGAAAAGGTCTCCACTAAACCCAGACCGATTCAAGCTTCAAACCAAATCAGGGACAGTGACATCCTGACTTCCAAGCTGGCCATGCCGGTTCGATCCCGGTCACCCGCTCCAAAAATTTCGCCCCTGTAAAGTGGCGTGCCGAGTATTAATTATTTCTGCCGTCTGCCACGCGAAAACGAATGTCTAGAAAATTCGTGACCTAAGAGGACGGATTCGACTGCGCGATCGCGACGTGCGATAGACCGAGCGCGTCGTCCAACCAGTCAAACATTCGCTGTTCGAGAAGCGATCTAGCCATAGGCTCGCAGTGATCATTGGCTCCCTCGGCCTCTGTAAACGGAATGAGCACCTTCGGTCCGGTGAGTGAGTCGAAGAGGAGCTTCGACTGCCCTGGGAAAAAACGCTCACCTACCGTCTCGGTCACGAGCATCGGAGTAGTGATCTGGCTCCCGAGGTTTCCCAGTCGATAGAGGTCCACTTGCTGCAATGTCTCCCACAGAGAGAGGTTCGTACCGTACGGCTTCGATCTCCAGCGAAGATACTGTGCCGCCTGAGCGCCATTGGGGCTGGGATGCGATGCCGCTCCACGCATTTCGATGCACTAATCAATGATCGCAAGTATTTTCGGCGCACCGTTGCTGTCCGCGCGGCACCGCTCTTTGAAATCGCAGCGCGGCTACCGCCGATGAACGGGATGCGCGATGCATTAGTTCAGCTTGGTCGCACCAGTCCTCATGTTTGGAAGAGCGTCCCACTCGGATCCTCGGATTCGGATGCGGTGCCTTATCGGTCAGATCGGACCTTGGTGAATTTCGGATGTTGACCTTACCTATGGCGAGTTCGCCGTTGACAACGGCTAATTATGGACGTACAATGGCCGTACAGGAAATGAGGACGACCATGACGACGAGAACTCGAGACCGCCGATTCGAGTTTCGCACAACTAAAGAGGAGCGCGAACTAATAGAGCAAGCCAGTGCCGCCGAGGGCACGACGCCGTCGGCTTTCGCGGTGAACTCCCTGGTCGTCGCCGCGCGCCACGTCTTGGCCGATCGACGAGACTTCGTCCTGTCCCCCGCGGCGCTCACCGCGTGGGAGGCCCTGAACGACCGTCCAGCCCACGAAGTGGCCGGGCTCTTAGATCTATTTGGTCGCCCGTCGCCGTTTGATCGTTGAGCGCGCTGCGCGCGCCACGCCTGCTGCGCAACGAAGATGACCTCGACGAGTTCCGTTGCCGATCCTCCGAGCAGACCGAGTGGTTGCACCGTCACGCGAAGCAATCGGCGGCGATGGGCGCTACCAAGGTCTTCATTGTCACCAACGAGGCCAACCATGTCGTGGCGTACTACGCCTGGACGATGGCCCAACTCTCGGTCGGTGCAGCGCCCGCGCGGATGCTCAAGGGCGCTGGCAAATATCCTCAGCCCGTCGCACTGCTCGCTCGCTTGGGAGTCGACGAGCGCATCGAAGGTGAAGGCGTTGGCGCGGCGCTGCTCACTGACGTCATCACGAGGCTCCTCAGCATTGAGGGAGAGATCGGCTGCCGGGGGCTGTTGATCCACTGCGAATCTGACCAGGCGAGAGATTTCTACCTGCATCTGGTGCCGGGCTTCGAGCCGAGCCCGACCGACCCGTTGCATCTCGTCCTGCTCATCAAAGACGCGCGGCAGACGTTCGCACGAATCTCAAGGACCGAGCCGACCACCGATGTCTAATACGCTGTCACCCGGCCATCCTGCCCAAGACATGCCCACAGAGGCCTTCTCGGCCTCGAGTTGGTTTGAAATACCCAACATTGCGACGGATATGACGCCTCGGCGCAAGTCGTGACCTCCTGACTTCCAAGCTGGCCATGCGGGTTCGATCCCCGTCACCGGCTCCAACGATTCAATTCGAAAACGCAATAGTCTCAAGCACTTTTGCGTAACCGCCGTAGCCCACAATGACCGTGGGTGTCCTCGGTGAAGTGCAGAGGGCACTGGGCCGTTCGTCAATCGAAATGGTTTAGCGTTCACCGCACGTCGAATGTCCCAGTCATGTAGTTGTGGATCGCGCAGTAGTAGTTGTACGAGCCAAGCATTGTCGGGGCGGTGACGGTCACAGTCTGACCCGGAGCAATGTTGCCCGAGTTGAAAGTGCCCTGTGGGAACGATCCCGGAGCCGCGGTGAACGTATGCGGCACACTGTCGTGATTCGTGATGATGATCTTCGCTCCCGGCGCGACCGTGAACTGCGCTGGTATGAACTCAAAGTTCTTGATCGAGATGCGTATCGAGGTCGTCGAAGCGCTCCCCGTCGCGCTCGGCGGCTCACTCGTATTCGCAACGACTCCGGGGCTGTTCGCTAACGCCAGAACGAGTGCGAACATGGCCAGTACTCCAGCAGGTCCCAGGGCGCGGCGAGCCGTCGTCCACAGAGGGCTGGGACTCATGCGGGACTCCGACGCGAGGAACACGCCGTAGCTGCCCAACACGACAAACGCAACGATCTCAACGACTCCGGCGACAATTCCCGCGGTTGTTCTAACCTCGTTGAATCCGAACAGCCCGATCCACAGGCTAAAGATGTAGCCGCTAAGGGTCGAGAGAACGAATCCAGCGCCGGCGAGCGCCACGACGCGACGCCCAAGGGCGATGGTCGCGAGGGCGAGGCCAAACGCGGCGACTACTTGGAGCAGGAACAGTGTGCCGATGGTGGGGATGTGTCGGTATCCGGTGAGGTAGAGGTCGAGATGGATCGAACCCGTCGTCGCCAGTAAGCCGGCTCCCAGCGCGCGAAGCCCCAGCCCGAGCACCTTGCTACGTGGGTGAGTGGTCGTGGTCGCAGTTGTCATAGTTCCCATGGTTCGTAGATGGGTCGAGCCGAACCTCCTCTCACGCCCACTGTGACGCGGGAGGAGGTTCGAAGACTCGCGCTACAGCGCGTTGGACGTGGGACCAAAGGCGAGGGGTTGGCCCGCGGCATTTTGCGCGCCAGGGTATTCACCGAGCACGTAGTAGAGGATCGCAATATGTTGCATCTCCACGGGCTGGATCGACGCCGAGAGCCCGATGGCCTCTTTGCTCATGAGCATAGACGTCTCCGCCTGATACGTCTCGGCCGCGATGATCTCAAGCATGAGCGCGAGATTCGCGAGGTCCGGGATCGTCGTTACCTTGGCGAAGTCGGCCTTGACAGTTGGCGTGAGCGTCGGATTCGTGACGGTGACTTTCGTCTTGCCGTTCGCCTTGAGGACCGCGTTCCACGCTAACGAGTGCTGGGTGTGCTGGCTTTTCGCTGTCGTTGCAAAGGTGCCGACGGCCGCAGGCACGGAGCCGAGCTTGCCCGCAGTCGCTGCCGCAAGTCCCGCGGCGTAGGCGAACACAGCAAGGTTCTCCAGCGAAGCGGCCACCGCGGCCACTGCCAGGTCGCCTTTGAGGTTCGCCGGCGGAAAAACGCGATCGGCCAGTGGGCCGGGGGCAACTCCGCCGCCGAGCCGGCCGGCGGCCCCAGCGATGCTGGGGAGGCCAGCACTGAGCACGGCCGCGCCGCCGACGACGGCAGCGCTGGCGCCGAAGAGGAATGTCCGACGTGACGAAGGTCGACTGAGGAACTCGTCGCGGCGGCTCGTTTCGATGACTCTCTCGACGCCTTCCCACATCGCGGGCATGCCGACGTCGTAATGCATCTCGTCGAGTTCGCGGGTCATGCGGACGAGTTCGCCCTCGGTACCCAAGAATTCGCGCTTCTTGTTCCTTCTCATTTCACGGCTCCTTGACTCGCGGGTGCAGCACTGTTGATCTTGTAGAAGGCGTTGGGGAAGCCGACGCTGCCGGCAGCGGCGGGTAACTTCGCCGCGGTGCCCGGGGCCAGCGATATCAGCTGGGGTGCGCCCCCCTTGAGAAGCGCCTGGACTGCGAGCAGCACCGTAACGTGCTGGGCCTCAACGCCCATGACGCTGGCGAACAGCGCGCGGTGCGTGTTGGAGTCGCTTTGAGTCGTGTCGTTGACGTAGGTCTCTGCGGCGATGTTCTCGAGTTCGATGGCGAGCCCGACGACTCCTAGAGTTCCCGCTGCGGCGCTGACGCCCTTCAGGCTCGCGACCGCTTTATTCACCACTGGTACGAACGCGGGGTCGGGCTTATTTTGAGGCGCGGCACTCATGGCGCGCAGCGCCGCGTTGAAAGCGTCGGCGTGCTGCATATGCTGACTCATGGTGACTTGAGCGAACTTCTTCACCACGCCGTTCGCCGATGATCCGCCGATGTAGGGCAACGTCAGGGCTGTCTTGTATGTGGCCACCGCGAGATTCTCAATCGAGGCGGCGGTCTGCAGCAATTGGACTTCTTTGGAACTCGCAGCAGATGCGGCCGACGCCAAAACCCCCACGAGAGCAAGACCGCCTACGGCACCGAGCAACGGAGCCGCACCGAAACTGCGACGAAGCAGCTCTCGTTGCTCCCTGTGAAACACAGCACTGGAGTCCGGCCCTTCTTCCAGTGACGTGTGGCTAACTTCAACAAACTCGTCGAGCGCGTCGCGCGTGGGTCGAAGGGCATCCGCCTGCAAATCCTCGGACTCTTCGAGCAGCTCAGAGAGTGCTCTCGGATTAGGGGTCATAGTTGCTCCTTTGGTCTGTCCGTAGTAATTCGGAGCCCTGGGGGCCCTGGATGTCATTACTTTCTATTTGGAAGTTCGAGGTCCTTCGTCGTGGAACATTGATGGCTTGAACTTTCGAACTTCTCTCGCACGATTCCAGGGCCGCTGGCTAGCCCGGAGTAATACCGCAAGCCCTAAGTTGGGTGCGAACGGACTCATCGAAATGGCCCATCGCGTCGGTGGTTTGGTTAAGAGTTGGTGACGTATTCAACTCGAACGCGTAGTGCGTGAGTTCTCGGCGAAGTTGCTCGGTGGGGGCCTGACGCGTGGCCACCGTCACATCACCGAGAAGTGCGTCATACATCGATGCGGGCGTCGTCGTCTTTACGAGCTGGTTGTAGTTGAAGTGGTGCTTCGAGACGTAGATGGTGACCGCGTCGGCGTCCTTTCCCACCACTCGAACGACAGGATTGCAGAACGTGCTGGGCCACGAAGTTGCGGGCCAGGCTATCCAGGCAATGACGACGACCACGACGATCGACACGCATGACGCGACGTACTTTCGCACCTGTGTGACGTTACTCACGGCGACCGCCGAGGAAGACAACGTTCACCGAGACGTCGATGGCGGCCAGCTCGATGACCCAGCCAAGTTCCGGCAGGCATTAGTAAGGCTGCTTCCATTTGACGGCGTAGTACAGCCCCGAATTGTCACTCGGATGGAATCGTCCAGCTCCGGAACGGTGGGTCGCAGGCGCCAGCATCCGCCCCCACCAGTATGACCGAACCTTGCTGTGACTGATCGGGCGATATTCAGTGGGAAGTTATTTCGGAGACGAAGTTTTTAAGGCGAGCGTGGACTTGATTCGATCCCACTCATCGCAAACCGCAAGAACTAACTGCTCGCAGGAAGATCTGGCGCTTAGTGCGCGCCGACCAAGCGCCGATGTGTGAAAAAGACCCAAGCAAATACCGCCAATACGATCAACTCGTCCAAGAACTCGCGCACGTCACTTGACCGTGCACCAACTTGATAGACGCCCGGAGCGATGAGTCCCAGTAGAGCCCACGCGGCGGCCAGCGCTGCGATCACCATAACGATCACGCCGATGAAACTAACGATCGCCGCGTAGCTTCGAACCACGCGCTTGGCCGGACTCGTCGCGTCGCCGTCGGACTCCGCCAACTCGATCGCCTTGTGGCGCTGGTTGAGCGTCACGTACCCTCCCACCACGGACAGAAGGAGCCCGATCGTGATGCCCCTGATCGTCGCGTCGCCCAGTGGGTGGATCTCGGACGAGAAGTACCTGTCACCCCCGGCGCCAATTAGGGCGAACAGCGTGGCGAAGATGGTAATGACGCCCGCGATTTCCAACCAGAGTGTCAAGAACGCGGTACCGACATGGTAAATGGCGTTCGTCCGGTTGCCCGTGGGATCGGGCTCGGCTCGATTGGCCACCACAATGATGATGTAGGTGACGATGCTCCCCACGCTTGCCAGAACCACCAACCCCAGGAGCACCGACACATACGAGCCCACAATGGCCGCCGTCGAGACTGATGACATCTCACATACCTTTCGCCGTAGTTACCCGAAACCTACCAAGTGGGAAACCAGATAACAGGGTTACTGGCTGTCTGGCCGATGCGAGCCGTGCGAGGGCAGCATCACATTTTGCACCTGACGCTTGATCGACAATTACAGTGACAACTGAGGCCACCGAGATTGATGCTGGTGCGCAACACCTGCGCCCACGTCGACCGAGACGGTCTTCGCATTGCGCTAACTGGCGGAGAAGCGGGCGCGCATATCAATACTCATCAGGAGTTGTGCGACATGGTCATTGAACGAAACAGCGACGGGAGCCTGATCGTTCCCGTGCCATCAGAGAGACATCACGAAAGCGAGGGCGGCGCGGACGCGTCGTCTGGTTCCGAAGATGTTGCCGCGCCAAAGACGCGTGTCCTTCACCCCGGGGAAGGCGGCTACGACGAGGCATTGGCCGAATGGGATTTGCAGCACAACCCTGACCGAGAGCCCGCCGTGTCCACCGCGACCGGTCGAGCGGAGGCCATGAAGGTGGTCCACGAGTTGGCGGTATCGCCGAACCACGCGGTCAAGAGCGCCCTTAGTTCGGTCAGCGATCCCGAAGCGAGCGGCGAAGCGTTGCGCCATGTTCTCATCGGTGGCGTCCATTCGGTTGAAGCATTCTCCCAAGAGGTGACCGACACCGAAGGCGGGGAAGCCATTCCGGCGCACAAGATGACCAAGATCATTGGCGAAGTTCTCGCGGAACTCGACGAGTAGATCGCCGTGGTTGTCACGTTGGTCGCCAAGACCTTTCCGTCGTTGGCGGATCGTCGACATCTGAGTGCTAGCAAGTGAGTTTCGAAAACGGTACGACGTGCTCACGCACGGTCGACCGAGAACCGTTGGCGTTGCTCGTGACGACGCTCCAAATGAGGTCGGAGTCACTCTCGTACAGTGGACCAGGCAATCCCAACTTGAGCGAGCCGGACACGGTTGGCACTTCGCACCACGACGCCGAACCAGGCGCCAGGAGATAGAGACCCTCTTTGGTGTTTGACGGATTGTCGAGAGCGGCGAAGAGGTCTCCATCTGGTGCCAAGAGGAGCGAGTTGTTGTCGGTGTTGTCGTATTGAGCGAGAGCGTTGCCCTTGATGGCTGGCAAGGCTATGTCGGTCCAGTTCTCCCCTCCGTCGAACGAACGCAGAACGGGGTACTGCGAACCTGGGTCGATGAGCAGCAGATCCTGCGCCGATGTGGCAACGAGTTGTTGGGAGTAGCAGGTGTTCACGGAAGTGACCCAGGAGGAGGTTGTCCACGACACTCTGGATGTTTCCGCGTTGGCGGTGGTGTTAAGGAGCAGGCTCTGCGCCGTTGGGTTCATGGCGCAGTTATTCCATTCGTAGGGGCCAAAGGTCACGCACGGACCCTGGCGAGGACAGCCCAGCGTCGAGGCTGACCAGGACTCGCCGCCGTCGTCCGTGATCTCTGCACTGATGCGCACGGGCGCAGCGAGAGAGTCGTAGTCGTTGGGACTGGTGAAAATCGCCACGACTCCGTCGCCATCGAGCGTGAATCCGCCGAAGTCGTCGTACGTCTCACCTGGAGGTACGGGCACCGTGTGCCAGGTGGCTCCATCATCGGTCGTGTAAACGCCCGCAAGGTCGTAAGGAGGGGCCACGCCACCGGGCGCCTCGAGGAAACCGGCATACACCGTTGCGCGATGACGAGGATCGAGCATCACCGATGAGCACTCCAGAAGTTCGCCTCGCGCGGCACTCGAAGCTTTGAGATTGGTGCCCTGCAGGGCCCCAGGTACGCCGCTCACTGGGATGAGCTGTACTGCCTGACCCCCCGTCACCTCAATTGATGACGATTGGCACCACGCGACGAGGGGTGAGTCGAGCTCACTTTGAATATTTGAGACTCCGGACTGCGACGAGGCGAGAATGTGGAGGTGGCCGAGATCAGCCCACGTCGGACTTGGCCGTATGGTCAGGCGTCGAGGTGCCAGGATGGCGGTGGACTCCAGACCCTTCCCCACCGGCGTGAACGTCGCCGACGCATAGCTCTGATATCGCGTCGCGGCGCTGACTTGGAGTCTCATTCCGAACGGTCGTCCTATCACTTGGCCGACCGGGGCCCAACCGTGAACGGCGATGACGTCACCGACCCGTGCGGACGTCGAGCTGAGTTGCAGGCTTGAGCACGTAACTCCCCGGGCGCATCGAGGATCAGCGGGCGCATGTAGGTGAACCGTCACCTGTCCATCAGCGGGATACGTGGCGCATCCGCTCCACACGAAGATGCACTCGATCCCCACTGAGTAGCGACCCGACGTGAGCGGATGAACATAGTCCGTGCCATCAGACCTCTCTTCGAACCACGCGGTCTCGGGCACCCTAAATCCGATGTCGAACGTGGAGGCCGACACGCGGCGCAATGAGTAGATCTGCTCCGACACCCCGGTCTGGCAACCGTCCCAGCACAAAGTCGGTTGGGGATCAATTTGATTGGAAGTGGGCACTGGGCGCAGGTAGTGAACGCGGACGATGATCACCTGTCCGGGTCTGACGTCACGTGAGCTCAGGGAGAGACGAAACCGCCCGTCTGGATTCATGGACGACGCCACCGAACTCAGCGACCAGTGCAACACCGGAAGCTCACGGTTCACATAGGTCTGAAAGGCAACGACAAGTGGAGCCCTTCCCAGCGCGGGAACACGTACGCACCCAGATATTTGGCCATTGAAGCCCTGGGTCAGTTCGCTCTGGGTCCCGGTGGACTGTAGCTCTCCGCCCTCATCGGATGAGCAACCGGCGCCGGACCACGATGAGGAGACCAACGAGTTCGCGGCGGCCTCACGTATCGAACCCGTCTTCGCGGCCTGCACGGCGCCCGATGCTTGGACGCCGACGGCACCGAGGACGGATGCCGCCACCATCGACGCTCCGCTCAGGGCAACGAGAAGAACCCCGCGTCTCACACGCCCAGCATCGCACTCCTCTTCGCGTGATGCATTGCGTCGACTATTCATGAATCCTTCGGACTACCAATAATCCAACTACAGAAACCCTCACACCGTCGCTCAATGTACCCTTCCCTCATGCCCTTGGCAGTTCGCGCATCTTCCATCGAGTCATCGGAGTCCGGGGGCATCGCGCGAAGACTCAGCCTCCTGCCAGCTGCCTTCCTTCTTGTCATTGCCGCCACCACTATCCTGAGCGCTTCCGCGGGTGCGACCGAGACGTCGGCGGTTTCGCGAATCTGGACAGAACCCCAGAGTGGGTACGGCTTCATTGGTGCGGCCATCAACGGAGCACACTCGAGCATCGAGCTCTCGATGTACGAGGTGTCAGATCCCGCGATCGAGCAATACTTGGTCAGCAAGGCCCGGGCCGGCGTCGACGTCCGAGTGATTCTCAACGCTGCCTACGATGGCACTACCGAGAACGCCACGGCGGTGGCCGTCCTTCGCGCTGGGTCAGTCCACGTCGAGTGGGCCCCGGCAAACCAGATATTTCACGCCAAGTACTTAGTGGTCGATGACGCCACGGCGTACATCGGTACCGGGAACTTCGTACCCTCTGACTATTCCTCGACTCGCGACTTTTGGGTCGCCGACACCCAAGGTGCCGACGTGTCGGCCATTGTCGCCACCTTCGATGGTGACTTCGATCACGGCGGCTCGGCGAGCCATCAGTCGGGTGGCTTGGTGTGGAGTCCCGGGTCGACCGCGGCGCTCACCGGTTTGATCTCGTCGGCTCGACACACGCTCCTCGTCGAGAACGAGGAGATGGACTCGGCGCCCGTCGAAGACTCGCTCATCGCCGCCGCCCGTCGCGGCGTCGTCGTTGAGATCGTGATGACCCAAGACTCGCAATGGACCGCCGCTCTGGATCGACTCGCAGCCGCGGGAGTTCACGTGCGAGTCCTCGGCCAATCTCAGATCTACATCCACGCGAAAGTCATCTGCGCCGACTGCACGGGTTCGACGGGGATCGTCTTCATCGGCAGCGAGAACTTCTCGACGTCGTCGCTCGCGTACAACCGCGAACTCGGCGTCATCACTACTACTCCGGCCGCCGTGGAGACGGTGCGCGACTTCGTTGACGAAGACTACGCCGTCGGCACCGCAGTGAAAGCCACGTTCACCACTACCACACCGGTCGTCGCGAACGGTGGCGTTACCATTACCTCACTTGTCGCGTCGATACCGCCGGGCGGTTACGAGTCGTTGAACGCACATTCAGCCAAAGCCAACGACTCGTGCTGGCTATCGGTCACTTTGCCCAGCGGATACTCCAGCGAGGCCAGTGGGCTTGGTCACGCTACGGCGAACGCGGCGGGGGACGTGAGTTGGAGTTGGAGGATCGGGACGAGCACGGACCCCGGAACGGCAACGGCCATCGTCACGTGCACCGCGGGTACCTCAACTCGGAGGTTCACGATCACTTGACGACCGGCAGCTCCGTCGTCTCAGTGAGCGGGCATCCAGGGTGACTGCCAGGGCACGTGCCCGCGCAGCAGTTCGTTCGCGGCCACGGGACCCCAGGATCCTTCCTCGTAGGGCAATGTATTGGGCGGCGCGTCGATCAAGGGTTGGAGGATGCGCCAGGTCTCTTCTATCGCGTCCTCACGGGTGAAGAGCGACCGATCGCCGGCCAGCGCATCGTGAAAGAGGCGCTCGTAGGGCCCGGGCGCCTTGCCCAACTCCTCGACGAAGGGCAGGTCGAGGTGCACGTTGCGCGAGGCCGCGCCGTTCGCATCCTTGGAGAGCATGGTGATGCGAACCGCTGACTCGGGATCGATGCGAAAGATGATCTGATTCGGCTCGCTGTGCTGAGGCACGTTCAGGAATGTCAGGCGTGGTGGACGTTTAAGGATCACGCGAATCTCGGTCACACGAACCGGAAGCTCCTTGCCCGCGCGCAGGAAGAACGGCACGCCCGACCAGCGCCAGCTGTCAATGCTCAAACGAAGCGAGACGAAGGTCTCGGTGTCTGATCCCTCCTTCACGCCGGGAACTCGCTGGTAGCCGTCGTACTGACCTCGCACGCAGCGACTCGGCTCGACGCTCGGGATCGCACGAAAGACATCGACCTTCTTATCCCACAGCGCGGTCGGTCCCGGTCCGACGGGAGCCTCCATCGCGATCAGCGCGACGAGCTGGAGTAGGTGATTCTGGACCACGTCTCGCAACGCCCCAACGGGGTCGTAGAACGATCCGCGATCGTCAACGCCGAAGTTCTCGGCCATGGTGATGTAGACGCCTGACACGTGATCGCGGTTCCACACCGGCTCCAGGAGCGCGTTGGCAAACCGCAAATACAAGATGTCCGTTACGGGCTGCTTCCCGAGGAAGTGGTCGACCCGCAATATCTGGTTCTCGTTGAGCACCTCGTGGAGTGCGTCATTCAAGGTGCGAGCCGAGTCCAGATCATGTCCAAAGGGCTTCTCGATCATCACGGTCGCCCCGCCCACAAGATTCGCCTTGCCCAGCGCGACGACCACCGACGCGAACAGTGAGGGCGGAATCTCAAGATAGTAGAGCGGGTGCTTCGCAGAGTTCAGCTGTTTCGCCAGGGCGTCGTAGGTCGATGCGTCGTTGAAATCGCCGTGAACGTAACTCAAGCGCGCGGCCAACCGATCAAACACGTCGTTCGAGACATCCACGCCACACCCGAGTAGCGCCGCCCGCATCGCATCGCGCAGTTGCTCGACAGTCCAGTCCTCGACCGCCACCCCGACGATCGGGCACTTCAACTGCTTCGTCGCTTCCAAGCGATAGAGCGCCTGGAAGGTCATCTTCTTAGCGAGGTCGCCCGTGATGCCAAAGATGACGAGCGCGTCCGCCTCGCTCAGTTCATACTCACCCATCTCGCTCCTCGTTTCGCCACTCACCTCACAGTAAACGACGCTGCGCGGCGAAGCCCCGCCACCGCCACCCATCGGGTCCCGTACGTATCAATTCGGTCGTCACGTTCGTTGGACTTCGTAACGAACATGCAAAGTATTCGCGTTGTTCACAAGCGTGCCACTCGCTTAGCGTGCAGCAATGCGGAAAAAAACTCGCCATCTTGGAGCTCGCACATCACCGCGAACCGTCGCTCCTCATCTCCGGGCAGGCGGTTTCGAACTTTGGCGACGGCGTCGCGGTCGTCGCACTCACCTTGCTGGTCTTGGACACCACGCACAGCGTGACCGCGCTGGGCTGGTTCTCCGCGGCGCGCATGACACCCCAAGTGGTGTTCCTGCTCATTGGCGGGGCCATCGTCGATCGATTCTCGAGACGACTTCTTCTCCTTCTCTTGGACGTTGTGCGGGCTATTTTGACCGCGGCCATTGTCATATTGATCGTGGCCCACGCTCTGCACTTTTGGGAGTTGATCATCTTCGCCATCCTCTTTGGCTGCTTCGACGCCCTCTTTTACCCGGCGATCACCGCCTTCACACCAGAGATCGTGGCCGAAGAACTCTTACCGGCCATGAGCGCGGTGCGACCACTGTCGGAAAACCTCATGGGAACCGCGATTGGCCCGGCGGTAGGAGGAATACTCGCTGCGTTCAGCGCCAGCCTCTCCCTTGGCGTCGACTGCGCCACGTTCGTTGTCAGCGCCCTGGCGCTGGCTCTCATGAGATCAACGCCGAAGCCCTGTCACAAAGAGGGTGCCACGATGATCGGCGATATCAAAGAGGGCCTGCACTTCGTCATTCACACGCGGTGGCTCTGGACGACGTCGGCGTCAGTGACGCTCGTCAACGCCTTCGTCCTGACGCCAATGTTTGTGCTCATCCCGTATTTTTTGCGACATAACCTCCACCTGGCGAAGGACTACGTGTGATTTGCCATCGCGGCGGCGGGCGTCACGGGCGCGATAGGTGCGCTCATCGCCGCCAACCCGCCCATGCCCAAGCGCCGCATACGCGTGATGTGGACCTATTGGCTCATCGGCTCGCTCGCTGCCCGGGCCATGGGAGTGGCCACGAACTTCTGGGAGGTCATCATCTTTCCAGTCGTTGTCTCGCCAATGATCATCTTTGGCAACGTGATCTTCGAATCGATGATGCAGACCGAGGTGCCGCGCGAGTTGCTCGGTCGAGTCAGTTCGGTTGAGTGGTTCGGGTCGCTCGGCGTCGCCCCTCTCGGCCTGGTGATCGCCAGCCAAATCGCCAACGCCATAGGCGTACGTGCCTACTTCGTCGTGTTCACCATCGACTGTGTTGTCCCGGGCGTGTACATCATCGCCTCGAAGCGCGTCAACGCCGTCGACGCGGACCGCCTCACGCCAACGGCAGTTTTGGAGCCATAGCCAGCGAGAGTCCCACGATGCGCGCGCCTCGTCGCGCCTCACCCGGAAAGATCAGCTCGGGGAGGAACGATCGGCCCTTGGCTTTGCCCACGCGGCCTCCGCGCACCTCCACCCACTCATCACCCGTCGCTTCATTGACAACGAAGGCGACGAAGGTCCAGTGTTGACGCCTCTCTTTGGGCGCGTTGACGACCACGGGGTCACCCGCTCGCACGCCGTTCCAGCGACTCGATCGCACAATCTGTCCGCGGCGAATCGTGGCGGGCTTCTTGGGCATAACTACATTGTTGTCGATCCTCGCGACGTCACAGGGGTGGCCTAGCGTTTCGGGATGGCCTTTAATCAACCACTCCCCCAGTCGCTCTCGCCCTCGCGCTTGGCCGACTTTCAGGCCTGTCCTCGTCGCTACCAGCACGCCTCCGTTGATCGCATCCCCCAGCCCGCGACCTACGCCACCGCGAAAGGTCGCCTCGTTCACTTCGTCTTTGAGCATCTTCATCAATCGCCCCCGGCCGAGCGCACGATTGAGCGCGCGCGCGACCTTGTGGCGGGAGCCGTCGACGAGATCCTCACCGAGGACGTCCGCCGCGACATCGCGCTCGACGACGCGACGATGGCGCGCCTGCTCGAG
This sequence comes from Acidimicrobiales bacterium, assembly GCA_050701895.1. Taxonomy (GTDB): domain Bacteria; phylum Actinomycetota; class Acidimicrobiia; order Acidimicrobiales; family RAAP-2; genus RAAP-2. The sequence goes on from JBOGFT010000070.1 coordinate 14,136, forward strand.
GAGACCGACGCCATCATTGTTCGCTACTTCGCCATGGAGGACCCGAAGGAGGTTCGCCATGAAGGCGTAGAACTGCGAATCGGCGTCGACGTACGCGGTGCGCCGTTGTATGGGATCTTGGATCGATTGGACCGCGACGAGGATGGCTCGCTCACCATCGTGGACTACAAGACCGGCGGTTTGCCCAATCGCAACTACGACAGCCACACCTTCGCCAACGCCGAACTCTACGCGGCGCTGTGCGAGGCACAACTCGGGGAGCGACCAACAAAGATCCGGCTGATGTACGTGGCCCAGGGCGAATCGATCGAGCGTCCGGTCAGTGAAGTCGTCGTCAACGCGAGGGCCCAGGCGGCGGCCGGCGCGTGGTCCCGCATCATTCGCTACTACAACGAGGGAGACTTTCCCGCGACCCCGTCGGTGAACTCCTGCCGCTTTTGCTCTTTCAAGGATCTCTGCCGCGCGAACGGCGTGGCGGTGCCGGGACGCTGAATCCATAGGCTGAGTTGGTGCGGTCTTTCCAACTCTCCTATGACTATCGCTGTCCTTTCGCAAAGAACATCCATCTGCACGTGGTGACGGCCCTGCGCGCTGGCGCGGACTTTGAGGTGACCTTCGTACCGTGGACGATGAGCCAAGGAAATCATGCTGAAGGTTCACCTGACGTGTGGGACGACCCGGCGCACGATCCCGAACATCTCGCCCTCGCGGTCAGCACGTCGATCCGCGACCTTGTGCCCGAACGATTTCTCGACGCCCATGAAGCTCTCTTTCGAGCCCGTCACGACGGGGCGATCCGTCTCGTCAACGAGAGTGAGATCACCCTGGCACTTGAAGGAGTCGACCTGGATCTCGGACCCATCTTCGAGGATGTGGCCTCGCGTCGTCCCCACAAGGTGATCGGAGAGAGCTTCCGCGAGTTCGAGCGCTACGAAGCATTCGGGGTGCCAACCTTCGTCGTTGACGGTGACGCGACCTTCGTGCGCTACATGTACCCACCGGGCGATGACCCGGCCGCCTCGATCGACCTCATTCAATCTTTGATCACACTGATCACCGGTGAGAGCGCCCTGAACGAGTTCAAACACACCAAAGTGGCGTGGTAGCGCGGGGCGGGGCGACGGATAATTTGGCAACGCGAATTCGGTGCCCGCTGGTAACAACCAAAAATATATTTGTGCCTCAATCCGTGAGACGAGTTCAACGGCCCTTCAGATATGCGCGGGGTCTGACTGACTGACGTTTGGGGAGGCATTGGACAAAGGAAGGGCGGGGGTCCTGCAAGTCTGTTGGTACTTGACACCTTCAGATTGGAAGAACCCCCGTGGAAACCGACCCTACCCGCATGTGCGAGATGCTTGTCGACCTCTTGGACGTGAACATCCTCGGTGTCGAGAGTCGGCACCGCGAGATGGTCACCGTTCACTTTGAATGTCGGCGGGTCGTGGTGGGATGTCCGCGGTGTGGGGTCCTGGCTCACGTCAAGGATCGCCACGCGGTCTCCCTGGTGGACCTGCCCATAAACGGACGTGCCACGAGGGTGGTGTGGCATAAGCGTCGCTTCGTCTGCCCCGACGAGGTGTGCTCGATGGGCTCGTGGAGCGAGGTCGATACCCGTATTGGCTTTGCTCGTCTGCTCGTCACCGATCGCGCGGGTCGCTGGCTAACTCGTCAGATCGGTGAGAATGGTCGCAGCGTCCAAGAGATCGCCGATGAACTGGGCTGTGACTGGCACACCGTCAACGACACCCTTGTCCGCTATGGCGAGGCCCTCCTCGACGACGACGCCACTCGCTTCGGCCTCGTCGAGGCGCTGGGCCTGGACGAGGTGCTCTTCGTGCGCGAGGGCGAGTATCGCCGCCAGTGTTTCTCCACCCAGATCGTCGACGTCGAGCGCGGACAGCTCCTGGACGTCGTGCCTGGTCGAAGTGGGGCCGCGACGGCGTGGTTGAACGCCC
>JBOGFT010000071.1:0-5853 GCA_050701895.1 Acidimicrobiales bacterium
CGCTCTTGGAACCTCTGTCGAGTGCACTTTTCGGTCCGAAGTTCACCATTTGCATAACGCGTCATCGAATCCACTCTCGCGCGTTCACTTCGCGGCCCTAAAGGCCCCTACTTCAGCAGCGTCCTAGTTCCAGAAAAGTCCAACTATTGTGGCGGCAACGAGCGAAACCTTCGTTGCCCAGACTTGGGCCGCGTGCCGCTTCAGGCTTTGTTGCGTCGAAGACGATCGTGACACGTCGTCGACACCAGATCGGCGCATCGAGCGCGAAGGACTTGGTGGCATGCCTCTCAGTCGTAGTGGCGTAGTTGGCGCCACGTCGCTGGCCACGAGCGGCGCAGCCCGGTGCAGAGGTATATGTGGCCGCCCCATTCCTGGTTGTGGATGCCGGCATGATCGTGAAGGGTGGCGAATACTCGAACGCTGCGAAAGTAATGTTCGAGGTACGCCCGGTAGTCGGTGACGTCGCGGGGGCCGGGAGCGACCGCCAGAACGGTCGTGGTCTTGTCGCTGCCGGGGCCCCACCACCATTCGCTGTTCTGGTCGCCGAGCGCGGTCGGAAGACCATCGTCCCGTCCAAGTTCGTTGATGGCACCGACCTCGCCGTAGTCGGCGCCCACGATCACGGCGTGCGCGCGTTGACTATCCGGCAGGTCGTACCAGGCGGTGCGCACCGCGCCCACTAGTTCGGGCCAACCGATGGACTCCCCGGGAGTTTGGTTGATGGCGTAGGTCCATCCGATGTCGGCGGCTGGGAGCACCGGGAGGACGAGCGGAAGCGCGGCTAGCGTTGTCAGGGCCACGCCGACGATGAGTTTTGACACCCGAGTCGGTCGCGCGCTCAAGGAGGCGTCCATCGCGACGAACCCCGCGGCGAGGAGGGGCACGTACGCTCCAGCGAGGTAGTAGATCTTGCCGCCCGTCGTGACGGCGAAGAAGACGAAGAGGAGGCCGTAGGCCCAGACCAGTGATCGCCGAACCGGCTCGCCAGAGCGCCAGAGCGCCCGTAGCCCACCCACCCAGACGGGTATCAACACCAGGGACGTCATGAGAAGTTGGCCCGCCACCCATGTGCCGATCTTCCCAACTCCGCCGTTCTCGGCGTTAAGTTGACGGGTCATGGCGATGGTCGCCCAGCCGTGCGTGGACTGCCACCACAGGTCTGGAATGGTGAACATTATCGCGATAGCGACTCCGCCTAAGAGCCAGCGGTTAAATAGGAGCCCACGTCCCTTGCTCAGGAGGATGCCGAAGAAGAGTGCAAGAGCAAAGAAACCGATGCTGTGCTTGTTGGCCAGCCCGAGGCCCAAGATGGTGCCCGCCACGAGCCACCATCGGGTATCACCAGTTCGGCCGATGCGAAGGACCACGAGGGCGAGGCCCGCCCACGCCAACATGTCGAGCGACGTTGGTCCCATGAGGTGATCGATGGCCAGTAGAGAGGGCATCGTGGCCGTGCCCAACGCAGCGAGAAACTGGGCACGCTTTCCACCGCCGAGTTCGCGGGCGGTTAGGGCGCCGACGACGACGGTCGACGCGCCAGCGAGGGCGGGCCACAGTCGTAGGGCCGGTAGCGACACGCCGAATAAGGAGAGAGAGATGCGAGCGAGGAGCGGGGTCAACACTGGCTGATCCACGTAACTCGCCTGGAGATGGCGGGCGCAGTCCAAGAAGTAGAGCTCGTCCCGGTCGAACCCATAGAACGGCGACAGGACCATGAGGACGGCGAAGAGTGTGGCGGCGACCCACAGCGCGCGCCGGTCGAACGCGACGAGCGGTCGACCCGCGAGGATCGCTCGGTTCGGCTGGTCAATGGTCGCGTACCTCGGCACGCCGCTCACCGACCGGTGCCTCGTCGGGTCGCTTCACCTTGGAACACTTGGCTCCTCTTCCGCTCGATCCGATCGACGTGCAATTTACCAGTTGTCATGGTGCACGTCAGGTGGGTCTGGCATCGTGGTGGTTTGACCGAGGCAGATAAGGCGCTGGACGGTTACGGCGATCACGTCGTCGAGCGGTGGGCGAGGAAAGTTGGGCCGGTCCAACCGAAGGAGAATCTGGCCATGCAGAGCTGGTCAGAGGATGGATGCAAAAGAACGTCCTCGACCGGCGACGCTCACACGAGCCGTGACACGACGAGATCTTCACCTGGATCGAGTGCCGCTACCACCGTCGTCACCGACAACGCTCACTCGGAAAGCTCACACCCGTTGACCATGAGTTGACCTTCAGCCAGAGCGAAGAGAGGGCTTCGGATGTCGCCAACAGTGTGAACTTACGTCTAAGCAGACCATTACTTAGAGCCCGCAATTCTGCACGTCCGCGCGTGCGCAACCGAAGTACAAGCGTCAAGGCGAGGAGGGCGATGGAGAGCAACGCGATCAGGCCCCCCGGGGCAAGAAAGGAAAGGGCGCCCGCAGTGCCGAAGTTCGGAATCGCCAGTGGATTACACACCGGGCACGCCATCGCCAAAGTCCCCACGGCACCACCCAAACCAGCTCCCGTAGCTCCCCCGAGTCGTGACCTCTTGGGCCGCTTGTTCGGCGCGAAGGTTGGCGCAATCAAGCCGATGAGTATCGGAGATATCACCAGGGTGACGTAGTTCCACCACTCGACCGGGGCCCGCGTCCTCCCGAAGCTCCAGGGAGCGTCTCGCCGATGGTTCCCATCAGCAGAAACGCTATGAGGAAACCACCGATCGCCACCTGTCTTTGGCGACGGGACCACATGCGCCACTGCGCGAACATGCCCATAGAAGCGACCAATTCGGTCGGTGCCTTCTAAGGGCAATGAGGCGGCCGCACAGCCTCGCGAAGCCCTGGAGCGAATGCTCGAAATGGCGACGCGGCTTGCGGAGGGGATGGAAGTTGACGCCACTGGGCGTGGGCTCACCGTCGCCCGCGCCGAGGTCGTCTGGCTTATTCACCACCTCGGGCCGATGCGTCAACGCGACCTCGCCAACTTGCTGCGGGTGACCCCTCGCAATGTCACGGGCTTGGTGGACGCATTGGAGGTAACAGGTTTCGTGCTCCGGTCCCAGCACACCGAAGATAAGCGAGCCACCTTGGTCCGGCTGACCGAAAAGGGCGAGGCGGTGGCCGACTCCTTGTACGCCGATCAGCAGAAGTTCGCTCGCTTCCTCTTTCACGACGTCGATGGCGAAAAGCTTCATCATCTTGTCGTTACCGTCGACAAACTCCTGCATCGCTTACGTGATCGAACGTACGCCGACATTCGACAGAACGCCCTCGATCGTTGGACGGCACGATCCCGAATTCAATCGCCGCAGTAGCGTCGGGAGCGATGACCGACGTGAGTGGGCACTGGGACAGCGTTTACTCGATCAAGGGAGTTGACGAGCACAGCTGGTCCCAAAAGGTACCCGCCACCTCCCTGCGCCTGCTCCGAACTGGGGACTCGGAGTCGGGGTCCGTTCTCGACGTGGGAGCTGGCGCTTCGCGTCTCGTCGATTCGCTACTCGGCGCGGGGTACACCGACGTCACAATCCTCGACATATCAGTTGAGGCACTGGACACGGTACGAAGTCGTCTCGGCCAGAGTGCCAAAGACGTGTGTTTCGTTGTCGCCGACGTGTGCTCTTGGCAGCCACCGCACACCTTTCATGCGTGGCACGACCGGGCCGTCTTCCATTTCTTCGTCGATCAGAACGACCGCGACAACTACGTCGCGGCGGCCGCCCAAGCCGTTGTCCCAGGAGGTGTCGCGGTGCTCGCAACCTTCGCAGTCGATGGGCCGACCCAGTGCTCGGGGTTGCCGACGGCCCGCTACGACGCGAAAGAACTCGCGAGCGTCTTCGCTCCGGCGTTCGTTCTTGACCACGCCGAGCGCGAGGAGCACGTCACGCCCTGGGGTGTGATCCAGCCGTTTACGTGGGTAGTGCTGCGCCGAACATCGCAGTAGTCAACGCGGCCCAAGAGATACTGCCGGTTGGGAATCTGGCGTGGAGCGCGCGATGAGCATCGCACTCGCGTTCTCAGCTTGGGAAGCTGGTAGAGGGCATAGGTAGCGATCGGTCATCATCCAGTTGAACAGGGATTTGACCTCTCACTACTTGCCGCCATTTCTCACTATCTCGCGGACCCGCGCGGACAAGACACGGACACCCCCACCTTGCGCGAAATTGATTCGAGCGGCGGCGGGGGGTGCGAGTGTCGCAAACAAGGCCCCCAGATCTCGTTGGTTAGACGCGAGGGTGACCGGTGTCATGTCTGAGATTTCTACCAAGCTCACTTTTAGTTCGGGTTTAGTCCTGGCGAAACGTCGAGGCGTTCAATCAGTGTCATCGTTTGTCAGAATGATTTGCGGGCAGGTGACGAGGGCCTATCTGTAAAGAGTTCTTTGTAAAATTAACTTGACAAATGACAGGACTTCGGGGAAACTCGTGCTGTGGCTACCTTCGAGTCGAATTTGAAAGAGTTCAGAGAGCGTGCCGGACTGACGCAGGAAGGGTTGGCTCGCGAACTTGGTGTCAGCCGTCAGACCGTGGTCAACATTGAGCGGGGCACGAATCAACCAAAGGTGTTACTCGCGATCGCAATGGGAATTGTCCTTGGGGTCGCAGTCACCGAACTATTTGGGGGGAGGTGAAGAAAAATGAGTAGTGCACGAGAAAAAGAACCCAGGATCGTTGGTGCCGGTGTTGGCGGGGCGGTCGGTGGTGTCATAGGAGCCATTGTTGGTGGCCCGGTCGGGGCTGCAATCGGTGCTGGTGCCGCCGGTTGGGTGGGACATCAGATCGAGAACGACATGCGAAAGAAGAAGTGATCCGAAGGTAAATCAACTCGATTTGAACAGCCACACACCGCGTTCGTCGTTGAATGCGTCCGGTTGGTAAAGCCCGACGTAGGTTCCTCTCTGTCCGGGGTCATCAAAGCAGACGTTGCCCGTGACCCTTCCGCCACCAACGATTCCGCCCGAACCGAGGTCGTTGGTTGCCTCAAGATTTGTTCCCTCGACCTTCCCGGAGGGAGTTTGTAGTTGCCAATAGAGGTCGTTGTACGTGATGGAACTCGAGTTGTTGTTTCTGATGGAGACTGCTGCGCAAACGGAGGGGGATCCTAAGTTGCCGTTTTGGCGGCTCCATGTGGCAGTGACAATGGTGTTGGCCATGACAAGCGTGTTGTTCGCCCGAGCTACGCAATCTGTCGCCGGTACTTGGCCCGGATACCTCGGGGGATGAGCGAGGCATCCCTTAACCGTTGTTCTCGCTGTAGCCCCCTTTTCGTTTGGTGGGTTCTTCGAACCACTCGCACTGACGGAGACAACCACGATGAGGGCGATCATGGCAAGAAGCCAATAACGCTTCTTCCTGTACCAAGGTCGCAAGGATTTTGCCCTGGCGTTGGCCGCCCTAGCCTCCGCCCGGGCCTCTTTTAGTTGATCGCTCATAAGTCCCGTCCGGTCGCAGTTATCAAATGCTACGTATTTGCTGTCGATGTTTCAAGTTCATTGAAGTCGGCTGGAGGAGTGAAATGGGAGAAGCGAGGATTCAAACAAAGTCAGGAGCTGGGAATCCGTGTAAGAGCGCGCCGACTGGAACTTGAGATAAGCCAGGAAGACCTAGGCGACCGGTCAGGGCTTCACAGGACTTACATCGGCCACTTGGAGCGCGGAGAAGTGAATCCTTCTCTCATAAACATCTTGCGTGTGGCTGCCGCGCTGGAAATTGACGGGGGCGAATTATTGAAGGGACTGGCCCAAAGTTTGGGCCCTAACTCTCAGGTCCGCGTGAGACACTTGCCTGACAAATTCCATTTCTCTGGGCGAGACAAGTGACACGAAAGACCAATGTCTATAACCAACGCCACCAAGGTGGCAAAGCATGACCAAAATAAT
>JBOGFT010000072.1:0-20998 GCA_050701895.1 Acidimicrobiales bacterium
CTAGGAGCCTGTTGAACAACGCCGATTTCGAGCGTATGGTTGGCAACGCAAGCCCGGGATGGCTGTTCCGAAGAGTCGACGTGAAAAAGATGCGAGTCGACCACCCTGGATGGGTTTAATCCCGAAGAGCGGTTCCTTTTTGCTGACCGGGCTTGTGCTGCGCGTCTTTCAGCCCGACGCCATCACCCACGTTGTTTCGCGGGTGAGCCCGAGGTTGATCAAACGTCGAAGGTTGATCGCGGCCACGCGCATTGACAGCCCGAACTGGTTGCGTTCGACGCCGCGGAATCTAACGCGCCGTGAGTGGTCGCTCACGAGCCACGCAATCGATCGTTCGACCATCAGTCGATGTTTTTGATAGTCCAAAATGAAGTCCCCGTCGCGCCAGGCGCGCCGGGACTCGACCCGCTCGCGGTCGTGCGGAAGTATGTGCAATATCCGCCCCGTCGCTGCGTTCGTGCAGCGTGCGCGCAGGGGGCAGTCACGACAACGCGAGCCGAAGACGGCGTGGCCACGAGCGGTGATGGCGACAGTGTGTCCTGCGGGACAGGTGACACGGTGCGCGTCGTGATCAACCACGAAGTCGTCGCGCTCGAAACCGCCGATGAAGGCCCGACGGGGGACGTGTGGCTTGATCAACCTGGCGTGACCGGCTGCTTCGAGTGCGGCCAGGGTCTCGCCCGAACCGTAGGCACCGTCGGCGAGGACGCTGAGTCCCGGCGCTTCGCCCGCGAGGAGCGACACGCCGGTCGGACCGTCGGGCGTGTTCGCGGGAGTGAGCGCCATCGCCGTGATAAGGCCGGTGTCGGGTTCGACGCAGAGGTGAGCTTTGTAGCCGTCGCGATAAAGCGAGCGCGACTTGTGCATGTGACGGGTTTCGGAGTCGACCACCGAGATGACCCGGTCCTTCGCGACACCCTGGACGATTCGCCAGTGTCCCTCGTCATCGAGTTCCACGTCTTGACCAGCTATGAGGGCGAGCAGGGCCAGCGCCTCGCTCTGTTCAGCGTCCAGGGTGAGACCCTCGAGGGATAAGAGCGTGTGGGCGTCACGCACCAGGGCGTCAACCAGCGTGGCGCGGGCCTCGGCGTCGTCCCAGGCGATGGCGGGCTTCGCGGTTTGGTCGTAGTCGTGGGCGCCAAGCGAGAGCGCACCGAGGGCCGGGACGACCCGGCGCACCCGACGGATCTGAGCCACCAGTTGGGTGACCGTGTCCTGGGTGGCGACGGCGTCATCGAGCAGCGTCGAGTCGAGGGCTCGGCGGGTCCGTCCCGCGAGCACGCCGGTCTCTTGCACGACGGCGCGCACCGCCTCAAAGATCCGCTCGGGGGCGCGGGAGGAGCGAAGCCGACTTCGCCAGTAGGTGAGGACGGTGAAGTCAAAACCTTCGTCGTTGAGGGCCAGCCCGCAGGCCACCTTCCAACTGATCCGATCACGCAGGGCTCGCGCGGCTTCACGGTCCGAGAGTCCCTCGAGAGCCTGAAGAACCATCACCGCGGCGATTACGTCGGCCGGCACCGAGGGACGACCGCGGCGAGAGGGAAAGAGATCCTCGAACAACGTGTCGGGGAACAGGTCGTGGCGGTGATCGGCCAGGAACGCCTCGACCGAGTTCGCGGGCACGAGTTGGCGACACAACGCGGTGGCGTCGAGCAACTCACGATTGGCATCTGAGTGTCCTTGCATGAATCAATTCTCGGCCACTCGCGGGCCAAAGCGACGTCTTTCGGACGATTAAATCAACAGTCTCCTAGCTGACCGGCAACAGATCACCCAGTGACGCGAACTCACCACTGGGGACATGTATCCACCCTTCGCGCAGAGCGGCTTCACGCGACTCCTCGGGCGTCGCGTGCGTCGCCTTCGCTCGCGCCGCCAACGCCACCAGGGCGCAGACAAGGGCGTCGAGGGTGTGATCAGAGATCACGGCTTCGTCGCGCACTGAAGAGGGCACCTTCAACCATTTTCTCGTCTGCTCGTGGATCTCATCCATGATGCGTGCTCGCTCTGCGCGCTGAGCTTCGCGCTGATCGCCCACGCCACCACCCTTGTAGCGAACGCCGCGACGCGCCAGCAGCCCCCACGCGCGCAGCGCGGCGGCGGGATATGCCTCCACCAATCGACCGCTGCCATCACGCGGTTCGAGTCGTCCCCATTTCTTGGCCCACGCCGACTGCAACCAGGCGCCGCGCATGGCGACCACACCGATGAGGTCAGAGGAGACCGATAGCGGCGTAGATCCGAGATCGAGTGATCGCACGTACAGATCTGTCGTTCGGTGCCGCAGGCTCTCGCGAATCTTGTCGGTGCTGCGATGCTCGTAACTGGGCCACCGCGCGCTCAGTCGATGTGCGGTCACCGCAGAGACGAAGTCGTCGGGCCAACCGAGGGGCGAATCGAGCCCGACCATCGTCGACTCATCGACTACGTCAACCAATCCGCGGTCGTCCGCCACGAATCCGTCCCTCGGCAGCGACGCCACGGCTTTCTTTCCGTCGACGATCACGATCACGACACCGGTGCGCTTGGCCTCGCTGGCCAGATCGATCCCGACATAGCGGGTGACGTGAAAAGGCCGAGCGTCCTTCTTCGCTACTCGCCGCTCCGAGGAACGACGCTCGACATTGCTGGTATCGGTGGTTTCTATCTGGCCCAGGGTAATGCTTCGCCCGAGGCGCGAAAGAGACGGAGGGCAAAGATGGCCTGCACGATACCCGCGATGAGCGAGAGGAAAATCCCGATGCGTGGGCCGTAGCTAAAGGCGGCTCCGGAGTAGCTACCGCGCGGCAGCGAGATCCACCGGATGATCACTATCACCGCGCCGATCACCGAGAGTCCCAGCACGATCACGCCGGGTCCGTAGAAGAACTTGGGCATGTTGGAGCCGGCGCGCGCCATCGCGATATATGCCCCGGCCGCCACGATAAGGAGTGCGCCGAGCCATCCGTAGCTCGTACTGAAGCCGCTCACCGACGCACCGAAGGGACCGCTGCTGTACCCCCACCACGGTAAGAACAGCGAGATGAGCGAAACCAACCCCGTTATCGCAATCACCTTGTCGGTTGTCGAATACTTCTTCCAGTCAAATTGTGCTGCCATGAAACCCCCTACCCGTCGGCTCGAGGCGCCAACTACGGAACGGAACCCGTCCGTGACTTGTTGCTCTCGCGACAACCCCGCAGTAAGACGACCTCTTGTTAAAAAATCTAGACAAGGAATACATATCACAACCTTCGACGTCGTGCACGGGGAAGCTTTCACGTTTGATTCAATGTTCGAGTTGATTTCGCCATTCTCCGCCGGGAACACTCAGGTCTGTAGAAGGGAGCTCGTGTGGCCAAGCGAGGAGAGCGCGTCGAAACGGTCCCTGCTTACTCATGAGTACGAGGGCGCCTGGAGCCCACGCTCCAAGGGCGGGAAATAGCCCTCATCTGGAAAATTTTTATTGACGGACTGATACTCGTTAATCAGGATATTTGGCGGTGTCCTGTCGATAACTATGCCCCGAATAGCACGAATAATGGACTTACAGGGTTAGGCTTTCTCGGGCAGCATCGACTGCTCCATAGTTACCCCACAGAGTCGTGGAACCGGTGACCAACCACTGTGCCCCTTGACGGGGGTTCCACATACGAACCCGTCCAGTTCGGGCGTTCGCCAGCGAAGAGTTACGCCGGCTCGGCCGTGGTGCAGAACAAGGAGAGGAAAAGCTGTGCGAAGAGTTCTGTTCGCCGCAATCGTGGCCTTAGCGACCCCCCTAGCCCTGCTCACCGCCCCGGCACTCGGCGCACCGGCAGGCGCAGCGACCACGCTGAAGGCGCCAGCGCGCCCCCATCCCCACGTCCTTCGTCACGTCGTCAGCATGATCGCCATCCAAGAGACCCACGAACTGGTCAGAGATGCCCGCTCTCGCGGGGTCGGGGTCGTGGGCCTGAAGGCCGAGTGGCAGCGCGTGGCGATCTGTGAGGTAAATGGCAATTGGTCAATGGTGGGGCCGTTCTATTCGGGTATTGGCTTCGAAAATGGCACCTGGGACGAGTATGGAGGGAGACGTTACGCCCCTGTCGCCGGTCGCGCGAGCGAAGACGCCCAAATTGTGGTGGGTATGCGCGTCACCGGTGGTTGGGTCCCTGATCAATATGGGTGCGATCCCGGCGGTTGGTAGAGACGTGGACTTTCACGAGATTGTAAGGCTCTTCCATAGCACCGACTCTGGGGGCGGTCATAGCATTGATGATGCGTGCGAGTGGTCCCCCTGACGAAATGCTTCGCCGCCCTAGTCCTCATCTTTGTGGTGCTAGCGGCGAACGTCGGCGTTGCGACGGCGGGCGCGCCCCTGGCGCCGACGGCCACCGGCTTTGACATCAGCTTCCCCCAGTGCGCCAGCCCTGTGCCCACTTCGCCCGGTTTTGGCATCGTCGGGGTCAATAACGGCTCGCCCCTGACGATCAACAACTGCCTCGCCCGTGAGCTGAGTTGGGCCCAGGGTGCAACCAACGACAACCCCGCGTTCTACGCCAATTCCGGTAACGGCGGACCCACCTACGGCGCGGGGTGGCCGACGGGCCAGCAGAGCCCCGACGTCTGCGCGGGCGCGAACTCGGTGCCCTGCTCGTACGACTACGGATGGAACGCGGCGCGCAGCGCCTTCGCGAACGCCGTGAACGCCGAGAGCGCCGATGGCGCCGCGTCGCCGACGGCCGCCGCGGTGGCGGCGCCGTGGTGGATGGACGTGGAAACGGGAAACGCCTGGGAGACCATCGAGTTCGGACGTCGGGCGTCGACCGAGACCCTGGACCTCGCCATGCTCGAAGGTATGGTGGCCTCATTCACGAACATCGGCGTCACGTCGCTGGGCATCTACTCAACACCGTCGATGTGGTCCGAGATCACCGGTGGCTCGGGATCGACCTTCGCGTCGATCCCGGTATGGATACCGGGGTATGCCACCTTGAGCGCCGCAGAAGCAGCCTGCGCGACCAGGTCATTCACGGGCGGGCGCGTAGGCCTCATCCAGTATCCCTCCCAGGGCTACGACGGCGACTACCTCTGTGGACTCGTGAGCGCGGCCACGACCACGTCCGTGGCCGTCGCCGCATCGGCCACATACAGCGAGCAGCTGGTCACCACCAATAACTCTGGCGCAGTGACGTACACCCAGACGACCGGCAGCCCTGAACTCCTCGTGTCATCAACGGGTCTCGTGACCACCAGCAGACAGTTGACGCCGGGGACGTACACGGCGACTGGAACCAGCGTGGACGCGAGCGGCAACACGGGCACGTTTTCCTTCACCCTCGACGTGGGGGTCTTGATCCAGAGCTCCCCGGCACTGGTAACGGTCAAGGTGAGCGGGTCTGCCGCCTTGAGTCAACAGCTCGCCGTGTCGGGAAGCACCGGCACGGTGACTTACACCGAGACCGGTGGCGCACCCGATCTCGTGGTATCGCCGTCGGGTGTCGTGACCACGATCGGCGAGCTGCCCGCTGGTGTCTATACCGCATCGGGCACCGAGACCGACTCCGACAGCGACACGGGCACCTTCACCTTGAGCATCACGGTGGGCGCGCTGGTCCAGCGCGCGCCCACAGCGGCGACCGTCTCCACCGGTGACTCGGCGATCTTCACCCAGCAGCTCGACATTGGGGCCAACCTCGGCGCGCTGACCTACGTGCAAACGAGCGGCGCGCCGAGTATGGTGGTGAGTTCCTCGGGCCTCGTCACCACGAGCGGTTCTCTCGGCGTTGGCACCTACAAGGTCGCGGGATCCGTGAGTGACGCGACCGGCGACAAGGGAACGTTCGCCTTCGCGCTGAGCGTCCACGCCACGCCTCCCCCGCCACCGCCCTCGCCTGAGGCGGCGCGAGTCCTGGGTCACGTGGTTGCGGGTAGGACGGTCACCATCGAGATCATTGGGGCAAACTTTTACGGTCAGCCCCACGTGACGAGTCACCCGGGCACCACGGTCACCGTCGTACGCGACACCGGAGCCGTCCTCGTCGTGCGTGTCACGTCGAAGGCGCGCTCGCGCAACGGCGTCTTCACCTTTACAATCACGAACCCCGATGGCGCGTCGTGTCAGGTGCGGTACAACCAGCGAAAATAATTCATCTACCACTTGGAGGCGTCAAAGTACCTATTAAGCGCCGCTTCTCACGGCACGGCTGGCCCAACTACGAGAATCGCCACTGCGGGTGCCTCCGTCGCATCGTCAGGCGCTCTACTAACTACACGAAGGGTCGACCGCGTCGAAAGCGCCGCTGGGTATCCCACCAGACAACATTCAGTGGAAACTCACGCACCACGCGAGGAATCACGCGGCGCGTTTGCACCACGGTGCGGCGAAGCAGCTCGAAGCGGCGCTGGCGTCGGTCGTCCCACGTGAGGCCGAGTTCGTTGCGGAAGTGCTCGGTCAAGAAGCCCGCGGTGATGAACTCGTGAAGCGGGCCTAGGCCCGCGCTCAGCACGGTCGGGAGAAAATTCAGTCGCACGAAACCGCGGAGGTACGTACGCGTCGTGTCATCGATCGCCACCTGCTCCAGCGCGTTTTCCCAGTACTCCTCGAACGCAGCGGGGCTTTCGGGCCACGATTGCGGGTCGACCTGGAGCGTCGTGGCGAAGCGCGAGCAGTGCCGATAGATCTCCTCCAGCCGTTGATCTGACGGGGCGCCGTCCAGCATCGTGACCGCGTCCAAGACCCCGCGGTACATGCACGCGGCCACCCAAAGCTGCAACTCGGGATCGAACGCGTTGTAGGCGACGACGTCGCCGTCGAGCGAGTGCACGTCACGGTGCTGGCGGTTGACCTCGCGTCGCACGAACTCTCTCATCTCCTCATCTCCCAGAAGCGACGCCATGATGTACCCAAGCGTCGTGCGAGTGCGCTTTATGGGGTGGCGCGTGAGGGCGCCACTCTCGACGCGGCTGTTGGCGACGCCATGGCCCACCGCCAGACGCGAGAGCTGCATCACGACGTTGGCGCCCGCGGGTGCCAGGCCCAGAGCATCCATCATGGTGGCGCGAAGCGCGGGCGACATCTCGGGGCGGTCGCTCACCGCGCGACCGCCCCAGATGTCGACACGTCAGAGCCGCGCGACGAATGGGCTCTCGCGTTTCTCGTCACTACTTGAGCATAGAAAGCGCGGCGCGCGGGTCGCGAACCCGTACCTCGAGTCAGTGCGCGAGGAGAGCGTCGATCTGACCGAGCGCTTGGCGCATTCCCTCCTCCATGCCCATCGCCAGGAACTTCTCCATCTGCTCGGTGTCGACGAAACGCGACGCCACGGTCATCCGCGTTCCGCCGCGGAAATCCTCCAGGGTCATTGAGGCCGCCATCGGTGGCACATCGGCCAGTGGTTCGCTGTCCTCGCCCGCCAACCCATTGGCAAACGTCAGAGCCTTGGGCCGGTCGAGAGACTCGATGCGCCACCACCCTGCGGCGATCTGACCTTCGGGCCCCGTCATGACGTACCGCGACTCTCCGCCGACTTCGAAGTCGTGACGTACGAACTTCGCGGGATAGACGGGCGGACCCCACCACTTCTCGAGCTGACGAGGGTCTTCCCACAGCTCCCACACTCTTTCGGGAGTCGCATCAAACTCCGCCACGAAGACCAAGGTCAAGGTGGCCGCATCATTCTTTGAACTAATCACCGTCATGAGGTGACTCCTTTCTTGCCGGCGAGAACGTCGGCCATGTGTTGTGCCCGTTGCACCCACATCTGTTCGTACGCCTCCAAGAGGCAAAGCGCCTTTTGGAGGGTGGGCCCATGCCCGCGCACGATCTGCTCGCGACCCCGACGTTCCTTCGTCACGAGGGTTGCCCGTTCGAGCACCGCCACGTGCTTCTGCACAGCGGCGAAGCTCATGTCGTAGTAACGCGCCAGCGAGGACACCGACTGCTCGCGCGCGATCGAACGTTGGAGGATGTCGCGACGCGTCGAGTCTGCGAGCGCCTGGAAGAGCCGGTCGACCGTCTCGTCGGAGATTCCATGTACAACCATTTGGTTGTACATTAACACCGCTCGGATGAGACCGCAAGTCCCACTCGAAGAGCGCATCAACCAGGTTGCCCAGGGACGGCCCTCGCCACGTCTTGACGGGTCGCGAATGGCAGTTCCGGGAAACGACGATGTCCGTCGATCTATACCGGTCGAAACGAGAAATGCCTCCTCCGCCAGAGCAGAGGAGGCATTTCTCCGTTTTTGATCGAGTTAGTTTACGAGCAGCCGCTCGTCGATCCGCAGCTGGAGCAGACGTAGCACGATCCGGCGCGTTGCATCGAGTTTCCGCACGAGTAGCACATCGGCGCGTCACGCTGAGCGCCCCGACTCAGCAGCTGAGTCTCATCCGAGACCGGCCGATCGCTCAGTTCGATCAACGACTGCTGCACTGGGAGGTTATACGTGGGCGTCGCCTGTTCGGCGATCTCGGGCAACGTGGGTTGCAGACGCTCGCTGGTGGAGAGAACTCCCAGTTCTTCGCGCTCCGCCGGGCTCAAGTAATCCAGAGCCAAACGACGGAAGATGTAGTCCACGAGCGACGTCGAGATGCGAAGATCCGCGTCGTCGGTCATGCCCGAGGGCTCGAACTTCATATTGGCGTACTTCTTCACGTACGTCGCCAGCGGCACACCGTGCTGAAGTCCGAGACTGATCGAGATCGAGAAGGCGTCCATGATGCCCGCGAGCGTCGAACCTTGCTTGGCCACCTTGATGAAGACTTCACCCGGACGACCGTCTTCGTACTCACCGACCGTGACGTAGCCCTCGCAGTCCGCAACGCGAAAGGCGAAGGTGGATGACGTGCGCCGACGCGGCAAGCGCTCGCGTATGGCGCCCACGACGACGTGGGCACCCTCGTCGCGAACGTGCTCCAGGGCAGTCTCGAGGCGATCGATCCGCGCGTACAGCTCGACAACCTCGGCGGCGTCAACGTCGAGCACCGCGTCGGGAGCGCTCTGACCCACGCCATCCTTGGTGGCGGTGGAGAGAGGCTGACCGACTTTGCAGTTATCACGGTAGATCGCGACGGCCTTGATGCCGAGACGCCAGGCGTCGAGATGCAGGTTCTCGACGTCTTCGATGGACGCGTCCTCGGGCATGTTCACGGTCTTGGAGATCGCGCCCGAGATGAAGGGCTGCACCGCACCCATCATGCGCACGTGACCGGAGTAGTGAATCGTATTGTCACCCATCGAGCAGGCGAAGACCGGCAGATGCTCGGCCTTTAAGGCCGGCGCGCCAACGATCGTCTTGTTCTCGTCGATGTAGGCAACAATCGCTGACGCCTCCTCATCTGAGTAGCCGAGCTTGGCCAGTGCACGCGGCACCGTCTGGTTCACGATGGCCATGTTGCCGCCACCGACGAGCTTCTTGAACTTCACCAGACCGAGATCGGGCTCAATGCCCGTCGTGTCGCAGTCCATGAGGAGACCGATGGTGCCGGTAGGGGCCAGCACCGTCGCTTGGGCGTTACGCAGGCCGTGGCGAAGGCCTAGGTCCACAGCCTCCTCCCAGTCACGCTGGGCCGCCTGGAGGAGCTCGGCGGGAGCGAACTTGGCGTCGATCTGGTACGACGCATCGCGGTGCATGCGCAGTACGTTGATCATCGGCTCGGCGTTCTCGGCGTATCCCTCGTGGGGGCCCATCCGACCGGCGGTGCGTGCGCTCGTCAGGTAGGCGTGGCCGGTCATGAGCGCGGTGATCGCGGCTGCCCAGGCGCGTCCACCGTCGGAGTCGTACGCCAGACCCGAGGCCATGAGCAGGGCCCCGAGGTTGGCGTATCCCAGTCCCAGCTGGCGAAACTTGCGCGAGTTCTCCCCGATCTTGTCCGTCGGGTAGTCAGCCGCGCCGACGATGATCTCTTGGGCGCTGAAGAGCACTTCCACCGCGGCCTTGAAGGCGTCGACGTCAAAGTCGCCGTCAGTCTGCAGGAACTTCATCAGGTTGATGCTCGCCAGGTTGCACGCCGAGTTGTCGATATGCATGTACTCCGAGCACGGGTTCGATCCGTTGATGCGGTCGGTGTTCGACGAGGTGTGCCACTTGTTGATCGTGGTGTCGAACTGCAGACCAGGGTCGGCGCACTCCCACGCCGCGCGAGCGACCTGGCGCCACAGGTCACGCGCCTTCACGGTGCGGATGGCGTCGCGCTCGTGTCGTGACGTCAGATTCCAGTCACCGTCAGCGAGCACGGCCTCCATGAACTCGTCGGAGACGCGTACGGAGTTATTGGCGTTCTGGTACTGAATCGAGTTGATGTCTCGACCGTCAAGGTCCATGTCGAAGCCGGCGTCGCGCAGCGCGCGGGCCTTCTTCTCCTCGTGCGCCTTGCACCAGATGAACTCTTCGATGTCGGGGTGATCGGCGTCGAGGATGACCATCTTCGCCGCGCGGCGTGTCTTGCCACCCGACTTGATGGTGCCGGCCGACGCGTCGGCCCCGCGCATGAACGAGACGGGTCCGCTGGCCGTGCCGCCACCCTCGAGGGGCTCGGCGCTCGAGCGAATCTTCGACAGGTTCACGCCCGCGCCCGATCCGCCCTTGAAGATGATGCCCTCTTCGGTGTACCAGTTGAGGATCGAGCGCATTGAGTCGTCCACGGCGAGAATGAAGCAGGCACTGCCTTGCTGGGGGACACCCTTCACGCCGATGTTGAACCACACGGGAGAGTTGAAGGCGGCCTTCTGGGTAATCAGGAGGTGCTTGAGTTCGGCGCGAAAGGTCTCGGCTTCCTCTTCGTCCACGAAGTAGTCGCCGTCGATTCCCCATGAGGTGATCGTGTCGACGATACGGTCGGTGACCTGCTTCAGCGAGGTCTCGCGCTCGGGCGTGCCGAGGGTGCCGCGAAAGTACTTCTGGGCAAGAATATTCGTCGCGTTGAACGACCAACTTGAGGGCACTTCCACGCCCAACTGCTCAAAGGCGACAGAACCGTCGCGAAAGTTCGAGATGCGCGCGTCACGCAGGTCCCAGGTCACCTCGTCATAGGGATGACGATCCTCGGTCGTGAAATAACGACGAATTCCAATTCCGAGTCGCTGAGGTGCGATGGCCATATCTCTCTCTTTTCTCTTCTACGTACCGACACTAAGGACAACTGGCTCCGCGGAGTAGAAGAGACAAGGATGTGACCCTTGGCCCCCTAGCCACAATATGTAGTGGGTTACCCCACTTCGCGTCGCAAGATGCTGTGTTATTACAGCACTGTAATTACACCGTGTCAACTACTTTTTGAAAGACTTTCGCACAAATCTTCTCTATCCAGCCTAAAGCCCCTAATCGCCCTTTGGACCCTGGTAAGCCTGACCCGATGGACCTGATCATCGCCCTGGACGCGGGCACGACCGGGGTCCGAGCGGTCGCTTTTGACGCCAGTCTCCAAGTGGTCGATGAGTCCTACCGCGAGTTGACCCAATTCTTCCCGTCCCCCGGCGAGGTCGAACACGACCCTCTCGAGATCGCCGCATTGGCCGTCTCCACACTCACCGATGTGGCCGCCCGAGCCTCCAAGGACGGACACCGAATACTTGCCGCGGGCATCACCAACCAGCGTGAAACAACGGTCGCCTTCGATCGCGAAACTGGTGCCCCATTGCATCGAGCCATCGTCTGGCAAGACCGGCGCACGGCCGACCTCTGCCGTGACCTTGAGAGCGCGGGGCACGGAACTGCTGTCCGCGCCGCGACCGGACTTGTCCTCGACCCGTATTTCTCGGCGACCAAGATGAAGTGGATGCTCGATCGCGGCGTCGCCGACGCGGCCCGCACACCCAGCCTGGCGACCATCGACACGTGGCTGCTGTGGATTCTCACCGGAGGCGTCGAGGGCGGCGTTTTCCTCACTGAAGCGTCGAACGCCTCGCGCACGTCACTGATGGATCTCGCCACCCTCGACTGGTCTCCGGCGATGCTCGAGCTCTTCGCGGTTGACCGCGCACTGCTCGCCACGATCAACCCGTCCTCGACCAACTTTGGGACCGTGAGCGGCGGCGTCGTAGCGCCGCTGGCGGGTGTGCCGATCACCGGGGCACTAGGCGACCAGCAGTCCGCGCTCTTTGGGCAAGCGTGCTTCACGGAGGGCATAGTGAAAGCCACGTACGGCACCGGCGCCTTCGTCCTGGCGAACGCCGGTCTCCGCGTGCCCCCCGTTGTCGACGGACTGGTAACGACAGTCGCCTGGGATCTCGGGGAGATCGGACCCACCTCGTACGCCCTCGAAGGCTCCGCTTTCGTCGCGGGAGCGGCCGTGCAGTGGTTGCGCGACCTCGGACTCATCGCCGCCTCGAACGAACTAGAAGATCTCGCGACGTCGGTCTCCGACTCGGCGGGGGCTATGTTCGTGCCGGCCTTCACCGGGCTCGGCTCACCGTTTTGGCGAAGCGACGCGCGCGGCGCGATCATGGGACTCAGTCAAGGCGTCGGGCGCGGGCAACTCGCGCGCGCACTCGTCGAAGCTCTCGCCTACCAAGTGCGCGCGATGACTGACGCCTTTCGCGACGGCGGCGTCACCCTTCAACAGATCCGCTGTGACGGCGGAGCCGCGGCCATGGACTTGCTTCTATCCCTGCAGGCGACGAACTCGCGCGTCGAGGTGCTGCGAAGCTCCACGCTGGAAGCGACGGCCCGCGGTGCAGCGAGCATCGCGGGCCTCCAAGCTAGGGTATGGCACTCACTTGAGGAGCTGAACGATCTCTGGCGCGCGGGCGCGCGCTTTGCCCCGGATGATCCGCTCTTCGTGGACGCCGGATATACGTCGTGGCGCCGGGCGGTGGAGCGCGTGAGCGGATCGCCCAAACCGGGAGCGGCATGAAGGCGTTGACGGCGCGCGTCGTGCGTGACGGACTGGCCTTTGGCGAGGCCCCGCGATGGCACGACGGACGGCTGTGGTACTCGGACTTCTATCGCCATAGCGTCTATTCGATGGGCGGGTCGGGTAAAGAGCGACTCGAACACGTCCTGCCTGGTCAACCGTCGGGGCTCGGTTGGCTGCCCGACGGTGACTTGCTCTGCGTGTCAATGACCGACCACCAGGTGCTTCGCTTCCATGACGGCGAGCCATCTCTCTTCTGTGACGTCTCCGCCTACTGCGGCTATTGGGCCAACGATATGGTCACCTCCAAGAGCGGCGTCAGCTACGTGGGGAACTTCGGCTTCGACCTCGACGAAAGGCGTCGCGATATGGGCCCCGCAATGATGATGGCGAGGCGCCCGACGACCAATCTCGTCGTCGTCTCACCCCGCGGTGACGTCTCCCAGGCGGTGCCCGACATGGACTTTCCCAACGGCACCTGATTACGCCCGACGGCGCCACCCTCATCGTGGGTGAGACGTTGTCGTGCCGGCTGAGCGCCTTTGACATCGCCGACAATGGCACCCTGTCGAATCGGCGGGTCTGGGCTCAGCTGGAGTCGCTCTACACCGACGGCATGTGCCTCGACGCGGACGGCCAGATCTGGGTCGCGAACGCCGCCGCCAAACGGTGCCTTCGCGTTCGCGAGGGAGGTGAGATCACCGCAGTGGTCAGCACCAGTCAGTTCGCCTTTGCGTGCATGCTGGGGGGCGAGGATCGTCGCTCGCTCTACGTCATGACCGCACCCACGAGTGATCGCTTCAAGATCGCCGGCCAACGCGTCGGGCGCGTCGAAGTTGCCGAGGTGGCGGTCCCGGGGGCGGGGCTGCCCTAGCCCAACTTGCTGAGCGCGCGCTTTACGTTGCGCACTGCTTGGTGCGTGCGTAGTTCGTTCTCAATCAGCGCGAAGCGCACGTGCCCGTCACCACCGTCGCCGAAACCCACGCCAGGACTGGTCACTACGTCGGCCTCTTCGATGAGGAATCGAGCAAACTCCAGCGATTTCATCTCTCGATACGGCTCGGGGATGGGCGCCCACACGAACATCGAACCCCTCGGCGTGGCGACGTCCCACCCCACGCGCTGCAGCCCCTCGATCAGCGTGTCACGGCGAGACTGGTAGATGACTCGCAACTGCTCGGGGTACTCCTGAGCCTCGTTCATGGCCACGATTGCGGCGATCTGCACCGGCTGAAAGGTCCCATAGTCGAGGTAGCTCTTGAGCTTGGTGAGTGCCGCCACCACCTCGGGGTTACCCACCACGAAGCCGACCCGCCAGCCCGCCATGGAGAACGACTTCGTGAGTGTGTAGAGCTCGACGCAGCACTCCTTCGCGCGTGGCACTTGGAGGATCGACGGCGGTCGGTATCCATCGAACCCGAGGTCCGCGTAGGCGAAGTCGTGGCAGATGACGACGTCGCGTTCGAGCGCAAACGCGACGAGCCGCTCCATGAAGGCGAGGTCCACGCACGCACTGGTGGGATTGTGCGGGAATGACACGACGATGACCCGCGGTTTGACGACCGCTCCCTCCCAGGCCGCGAGCAGTCCTTCGAAGAAGTCGTCCCCGGGGTCGTTGGTGCTGGTCCCGGGATCGAGCATGGGCACCGTGATCACGTTCGCGCCAGCAAAGCCCGGACCGGCGAGGTGGATGGGGTAACTGGGGCTCGGCACGATGGCGCTGTCACCGGGACCGAGCAGCACCCACATCAAATGCGTGAAGCCCTCCTTCGCTCCAATGGTTGTCACCACGTCGACCTCGGGGTCGACGTCGACGTCGAAGAGCAACTTGTAGCGATTGGCGATCGCAAGACGCAGGTTGGGTATTCCCCGACTCGCGCTGTAGCGGTGATTCTTTGGATTGTGGGCCGCTTCGGCGAGTTTCTCGACCGCCACATCGGGACTGGGCAGGTCGGGGTTCCCGAATCCAAAGTCAACGACGTCACGACCGTGCGCGCGAGCCTCGGCCTTGAGCCCGTTGATCTGTGCGAAGACGTAGGGCGGCAGGCCGGTGACGCGTCGGAACTCCATTTGGTAACGCTAGTGAGTCAGTGCATACGACGCCAGTCTTTCATTTCGTCAACGGGGACGGGAGTTCCCGCGACGGCCCACCCCGCCCCGGCTTCTTCGAGCGCACTCACCGTTGTCGCCACATCTCCTTTGAGGGGGCCCGCCCAGGTGACCGGGCCGTGCGCAATCTCCTCACGCATCGTGCTCACCGGCACCCCCCAGAAATTGAGCGCGACGCCGCACCCGCGCCACGGCGTTGGTCGTGCGTGACCCCGCACCGATCCACACGGGCATGATCTTTGCCAAGCTCTCGGTGACGTCCCTCAGTAGCCCTACTCTCCCGTCCGCGCCCGGGTAGTCGAGACCGCAGGCCGACCGCGATCGAGTTGCCCGTCGGCGATGATGCCACGGCCGATGCCCAGGGTCACCATGACGAAGTCCGAGATACCGCGCCCGGCGCCCCACTCATGTTCGGCCAGCGCCGCGCAGTTCGCGTCGTTCTCACAGAACACGCTGGATTTCCGGAGGGCTTCGCCCAATTGTGCGCCGAGGTCGGATCCCGATGCCGTCTGTAGATTCGGCGCAAACGCCAGGTGACCATCGCGTCGCGTCATGCCCGGCAGCCCTACGCCAATGGGCACCCGCGAGGGATCGAGCGACTGGCGTTCGCAGAGTTCGTCGATCTGCTCGACCAGAACCTTGGCGGTCGATTCACCGGCGCCGAAACCCTCGTCGTGGGGAGTCTGGGACTTCACGTCGCCCACCACGCGCAGGTCGCGCGCCACCATGAGCGCGACGGACTTCGTGCCCCCGACGTCGATGCCGATCGCGACGTTGCTCACGGGGCCGCTTCGGCCTGCGCCTTGAGCTCACGCAGCGCCTGAGCCTGAATTCGATAGGCCGCGCGCGACCTCACGAAACCAGGGATCGGCACGGAAAGCTCCACTTCGAGGTCGTAGGTGAGGAGGGTGCCCTCGGGCGCTGGGTCGAATCGATACTGGCCGTTCAACTCGGACGTGACGTCACCCTTGGTCTGGTGCCAAGTGAGAATCTCAGGGGCGCGACTGTAGTCATAGCGCAACGCGTACGTGGTCGAACGTCCGAACGCTGCGGCGCGAAACTCCACTTCGAGAGGTCGCCCAGCGGCATCGCGCTCGAGCACATCAATCTTCTTCAGCTCGCTGACCCAGTCGAGGTAGTGCTCGAACGCCGCCGCGACTCGATAGACGACATCGGGTGGCGCCTGGACCAGGATCGACTCGGTCGCCCGCTGGATCACGTCACACCCATCGATCCCAACATTAGGCGAGTCGAGTGGGGCGTCGATCGTGGTCGAATGGATCTAGTTGTCGTGAGAGTTCGCGCGCGAGTTGGTCCCACGAGAGGTCGCGACGGGCAACCTCGAGGGCTCGACTCGCGAGTCGGACACGTTCTTCGCTGTCACGAATCAACCGCGCGATCGCCCGCGCGAGATCATTCGTGCTGCGCGGGTTGTCGATCACGACTCCAGTATTCCCGTTTCGCACCGCGTCGTGGCTCCCACCGGATCTCCCCGCCACCTGAGCGAGGCCGCAGGCCGCCGCTTCCACGAAGACAATGCCAAATCCCTCCTGCTCAAGTCCGAACCATCGACTGCGACAGTTCATCACCATCAAATCGCAGGCGGCGATCCACTCGGGTTGGAGCGCCTCGTCGACGTGACCAAGAAAGGTCACGGGCGCGTGAAGCTTCGATGCGAGTCGCTCAAGGCGCAGGCGATCACGCCCATCGCCGCCGATCAGCACACGCAGGTTCGCGAACTCACCGCTCAACTGGGCGCTCGCACGAATCAGTGTGTCGAATCCCTTGCGGGGCACGAGACGTGACCACGCGGCGATCAGAAACTCATCGTCGCGATGTCCGAGTGACTCGCGCACCTTAGGGCGCTCGTCGGAACTGAGGGGGTGAAAATGCGATGAGTCTGCCCCGGGAGGGATCTGGATCACCGGGCAGAGGTTTTCCGCGGCGTTGCGGCGCGCTTCGCGCTCGGGGAAATCCCCGGCGCAGATCGCCACTTCCGCGCGACGAAGCACGTAGCGCAAAGAGGAGGCGACGAGGGGCACACGACTTGGAATCGAGACCTCGGCACCGTGCAGGATGACGCCGTAGGGACGAGATAGGCGCGGACCCAGGATCCCGAGCGGCCACGCAGGATCGAGCAAGACCAGTTCGGGTTGGTGCCGCTCGATGGCGGCTTCGATGGCGCGATAGGCGCGCCATGAGGGAAGAAACAGCGTTGACGCCGACACCCGTTCAACAACCACATCGATCGAATTGTCAAACGCCTCGGCGCCGTCGTGGGAGGAAGCCGTCAGAACCACTGCGCGCCCAACCTCGAGTCGTCGCCAGAGTTCGTGAAGGTAGACCTGGATACCGCCGGTTTTCGGGGGGTAGTCGTTGGTCACCAGGAGGTGGCGGGCCATAGACCCACGCTAGACCGCCGCGCGAGGATTACCGAGCGACGGGGTCGAACTTGAGCGTCGGAACGAGTCCCTCGGCGGTGAAGAGTTGAACGACGACGGCATCATCTTCGGTGAGCACCAATGCATCTGGCTCCTCGCCGAGGACGAAGGTGACCAAGCAGTCGGAGCAGTCCGGTGTTCCGCGCCGCACGCAGTCGCGGCAACTAATCGACAGTTCAATTTCCTTGGTCATGACGTACCTCTCACTCGATGCGCCAACCCTTTCAGGGACTTGTGACATCAACGCGTGAGAAATGACGCAATCTCTTGCGCCACTTGGGCGGGAGCGAAGACGACGCCTTCGCTCACCACTCGTTGGCGAGACGCATCAATGAGCACGTACAACGGCGCGGAGCGCAGGTCGAGTTCCATCAATGTCTCCGGTGAGATGATGACCTGTTGTCGAGCCTGACGCCACTCGTCATTGGTGGTGGCGCTCATCACGACCACCTCGACGCCGCTCAGCTCAAAGAGGTCCCCGTCGGTGAATTCGCGGCAACCGTCGCAGTTTGGCTTCACCGCCACCACCAGGGTCAATCCCGTAAGTGTGTGGCGCCACTTCTCGCCGTCGAGTGTTCGTCCCCACAGCTCACGCGGCGCGGGTCGCCCGCGCGGCGAATCGAAGGAGTGTGCGCGAAAATCGCTCACTCGGACTCGGTGAGTACCTCGACGCCGCGCCCGTGCCCGCACCAGCGACACGTCACGGACTCGACACTATGCGCGATGATCTCGGGCTCTTCGATGTTCAACTCACCGCCGACGCTGTAGTGATGAAACGACCTGACCGACGTTGTCTCGACGACGTCAAATCTGGTCAGGTTGCCGCACGCGTTGCAGCGATACCGGTAGGTCACGCGTTCACCGTACTGGAATTATGAGAGCGTCATTCGTAACGTCGGCGCTGCCATTCGTCGGGGAAAACTTCGTAGAGAGACGCCTCAGGGTCTTCATATGTGTACACCGTGTCGAACGGGTCACCTTGTGGGTGGAGCGCGTTGCGCTCCGCGTCAATCAGTCGACACAGCGCCGCAGGGTGTCGAACGAGCCCTATCGGAACCGCGGCGCCAGCGGTTTCGAGGTAGACGTATCCGCGTCGATAAAGGCGTTCCCTGATGCGCTGGTCAACGCGCGTGGCGAAAACGTCGCGCATCTCTACCGAAGATCTCTGGTGTCGCAGGACTCCCCCTTCGACCATGACCCGCTCATTCGTGACGTGGATCTTGTGCGAGCGCCAACGCCACGTCCTTGTTAGGGTCACCAGTGCCAAGGGCAGGACGAGGAGGATCATGAGAACCTCTTCGAAACGATGCACGTACACATAGCGCGACGATCCCCCGATGATGAGGGCCAAGGTTGTCACGGCCAGCAGGAGCGGCCGCACGACGCCGCGCGACACGGGAGTGACCGAGATGATTGGAACTTCGCCCTCGCGCCATGGGTCGCGCCTATTCATATTCCTAGCGTAAGGAGTTTTGATCACCGATATGCGGAGGGGATCGTCACAACGGCGCCGTATTGTTCAATGATGACTGCACCGACCGCTCGCTCGTGGTTGCCCTTCTACGCGGCGACCGGAATCGTTTGGGGCTGTTCCTTTCTGTTCATCAAATACTCACTCGGATTTCTCACCCCCTTCGGCGTTGCCTTCATGCGATGTGCGCTCGGCGCGGCGACCCTCCTCGTGACCTCGGCCGTCAGGCGTGTCGCATTGCCGAGGGAATTCATCGTGTGGTGTCACCTTTGGGTCGTGGCGATGTGTCTCAATATTGTGCCCGGGGTCCTCTTTGCGCTCGCCGAGACCAGAACGACGTCGATCCTTGCGGGCATCATCAACGCCCTCACCCCACTCACGACGCTGTTCTTCATCCTCGTTGTCTTCCGCGAGGAGGCGATGCAGCGCCATCAACTCGTGGGGCTTGGCGTCGGTCTCATTGGGGTGCTGCTCATCTTGGGTGTGTGGCAGGGCTTCGGCTCGAATCCGTGGTGGGCGGTGGTAGCCTTGCTGGGCGCGGTGACGCTCTACGGCGTCTCGTTTCCCTACACCCGACGTTTCCTCATCAAGCGAGGTATCGCGCCCGTGTCACTCGCGAGCGCCCAACTCCTCCTCGCGGCGCTCACCTTGCTGCCCGCGTTTCTCGTCAACGGAATGAACGGCCACGCCGTGAGCGTGCACGCGGTCGCGGGCGTGCTCGCCCTGGGCATCTTTGGCAGCGGCTTCGCCTTCATGTGGAACTTCCGCGTTCAGGCGGCTGCGGGCAGCTCCATCGCGAGCACCGTCACGTACCTCTCGCCCGTGGTGGCTGTCATTGTGGGCGTGATCTTCTTGAGCGAACCCCTGGCGTGGTTCGAGCCCGTCGGGGGCGTCATTGTGCTGCTTGGAGCGGCCATTGGCCAGGGACGACTGGAGCGACTTTCTAGACGTTTCGAAGCTGGTTCGCCGCCATCTCAAAGTACGACGACAATTCGTTGAACTGCTCGTCATCGAGGTCGCCCCGCACGCTTTGAAGTGCTCGACCCATGGCTGCCAACCAGGCATCGCGGGCGGTCTTCGTGACGCGAAACGGCGCGTGGCGCATCCGCAGGCGAGGATGTCCACGCTCTTCTTGATATGTTCTCGGACCTCCCCAGTACTGGACGAGAAACAGCGTCAAATGACGACGCGGCTCCGTCAAATCCTCGGGATACATGGGGCGAAGAGTCTCATCGGCCTCTACGGCAGTGTAAAAGGCGCCGACCAAGCGCTCGAAGAATGTCTCGCCGCCGACCTGATCGAAAAGCGATTCTTCCACCACGTCACGCTAATCGCATCGCGTAGAATGGTTCTCCCGGTCTCACCGAGACACGCGGGTGTAGCTCAATGGTAGAGCTCCAGCCTTCCAAGCTGGCCATGCGGGTTCGATCCCCGTCACCCGCTCCAAGGACTTTCGTCGAATACCAGTGGACTCAAGGGATTTCACTTTCCACTGTTGTCTACCGACGATCGTGGATGTCCGTGGGTGACGCATCCGATTATGTCCGATTATGCCCAAACGCACACTCGTCCGAATGCCGTGAATTCCGCTCAACCCAACGAATCTGATCGTCTTCGTGATCGTCGATAGCCCGAGGGAGTTCACAACCTTGGTTGCGCCTGAATCGGTCGTTTAGAGGCCGTCTGTCGTTTACGGTCCAGAGGCAGGGCCACTTCGATTCCCGAACCTACGTAGACCACGATTTTCCTTTGCGACGCCGTCCGAAGGCCGATCCGTCATAAGGCTATTTTTCCAATTTGGAGTCTCGCGCTTAGAGAGGGCTTCTACTGAACATCGTTCGAGGCCGATTCAACTAGAGCGCCCAACGCGTTCGCTATGACGCGATCACGGTCCTTTGTTGCGTGTTGGTACCGCATGGCGGCTGCGCTGGACGAATGTCCCGCGCGATGCATCAATTCAACAGTGGTTGCGCCCGTCGCTGCTGCGAGAGTTAGTCCCGTGTGGCGAAGGTCATGCTTATGCCGATGTCGGCTTAACCACGATTATGCCGACATTTTCGTTATGCCGACCTTTTGGAGAACCGCCTCGTCATCGGTGGTGGAGACCCTGAAGTTGTCGGCATAACAACACAGCCCTTGCGGCATCATTGCCTCTTCCCACAAC
>JBOGFT010000073.1:0-39557 GCA_050701895.1 Acidimicrobiales bacterium
GCATCGGATCCGCGTAACGCGCAAGCTGCACGGCAAGTGTCCGCTCACGCAACGGCGTTTGCGCGGATGCGAGACAATCGTGGATTGGCGTTACGGGTTGCATCGCGGACCGATGTCGCAAGACACTGCCGTTCCCAGGGATGTGCGGATGCACGGCTTCGCCGCGCGTGCCGAGGTCGCGACGGCGCAGGGAAGCGTTCACGCGCGCTTCGTCGTGCGAGCGACCGAGGGATTTACGCCGACGCTGGCACACCAACGTCGCAGCGTTGCACCGATTTTTTCACTCATGATTTCGAGCGAACCACAAAGCCACGCCTTCTGGCGTGAGACGGGTTTCGCCCACTACGAGACCTTCGCCGACGATCGTCACCTCATCATCTACGGGCAGCGCACCCGTGACGATCGCATCGCCTTCGGTGGACGCGGCGCGCCGTACCATTTCGGTTCAACCGTCGAGCCGCGCTTTGATTCGAATCGCAAAGTCTTCGCGCTTCTTGAAGCAACGTTGCGCGAACTGTTCCCTCACCTCGAAGGAGGCATCTCGCACCGTTGGGGCGGTCCACTCGCCATGGCTCGTGACCAGTCGCCCTCGGTGGTCGTCGACCACGAAAGTGGTCTCGCGAGCGCGGGCGGCTATACCGGCGACGGCGTGGTGATGAGTTACGTTGCCGCAAACGCTTTGGCCGACCTGCTCACAGGCCCTGAGGTCGAGACCGACTTTACGACCCTGCCCTTTGTTCAGCACCGCGGCAAGCGATGGGAGTTCGAGCCACTTCGCTGGCTCGGCATCAACGCGGCCCTCAGCGCGGCCGACTGGGCCGATCGGGCGGAGCTACGCAACCATCGCGAAAGCCGCGCTGGCCGGTGGCTCGATCGGCTCCTCGACTAGCGCAGAATATTGATCGCCTCGCCCGCAATGATGGCGATCGTGACGAACGAGATCAAAGATTCGCCAGCAAAGAGTGCCTTCGCTGACGCGGTTAAGGGCATGGCGTCGGCGGGGGCAAAACTCGTGCCGTTGGCGAGCGACGTGTAGAGGTAGTCATAGAACCGTGGGTGCCAGTCGTCTGGTCCGTGAGTCGCCACGGTCATCTGGGGGAACTGCAAATCTGGTGCGCGACGATCCGGCCCCGCACGAACGTGAGGGCCGCCTCGGTCAAGTTCCCAGAACCACAGGCCGAACACGATGACGTTGGTGATCCAAATGGAGGCGGCCGAATAGAGGAGTCCCGTCCCATCCACGTGAGCACCGTAGAAGACGCGATGAATGAGCAGGACAACCGAGACGACATTGGCAACAGTGATCACAGCGGTCAGCGTCACGGCGAGGCGCCGTATCCACTTGGCGTCGTCGGGGCGGCGGTGGCGACGAATGGAGAGCGGAATGAACAGCAGCAGCACGAGCCCGGGCAGGATCCAACGCGGACCAACTACGAGCCGATCGGAGAGGGGGATGAACAAACCCGCGCACACAAAGACAGCGATGTCCGCGGGCAAACGAGATTCGGGTGGAGCGCTCACGAGACCTAGCTAATCGACGCCTGGCCCAGAGACCGGACTCCGCTGGGAACGAGAAGGGACGAGAAGTTCACACTCTTGAGCAGCTTGTCGAACATGGAGCCCGAGAGCGCCTTGGTATTGGTGGCGCTAGGAGTCTTGATGCGTGCGGGTTGGTTATAGGACAGGACGGTCAGGCTGAGATTCGTCGTCGCGTGCGGCAACGTTTCCATCAGGGTGCTCGCCTCGACCTCACCTTGGCTACCGACCGTTACGGTCCAACGAATCTTGCCCAGTTTGGAGTACGCCGACGAGGGCCCGATAGCGCTCGACAGAGGGACGTCATCACTGGTGAAGACGTACGTCGTTAAGTACCCGTTCGTCGTCATCGTCTTATGAAAGCCCGTGATGAGATCGATGTCGGGCTTCGTGAACTCCAGCGATATCCCAAAGAGGTTTGGCGTGGTCAACTTGGTTTCGAACCAGGGTCCATTGTTGACGTCGGCCGACCGTGCGTAAAGTCGATTGCCTGCGAAAACGAGATTTATCGATGCCGTTTCGATGACCACCGGAAAATGCACCAGCGCCGCGATGCGGCCCGTTTTGAAGTTCACGTTCACGTTGGCATCGACCGTCACATCGGAGCCTGTCGATACGCTCATCGCCAACTGGGCCGACGAGGGTGGATACCCGTTCAACACGAGAGGGTCCTTCGTCACACTCCCGGGATTGGGGTCGGTGGCGGCAATGACCACGCCGGTGATAGTCAGCGCCAGAGCGACGATGGCGATAGCAAGGCCCATCACGCGCTTCTTCGCCATCGCCACACCCTAGTGTTCAGCGCCTCGCGGATATATGGCGCTAGTCGATTGGCTCGCCCAACAACTCCACGAAGAGTTCGTGCGAGATGTTGCGCCCGCTCGCGATGAAACCAAGCTGTGACGTCGTGTCGTCAACTCGACCCGCGGCAATCGCGGCGAATGACGCGGACGCCGAACCCTCAACGACGAGGCCGGCCGTCTCAGCGATCTCGCGAACCGCGCGGCGAATCTCCACCTCAGGAACCAGCACGAGTTCGACTCCGGACTTAGCGATCAGTTCATTTGTAATGGCTCCGTCGTCGCCGCCGCCGGCAAGCCCGTCAGCGATCGTCACGCCGTGCGTGACGTCACTCATCTTCGCTCCGCGCAGCACGTGGTAGAGCGCCGCGCTCCGCTCAGGTTGGACACCCGTGACACGAATGTCCGAACGGCCTTGGGCGTCACGCGAGAGAAGCGTCCCTGACATGAGTCCGCCACCGCCAACTTGCACCACGATGTGCTCGAGCGAGGGCGCCTGCTTCAGCATCTCGTCAAAGACGGTGGACTGACCAGCGATGACGTCACTGTCGTTGAAAGGCGAGATGAATCGAATGGACCGCGTCTCAGCAAGTTCCAGAGCGTGGGCCTGCGCGTCGTCGTAAGACAAGCCGAACTGAATGAGTTCGATGTCGTAGGTCGAGAGCTTCTTCACCTTGGCGACGGACGCGTTCTTTGGAACGACGACCGTGGCCCTGACCTTCAAGAGATTCGCGGCGTGGGCGATGCCGAGCCCGTGATTACCGGCCGACGCCGTGATGACCGCGCCGTGGGGATCGTCGCGACGAGCTGCGTCAATGGCCGCCAACGCGCCGCGAATCTTGAAACTTCCCGTGACTTGAAGGCTCTCCAGCTTTGCGAAGACACTGCGCCCGCGCACCGAGATAGCGACGGTGGGCGTCGGCGTCAAGTAGCGGGCGACGATCTCGCGCGCGTGCCGCAGCTGTTCGTTGGTGGGGGGTAATACGTGACGAACCATCGCGTGAATCCTACTGCGACTGATTTTCGATCTTCCATACCACGGAGTAAGGTCAGCCGGTGCATACGATTCTCGGCGTTGTTGTTGTCGCCGTGCTCGCTTTCGTCGGCACCATGTTCGACAATTTCTTCGCCTTTGCGGCACAACTCGTCGTCACCGATCGCGCGCGCTTTCGTCGAGTGAGCATCGCTCAAAGCCTCGCCATGTTGCTCTTGCTCGCGTTCGCGGCCGCGGTGGGCTCCGTTCTCGCCCCCATTCCCGTTCGCTGGATTGGCCTCCTCTGCGTCGCTCCCTTCGGCTTCGCGATCCACGCGTGGCACCATCGAGAAACGCGGCGCGAGCAGAATCGGCGAGGGAGTCTCACGACCTTCGCCATCACTCTGGCCCTTGGAGGAGACAATCTCGCGGTGTGGATCCCGCTGCTGCGAGCGAACGGCCTGGCGCACGGGCTCATCACTGGCGCGGTCTTCGCTTTCTTGGAGATCGCTTTTCTCGTCGGCGCGCAGCGGCTCGCGGCGCATCCTCGCGTCGTGGCGTGGGGGCGGAGTCACGCGCCATCGGTTGTCCCCTTCGTCTATGTCGCGCTCGGCGTCTTGATCTTGTGGGAGTGTCACACGTTCTAACCGAGGGACCATCACACGCTCACCGGTAGCGTTGACAACATGGCTCAAGGCACCGCACAGCAAACCTTGGGCCGCCTGACCGTCATCGTGGGCCTTCAATGGATGGGGGCGACACTCGGCCTTCCCCTACTTCCGCTCTTCCTCGAACACCGCCACGGAACGCCAAGCATCATCGGTCTGGTCATGGCTTCGTTCTTTCTCGCGGGCATCGTGACCCAGTTCGCCTTTGGCCACCTCGCCGACAAATTTGGGCGACGTCGCCTCCTCGTTCTTAGTCTCGTGACCTACGGCTTTGCGAGTATGACGTATCTCCTGCCCATCTCGGCCCCATGGTTCGCCCTCACCCGCTGTGTTCAGGGCGCGTCGGCGGGAGCGATCGAAGTCGCCTCAATGTCCGCCGTCGCGTCACTCTTTCCCGAAGCGCAACGCGGTCGAGCGGTATCGCGAATCCTGGCGGCCCAACTCTTTGGACTCGCCATCGGACCGGTGGTCGGCGTGGCGGCTACGGTCAACGACCTGGGCTGGGCGTTCTTTACGACAGGCATCGTGAGTCTCATCGCAGCCGTTGTGACGATGAAGACGAACTTAGGCGATCGCGCTTACGACCCCACGCCGCTGCCCAAGTTGCAGTGGGGACCACGACTCACCGGAGCGCTCGTCGCGACGAGCGCGTCGGGATTAGCGGTGGGCGTATACGAGGCCTGTTGGAGCCTTCTGATGCACTCCCACCACGCCAGCGAACTGCAGATTCGCCTCAGCTGGACGTTCTTCGGCCTCCCGTGGGTGCTGCTGTCGCGTTTTGGCGGCTGGCTCGCCGATCACGCCAACCGACGCGTGGTCGCCCTCTTCGGGCTACTGAATGGTGCATTCTTTCTCTCGCTCTATCCCCACATCCATAACAATGACCTGATCCTGGGGTTGGGCTCGCTGGAGTCGGTGGGCGCCGCACTGTCGCTGCCATCAATCTCGTCGCTCATGAGCCAAGGCGCCGCCGATCGCGAACTTTCGAGACGCCAAGGACTATTCGCCATGTCAAACACCGCGTCGCTCGCACTCGCCGCAGGCGTCGCCGGGTTCCTCTTCACCATCAACGCGGCGCTGCCGTTCACCGTCATGTCCGCCATCTCCGCGGCACTCGCGCTTACCACCTTGTACTGGTGGCGCAACGTGCACGGAGACGTCAGCGCCGGTCAAATGGAACTATCGGGCGGCGTCATCCCCGCCGAATATCCGCGCATTGAGGGCTAGTTTGCTACGACAGCCAGATCTGGTCCCAGCGGGCGGAGCCAGCGTCGGGACTGAGGCAACGCGTGGTTCCGTCCGCCGCGGTGCCGTACGCCCAGTTCTGTACGTTTTTCTTCGCTGCCCAGGCGTTGATGACCTGGTCCAACCACAGGTACGGGATGTCCTTTGCGAACCGATCGTTCACGGTGCGCCACCCCCGGATCTCCGCCGCTGATCCGGGAGCCGCCCCGAGCGCGGAGAGCATCGCGTCTTCGACAACCGGGTCGGCTTGGTGGGCAAAGTTCACCGCGCCCGCAATATTCGTACCCGGGGGCAGGGACGTGAGTCCGAGTCCCCCCTCGGTCGGTGATCCCGTCGCCGAGAGAGACAAGAACCACACGTAGTTGAGAGATGGGTCCACCCCGCCGAACTCGTTCCACGTCGCGCAGTCGTACTCGCCATAGATCACGTTGTTGATCAATGTGCTTTGCACCAGTGGCCGAGGTGTCGTCGTGATCCCAATCGCGCTCAACTGTTGCTCGAGGAACGCGTACGCCTGCTGCTGGGAGGCGTTGTCGGACAAGATGTCGATCACGAAGCTGACGCTCGTGAGGTTGTTCGCCGTCTTGTACGCCTCGACCAAAGCCTTGCCCTTGCTCGGGTTGTAGGCCGGGTATTTGGGGTTGGCATAGAACGGCGACGACTTGCGGTACAGGCCGTCTGACACCGAGCCCACCGAAGCGTCAATGAGCTTGAAGTACGTGGAACGATTGATCGCCATGGCGCAGGCCCGGCGCATCGACACGTCATTCAAGACCGGCTTCAGAGTCGAGTCCCACTGCAGCGTCGATGGATTGACCGCGCCGAGTGTGCCGAGGTAGACCGCCTCTTGCACCGCGGTCGGCACTGCCTCCCCTTTTTCGATGTAAGGAAGTGCCCCCGGCACGCCGATCGAGGCGAACTGGCCGGCCCAACAGAAGTATTGATTTAAGGTGCCGGTCGTGTTCACGATCAGGCAGTTGGCCGGTGGGTCGACTGGCTCCGTCTCACTGGTAATCATGGAAATGTTCGTGGCCTTCTTCAACTGAGCGATCTGGGCTCCCGTCTCTTGGAGAATGATGTCGACATCACCCGACTGCAGGGCCTCGTTGCGCGACGCCGGGTCGACAATGGTCTTGAAGTTGATCCCATCTAAGTACGGGAGTCGTCGACCGGCCCCGTCCTTGCGCCAGTACTTGTCGTTCTTTACGAACTGGCTCTCGACGCCGACCACCCACGACTTGAACTTGAAGGGTCCGGTCCCAATGGGATTGCCGGAGTAGTTCGACACCAGGGCCGATGGGGCCGCCATGTAGGCGATCTGCTGTTCGGAGAGCAAAATCGGGAATGACGCATAGGGAAGCGTCAACTTGTACTCAACGGTGAAAGAGTCAGCCTCGGTCACCGAAACAATGAGTGGCTGAATGGCGAGGCCAACGGTCAAGTTCGCGGCCGCGGCGGTGTAGTTGGCCACGACGACCGAGGCGTCGAAGTTCGTGCCGTCATGAAACTGCACCCCACGGCGGAGCTTGATGGTCCACATCGTGAAGTCGGCACTGGATGTGGCTGAGAGGGCCAGCATCGGTAGAGCCGTCTTTCCGTCGTAGGAGATGACGAAAAGCGGGTCGTAGAGGGCGTTGGCGACGCAATAACCCGAGGGGTCCAACTTCCCGTCAGATCCGTTGAAAATGTGGTAATCCGCCACGTCAGAGGCGGTCCCGACGGTCAGGGTCCCGCCCATCTTGGGCTTGCCCTTGGCCACACCCACGGCCGCAACCGCCACGCCAGCGAGGAGCCCATCAACGATCGAACCAGCCATCGCGACCCCACCGATGGTGGCCGCGGAGTGAGTGAGAAACGAACGACGATCGAACGTTGACGGCATCTTTCCTGCTTCCCCCGAGGAACCCCCCTTGGGTTTCTCTCTTGGCGAAACTTATCAACAGTTTGATTACTCGCCGGTACACGCCGCGACGAATGCGGGAGTTATTTGAGAGATGAAGTCGAGGTGTTTTCAGGACCCAGGCGGAAGGGAGGGGCCGCCTGGGTCCTGAAAAAGATGGCGCTCAGGCGATTTCGCGTTGAGGGGATGCGGGAGCACCAGAGTTGGAAGTCGCGACGTCGAAAGTGCTTTTCAGGCAGAGCATTGGGACTCCTCCTTTCGTGTCGCAAGAACAACCTGACGCAGTTTGTCGCGCCACTGTGTGGCCGCCATTGGAACAAGGTAAGAACGCACTAAATAGTGATTTGGTGCCGGAATGGGAAATCGGCACCTTTTGCCCGTCACCGAGAATTTACATCGGCCATACTGTCACGGACGACTAGCGCCTCACGGGGTCGTCTCACGAGAATCAACTACATAGGGGGGACCACCACAGTGGCAACAACCATCGACACGCGCAGCGGATCACCGGGCGACGAAGCGTTCCATATTGAGCAACACGGCATCGACCATGTGCCGCTTTCCGAGCGCTGGGCCTCGCCCCGCGACGTGGGTGGCATGTGGGCCGGGGCCAGCGTGCAGGTGGAGTACTTCATCTACGGCGCCATTCTTATGTCCTTCGGCTTCAACTTCGCCCAGGCCATCTCACTCATCATCATCGGCAACCTCTCCTACTTCCTGCTCGGACTGGCGAGCCTCCAAGGCCCCCAGGCCGGGACCACCGTCTTCGCGATCAACCGAGCCAGCTATGGCCCGAATGGCTCGCGCATCATCTCTTTCTTCAACTGGATCACTCAGATCGGCTTTGAGGTGGAGGGCTTGATCCTCATCGTCGGCGCGGCGCTAGTTCTCGGGCTAAAGGCTGGATACGCACCCGGTGACGCTTCCAAAGTGGTCTACGTCGTCATCGCGATTGTGATTCAGGCCATTCTGCCGGTTCTCGGACACGCGACCATTGTGAAGACCCTGCGCATGCTCGCTATTCCGTTCCTCATTCTCTTTGCGGTTCTACTAGCCTTCACCCTTCCCCACGCCACTCTTCACGGTGTCGCCCACGGTGCCGACTGGCAGACTTACATGGAGGGCCTGGCCTTCACGATCACTCTGTCGGGACTGGGCTGGATGGAGTGCGGAAACGACTACACCCGCTACTGCGCCCCCCGGGCGTCGAAGAAGGCCATCGTCGGATGGGTGTTTCTCGGCACCGCCCTTCCCGAGATCCTGATCATGACGCTTGGGGCGGCCGTGGCCACGTTCCTGCCGGGAATCGGCGCCTCGAACCACGGCTACGGCTCGCTGTACCCCTTCGCGCACACCAGCGACATCCCATCGTGGTTCGTCGTCATCTTCTTGATCGTGGTGATCATTCAGCTCTTTGGGATCAACAGCCTCGACATGTACTCCTCGGGCGTCACCCTTCAGGCCATGGGCCTCAAGGTCAAGCGCTATCAGGCGGTCCTGGTCGATTGCGCCATCGCCTTCGCCATCACGCTCTACGCCGTCTTCAGCGCGTCGTTCACCACCTATCTGACGGACTTCGTCGACATGGTGATCGTGTGGATCGCCCCCTGGGGCGCCATCTTCCTCATCGACTGGGCGTTACGGCGCTATCGCTACGTGCCGTCTGAACTGCAGCGCACCGATCGCGGCGGGCTGTACTACCGAAACGGCGGCTTCTACTGGCCGGCCCTGATCGCACAATTGGTTGGCATGTACGCGGCAATCTCGGCGCTCTCGACCTCCTTCTACCTGCCGCGCTGGCTCAACCCGATCGTCTACGCGACCAAGGACAGCTACGGCTACGGGGCGGACTTCAGTGTGTTCATGGGCATCGTCGTCGCGGGGCTGGTCTACCTCGCTCTCGCCTGGAAGGGCGTTCGCGCCCAAGCCGACCAGCAGGACGTGATTCTGGCCACGTCTGGCGACGCCGAACTAACCAACCCAGTCCTCAACTAGCCCGCCCGACCCGTCGGGGCGGAAAACCGGAATCGAGCCGAGCGCGCGCACCATCGCTGCGTCCTCGCCGAGCGCCGAGCGCCACAGGCCGGCCTCGGTGACCAGCGTCCCGATCGCCACCACGTCGGCGTCGACTCCACGCAGCAGGCGCAACGTCGCGCCGGTGGACGCGCCAGTGGAGATCACGTCGTCGACGATGGCGACGCGCTTTGCTCGCACGTCGTCGATTCGTGCGCGGTCAAAGAGCAGTCTCTGCTCGGCGTCGGTGGTGATGGAGCGAACTGGTTCGGCGATGGCGTCGGCCAGATGGATCTTGGGCGTCTTGTGGAGCACGACGTAGCGATCGAGGCCCAGGTGTCGAGTGACTTCGACGGCCAGCGGGATGCCCATGGTGGCAACGGTCGCCACGATGTCCACCTCATAGGGCTCAAGCATCTCGGCCAACTCCTTGCCGGCGCGCTCCATGAAGGTGACGCCCACGTCGACCGTGATGAGCAGTGCTAGGGCGAGATTGTCGTTGAGGGCGACGACGGGCAACTCGAGCTGTTGCGTGCCAATGTCGACAACGTAGGTGCCTCGGTTCACGCAGACGCAGCATACTTACGTTATGGCAGCTACTAATCCGCCACTCGATGACGCGCTCGCCCGCGAGATGTTGAAGACCGCCTACCGCGAGGCCACAATCGGACTCGACGAGGGCGGCATCCCCATCGGCGCGGCACTATTCCGGCGCGACGGAACCCTGCTCGGGGCCGGCCATAACCGGCGGGTGCAAGAGGACGATGCCTCGGTCCACGCGGAAACTGACGCCTTTCGCCGCGCCGGACGCCGGCGCGACTACCCCGAGTGCGTGATGGTGACGACGCTCTCACCGTGCTGGTACTGCTCGGGACTCGTGCGTCAGTTCAATATCGGAGCCGCGGTGATCGGGGAGAGCGAGAACTTCCACGGTGGACACGATTGGCTGAGCGACCTCGGAGTCGAGATCCTCCTGCTCGACGATCCGAGTTGCATCTCGTTGCTCTCGGACTTCATCAACCAGCACCCCGAGCTGTGGCACGAGGACATCGGGCTCTAGGTCAGTGCGCGGGCGGTCCAAACAGGCGATCGCCAGCGTCACCCAATCCCGGCGTGATGTAGCCCACGTCATTGAGTTCGGCGTCCAGGGCGGCCGCGACGATTCTCACATTCGCATGGCGCGCCACGACGTAGTCGACACCGGGCTGTGCCGCGATGAGACAGAGCACCGTGATGTCTGGCGCCCCCCGTGAGCGCAGCATCTCGAGCACTCGATCGAGAGAGCCGCCGGTCGCGAGCATGGGGTCACAGATGACCACGTGCGAGCCTTCAAGCGTGTCGGGAAGCCCGTCGAGATACACGTCAGGTTTCAACGTGTGCTCGTTTCGCCGTAGGCCCACAAGACAGACTCGGTGGAGCGGCAAGACCTCCTGGATGGCCGGACTCATGCCGAGTCCCGCGCGCAGTATCGGCACGATCAGATATTCGGTGTCCATCCGCTGCGCGGGCGCCCCTTTGGTCACGGGAGTGTCGACGGTGGTGGCGGTGAGAGGAGTCCCGCGGAACGCTTCGTACGCCACGAAGCGCGATATCTCGCCCGCCAGGCGTAAGAAGTCAGCGTTGGAGGTGCGCACATCGCGCAGTTGACGCACCTTGTCCGCAACGATCGGGTGTTCAACAACGAACAGGGAATCCACGCCGCAACACTAGATCGACAGGTGGCGCCATCGTCACGCCCTTTTTGGAGCGACGCTCCTGGTCGGGCAATTACACAGCGTTGGTAGAATTGCTGAGTGTCATCATCCCTCTCCGATCGTTTTGCGCGAGCTGGAGAAGGTGAAAATGACACTTTGGGAGGCCCCGCCAACCCCCTAGGCGGGGTCACCTCGAAGTATCCTGGCCCGCGCCACGAGATCTCGCGTGACCAGAGTCTCTCCTGGTGGCGACGAGTACTGCCCGTTATTCAGTCCCACCGAGTGGCGTTCGCGACGGCAATCTTCTTGTCGTTTGCGAGCTTGATCTTCCAGGTCCTCGTGCCCAACATGTTGAGCAACGATATCGACCACACGTTCGTCAAACACCTCGTGGCGCTGCATAGCGACGTCATTTCCATTGTCATCGTCGGCGTACTCGCTGGCGTCGCGGGCATCATCTCGCGCCAGTTCCTTTACAACACCGCATACAACGTTGAAGCAGACCTTCGTTCACTGATCTACCAGCACTTAACCTGGCTCTCGTTCAGCTTTTACGACCGCGTGCAGTCCGGCCAACTGATCAGTCGCGCCAACAGCGACATCCGAAGCGTCCAGATGTACTCGATCTTCGCTCCCCTCATCATCGTGCAGTGCTGCATCGGTGTTGTCGCCTTTTGCTTCATGCTCAGCATCAACTGGGTGCTAGCGCTGATCTCCATGATCGTGATGCCGATTCTCTATGTCGTGGGTATCAAGATGCGCCGGGTCATGTTCCCTATCTCTTGGATCACCCAGGCACGTTTGGCCGAGGTCGCCACAGTCGTGGACGAGAACGTCAATGGCGTTCGCGTCGTGAAGTCCTTCGCCCAAGAGGAGGCGGAGATCGATCGACTCGCTGACGCCGCCGAGGGGGTCGCGTGGGCCTACATCAAAGACGCGAACATTCGGGCAATCTGGTCTCCCTGGGTCCAGAACCTGCCCCAACTGGGCCTCGCCCTCGTCCTGCTCTGTGGGGGGTGGATGGTCCTTCACGGCGACCTGCTCTACCCTCAGATTCTCGCCTTCAGCTTGTATCTCTTGATGCTCCAAGCACCGTTCATGATGCTCGGCCAGCTGGTCATGATGGGTCAGCGCGCCAAGGCCAGCGCCGCTCGCATCTTCGAGATCCTCGACGAAAATCCCGAGATCGTCGAACGTCCCGGCGCCTACGACCTGCTCAACGTGCGCGGAGCTATCGATTTTGACCATGTGGACTTCACCTACGACAACGGCGCGCAGATCCTGCGCGACTTCAACGCCCACATCGCCCCCGGCGAGACGGTGGCGATCGTCGGACGTACTGGTTCGGGCAAGTCAACGGTCGCACGTCTTCTGACGCGCTTCTACGACGTGAGCGATGGGGCGATCACCATAGACGGGCACGACGTGCGCGACGTGACACTTACGTCGCTGCGAGAGAACGTCGGGGTCGTACTCGACGAACCGTTCCTCTTCTCCATCTCGATTCGCGACAACATCGCCTACGGACGACCCGATGCGTCGCTTGAGGACATCGAAGCGGCGGCGCGCGGCGCCAATGCCGACGAGTTCATCGTGCGACTTCCTGAGGGATATGACACAGTCGTTGGCGAGCGCGGCTACACCCTGTCTGGTGGCCAACGTCAGCGCATCGCCATCGCCCGGACGCTCCTCTTGAATCCTCCGATTTTGATCCTGGACGACGCCACCAGCGCGATTGACGTGCACGTCGAGTCGGGAATCTATGAGGCTCTGCGAGGCCTCCTGACCCAGCGCACCACCATCGTCATCGCGCACCGGATCTCTACGATCGCCCTCGCCAGTCGAGTCCTCGTGCTCGACGATGGTCGCGTCATCGCGAGCGGTACGCACGAGGAGCTACTCGAGAACGAGCCGCTCTACTCCGAGGTCCTCGCCCAGGCGACGTCGGCGGAGGAGTTGTAATGGGTTGGGGCGGAGGCGGCGGTTTCGGAGGCGGCGGTTTCGGCGGCGCGTCCGCGGCAAGTTCCCGCGCAGGACTTCCCTTTGGTGGCATTCCCGAAGAGCTCATGGAAGATGCGACGAAACTTCTCGCCAGCGAGCCGGCCCACCCTACGTCCCAGGTTCACTTCACCCAACTTCCCAGTGAGAAAGAGCGCGAGCGCCTGACCTTGCCGAGGATGCTGCGTGCGTATCCCAAGTGGGTCCTCGCTGGATCGGCCCTCGTCATCATCATCAGCCTGACCTTGCAGGCGGGGCCCCTGCTCACCGAGTACGCGATCCGCCACGGCATGGAGCAGCACAAGAGCCTGAGCGTGATCGTGGTCTGCGCGTTGCTCTATCTTGCGCTGGCCTTTGTCAGCGTCTACTTCCAGCGCCAGCAGATCGACGTCACGGGAAAGCTGTCCTCGCGCATCATGCACGACCTGAGAATCCGGGTCTTCACCCAGTTTCAACGTCTGAGCCTCGACTTCTTCACCGAGGAGAAGGCCGGCGTGCTGATGAGTCGCATGACCAGCGATATCGAGAACCTCCAGCAGTTGATCCAAGACGGGATAAGCCAGTTCGCGCTCCAGGGCCTCACCATGGTCGTCATCACGGTCGTCTTGTTCCTCACCAACGTCGAGCTCGCCGCGTGGACGGTTCTGCTCGTCGTGCCGCTTCTCGTGGTCTTTTCAATCTGGTATCACCACGCCTCGGAGAAGGGCTACCTCCTCGCGCGAGACCGCATCGCCATCGTCTTGGCCGATCTCTCCGAATCGCTCTACGGCATCCGCGTCGTGACCGCGAACAACCGTCAGCGCCGCAATATTCGAAACCACCGTCACGTGGTCGGCGCGTATCGCGACGCCAACGTCTACACCGGTCGCGTGAACGCCATCTACGGTCCGTCCACGCTGATGATCGGCATCCTCGGACAGGCGTTGCTGCTCGGCATCGGCGGTCACATGGTGCTCAGTCACGAGCTCAACGTGGCTCAACTCATTCTCTTCTTCCTCTACCTCAATCGCTTCTTCGCGCCTATCCAGCTGCTCGTCCAGCAGTACACCACGCTGCAGCAGGGGCGCTCGTCGGTAATCCGACTTCGCGAGCTGCTCGACACGACAC
The DNA here is from genome assembly GCA_050701895.1 of Acidimicrobiales bacterium. GTDB lineage: Bacteria > Actinomycetota > Acidimicrobiia > Acidimicrobiales > RAAP-2 > RAAP-2. The sequence continues at coordinate 13,935 of JBOGFT010000073.1, forward strand.
CCACGGTCGATGAGTTGCCCGGCGCACCCGACCTGCCCACCATCGAGGGGCGAATCACCTTCGAGCACGTGGACTTTGGGTACTTGAGCGACGACCTGGTGCTGCACGACGTCAATCTAGAGATCACACCGGGCGAGTCCGTTGCCTTTGTCGGCCCCACGGGCGCCGGGAAGTCGACCATGGCAAAGCTGGCGAACCGTTTCTACGACCCCACTTCGGGGCGCGTTCTCCTCGATGGCATTGACCTCAAGACCGTGACCTTGCGCTCCCTGCGCTCACAGTTGGGTGTGGTACCACAAGAGCCCTTTCTCTTCGCGGGCTCGGTGCGCACCAACTTGGCCTTTGGGCATCCCCAGGCCACCGAGGACGAGATCAACACGGCCGTGGACGTCGTGGGACTGCGCGAGCTGATCGAACGCCTCCCCCAAGGGCTCGACACTCCGGTCCACGAGCGAGGCCAGACCCTGTCGGCGGGCGAACGCCAGCAGCTCGCACTCGCGCGAGCGTTCCTCGCCCGACCCCGGGTCCTCATCTTGGACGAGGCGACCTCGTCGCTCGACTTGCGGAGCGAGACGGTCATCGAGCACGCCCTGGACCAACTGCTCGAGGGTCGCTCGGCGATCCTGATCGCCCACCGGCTCACCACAGCCCAACGCGCCGACCGCATTGTCGTCATCGATGACGGCGGCATCGTCGAGATGGGCACGCCCGAGGAACTCCTTGCCCGAGGCGGCGCCTACGCGATCATGTACGAGGCGTGGCTCGCGTCAGGCGGACGCGACTCGACTCGCACCGCTTAGGTCATGGCCTTCACGGCCTCAATGAGGGAGAGCGCACTCTGGCCCTCCAGGGGAATGGGTTGCACCTGGAGGTGCGTGACCCCCGCCGCGCGATAGGCCTCGACGCGCTCCTTGACGTAACTGGCCGGCCCACACAGCGTCGTCAGTTCCAAGAACTCATTGGGCACCGCGGCTTCGGCTTCCTTCTTCTTGCCCTCGAGGTACAGGTCTTGAATGAGCTCGGCTTCTTTTTCGAACCCGTAGCGCACCGCCAGTTCGTTGTAGAAGTTCTTGCCCTTGGCCCCCATGCCACCGACGTACAGCGCGACCATCGGGCGCTGTTGTTCGCGCAGTTGGCGCACGTCCTCCCCTTCGCCGATCGCGAGAATCCCACCGGCGCTGATCATGAGGTCGCCGAGGCCGGTGCGCCTCGCCGCGCCCTCTTTGAGGGCGCGGCCCCACACGCTCTCGGCGCGCTCGGGAATGAAGAGAATCGGTAGCCAGCCGTCAGCGATCTCGGCGGTCAACGCCACGTTCTTTTCGCCCAGCGACGCAATCCAGATTGGAATCTCCGCGCGCAGCGGGTGGGCGATGATCTTGAGCGGCTTGCCCAGCCCGGTGCCGCGCTCGGGCGCTAGAGGAAGGGTGTAGTTCGCTCCTTCGTGGACGAGGGGCGCTTCTCGACGCCACACCTTGCGACAGATCTCGATGATCTCGCGGGTGCGCCCGAGAGGGTTGGTGTAGGCAACGCCGTGGAAGCCCTCGATGACCTGGGGACCCGAGGCGCCTAGGCCCAGCGAGAACCGGCCATCGGAGAGGGCGTCGATGCCCGCGGCCGTCATGGCGATGAGCGTCGGGGTCCTCGTATAGAGGGGCAGGATCGCGGCGCCGATCTCGACGGTCTCGGTCTTCGCCGCCAGATAGCCCATCAGGGATGGGCTATCGAATCCGTAGGCTTCGGCCACCCAGACCAGGTCGAGCCCGGCCTTTTCCATCTCGGCGGCGGTAGCCACGGCCGCTGTGAACCCTCCGGCGTAACTGAGATTGGTTGTGATCTTCATCGAGCCCTCTTCGCGTCAACGTCACAGTACCGGAACGCTGAGATCGCCCCCCTGGCGCCGAGAGCCTTCGACGTTCACGTAGCCTATTGATGAAAGCAACGGCGCTTTCGACAATCACAAAGGCTGGTGACACGTGGTCACGCGTCCGCACGAAGCAAACCCTGACGAGTTCAATCCCTGGCTGCGCATCAGCTCACTCATCGAAAAGGCCGGGCATCTGCTCGGCCTCGATGAGGGAATGATCTCGCGCATCGTCACTCCCGAGCGCATCCTCGAAGTCGCGGTGCCGGTGCGCATGGACTCAGGCGACGTGAACATGTTCACGGGCTGGCGAATCCAGCACAACTCCTCGCGCGGTCCCGGCAAGGGCGGTATCCGCTTTCACCCCAGTGTGAACGTGGATGAGATCGCGGCGCTGTCGGCCGACATGTCGATCAAGTGCGCGGTCGTCAACATTCCCTACGGTGGCGCCAAGGGCGGCGTCAAGGTCGACCCGGCAGCGCTCTCGCGCGGCGAACTGGAGCGCCTCACGCGACGCTACGCCTACTCCATTGCCCCGATGATCGGACCGGACCGCGACATCCCCGCGCCCGACATCAACACTGACAACCAGGTGATGAGTTGGATCATGGACACGGTGTCGATGCTGCGCGGACACAACACGCCGGGGGTCGTCACGGGCAAGCCCCTGGCGATCGGCGGGACGGTGGGGCATGCCGGTGCGACATCGCTCGGGGTGACGATCTGCACGATGGCGCTGCTGCGTCAGCTCGGGCGCAGCCCCCACGACCAGCGCGTCGTGATCCAGGGATACGGCAAGGTCGGTGCGCCCCTGGTGAAACTGCTCAGTCAGCGCGGCATGAAGGTGGTCGGCATCGCCGACGTGCACGGCGCCATCCACGTACCCGAGGGCATCAATCCCGAAAAGATGACCCTGCACTTCGATGAAACGAAGTCGATCATGGACTTCCCTGGCGCCGAAGAGGTCCACGCCGACCAACTGTTCGAACTTCCCAGCGACATCGCCATTCCCGCGGCCCTGGGCGGCGTGATCACCGAGGAGGTCGCCGAGACGATGACCGCGTCGATGATGGTCGAGGCGGCGAACGGGCCGACGACCGGTGAGGGAGCTGGCGTGCTGAGCAGCCGCAACATTCCGGTCATTCCCGACGTCCTCGCCAACGCCGGTGGCGTCGTGGCCTCCTACTTCGAGTGGGCCCAAGACTTGCAGGGCTTCATGTGGGAGCCCGAGCTCTTCCATCAGCGACTCGAAAAGACCATGCACGACGCCTTCGACTCGATCTGGGAGCGTCATCTGGAGCTTGACGTCGCCTTGCGCGACACGGCGCTCGTGGTGGGCGTCGAGCGCATCGCCGAAGCCACCAAGTTGCGCGGACTCTTTCCTTAGAAGCCCGGCGCGCGCACCACGATGGTGCCCGCCGCCTTGTCGTGGAGGGTCTGGCGCTGCTTGTCCCAGGCCGCCCACAGGAGATCGATGAAGTGCGGAAGTGCGACCAAGAGATAGATGCCGAACTCGCGAGCCTCCTGATTCTTCTCGCTTACCGTCGGGTTCACGTAGACGTGGAGCTTGTAGAGGCTCGCGATGAGCAGCAAGACGCAGTACACGCCCGCACGTAGAAAGGCCTGGGACGGCGTGACCTTGGACCCGCTCACGCTGAGACAACGCATCCGAAAGAGGCGCATTCCCGGAGTCCGGCCCGCGTAGCCGATGAAGAGTCCGAAATACAGGAACGACGCCACGACCTGAATGATGGCTGAGGAGTAAAAAGACAAGCTCATCTCACGCAACGGAAAAGTGATGACGAGCCCCAGAATGATCAGGTCGATGAGGTAGGCAATGAAGCGCCACCAGAATCCCGCAATGTTCTCGGTGGCTGTGGCCACGACCGGGCTCATCGGGGCGACGGGAAAGCTCGTCGAGGAACCCGAGTTCGAACTCGGGGCGCCACAGGAGGCGCAGAAATTCTGACCGTCGACCCTTTGGGTCCCACAGACTTGGCAGTAGGCCACGACGACCTTTCTTCAGCGTTGGAGTTCTCACCACATTACAAATCGGTACGAGGTTGGTCATCGTCCGGCACGAAATACAGCGGTCAGGACGACGGCGATGCCGCGAGATTTCCAGCACGCTGGCCGCGATGTGTTCATTGAACGGCGGGCCGAAAACGCCCGCCGTTCGACTTTGGAAAGGTCCGTTAGGACCCGGTGAGACTCTCCTGGTTCGGCTTCTTGTCCGGACGGGCGAGGGCTTCGTAAAGTCCGCCAATGACCATGATGATGAACATCACGAGCAGCGTGATCCAGCCGTAGTTGAACAGGTATCCACGTCCACTGGAGAGGGAGCTGGGCCACACGATGTTGAGCAGCATCAAGAGCAGGTAGAGCCCGCCCGCCACCGTGACCGGCGTGCTCCACTTGCCCAAGGTGAACTGGCCACTTGGCTTCCAGCCCCTGCGCTCGGCGACGAACGAACCCAGCACCGTGAGGAAGAAGGACAGATAGATGCCCGACGTGGCGAAGGACACCAGGGCAAAGAGAGCGTTGACTTGCGCGGGGTAGTAGAACCACAGCACGTGCACCGGCTTGGCTGGGTTGACCAGCACGAGCAGTAGGAAGAGAAAGGGCACGATCGTCGCAACCAGAATCGCGTTTCGCGGCGTGCGGCTTCGCGGCGTCACTCTCTTGAGCACTCGCGCACCGGGTATGGCGTTGTCTCGCGCAAGGGCGAAGGTGACGCGAGATCCCGCGGCCATCACCGCGGTACCACAACTGAAGAAGGCGATGATCACCATGACGAGGAAGAAGTCCTGCAACCAGCCCGGGAGCGTCGCCAAGATGACGGGGATGCCGCCACTTATCACCTTCGTGAATCCTGTCTTTGGAATGGCGAGCAGCAGACCGAGCACGAGGACGAATGACGCCACACCGCCATAGAGGATCGCGTTGCGCATAGCCCGGGGTACCTGACGGCCCGCATCCTTCGTCTCTTCGGCGATATCGCCGGCCGACTCAAAGCCATAGAAGATGTAGACGTTCGCGAGAATCGCCACGAGTGCCGCGCCCGTGAGCCAGTGCCCGCCAAAGTTGACCCCGAAGGGATTGGTCTTTTGGAATTGCACGCCCTGAGTCGTGACGAGGTAGTTGAGGTTGTGGTGAAACCCTTTGATGGCAAGGGCGATGAATACCCCGAAGGTGCCGATCGTTTCGACATACACGCCGTATCGCGCCACGCGCCCGAGGATTTTCGCGCCGACCGAGTTCATGATCATCGAGAGGAGGATGACCACCGCGACGACCGCAAAGATCGTGACGTGATTGGCCGGGTTGAGGTCGGTTTTGAACCAGATGTTCATCAAGTCCGTGACGTAGCCGACGATTCCTGAGTCGACAGAGGCCACGGTCGCCAGAAGTGCGAATCCGTAGATCCAGCCGACGAACCAGCCGTAGCGGGGTCCAATGTTGTATTTGCCGTACTGGTACAGCGCTCCCGACAACGGGTACTCACTGGCCAGTTGCCCAAAGACCAACGCCACCAGCGTCATGAACGCCACGACGACCGGAATGGTCCAGATATAGCGCGGTCCACCCGCTCCCGCCCCGATCACGAAGATCGAATAGATACCTACCACGGGACTCAGGTAGCTGAACGCCACTGAGAAGTTGTCAAAGAGTGACAACACTCGCGACAGCTCTTGGCGATATCCGAGCGCCTCTAGGCGTTCGTGATCTTGCGCGACATGTTCTTCGACTGGCATTGGTGATCCCCCCTGGAGCCGCTCGAGATGAGTGGCTGGTTCTTACGATATCCAGCGACGACCTATCGCGTGGGACTTTTCAGTACCCCTCAGCTGTGCAAGTGTTGGGGGATGAAGCACGAGGCGCGCGTCGAAGAACTCGAGGCCACGATTCGTTCGCTGCGAGACGAGAACGAGCGGCTAAAGGTCGAACTGTCGCGCCTGCGTCGATATCTCGACGAACGTCCGCCTCATTATCTGTAACCATCGGCTTCAAAAGGCGGCTCGATGACGTGGCGCTGGCCTGTCACCGCAAGGAGAAAGTCACGTCTCGGCGCCGCACCCATCGCCCGGACCAATCGGGCCGATCCGTCAGCGTGAACGGGTAGGTGAGTGAGGAGTGTCCTTTGCGCCTCGAGAGACTGTGCGAGTGCAGCCACCTCCTCGGAGTCGAGGTGAAACGGTGACGAGTCGCCGTCGCGAGTCTCGATGGTGCATTCCAGAATTGCCAGATCTGGACCCCGAAATGAGGGAGGAACGTGCCACCCGGGGCCGGTGTCGGCGCTGTAGACAACGCGACGGCCGTTCATCGAGATCTGAGTCGCGAGCGTTGGCATCTGGTGCGTGGTTCTTGAGCACTCAACACGAAATGTGTCCAAAACCACGTCACTTCCATCGTCGACGACGATCACCTCGGCGTTGGCCACTTCAAGTTGAGAAGAGGCGACCAGCGTCGCTTGGGAGGCGAGCACCCGCGGTACATCGCGCCACGCCGAGGGGAATGTCAAGAACGCCTCGAGATCGAAGGAGTGATCGCCGTGCGCGTGACTGACCACAATCGCGTCGAGTCGGCTCGTAAACGCGTTCTCAAGGTACGACGCGAACGACCCGAAACCGCAGTCCAGCATGACCGCGGCTTCTTGGGTCTCGAGCAGATAACTCGAGCAGGGATGCGACAGGTCGGCGTCATAGGACGATCCCGCACAACCTAAGACCGTCAGAGTGAGCGGCCCGCGCGCAGACACGGGTCGGGCGGCTCAGTGTTGCTCGTACGTGCCCACGAGTATCCCGCGAGCCAGCGAATGCATGAAGAGATTGAATCCCAAGTACGCGGGCGAGGCGCTGCTCGGCAGATCCAAGCGCTCGACGTCGAGCGCGTGTACCACCACGTAGTAGTGGTGAACGCCGTGCCCTGGCGGTGGTGCCGATCCGACGTATCGTTTCATGCCGGCGTCGTTTGAGAATTGGACGGCGCCTGCGGGCAGACCACTGCCCGTGTCGTCACCGGCACCCGAGGGCAGCGAAGTTGTCGTGACGGGAATGTCGGCGACGGCCCAATGCCAAAAGCCCGAGGCCGTTGGCGCGTCCGGGTCGTAGACGGTTATCGCAAAGCTCTTGGTCTCCGCGGGGAAGCCACTCCAGGACAACTGGGGCGATACGTCCTCTCCCCCGGCCCCCAGGAGCCCACTGACTTGAGCCATCGCCAGCGGCTGCCCATCGTCCATATCGTCTGACGTCACGACAAACGACGGGAGCTGGGGAAGCTCTGCGTAGGGATCTCTCGACATCTTCACTCCTCTCGAGGAATATGCATCGCCCACCCGCGGCACAGGTGGTCGCCACCGTCACTGTAGTGAGGAGGTACCAACGCTGCAACGTCAAAGTCCGCGAGCCGGACCTCAATATGATGAATCGGGTGAGCCCCACTGCAAAGCCGCGCCGCAGCGCCCCGCCCGTGTCGCGCGACGAAAAGCTCGAGAGTGCAATGTCGTCGTGCGACCGATTTCTGAACGGACATGGACCACGACGCGTCGACGATCTCCTGGCGTCGATTCCGATCGACACGGCGATCGACTACTACGGAATCGGTGGCGCGGTCGCAACCTTGGAAAAACGCGTCGCTGCCCTTTTAGATAAGCCGGCGGCTCTCTTCCTGCCGAGCGGCACGATGGCCCAGCAGATCGTGCTGCGCGTTCATGGAGAGCGACGCGGGACGAAGTCCGTGGCCTTTCATCCATTCTGCCACCTGGACTCCCACGAGGAACGTGGGTACCAACTGTTGCACGGTCTCTTCGCCATTCCCGTTGGCCCGCGTTACGAGCCCCTGTCCACCACCAATCTCTCCCTCGTGCATGAGCCCGTCGGATCACTTCTCATCGAACTTCCCCAACGCGACCTCGGTGGCGTTCTGCCGAGTTGGCGCGAACTCAACGCCCAAGTCAATTGGGCCCGCGAACGCGGCGCCGCGGCGCATCTCGACGGCGCGCGACTCTGGGAGTCCACGCCTTTCTATCGAAAGACTCCCGCCCAGATCGCGGCGCTCTTTGACACGGTCTACGTCTCGTTCTACAAGGGTCTTGGCGGCATCACGGGATGTTGCCTGGCTGGAGAGCGCGATGTCATCGACGAAGTCTCGACGTGGCGCACGCGTCACGGCGGACGCTTATTCGGTATGTGGCCCTACGCCGCTTCCGCGCTCACGGTCCTCAATCAGCGCCTGCCGCTCATGGGTCGCTACTATCGCCACGCCGTCGCCATCGGCGCGGCGCTGCGGGGACTGCCCGGTGTCGAAGTCATCCCGGCGAGGATTCAGGCGCCCATGATGCACCTTCGTCTCCAGGTCACCCTTGAAGAACTTCGTGCTCGCGCCCTCGACGTCGCCCGCAACGACAAGGTATGGACGTTTGCCCGCGCCTTCACGTCCGAGGACGCACAGCGTCAGCGCATCGAGTTCACGGTCGGCGATGCCACGCTCAGGTTCACCCCCGACGAAGTTCGCCACTACATTCGCCAACTCGTGAGGAAACGTCCCTCGCCGCGAGCGTCGACGCGTTAAAGCACTCCGTGGCAGAGCCTCGCAGCGTCATTGTGATCGGTGTCTCGGGCTCGGGCAAGTCCTCGGTGGGACGAACGTTGGCCGATCGGTGGGATGACCAGTTCATTGAAGCGGACGACTTGCACTCGGCAATCAACGTTCAGAAACTGGCATCGGGGATCCCTCTCGATGACGAGGACCGCCTACCGTGGCTTCGCACCGTTGGCGAACGCATCCGCGACGACGCCACGGCGAATCTCCCCACCGTGACAGCGTGCTCGGCACTAAAACGGACGTATCGCGACGTACTGCGCGAGTACGCACCCGCGGCCTTTTTTGTGGAGCTCGACGGACCCTTCGATCTCGTGAGAGAGCGAGTTCTGTCGCGCCACCACGAGTTCATGTCGTCGTCCTTGCTCGAGTCGCAGTACGCCACGCTCGAACCTCTGGAACTCGATGAGTTCGGCCTGCGAATCGACGCCTCTCTCGATGTCGCTGAGATTGCTGACGTGGTGGAGAGCGCACTCGACGTCGTGTCTTCGGACAACGCAGATTGAGCGTCGATCCCTGAGCCAATTACTTCCCATTACGCTCTGAGCGATGTCCTCCATCCTCATGCCGGCCGCGTTCATTGGACACGGCAATCCCATGAACGCCATCGAAGTCAACCGCTACACCGACGCCTGGACGTCATTCGCCGAATCGTCGCCCACGCCAAAGGCAATTCTCGTTGTGTCGGCGCACTGGTACGTCAACATCACAGCAGTCACCGCCATGCGCGTTCCGCGCACCATTCACGACTTCTACGGCTTTCCCCAATCGCTCTTCGACGTAAAGTACCCCGCGCCGGGCGACCCCGAGTTGGCCCAGCGCATCACCGACATCGTCGAGCCGACCTACGTGGGGCTCGACACCGACAGTTGGGGCATTGACCACGGCACGTGGTCGGTGCTGCGACACATGTATCCGGTGGCCGACGTGCCGGTCGTGCAGCTGTCGATCAACGCCGAGTTGCCCTTTGACTATCACTTCAACCTTGGCGCGAAGTTGCACGACCTGCGCTCTGAGGGCGTGCTGATCATCGGCAGCGGCAACGTCGTGCACAACTTGCGGCTCATCGATTGGCACTCTCGCGACGAAGGGACTGACTGGGCACATCGTTTCGACGATGCAATGCGCGAGATCATGACTCACGACGCTAGCGAGCTCGGAACTGCAAGCGCGAACCGCGACTACCCCCTCGCCGTGCCCACCCCCGATCACTTTTTGCCGCTCGCCTACCTCGCCGGACTCGCCGCCGCGGCCAAGACGCCCACGACCACGATCGTCGATGGCTACGCGATGGGCTCGCTGTCGATGACCGCCTACAAGCTGGCCTCGACGTGACTCCTCTCAGCGCTCGCGTCGACGCAGCTCGTCCTCGACGGCCGCGGGATCGAGGCCTCGACTGCGAAGCAACAGCAACGTGTGGAACCAGAGGTCGGCGGCCTCGCTCACGACGCGTTCGTCGTCTTCTCCGAGGGCCGCGACGACCAGTTCTACGGCTTCCTCGCCAACCTTGCGCGCATTGAGCGCGACGCCGCCCGACAGTTGAGCGTGAACGTACGACTCGTCGGCGCCCTCGGCGTCACGGCGCAATATCTTTCGCCACAACCACGGAGTGAAGCACGACGTAGACCCGTCGTGGCACGCGGGACCGTCGGCGTGGGCGCTGACGAGCACGGCGTCCTCATCGCAGTCGAGTTCCAGATTCGTCACGTGCAGAAAATTGCCCGACGTTTCGCCCTTCTTCCAGAGCCGTTTACGAGAGCGAGAGAAGAAGTGCACGAGTCCGCTTGACCTGGTCAAGGCGAGCGCCTCGTCGTCCATCCACCCGAGCATCAATACTCGCCCCGTTGACTCGTCTTGCACGATGGCCGCGCGGAGTTGGTCATCCATAGCTCTCCTTAAAGGGCCGAAGCGCTACGCCGAGTTCTTCAATCTCGCGTCGTAGTCCCATAAGCCCCGTGGGATTCTCGTGAACGATGGAGGCGACCAGCGCGCCGTCGGCCACGCGCAGGGCGTCGGCCACGTGCTGCGCGCAGCCCGCGCCGCCCGAGGCGATGACCGGAACGCTGACCGCGTCTCGCACCGTGACGGTCAAGCCCAGATCGAAGCCCCGGCGTTGACCGTCGTGGCGAATCGAGGTCAACAGGATCTCGCCCGCACCGCGCTCGCACGCCTCGATGGCCCAGGGAACCGCCTCCAACTTCGTCGCCACACGAGCGCCGTGCGAATAGACAACGCCGTCGCCCGCGTCAATGGCGACGATCACCGCCTGGGAGCCAAACCGATCCGCAATGGCGCCGATCAGCGAGGGATCGGCGATAGCCGCGGAGTTCAGCGAGACACGGTCGGCACCGGACTCGATGATGCGCGACGCATCGTCGACCGAACGCACCCCGCCCCCCACCGTGAAGGGAATCTCCACGACGTCCGCGACTCGCTCAACGACTGACGTCATCGTCGCGCGTTCCTCAGGAGTCGCCGTGATGTCAAGAAAGACGAGTTCATCGGCGCCGCCCTCGCTGTAGTGCGTGGCGAGTTCTGCTGGATCGCCGACGTCGCGCAACTGCACGAAGCTGACGCCCTTGACGACGCGGCCGTGCGCAACGTCGAGGCAGGGAATTAAGCGCGGGAAAGGCACTGGTCGAGAAACTCAAGTCCGGCCGGTCCGCTCTTTTCAGGGTGGAACTGAACCCCGAGGAACGAGCCGTGGCGCACCGCGACGGTCACTCCGTCTACGCTCGCCACCGCGAACGGCGAGTTAACGGCGTAGGAGTGAGCAAAGTAGAAGGACTGACCCCACGGGTCGACGACTGACCAGCCCAGGCGCGGAACGCGACCTTCGCGCAGGCGCACGACGTCACCTTTGAGCATGCCGAGGCCCCTCACGCCGCCGTCTTCTTCGCTGCGCTGCATTGCCAGTTGCATGCCGAGACAGATGCCGATCGTTATTCCACCTTCACGGAATCGCTTTCGAAGAGCCTTGGCCGCCCCGCTCGCATTGAGGCGATCCATGGCGCTCCTCGCCGAGCCGACGCCGGGCAGCACGACATACTCGGCCCCTCGAATCGCATGTGGTTCGCTCGTTATGACGCTGTCGCGCTGGAGATGGGTGAGCGCGGCGGTGACCGAGCGAGTGTTTCCCGCCCCGTAGTCCACGACGACCACCGCGCTCACAGGGATCCCTTGGTCGAGCGAACGAGTGAGCCGTCCTTCGCCAGCGCTTGGGCCAGCGCCCGCCCCACGGCTTTGAACGCGCCCTCAGCCACGTGATGGGCATTCTCACCCGACGCGGTGACGTGCAGGGTGATGCGGGCCGTCTGAACCAAGGACTCGAACGCGTGGGTCACCATGCCCTCGTCGGGCGTGATCGAGATCTTGGCCGTGGCTCGACCCGAGAGGTCGACGACGGCATGAGCGATGGCCTCGTCCATGGGAACTCGCGCTTCGCCGTACCTGGTGAGGCCCTTTCGATCGCCGAGCGCCCGATCGAATGCCTCGCCAAAGGTGCGCATCATGTCCTCGACGGTGTGGTGGTCACCGGTCTCCAGGTCACCGACGCCCTCGAGTCGCAGATCGAGACTCGCGTGAAAGGCCAGCTGCTGGAGCATATGGTCGTAGAAGCCGCACCCCGTCCGCACGAGCACCCGACCCTGGCCGGGTACCCGGAGTCGCACGCTGAGCAGCGTCTCGGCGGTATTGCGCTCGTGGCGCAGGTACTGCGGGGGCATCGGCACCTCGAAGAGGACAGCGCGCAGCGCGTCAAGAAGGAAGTCGTTGTCGATCTCGTCACGCACGCTCACCCGCAGTCCTCCCCGATACGCGCGAGTGACGGCGCCGTAGGGCAGCAATTGGTCGACGAGCTTCTCCGGATCATCCATCGGAATGAAGAGGAAGTTCGTGTACGAGCGCAGCGGAGTCAGTCCGAGCGCCTCGAACTCGCTCGCCAGTCGGTCCCGCTCGCCAAGGGCGCTCGAAATGTCGAGCGGCGAGGAGATAGCAGTCAAGGCGAGCGCCGCGGAGAGCGACGACACCGACAATGGCGCTTGGCGCGACGAGATCGCTTCAATGAGCTCGCGACGTGCGAGCGCGTAACCCACCCGCGCACCCGCCAGGCCGAAGGCCTTGGAGAACGTGCGCAGGATGATGACGCCGCGGTCCAGTTGGTCAAGGGCGTCGACGCCCGCGTACTGCGCGTACGCCTCATCCACGACCACCTGTCCGTCGACGTCGGGAATCTCGCACATCTCGCCGGTCGGATTATTCGGGCGACAGACATAGATCAGGTCAGCCGTAGCGGAGCCCTCCACGATCGTGGCTCCCGCCATGATGGCGGCGTATCGATACATCGAATAGGTGTACGCGGGAACCGTGGCGATTTTGCCGCCCGCGGCGAACATGTTCGCCAGGAGCACGATGAACTCGTCGCTGCCCGCCCCAAGGGCCACGTTGTCGACGTCGAGACCGTGGTGGCCGGCGATGGCCCTTCGCAGCGGCAAGTAGCGGCCACGGTCGTATTCGTTGACATCGGCGAGCGCACGCGCCAACGCGGCGGGACGAGCGCTCGAAGGCGGGGCGGCCGCAACGTTCCCATCGAACCGGACAATTGCGCGCGGGTCGATGCCGACTCGCCGCGCGAGAACGTCGGTAGAAGGCGGCCATTGATACGCCTCGAGGGCAGCGGGCTTCATCGGCGCGCCGTGGCCTTGTGTGCGATCATGCCTTCGAGCTCAGCCAATGCTTCAATCGTTGGTGCAAGTCGCTCAAGGCCTTCCTGAGTGACTCGCTGCACCGTGACCGTCTTCATGAACGCTTCGAGTCCCAGGCCCCCCGTTGACTTCGCCCATCCCCCAGTCGGCAACACGTGGTTGCCGCCGGTGGCATAGTCACCCGCGGGCACGGGAGAATAGGGACCGACAAAGACGGCTCCGGCGTTGCGAATGCGCGGCGCGAGTGACTCGGCACGATCGCCCAGCAACACCACGTGTTCCGCGGCGTACCCCTCGACCTCGTCGAGCGCCGCCTCGAGGTCGCCGCCCACGCGCACCACATAGCCCCGCGAGTCAGGACCGTGCTCCATCTGTGCCGCGATCTCTTGAGCGATGATCCCCTCATCGACACCCTCATCGGCGACGACCACGATCTCGCTCGGCCCCGCCGGCAGATCGATTGCTACATCTCGACTCACGACAAGCTTGGCGCTATTGACGGCACCACTGCCCGGTCCAAAGATCTTGTCAACCGCGGCGATCGACTCGGTGCCGTACGCCATGGCGGCGATGGCTTGCGCGCCACCGATGGCCCACACCTCCGTGATGCCCAGCAGGGCGGCGGTTGCGGCGACCGCGCCTGAGCCACTTGGAGGAGTGCAGACGACGATTCGTTCAACTCCCGCTACCTGGGCCGGCACCGCGCTCATGATGAGCGACGACACCAGGCCTCGCGGCACGTAGATGCCCACCGAACGAAGCGGAATCCATCGTCGCTCGAGGGTGACGCCGGGAGACACCTCCATCATGAGGTCCGCGGGTCGCTGCGCGGCGTGCCAGGTGCGCACGGCCTCGGCCGCGGCCAAGACGGCTGCAGTAGGAAGGTCGCCGTAGGCGACAGCTCGCTCGGGGATGTCCGATGTCGTGGCGTCAAAGAGTCTCGACCACTCAACAAGGGCGGCGTCGCCGCGTTCGCGCACGTCAATGACGATCTCATCAATCGTCACCTCACGATCGATCTTTAACGGTGCGCTCACGGCACCATTCTCTCGACGGGCAGCGTCAGAATCGAGCTCGCCCCCGCCGCTTCAAGCCGAGGCAAAAGAGCCCAGATATCGGCCGCCGGTACGAGCGCGTGCACGGCCACAACTCCCGGCGTCGCGAGATCCATCACGGTTGGCGAGCCGGCTGTCGGAAGGACAGCCGTCACCTCATCCAACCGACTCCTCGAGACGTTGCAAAGCAGATATCTGTTCGCTCGAGCGTTGATGACCGAACCGAGCACCGTGGTGAGCGTCCGGCGCGCCTCGGAGTCCTTGGCGTTCACCTGACCCACTAACACGGCTTCAGATTCAAAGAGCACGCCAATGGAGCGCAGCCCGTTCGTGCGCAGGGTGCTTCCCGTCGAGACCAGATCGATGATGGCGTCCGCGAGACCCAGTCGTGGCGAGATCTCCACGGATCCAGCGACTGACACAATCTCGACGCTGACGCCCCGTTCGGCCAGTGCCTTTGCCGCGATGCGCGGATGCGATGTAGCCACCCGGCGCCCTTGCAGGTCCGAGATTTGGGTGGCCGTGTCCTCGTTCGACACGGCCGCCTGGAGAGAGCATGAACCAAAGCCCAGCCGGAGCAGCACTTCAACACTGCACTCTCTCTCGTTGATGAGGTCAAGCCCGGTGATGCCACAGTCCACGACGCCGTCCTGGACGTACTCAGGTACGTCATCAGCACGCACGAACAACAGGTCAATGTCGGCGTTGCGACAGTGGGCCTGGAGCATCCGCTCCCCGGGCTCCTGGGGCGAGACACCGCTCGCTTCTAGAAGTGTCCATGACGGTTCGCGCAGTCGCCCTTTCGAGGGAAGTGCCATGGTCAAGCGGCGCGTCATCGTCGTCCCTTCTTCAGTACGGCGCCATAGCCCCCCTGACCGTGGTGGAGCCACTGAGCGACGCGCGTGATCGTAGCAGTTGAGGCGCCGGTGCGACGCGAGATGTCTTGGTAGGACATGCCCTCGTCGACGAGTCGGGCCACCTGGAGGCGCTGGCCCATTGCGTCCAACTCTGTAGTGGTGCACAGGTCGCGCAAGAACGCGGCAACGACGACGGGATCGCGCACGCGCGCCACCGCGTCGACCAGCTCATCGAAGCGGGACGCCGTTTCTGGACTTGCGTCCGCGGGTATTACTTTGCCACTAGTCATTTCAACATGCTAATATGCTAATTTGCTACTACGCAAATCACGAAACGAGACTTCATGTTCAGCGAGCTATTGGCAGCCGAACACACCACGGGAACCTGGTATCTGATCCTGATTCCGATCGCCTTGATCGGGGCGCGCCTTTGGTTGCGGAGCCGACGTGGCGGCCGAGGCGGTCAGGGCCCTTTCGGAGGTTCCAGTCGTCGAGGCCCTTTTGGGGGTTCCAGTGGTCACGGTCCCCCTGGGGCCTCTGGTAGTAACGAGTGAGCGCTCGAGCATCCATTCACATCATTCCGGCCCTTGACGTGCTGGGCGACGAAGCGGTACGCCTCGAGCAAGGCGATTATGAGCGGGTTATCTTTCGCCAGCCTTTGGAGGAGTTCATGGGACGCCTCGTTGCCACTCGCCCCGCGCTCATCCACGTGGTAGATCTCCAGGGTGCACGCGACGGAGCGCTGCGCCCCGACATGATCGAGCGATGTCGAGTGGTCGCGTGTGGCATCCCCCTACAGGTTTCGGGTGGCATTCGTTCGATCGAGGCCGCCCAGGCGGCGCTCGACGCTGGAGCGGCGCGAGTGATCGTGGGAACGGCGCTATGGAGCGAAGACACGACTTTGGCCTCATTCGCGAACACCCTGGGCGATCGACTCGTGGCTGCACTGGATGTCCGCGACGGAAGGATCGCGGTGCGCGGTTGGCTCGCCGAGACCCGTCTCACCTTCTCCGACGCCCTCGCGCGCTGTTTCGACGAGGGGGTGTCGCGTGTTCACGTGACGGCGATCGAGCGAGACGGCACAATGCGCGGACCCGATCTCGCGCTGTACGAAGAAGCGTGTCGCAGTGACCTGCTTGTCGTCGCCGCGGGCGGTGTGCGCGACGACGCCGATGTCGACGCTCTCGCCGAGATTGGATGTGAGGCCGTCGTGATGGGAATGGGCTACTTGGCCCGACTCGAAACGTAACTCCGTGTTGCTGTGCGCGAAAACTGCGACGCTTGCCGTTACACCTCGCCCGACGCTACGAGGGACTTCGCGGGGGTGAGCGAACCCCCCGCCGACTCGACCGTGATGGCGAGCGACGTAGGTCGCGGGGAGCTTGCGAGGGTGAAGGCGACCGCGCGAGGCGTCGCGCCCATGACCCCAATCGACACCGGCGATCCGTCGACGATTCCCCAAAGCTGGTATGTCTCGCTGGAAGGAAGCGTCGCCATGTCCGAATGCACCAGGTAGCCACGCCCGTCGGGTAGGAGGACGAAGGAGGCGAGTACGCGGTGACTTGTGTCGCTCAGCGTCACCACCTGGTGACCGGGTGTGGCGAGCGCGCTCGCCACACCGTTGTGACTGCTGCTGGCCAGAGCATTCTCCAGGTTGGTCACTCGTCCATTGGCGTCTGCCAGATTGAGACCCAGGACAATGATCGCCGCGGCAGCGGCTAGCGACACCGTTAGAAGAATCGAGCGCCGTCGCGCACCGTGACGGGTTCCTGAGCGTGACGCGTCGAAGTCGCCGATGAAGACTGGCGGCGAGGGCGCGTGTTCTGGATCGGTCTCGTACAGTCGCGTCGCGATCTGCGACCAGAGTCCCTCGGGAGGCACTTCGTACGTATTTCCCAGCGCCGAGGCCACTTCGCGCAAACCGTCGAGCTCGCGCTGGCACTCAGAGCACGTGAGGACATGCTCTTCAACGCGAACCTGAACGTCCGCTTCAAGGGCGTCAAGAGCCATCGGGGCGAGAAGTTCGGCCGCTTCGTCGTGCGTTGTCACCGGTCCGCTCCTTGAATCCCATGACGCGATAGGTCACCGCGCATGCGCTTCATGCCGTTTCGAATTCGTCCCTTGATCGTCCCCTCGGGAACGCCAAGGATTTGGGCCACCTGAACGTAGGTGTGGCCCTCGAAATACGCCAACTCGATGGCCCGTCGCTCGTCCTCGGGCAGGCCGCGCAGAGCTCGCAGTACCTCCTCAGACACCATGACGTCCCACGCTTCGCGATGCACGTCGTAGGGCGCGGCGGCTGCGCGCACCGCGTCAGTAATCGCGCGCCGACGCGATGATGTCATAGAGCGAATCGTGTCGACAGCGCGCGCGTGCGACTGGGTCAACAGATACGAGCGAAGATTGCCCCGTGAAGGATCAAAACGCTCAGGCTGATTCCACAGACGCAAAAAGACCTCCTGGGTGACGTCCTCGGCCTCAGCTTGGTTGTTCAACACCCGTCGCGCCAGTCCATAGACTGCCCCGCCGTGACGTCGATACACCTCAGCGAGGGCAACCTCGCTGAAACGAGCGATATGTGTGACGAGCTGGGCGTCACTGGCCTCGTTGAGATCACTCACCGTTAAGTGATTCGGAGCGGGCGCCCGGAGGGATGTCGTTTTTTGCGTGAACCTGACGTTACTGGCGTAGGTGTCACCGAGCTCTCTCTGCCAGGTCCAAGAAAAAAACTTACAAACACGAATCGCCGTCGAATTACTGAACACCTGACCAACGGGGCTTAGCCGTGACGCTCGACGTGTCGGCGCCGCACCCCTGGACCCCCTAGAGCGGAGGTACGGCGCGCAAGCTGCGTAGAGTCAGAACGTGAAGGGCCCGAACTTGAGTGTCCACTCCGAACGATCTGCCTGGCGTTCCCCGGGTCGACGGAGCGTCTCAGTCACGGCGTACCGGCATTTTTCGTCGGTAGGCAGTTCGTAATCCTATGGATGGACGGTGATCACGACCACCCCTTCGCGCACCTGTGGTGCGCGACACCGCAGGGCGCACAGAGCGACCTCTGCCAAGGCTCTCGACAGCATCTTCCTTTCGCCAAACGTGGGCGTTCGCGGGTGGAGTGGGGTGCGACTCGATCAAAAGATTGACTGGGACGAGTTGGAGATGCTCCTCGAGGATGCCTATCGCTGCATCGCCACGAAACGCCAACTCAAGATAATCGACGACTCTCGCCCGTAGGGCACTACGTCTCCTCACTGCGTGCGCACGCGGCGCAATGACCGAGCACCGCGAAGTGGCGGGGGTCGACCACAAATCCGTACTCGCGCTTCGCCGCACTGGTGAGGGCCCGAAAGAAGCCCTCGGGTGCCTCCATCTCTCCAGCACAGGTCTCGCAGACCAGATGCCCGTGCGTCTCAGAGGAGAGGTGATAGGTCGCGGGACCGTGGCCCAGATGCGCGTGGACGACGACACCGAGCCGCTCGAGCTCGTCGAGATTGCGGTAGATCGTTGATAGGTGCACGTCGGGCGCGACGCGCTGAACCTCCGCGGCGAGCTCTTCGGCGGTGCGATGAGGGCCCTTGTCAAAGAGACACCGCAAGAGGACCCGTCGCGAGGTCGTCGCACGACCGCCACTCTCGCGGAGCCGATCGAGGACTTCTTCCACCGGGTCAATCTCGGGCCCAACCTCGTGTACCCCATCGCTGGCGAGTGACCGCATAGAGACAGATTACCCACTAGATGCGCTGAGATCGTTCTTGCGTCCAGTTCTTGTTTATGCCAAGATTTCCTCAAAGAAACGGGAGCGTCGTGATGTCACGTAGTCATCGGAGGTCTCAGGGGACCGCGGGCGATCGCGCATAGATGACAGCCGTTCAGTCTTCCCCTTCTCGTCGCGAGATTCTACGCAACTCGCTCAGTCACGAGGAGTGGCGCCGCGCGCGGTGGATGTTCGGCTCGATCTTGGCCTTGCACGTGATTGGCTTTGGCATCTTCATAGCGTTCGTCGTGCCGGGGCACTACAAGGGCCTGGGCATCGGTGTCAGCATCCTCGCGTACACCCTAGGTTCACGACACGCATTCGACGCCGATCACATCTCGGCCATCGACAACACGACGCGCAAGTTGATGGCCGAGCGTCAGGGCGTCGAGGGCGCGCGTCGGCCCCTCAGCGTCGGCTACTTCTTCTCCCTGGGACATTCGACCATCGTCGTGACGATCGGCGCTGGCCTTGTTATCGCCGAGAAAGCCGTCTACGGAGCCCTCTCACATAACGGATCCGGACTCGAACGGTTTGGCGGGGTCTTCGGCACCATCGTGTCCGCCTGTTTCTTGTACTTGATCGCGCTTTTGAATATCGTCATCCTCGCCGGCATCATGAAGGTCTTTCGTTCAATGCGCGACGGGTCGTACGACGAGGCGGAGCTAGAACGTCAACTCAACAACCGCGGACTCATGTTCCGGTTCTTTGGAAAGTGGATGAAGTCGATCACCAAGGAGTGGCAGATGTATCCCGTCGGGGTGGTCTTCGGTCTGGGATTTGACACAGCGACCGAAGTTGCCCTACTCGCCACTACGGCGTTGCTCGCGGCGAAGGCCCTCCCGTGGTACTCGATCATGTGCCTCCCCATCCTCTTCACCGCAGGGATGTCGCTCCTGGACACACTCGATGGCTGCTTCATGAACATGGCCTATGGATGGGCGTTCTTCAATCCCGTGCGCAGGATCTACTACAACTTGGCGATCACCGGGCTGTCTGTCGCCGTCTGTTTCTTCATCGGCACGATAGAAGTACTTGGACTCCTGCCCACCGAGCTCCATTGGAAGGGTGGATTCTGGGACTTCATGAAGAACTTCAACATCAACGCCGCGGGCTTCATCATCGTCGGTATGTTCATCGTCACTTGGGCCGGTGCGGTAGTGATCTGGCGATATGGGCACATAGAGGAGAGGTGGTCATCGCGTCTCAGGGTTCCGGGAGAACTCGCCGACTAAATCGTCTCTTCTCGGAGAACTCGAGCACGGCGCCCGACGCGGCCCGTAGCCCTAGCGTCGCGCCACCGTTCTCTTTGACGCAATGCATCGGTTCGTGAAGCGTCGAGCAATGTTCTCGACGGATTCCAGGACCGCGGTCGATGACGAGCACTTTAACGGCATCACCCGCGACTCCCGCCGTGATGCGCACCGGCGATCCGTTCGGAGAAAATCTGCTCACGTTCCCGACCAATATCTCGAGCGCGCGTTCGGCCAGCGTTGAATCCGTCTCCAGGAGCCGTAGGTCGCTGGCAACGCCGATGACCAGAGGGTGCCCCGTGGCGTTGATTCGAAGAAAGTCCGGCTACGCCTTGGTCCCAGCGCCCCCCCCCAGCTAGCGCGCGGACGGCTCCAGGAGAGCGGCTCGGGCGAAGTCCTCAAACTCGTGGGCGTCGATGGGAACATCGAGTTCCTCGTCAAAGCTCGGCTGGGGGCTTAGCAATATAACTCTCGAGGCGTCGGCGACGGCCACTTGATCATCGGTTTCGGTCGCGGCTGCGGCCAACGCCGTCGGATCCTCGTCACTCGTGAGTTCTGCGACAAAGACGGTGAGCGACGAACCCGCGACGTCGCGAGCGACGAAGCTCAGACATCCGAGCGTGGGCAGATACGATCCCGACGCGGTCCGGGAAAACGACGTCGCCGCCAACTGATCTTGGCCGATGGGTCCCGTCGTGACCTCGCCTGAAGAATCGAAAGCGTCAGCAAGACTCGCGCAGAGTTGCGCCAAATTTGTTGTCGGCTGAAAGGCGACGAAGTTATCCGCTTGGCGGGGGGCTCCGAAGACGGCGAAGGTAGGTTTCCCTAGGAACATCAGTGTCTCGACGAATCCCACGCCGTGATCCGTGGTCACTTCGACGAGGTGGCATTGCGAGAACTCGCTCACCCGGGCCATCGATTCAACCGCCACGTGGAATCGATCCGAATCATCGGGATTGAGGTCGGCGAATCGCCGATCCATGCCGGAGAGGTCGCCACCGATGCTCCGCGAGACGAAAAATGCGCCCTTCACCCACGAGTCCCACGGGACATCCTTTGTGCCGGGCAACAGTGCAAATGCGTCCATCGCTTCGTAGATCGGCCCAAGTGAAGATGATCGCCGAGCGAGCAATGTGCGACGCATCGCGAAGAGTCGGAGCGTATCGACTTCGTCGGTGCCCAGCCCTTGGCGAAACACGTCGCAACCCTCTTCGCCCTCGGCGACGACAGAACGTACGACGCCGGCGACGGCGTCATCGTTCGCCTCTGACCGGTAGCGAATGAACTCACCGGCGTCGAGCTCGTACACATCCTCATCAAGTTGGTTGCGCAGTGCGACCACACGGTCGCTGACGCTCATGAGTTCGTCCCGCGTCGTCGGTAAGACATCCCTCCACGGTACTCACGTGGTGAATTTGGGCCCTCGGCGCCAAGAACCTGCAGTTCCCGGCGCTGTCCTTCGGCGTTGCCTCTCAGCGCGCCTTGCGACTAGTCACAAAGACGGGTATCTCGCGCGAGGTCTTCTCTTGGTAGTCGCCGTAGGGAGGGAACGCGGCAACCGCCCGATGCCACCACGTTTCGTACTCGTCTCCACTGAGGCGCCGGACATCAACGTCGAAGGGCTCAGTTCCGTCTTGAAGCGCGACGTCGTCGGGATCGGCAACGAGGTTAAAGAACCACTGGGGATTAGTTGGCGCTCCGCCCTGGGAAGCGACAAGGGCGTATTCGCCATCGTGCTCGACGCGCATGAGGGGAGTCTTTCGAATCTTGCCGCTCCGATTCCCTCGCGTAGTGAGGATGACAATCGGAATACCGGTATCGCGGAGCGTGTTAGCGCGCGCTCCCCTGGAACTCTCGTACTCGCGCACCTGATTGCGTACCCACTCGGCAGGGCTAGGTTCGTACTCACCCTCTCGAGACATCGCAACATCCTCTCGTTGAGCTAACTCCCGCCGACGTTACCGCGTTTGGTCGTGACTCTCGCTCGTACATCGGCGGTCAGACCTCAAACACAACGATGTCGCTTACCCCGCGTACCCCGGCGCTCCCTGAGACACAAAGTCCTTCGTCGAATGAGGACGAGGCCCTACAGGGCGCCGACCAGATCTATCACCCCGCTGACGATGAGCAAGTCGTTCAGCGATCCCGCGAAGCACGAACGTAACGCTCCAATCACCACGCCGCGTGCGCCGGCCGGCGTCGAGGCGATAACGCGGCTGGCATATCCCACTTTGCCGTTTGTGACGATCGCATTCACATCGCCAGCAGAGAGACGGAGGGGTACGAGCGAATGATGGAGCTGGATTTGAAGAGCCGACGAGAAGATCGTTCCATATAGCGCGATGCCGAGGGCGATCCCGATTTGGCGAAGCGTGGTATTGACGCCCGAGGCCATACCGGAACGCTCCCGACCACCAATGAGTCCAGGTCGTCGCACCCGTGATTCCGTCGCAAAGCATCAGCGCGGCGCCCACCATCGCGAGTCCCGGCCCGATGAGCTAGCGAACGGGAATATGGCTGCTCAAGCGGCCCACAATGGTTGCTGCCATTAGGGTGCCACCGCTCAGCACGAGCATCCGAGCACCCGTTGCAAGCGCGAAATATCCCAGGTGGTCCTGAAGGTGCAACACGAGGTAGAGCAACACGAGGAACCGCAGTTGTACTGCGGAAAGACGATGATGAAGGCGTTAAGCGAGTAGACCAATTATCTCCATTTCCTCGTGCATTCGTGGGCGCGCAACTCCCACGCGCTTTTCAGTCGAGGGCCCATCCCTTCTGGTAATGCGGGCAGCGAAGCCGGCCAACGGGCGGAACGGTGGGAACTGTAACATCGCGCACAATCGCGAAAGATGTGCTTAGAAAACCGATGTCACGACACTCGCACAGGGCTGCGGTATATGGATGCCGATGTATGGTCGCCACTGAGATCGCCTAATTTGGTGGAAACTGGTACGAAGGAAGTTGCTGGGCATGGAAAAGAAAACGTCAGAGAAAACCAAATCTCCGTCCCAATTGATCGACGCGAGAATCAAGGAGTTAGGCGACTGGCGAGGCGAGACTCTGAGCCGACTTCGCGCGCTCATCAAAGAAGTCGATCCGGACGTCGTCGAGGAGTGGAAGTGGAGGGGAGTTCCCGTCTGGTACGACAACGGCATGCTCTTCACCGGCGAGACGTACAAAGAAGTGGTGAAAATGACATTCGCCCAGGGCGCCGCTTTGAAGGATCCTTCTGGACTCTTCAACTCCAGTCTTGAGGGCAACGTCAGGCGTGCGATCGATTTCCACGAGGGCGAGAAGATCAACGAAAAGTCGTTGAGAGCACTATTTCGCGGCGCCGTGTCGTTGAATCAGACGAAGAAGGCCTAGCACTCTGAACATGGCGACGATGAAGGCGTCGGTGCCCGAGCCATCCTGAAGAGAAGTACTGAACCGCCCCGGGCGGTGTCACAGTGACGAAAAACATTGACGCAAATACAAAACAAAGGACACCCGGAGAAATCCGGGAGTCCTTTGTACTACTGGTGGCGGGGGCAGGATGAACCTATGAATTGTGTGTCGATGGTCTTCCATGCTGGCCCTGTTTCCAGTACCATAAGACATGCCGGTCAAAGTTCCGATCCAAACCACGTTGGCAAGTGCACTCCTCAAAGAGGCACGCGTGTTAAGTGGGTGCAGTCAGCGCGAACTCTCTCGAAGAACTGGCGTGTCGAGAACGACGATTCACGAGATAGAGAACGGTCTTCGAGATCCGGGCGGAGTGGAAACCCTTCGTTCGCTCCTGCGCGGAACCGGACTCGACCTTGATGTCCATCTCGTGAGTTATGACAACCACGATGAAGTCTTGGAGTGGACTCTCAGTCAACTTTCGCCCGGAGAGCGAACCCGACTCGAGCGAGAATTCAATGAGTTTCTCTCTGAGATGTCGCAGAATCTTGAAGATAGTCGTCGGCTCCTTCAACCGAAATGATCACACCGGCACCCCCAGAGCTGAACATCGCTCACATCATCGAGGTTTTCAATCGTCACGAGGTGGAGTATGTCGTCATAGGTGGGGCGGCCGCCGAAGTCTGGGCGGCGAGCGTGGGCATAAGCGTCCGACCCACACTTGATATCGACTTCACCCCCAACAACAGCCGAGAGAATCTTTTCTTTCATCCCGTCGGGCACGGAGGGCTATTCCGACTTGGCGCGGCAGGCGCGAGTGGTGCTCGTCAGAGGTATGGAGACGCCGCTTACCGCGCTAGAAGATATTGTGCGGTCAAAACGGGCCGCAAATCGACCAAAGGATATCGAGATGCTTCCATTCCTCGAAGAAACTCTCCGACGGATGAAAACGTAACAGGGTCGCAGATTTTCGGTATCGACGGCGGCCGCGATCTCCTCTGATCACGCGATTCCACGACAGCAGTCGGAGCAGTGCGGCGGTCGGCATCGCCCGCGCATTGGTCAAAGAGTTCAAGGTCCTGCTTGCCAATTAGCACCAGCGGCAATCTCGACATGGACACCGCGACGACGTCGTGTCGCTGCTG
Organism: Acidimicrobiales bacterium; assembly: GCA_050701895.1. GTDB lineage: Bacteria > Actinomycetota > Acidimicrobiia > Acidimicrobiales > RAAP-2 > RAAP-2. Next base: position 38,547 of record JBOGFT010000073.1, read on the forward strand.
GATCAACTCTGGCACGAACATGGACTCCCTCGTGCTCGTCACCCACGCCACGACCATCACCGAGCGTGCCCAACGCGTAGGGGTGATGAGAGAGAGCCAGCTATTCCTGCGACCTGAAGTCGTAGTTGCACCTCCGGATTGCTGCGGTCATATGCTGGACGACGCCCAAGGGTCACAACACAGAGCCCGTACCCCCGACTACTCGGTTACGGGTCGAGCGAAGCCGCTGGTCAGCGGCTGAGCCACTTGGCACCAGCAATCCAACGACTCGTACACCATCAGCGGTCAGGCAACATAGCACCGCTCGTGGGTGGTCAAGGTGATGCAACCCATTGGTCAGGGGCAAGTCTCGTCAACGGGACCATCGTCGCGCGGGTGAGGTCGCTGCTTTGGTGCTTCCCCAGATAGACGTGTCATTGTGTTCCCCTTCTCTTCACGTTTGGATCCTGACGGGGTCCCGATGACGGCGGTCCAGTTCTGAGTTGCGTCCGCTGGGTTGGTGTGTCAGTGCGTCCGGACGCGTGCTCGGCGGCTGGCAGCAACGACGCCCAGCGCGACCAGTTGGAGTGCGGCAGCGGCCAGTCCCAAGCTGGCGGGCCCGGCGTGGGAAAGAACCTGGCTGCCGAGAGCCGCCCCGGCAGCGATGCCGAGGTAGACGGCAGAGGTGTTGAGGGAGAGGACTTCGGGGCCGGCTTGGGGGGTGAGGCCGACCAGTCCATGGGACTGGGCGGGGGTGAGGGACCAGCCGGCGACCCCCCAGGCGATCAGCACCGCCACGACAATCGGGGTTCCTGCTGGGGGCCCGAGGTGGGTGGCGTAGGACAGCACACCGAGGCTGGCAATCAAAGAGGTCAAGGCCAGCGCGATGCTGCGCTGAGGGCCCAACCGATCGGCCGCCCGGCCGCCGAGGGCGTTGCCGCCCAGCGCGGCCAGACCGTAGATGAGGAGCAGGGCGCTGATGGCCGAGCCGTGCCAGCCAGTGGCGGCCTGCAGGACAGGGGCGATGAAGGT